>NC_014378.1:1234798-1852197 GCF_000144695.1 Acetohalobium arabaticum DSM 5501
TGGAGGTAATAAAGCGTTTGTCTCGTAAATTGGCTACTAAGTTTTCAAGACGACAGAAAAAGAAGAATAAGTCTCGTAAGATAGATATTCGGAGTACATTACGCAAGAATATTAAATACGGAGGTACATTAGTTGAGTTAAGCTACCAACAGCGCCGGCGCCAGAAACCGAGATTTCTTTTAATCTGTGATGTATCAGATTCAATGGCTAAGTATTCTACTTTTATTCTTCAATTTATTTATGGATTCTCCGATGTAATTAAAGAAATAGAGAGCTTTATCTTTTCTGAAGATTTAGAGCGGATAACTGATTATTTTGAAGATAATAAGTCCTTTGGTGCTAAGATGTCTGAAATAATTGGCGACAGCAAAGAATGGAGCGGGGCTACTAATTTAAATCAAGCATTAGAAACTTTTAATCAGGAGTATGAATCACTGCTAACTTCTAGAACAGTTGTTTTTATTGTCAGTGATACCAAAACTTTAGGATTGGAGGAAGCAGTACAGAAGGTTAAATCAATAAAAAGTAAGGTTAAAGATATAATCTGGCTCAATACATTACCTAAATCAGCTTGGGAAAATAGAGATTCAGTTAAGCTGTTTAAGAACCACTGCCAAATGTTTAAATGTAATAGACTTAAAGATATGCAACAGATAATTAAAAAGAAGCTTCTATAATATCTTGAATTTTCTAAGTATAAATTATGCTAGCGAGGATATTCTATAAAGGAAAGTGATTATAATAAAGGAGGAAATTAAATTGGGACCGAAATCTCATGTACACTGTACTGTTGAGAACTGTAAGTGGTTTGAAGAACCAAATCTATGTGTTGCGGAAAAGATTTTAATTACTAGCGATGATTTTTCTAAAGAATTACCCAATGAAATGGATGTCGAAGAGACTAACCAGATTGTTAATCAAAAGGGACTTTCTCCGATTACAGAATGTTATCAAAGTAACTGTAAAACATTTGTACCAGAAGATAAATATGATCAGGGATTAGGCGGTACAAACCCAAATAACCCAGACCAATAATTAATTTTATATAGGTTTTTTATAAAAAACACTTGACATTATCTATGATCTTCTATATAATTGTATGGTGATAGGCCCTGCTGAAAGCAGGGTTAATTTTTTTAGACATGCTTTTATATTGAATTCTTTTTCTTTGGTTTCCCAAAAGGAGTCAATTGTTGACTTTATGGATTCTTAAAAAATAAATGTTTAAAAATTAATCTAAACTTTAATTAATTAGTGATTGATAACAGAGAAAAGTAATAATTTAGCTTAGTTATAAAATGAGAAGGAGGTTTATCAAGTGAGTATTAATCAATATTATCAGGAAATGGGTCATGACCTTCTTTCAAAAAAGGAAGAAGCTAAGTTAGCTAAAGGGGCTCAAAATGGAGACCAAGAAGCGAGAAAGGAATTGATTGAGCATAATTTAAGATTAGTGGTTAGTATAGCCAAAAAATACCGGGGTAAAGGTATGGAATTTGAAGACATGATTCAAGAAGGAAATTTGGGGCTCATGAAAGCAATAGATAAGTTTGATCCAGATAAAGGGTATAGATTCAGTACTTATGCTACTTGGTGGATCAGACAGAGTATAACTAGAGCCCTGCCGGAAGCCAAAACTATAAGAGTTCCGGTGCATGTCTGGGAAAAGACAACAAAAGTCTTTAAAGCAAAGGAAAAGTTATATAATCAATTAAATCGTGAACCGACTTTTGAAGAAATTAGTGAGGAAACTGGAATTGATTCAGAAAAAGTTAAAGAAATTATCAGAATTTCATCTGATCAAAATCTTGCTTCGCTGAATAATTTAGTTGGCGATGATGAAAATACAGAATTAGGTGAATTAATAGCTGATGATGACGTAGAAGAGCCAATGACTGATTTAAATCGTCAATTTCTACAAGAAGATCTAGAAGAAGTTCTAGAAGAATTAACAGATAGAGAAGCAGAAATAATTAGATTACGTTTTGGATTAAAAGATAACTGGCCTAAGACTTTACAGGAAGTTGCAGATAGATTTAAGTTAAGCCGGGAAAGGATCAGGCAGATTCAAGAGAAGGCATTACGTAGACTAAGACATCCTTCCAGAAGTAAAGCACTAAAGGCTTATATAGCAGGATAGAGTTTTATTCTGCTATATAAGTTTTTTATTTTTATATTAGTTTATTTTTACTTAGTCATTTATTACCACAATTCAAATAAAATCTAATATTATCTAAAAACTTTACTTACATACTTTTTATCTAGTCTAATTTAGTAAACAGTATAATATATTTTACTTGCTATTGTAAATTTGATATTATAATTATCTAAGGAGGGAGAAAAGATGATTAGAATGCAAGACTTAATTATAACTTTAAGTGAATATATATCTTATTTGGCCCAATTATTTGCAATAATTATAATCGCTCACGGAATAATAGTTGTTTTTTGGATTAATTTAAATAATGTTTTTACTAAAGAAGATGCTGTAGATGTTATGAAAAGAAGCAGAACAAAGTTAGGTTATTCATTTTCGGTAGGATTAGGCATATTGATTGGTTCCAGTATCTTACGAAGTGTAGTAGCTCCTACCTGGAATGATATAGGTCAGCTGGCAGCAATAATAGGAATCAGAACCGCTTTAAACTATTTTTTAAACAGAGATCTTGGAGCTATATTGAATAATTAGAATCAATGTAGTAAACCTCTCCATTCAGTGTCATTATATCATACTATCTTAGATATTTTAAGGTTAAATATTCGCTAATAAATCATAATTATATTGTATAATTTTTCTTCTGGTAGAACAGAATAAGGAGTGAGGGTAAAAAATGAATGAAGAAGAGAAGAAAGAGGAAGATATTGAAGGTTTAGCAGTAATTGAAACATACGGCTGCCAAATGAATGAACATGATTCAGAAAAATTAGCTGGAGTATTGAAAGAAAAAGGCTATAAACTAATAGAAGATACAGAAAAAGCAGATGTAATAATTCTTAATACTTGCTGTATTAGAGAGAATGCAGAGGTTAAAGTTCACGGTAAAATAGGATATCTAAAGCAGTATAAAAGAGAAAATCCTGATCTAATCATTGGAATCTGCGGCTGTATGATGCAGCAGGAAGGAATGGCAGAAAAGATTAAAGATAAGCATCCTCATGTAGATATAGTATTTGGAACTCATAATATTCATGAATTTTCTCAGCTTCTGGATGCAGCAGAGGAAGAATCTGAAACTATTATTGATATTTGGGGAGAAAAGGAAGAGTTGATACCTGATCTTCCAACAAGGCGTGAAACTGATCATAAAGCTTGGGTAACAATCATTTATGGTTGTAATAATTTTTGCACTTACTGTATAGTACCCTATGTTCGAGGCCGTGAAAAAAGCCGTTCTTCAATAGATATAGTAGATGAAATTAAAGAATTAGCTGATGATGGAGTAAAAGAAGTTACATTACTCGGACAGAATGTTAATTCTTATGGATATGATTTGGATAGAAAAATAGATTTTGCTGATTTATTAGAAGAATTAGATCAGATAGAAGGTATTGAGCGAATTAGATATATGACTTCACATCCGAGAGATTTTACTACTAAATTAATTAAGACAATTGCTGACAGTAATAAAGTATGTGAACATTTCCATTTACCGATTCAATCAGGCAGCAGCCGCATTCTAGAGAAAATGAATCGCGGCTATACTCAAGAAGAGTATCTAGCATTAGTAGAAGAGATTCGCAGTTATATTCCACAGGCAGCAATTACTACAGATTTTATTGTCGGTTTTCCCGGTGAGAGAGATGAGGATTTTGCTGAGACATTGAAATTAGTTGAAGAAGTAGAGTTCGATATGGCTTATACTTTTAAGTATTCACAACGCAGTGGAACACCAGCAGCAGAAATGGAAGGACAGATTGAAGAAGATGTTAAACAGAAGCGGCTTCAGAAGTTAATGGATATTCAGAGTGATATCAGTGCCCAAAAGAATAAGAAGCTGTTAGGCAAGACAGTAAAGGTTCTCGGAGATGGTGAAAGCAAAAATAATCCCGAGCGACAGACGGGCAGAACCAGAACTAATAAAATAGTTGTATTTAATTCCGATAAGGATTTGACAGGCAAGCTAATAAATGTTAAGATAAATAAGGCGTCGAGTTGGACGTTAACTGGAGATTTAGTGAAATAATTTAAAACATAGGAGAATATTAATCTTTTAAAAGGTTAATATTGTAAACACACCCGGAGGTGGATTAATTTATGTCAATTATGGATAAAGCAGAAGAATTAGGAGACGAAATTTTAGAATCATCTGAGTATAATGAATTAAAGGATGCAGAAGAAGCTGTAGAAAGTGATGAAACAGCAAAGAGCCTATTAGATGAGTTCCAAGCTGCTCAAAAGAGACTACAGATGGCACAAGCTAACGGCCAAGAAGTAACTCAGGAACAGCAACAAGAAATCCAATCTATTCAAGCTAAGATGCAGGAAAATGAAAAGATTAAAGAATTTATGGAAGCTCAGCAGAATTTCAATAAGATTATGCAGACAGTAAACCAGGTAATTACTTCTGCACTACAGGGAGAAGAAGCAGCTGCTGAAGACGAATGTCCTAGTGGATGTAGTTGCTAACTTAATAAACTTTTTGCTTACAAAGCCGCAGGTTTATAGCCTGTGGCTTTTTTGATAATTATACTTCTTTATCTTTAGAATTGAATATGATACAATATTATGTTGAAAATATTAATCAGCAAAGTATTTACATAGATTATGGTTAGGAGGTAGCAGAGATGGCTAAAGAATTAACTCCAATGATGCAGCAGTACTTTTCAATTAAAGATGAATATGATGATGCAATTTTATTATTTAGATTAGGCGATTTTTATGAAATGTTTGCTGATGATGCTGAGTTAGCAGCTAGGGAACTAGAATTAACCTTAACTTCTCGAAATAAAGGTAAAGGCAAGAAGACGCCGATGGCAGGCATTCCTTATCATTCAGCCGAATCATATATTGCTACCTTAATCGATAAAGGCTATCGGGTTGCTATCTGTGAACAGGTAGAAGACCCCAGTGAAACCAACGGCTTAGTCAAGCGGGAAGTGGTTAGAGTAATTACCCCGGGAACTGTAATTGATAATGAAATGTTAGATGATAAGAATAATAATTATCTTTCAGCAGTTGTAGCTAATGAAGAAGGTTTTGGTATTGCCACAATAGATATCTCGACCGGTGATTTTTCAACAACAGAACTGACAGGAGAAGAAGCTCAGTCTAATTTAATAGATGAATTGGCCCGCATAAATCCTGCGGAATGTTTAGTTGATACTAATTTATACGAAAAGACAGAGGTAATTACTTATATTAATCAGCAGTTAGATCCGATTATTAATGAAATCAAGGAACGATTTAATTATAGTCAGGCTTATGATTTATTGATAGATCATTTTGAAGTTAATTCTTTAGATGGATTTGGCTGTGAAGATTTAAAGTTTGCTGTAACTGCTGCTGGAGCTGTACTAGATTTCTTAATTGAAACTCAAAAACGGACTTTAGGCCACTTAAATCAGTTAACTACCTACTCAACCAAGGATTATATGACTTTAGATGCCAATACGAGGCGGAATTTAGAACTGACAAAGACAATCCGTGACCAATCATATAAGGGGAGTCTACTCTGGGTATTAGATCAGACAGTCACAGCTATGGGAGGACGTAAGTTACAGAAGTGGTTAGAACAGCCGCTATTGGATGTAGAAGGAATTAATAACCGGTTGGATGCAGTTGGAGAGCTTAAGGATAATATCTTTCTTAAAGAGGAGCTAAAGGATAATTTAACTGAAGTCTATGATCTTGAGCGGCTAATGAGTAAGATTACCTACGGTTCAGCCAATGCTAGAGACTTAATTGCTCTCAAAACTTCAATAGCCAATCTACCGGCGATTAAGGAATTATTAACTCAGTTTGAATCTTCTAAATTAAAATCGGCTGCTGATAAGTTAGATACTCTAGAAGATGTTCATGAATTAATTGAAAGTTCCATTAAAGAGGAACCGCCGACAACAGTAACTGAAGGGGATATAATTAAAACAGGTTATGATGAAGAATTAGATGAATTTAGACAGGCTATGAATGAAGGAAAAGACTGGATTGCTAATTTAGAAAAAGAGGAGAAGGAACGAACAGGAATTAAGTCATTAAAGGTTGGGTTTAATAAGGTCCACGGCTATTATATAGAAGTAACTAAGGCTAATCTGGATTTAGTGCCTGATAATTATGAACGAAAACAGACTCTTTCTAACAGCGAAAGATATATTACACCTGAACTAAAAGAAAAGGAGTCCAAAATTTTGGGCGCTGAAGAGAAAAGTGTTGAGTTAGAATATCAATTATTTACTGAAATTAGAGAAAAGGTAGCCCAGGAGACGGAAAGAGTTCAGAAAGTAGCCGATATTGTAGCTCAACTAGATGTGCTGGCTTCATTAGCAGAAGTAGCTATCAATAATAACTACTGTCATCCTGAGGTAAATGCCAGTGATGTGATTGATATCGAGGACGGACGCCATCCTGTGGTTGAAGAGATGTTAGAAGAAGAAAGCTTTGTTCCTAATGATAGTTATATTGATTGTGATCAGGACCGCTTTTTAATCATTACCGGTCCTAATATGTCCGGAAAGTCTACTTATATGCGTCAGGTGGCTTTAATGGTTTTAATGTCTCAAATCGGGAGCTTTATTCCAGCAGATGAAGCTAAAATAGGTATTGTAGATCGCATCTTTACCCGGGTAGGTGCTTCGGATGATTTAACTACTGGACAGAGTACTTTTATGGTGGAGATGAATGAGGTTGCTAATATTCTCAATAATGCTACGCAGAATAGTCTTGTTATTTTAGATGAAGTCGGACGCGGAACTAGTACCTATGACGGTTTAAGTATTGCCTGGGCGGTAACAGAATATATCAGTGATCAGAGCAATATTGGAGCTAAGTCGCTCTTTGCTACTCATTATCATGAGCTAACTGAACTGGAGTCTAAATTACCGGGGGTAAAGAATTACAATGTTGCTGTCAAAGAAGAAGGCAGTGATATCACCTTCTTACGAAAAATTGTACCTGGTAAAGCCAATGATAGCTACGGAATTGAAGTAGCTAAACGGGCCGGAGTGCCTAAGTCGGTAATTGATAGAGCCAATGAAGTTTTAGAAAAGCTAGAGACTGAGATAGATAATTATGAACAGATAAATAACAGTTTAGAGTCTGAGAAGGTAGCTGAAGCCAAAGCTGAAATTACATCAGAGTCTGAATTACAACAGCAGAACCAGTTGGCCTTATTTGCAGCCCAAAATAGCGAACTTATACAAAAGCTTGGTGAGTTAGATATTATGTCAATGACTCCTCTAGAGGCTATGAATAAACTCCACCAGCTACAACAGGAAGCAAGGGAAGAGTTAAAGAGTCAGGAATTAGCTTAAAAGATTCTAAGGAGTGAAGAAATATGCCGAAACAGATTAAGAAACTGCCTCAGGAAGTTGTCAGCAAAATAGCAGCTGGAGAGGTAATAGAGCGTCCTGCTTCTGTAGTTAAAGAATTAGTAGAGAACTCAATAGATGCTGACAGCGATAAAATTGAAATCAAGGTTAATAACGGAGGGAAAGATTTAATCCAGGTTATCGATACAGGCTACGGTATGACCCGTGAAGATGCAGAGTTGGCTCTTGAGCGCCATGCTACCAGTAAGATAACTGAAGCCAATGATCTCTTTTCAATCCGTAGTCTCGGTTTTAGAGGAGAGGCTTTACCCAGTATTGCTGCTATTTCCCGGTTGACGATGAAGACAAGAACTGAAGATAAACTAGGAGGTACTTTAGTTAAAATAAACGGCGGAGAGATTAAAAAGATTGAGGATGCGGGATGTCCTATTGGAACTAATATTATTGTTAAGGATCTATTCTATAATACTCCTGTCCGCTATAAGTATCTCAAGACATCTGCTACTGAGATAAGACGGATTAGTGATATTGTTAATCGATTGGCTTTGGCCTATCCAGAGATTACCTTCAAGTTAAGCCATAATCAGAAGAAAGTATTAGAGACGCCTGGCAATGGTAATTTAATGGATACAATTTTAAGTGTCTATGGTAAAGAGGTCGCTAAAAGCATGATAGCTGTAGATTATGAAGATAAGTATATGCAGGTAAGCGGTTATGTCTCAAAGCCGAATATCAGCCGGGCTTCGAAAAAGCATCAGTCATTCTTTATTAACCGTCGCTATATTAAAAGTAGAGCTTTAAGTGAAGCTATATCCAAAGCCTACCATACACTTTTAGCTAAAGGGCGACATCCTATTGCTATTTTAACGATTAAATTAAATCCAGTGTTAGTAGATGTTAATGTTCATCCGACGAAAATGGAAGTTAACTTCAGCCGCGAAAAGGAAGTGGCTTCTGTTCTACAGAATGGAGTAAAAGAAGCATTGAGTAATGCTGATTTAATTCCAGAAGTAAAGTTGAATTCTAAAGATAGTACTGCTGTTTCAAAGAAGGATTCACAGGATTCTAAGCAGCAACAGGAGTTGGAATTAACTAAAAAAAGAAAGTTTAGTTCAGAAAAAAACAAAAAGAAGTCTCAGAAAAAAGAAAAATCCACGCAGAAGACTACTAATGATAATCAAGATAAAAGTATCCAAACGGATCAGATTAATGAAACGAAGGAATCTAGCGATAGAATTAACAGAAAAGAATCAGCAGAAGAACTTAAAAATGGTATTGAAAAACAGAGTAAACAAGCTGATTATTTCCAAAAGAGAGAACAAAGCAATGAAAAAGAAAAGAAAAATAAAGAGTCGGTAGCAATAAAAGAAAGCCAGTCAGACTATAATAAAGACGATGCGACAAAGTCTCTATCAAGCTTTCTTCCCTTAGGCCAGATTCATAATACTTACATTATAGCTCAAGGAGAAGACGGCTTCTATATTGTTGATCAACATGCTGCTCATGAACGTATCCTCTATAATGAATTAATGGAGAAGTTTAAACAAGCAGAGATTAAGTCCCAATCTTTATTGATGCCGGTTCGACTGGAATTAACTAATCCTGAAATAGAGATTTTAGAGGAGAATAGTGAACATCTAAAGAATTTAGGTTTTGAATTTGAAGCTTTTGGAGGCCAGACATATCTAGTAAGAGCTGTACCTAACCTACTCCATAAACTGGATATCAAGGAATTATGTTTAGATATAATTGATAATCTATTGGATAAGGGGAAGATACAGGAACCAACAGAGATAATCGAAGACTTACTTGTAATAATGTCCTGCCGCGGTGCAATTAAGAGCGGTAAAAGTTTGGTGCCGGGAGAGATGGAGAGTTTATTACAGCAGTTAGAAGAAAGCGGAAACCAGCATACCTGTCCGCACGGTAGACCAACGATTATTCATTTTTCTAAAAAAGAGTTAGATAAGAAGTTTAAACGTATTTAGCAGGGAGGGATTAAGATGCAGGAACCACTAGTAGCCATTATTGGACCTACGGCTGTAGGTAAGACGGAATTATCTTTTACATTAGCCAAGGAGCTGAATGCGGAGATTATTTCTGGTGATTCAATGCAGGTCTATGAGGGAATGGATATTGGTACAGCTAAGCCGACTGTAGAAGAACGCCAGGGTATTCCTCATCATATGATAGATATATTGACTCCTGATCAAGATTTTAGCGTAGCCGATTTTCAAGAGCGAGTAGATGAATTGATTCCTGAAATAGTAGAACGCGGTAGACTGCCGATGTTAGTTGGAGGTACTGGTTTATATGTTAAGGCTTTGATTCAAGGCTTTATCTTTCCCGAAATGGAAACTGACTGGGATCTGCGGAAACAGCTGGAAGCAGAAGCGGAAGAGCATGGTACAGAGTATGTCCATGATAAGCTAAAGGAGATCGATCCTACTTTAGCCGATAAGCTGCATCCTAATGATCTAAGACGGGTAATTCGCGGAATTGAAGTTTATCAGCAGACAGGAAAAACTTCTACCCATTTTCGTCAGAAGGCCAAGGAAAGGCCGCCTAGATATCGGGCAGTCAAGATTGGGTTAAAGAGGGACCGGGATGAACTCTATGAACGGATTAACCGCCGGGTGGACTTAATGATTGATAATGGATTAATAGAAGAGGTTAAAGAATTATATGAAGCCGGTTATGAACGGGGATTAACTTCAATGCAGGGATTGGGTTATAAAGAGTTAATCGGTTACTTTGAAGGAGAATATGATCTAGAAGAAGCAATTAGATTAATCAAACGGGATACCCGTCACTTTGCTAAAAAGCAGCTAACCTGGTTTAGAAAAGATGATGAGATTCACTGGTTCGATGTTGGAGAATATGAAGATGAAGAGTTAGTTTCTGATGTAGAAGATGTAATCAAGGAGAAATTATCTTCTGAAGATATGGAATTAATAACTTCATAATTGGGCTAATTGGCTTCTGAGAAAATTTATTTCTCAGAAGTTTTTTTATTTTGCACGATTTTAATCAACTTACATATAATATTTAAAGCCACTAATTGCTAATCAGAAAAGGGGTGATTAGCAGTTGAAGAAAAGGGAGATTATTGAACAGATTGAGAATGGTAAGATGTCAATAACAGAGAGTTTTCGCTTTTTAAATGACAGCAGTCTGGCTTTGAAAGAACAACAGATTAATAATAATGATTCTAAAGAAAAGCTTAAAGAAGTTAAGGCTAAACTGGATAGATTAGTCGGATTGGATAAGCTGAAAAGATTAGTTGATGAACTAGAAGCCTTTGTGAAGATACAGCAGAAGCGACAGGAGAATCAGTTAGCTACTGAACCGTTAGTGATGCATATGGTCTTTAAAGGAAACCCTGGAACCGGAAAGACTACAATTGCCCGCATCTTTGGGGAATTATTTAAAGAATTGGGCCTATTGAGTGAAGGACATCTTAAAGAGGTTGAACGGGCTGATTTAGTAGGGGAGTATATCGGTCATACTGCTCAAAAAACAAAAGATGCTATTGAAGAAGCTTTAGGAGGAATTCTTTTTATTGATGAAGCATATTCATTAGCAAGAGGCGGTACTAGAGACTTTGGAAAAGAATCTATTGATGCTTTAGTTAAAGGAATGGAGGATAATCGTGATGATTTAATAGTTATTTTAGCTGGTTATCCTCGGGAAATGGAAGAATTTTTGGAGACTAATCCTGGACTTAGTTCTAGATTTCCGATCAAGGTTCATTTTGATGATTATACTTTAGATGAATTAATTGAAATTGCTGAATTGATGTTAGAAGAGAGAGAATATGAATTAAGCCAAACAGCTGAAAGTAAATTATATAAGATTTTAGCTAAAAAGAGACAGAAATCAGGTTCTGAGAGAGGAAATGCCCGGACAGTGAGAAACTTAATTGAACGGGCAATTCGGGTTCAGGCTATGCGGGTAGTTGAGAAAGAAGATATTTTTCGGAAAGACTTAATGTTGATTCAGCCTGAAGACTTTGAAGAGTAAGTAATGATTATTGAGGAGAGGAGCAGTTATGGCTAAATCTCTAGTAGTAGGCCAGACAAATGCAGGTAAGACCTGTTTTACTATTAATTTTGCCGATTATTTAGGGATAAATGAGTTAAAGTTTACACTTAAGCAGCCGGCAGGATTCTCATCCCAACGGACTTATCAGCTGCAGGCAGCTAGGGAAGAGTTAGTATCATCAAGAAGCCATACTACCACAGAAATTCAACAGGTACAGCTACAGCTGCCGGTAGGGAAGGGAAAGAAAGAATTAAAGCTTATGGATACCTGTGGTTTAGTGGAAGGGATTCATTCTGATCGCGGAATTCGAAAGGCTATGGCTCAGACTCTGACTAAACTGCGTCAGGCGGATATAGTTTTACATATTATTGATCTGGCTAAGTTGAGTAGTGAAGGAATACAGAAAATTTCAGAATTAGATTTAGAAATTTATAATTATTGTAAAGTAGAAAAATGTTATGCCGTTTTAGCCAATAAAACCGATCTTAAAGTAGCCCAGAAGAATTTATCCTTTCTGCAGGAAAAGCTTAATCAGGCAAAAATAATTCCTATTTCTGCTCTCTATCAACAGGGATTTAGAAAAGTAAAGAGGTTTTTATTAAAGAATCTTTAGAAAAACTAATCAGTAAAGGATGACTTACAGGAGGTATTGAAGTTTCCTAAAACAGTGAATAATTAGAAGGTGAGAATTTGTTAAAGATTATTATTCCCTCAATTCATGATCTGTTAGCAGTCTTATTTACTGGAATAAGTATTAAGTTAATGGATGATTATTTAGACCAGATTTTGGATAGACTACAAAATAAGAAGACTTTAGCTTTAAAATGGGGAAGAGCAACCCTTCCTTATACTTTATTATCTTTTTCGTTAGCTGTTGTTTTTAATTATTCCTGGGCTGTATCTTTATTTTGGGCCAGTTATATTTTAGGTATGGGATATGATTTAACTGATGAGTTACCAACTGGGCTTAAGGCTTACCAAGAAAGTCTCTTGCTTTTATTAATTGGCATTTATATATTACCAATCGAAAATTTTCTTTCTTCTTTATCAGTTATGGTTGGTATTCAGTTAATTGATGACTTAATAGATCTAAAATATGATAAAGAGGTTTACCGCAATAATTCTGTATATTTGTTAGGGAAACGGCAGGTTATTTTACTGCTTATTGCTGTATTGGCAATTGGAGTTTATTTTGACCCAAAAAAGACTTTAACTGTATTGGTGGTTACTCCCTTGATTGTATTATTGCTGGAAGATGAAACTGGGAGGGGAAGGAAAAATCAATGAGATTATAGTCTTTAGTTTCTTTATTATATTAGGAGTTGGATACTTAATTGGCTATTATTTTGGCCGTCAGGATGGAATTAAAAAAGGTAGAGTAAAAACAGAAATTTCACTGCGAGAAGAATCACTGCAGAAAGGGTACTGTGTTTTATGTAAGGATAATAAAAATATTCAAGCTTTGCAGGAAAAAAATAGAGACATCTAGAAGTAATTAATATAAATATATAAAGGGGGCTCTATATCAATATGACGTCTCAAATCAATCTCCAGGATAGCTTTTTAAATCAAGTCCGCCGTGAAGATATTACTGTTACAGTTTATCTAGTAAATGGCTTTCAGTTAAGTGGAAAGGTAACCGGTTTTGATAATTTTACAGTTATTTTAGATACTGATGACCAGCAACAGATGATTTATAAACATGCTATTTCTACTATTACTCCAGAAAAAGCTGTTGAAAGTTTATTTAAATCCAATAATGGTACAGATTAGAGTAATTAATAGCATTGGAATTAAGAAAAACGGTTGATAGACAATTCTATCAACCGTTTTTATAATAGGCTTTATAATATAATTTAGGAAATTATTCAAAATTGGTGGTGAAATTTAATGAAGAGACTTGATATAGTTTTAGTTTTGATCATATTATTGGTTTTTGGAGTGTTTAATAATTCAGCAATCAGTAAAAGTAAATATCAATCTGAATGGAAGGATTTGATTGAAACTAACCAAAAGTTAATCAAGCAAGAAGAGAAAGATAACCCAAAAAATATTAAGGCCCATTTTCGTTTAGGGGTTGCCTATGCTAATTTAGGAAAGATTGATTTAGCCAAAGAAGAGTTTGATTTTCTTGATGAGTTGGATGAAAAGAAGGAAGATAAAGAATTAAAGAAGCTGACCAAATATTATGAAAAGCAGCTTGATGAAACTTCCAGTGGTCCTCTTTTACTTAATTATTTAGGTTTTGCTTATTATGCTGATCATAATTATGAATCATCATTACAGATATTTAAGAAGATAGTTAAAAAAGATTCGGAAAATATCTGGTCTCATAATTATTTAGCAACTGTCTATGGTAAGTTAGGAAAGTATGATAAAGCTGAGAAGGTATTAAAAAGATCGATGGAAATTAGGGATGATGATTATACTCATTTTCTATTAGGAGCTGTTTATTATAAACAGGGAAGTATATTTAAGGCCTTATACCATGTAGGAAAATCAGGCAGTGTAGCTACTAAATTATTGGATTAACTTTTCGTTAGATGACCCTCCCCCAATTTGTTAGACACCCAGTTAAGCGATATAATAGAAGTAACGGAGGTGCTACAATTGGGAGAAAAACGAAAAAGTTATACAGAAGAATTCAAAAAAGATGCTGTTGAACTATCAAATAGATCAGATAAAACAGTTAAAGATGTATCTGAAAATCTTGATATACCCTATGGAACTTTAGTTAGATGGCGTCGAGAGTATAAAGATAAAGGTGATCTTGCTTTTCCAGGCCATGGCAAACAGAAACTAACTTCTGAACAAAAAGAAATTCAAAGACTAAAAAAAGAATTAAAAGATGCTAAAACAGAGCGTGATATTTTAAAAAAGGCCGTAAGCATCTTCTCGAACGAACCGAAGTAATTTACGGTTTTATCAGGGACCACAGTGATCAATTTACTGTGGTGAAGATGTGTCAGGTTTTAGAGGTGTCCCGCTCTGGATATTATAAATGGTTAAATAGAAAACCATCTCAAAGAGAAAAAATAAATAAAAAATTAAAACTTAAAATAGCTGAAATTTACTGGCAGCATAATGGAACATATGGTAGCCCTAGAATTCATAGAGTGCTGCGAAAAGAGGGTTATACAGTGAACATTAAAAGAGTTGCTAGGTTAATGCGGATAATGGGTTTAAAAGCAATTCAAAAAAGAAAGTTTAAAAGAACTACCAATTCAAATCATGACTTACCTTTAAAAGAAAATCTCCTAAAAAGGGATTTTGATATAGATAAACCAGATAAAGTCTGGGTCTCTGATATTACTTATATATCAACTAAAAAGGGTTGGCTTTACCTGGCAGTTGTAATTGATCTCTATTCAAGAAAAGTAGTTGGCTATTCTATGAGTAAAAGAATAAATACAGATTTAATAATGTCAGCAACTAAGATGGCTATAAGTCGCCGCAACCCTGAAGCAGGACTTATATTCCACTCTGATAGAGGTAGCCAGTATGCAAGCCACAAATTACAGAATTTATTTAAACAGCATAGCATTAGATCCTCAATGAGTCGTAAAGGTGACTGTTGGGATAATGCAGTTGCTGAGAGTTTCTTTGGTAGTTTGAAGACTGAGTTAGTTTATCATAAAAAGTATTTAACCAGAAATCAAGCTAGGTTAGATATATTTGAATATATTGCTGGTTACTATAATAAAGTTAGGCTACATTCATATTTGAATTATATGAGTCCGAAAAACTACGAGAAAGAGAGAAAAATGGCTTAATATAGTGTCTAATTTAATGGGGGAACCTCAGTTTTGGGGTGTTGGAGATGGAACTAGATATATTACATGTAGATATGGATGTCTTTTATGCAGCTATAGAGATAAGAGATAATCCTGAATTAAAGGACAAGCCGGTGATTATCGGTGGGACAAGTAAACAGGGAGTGGTAAGTACTGCTTCCTATGAAGCCCGAAAGTATGGGATTCATTCTGCTATGCCGATTTTTAAGGCTAAACAGCTCTGTCTAAGATGAGGTATTAAAAAAGAAAATTAGATTAATTGGTGTCTCTTTATCCAATTTAAAGCGAAATATTTATCAACAACTAAAGCTATTTAATTGATAAGAATATAGAAAAGGAGGCAATTTATGCAGGAACGTATATTTAAAGAAGAACCAATGGTTAATATAAAGCAATATATTAATAGCGATCGATTTAATGTTTATCAGCGTAATGAAGCAGGTTTAACTCCTTTGATGCTTGCGGCTAGGGATAATTCTAGTATTGATGTTGTAATATCTTTAATTAAACAGGGAGCCGAAGTAAATAATCGGGATGAAACCGGCCGAACTGCTTTGATGTATGCTGCAGAAGAGAATCCTAATCCTTATCTGGCAGCTACTTTAATTGAGCAGGGAGCAAAGGTTAATGTAGAGGATAAGGATAATAGAACTGCATTAATGTATGCTGCTCAAGATAATTTAAATCCCCAAGTGATCAAGATTTTAATGGATAATGGAGCTGAAGTTAATGCTCAGGATAAAGATGAAAGAATCTCTTTAATGTTTGCTGCGTATAAGAATGATAATCCGGAAGTTATAACTACTTTAATTAATAATGGAGCTAAATTAGAGGCTAGAGATAAATATGGACGGACTGCTTTGATGTATGCGGCAGCCAGTAATTTTAATTTGGATATCATTACTGCTTTAATTTATAACGGAGCTAAGATTGAAGTTAGAGAAGAAAGCGGTAAGACGGCATTAATGGTTGCTGCTGAATATAATTTAAATCCTGAAGTTTTGATTGCTTTAATTGAAAATGGAGCTGAGATTAAGGCCAGGGATAAGGATGGATTAACGGCTCTAATGTATGCAGCATGCAAGAATGATAATCCGGAGATACTGGATCTTTTAATTGAACATGGAGCAAAGATTAAGGCCAGGGATAGGGATGGATTTACTGCTTTAATGTATGCGGCGGTGAATACTTCTAATCCAAAAATAATAACTACTTTAATTAATAATGATGCTGATGTAAAGGCTAGAGATAAAGACGGCTTAACACCTTTGATGTATGCAGCCCAGGGAAATCCTAATTCGAAGGTGATAACTACTTTACTTGATAATGGGGCAGCGATTGACGCTAGAGATAAAGACGGCTTTACGGTATTGATGTATGCGGCAGCAAATAATTCTGCTTCTGAAATAATAACTACTTTAATCAGTAGTGGAGCTGAAATAGAGGCTAAAGATAGTAATGAGAAGACAGTATTAATGTATGCTGCTCAACATAATCCGTATCCAGAAGTAATACTTACATTACTCAATAATGGAGCTGAAATTGATTGTTGTGATGTAGAAGGTAGAACACCTTTGATGTATGCTGCTGAGAATAAAAATACTAGAATACTTACTACTTTACTTAGTAATGGAGCAGAAGTTGGAGTTAAGGATGAAGAGGGAAGAACTGCTTTAATCTATGCTGCTCAAAACAGCTCTGATCCTGAGGTAATAAAGACTTTACTTAATAATGGATCAGAAATTAATATTCGGGATGATAAAGAGAAGACACCGTTAATCCATGCAGCAGAAAAAAATAGTAATCCGGAGGTAATTGAGGCTTTATTGGAGCATGGAGCCGATGCTAAGTTAGATAGTGCTGGAAAGGTAGCGATTGATTATGCTGATGAAAATCAGTCAATAAAGGATACAGAAATTTATTGGAGGTTGAATGATAAGAGTTTTAATTAATTTAGAGACTTGCACAAGATTAAAGCATAATTGATATATTGTTGCAGTTTCCATTTAGATCTAATATGATTTCATTCATGATATTGCGGGAATAGTCAATATGTATCCGCCGCTTGCCATTCGCTCGACGTCCTGTCTCACTCATTCTCAAAAACTGGCCCTCCGTCGTCCATGGTTTCGGGTTAGTTTTAAGAGTCGCTCTGGACACATATTGACTATTTGCAGCATAGAAATTTCATTGATCTGGTTTTAAACACGTCCCTTTAAATAATTTTGCGTAATTATTGTTGATATATTTCAAAAAGCAACTTAAAGCAGACCCAAATAAAAGAATTATTAGCATATAAAGTGGAAATTTTAAGTTATAGCTCTAAGTATAATTTATTGCTAATTGATAAGGTCTGATTTTGGCAGCGTTTGAAATATATCAACTCTAAACTGCAACAATATATCAATATAGTTACACCTTCATCTGTAACATTAATTCAGAATACGATCTATATCTCTAGAGGTAATGCCACCGGTTGTAATTAAGATTGCTAAATACCCAGTCATCCCAATACTTACGGCTAAAAAAGTGCTTAATAGATTATTCTGACTTAACTGCCAGAAATATTGATAAATTGACGTTAGGCTAGCAGCTAAGAGTCCAGCAGCCAAAAATGGTTTTATAATTAGCTGTTTAAGATTTAAAGTTAAATCTACTTTTCTGTAAATAGCAACAAAATGCAGCATAGCAATTACTATAAATCTAACGGTAATGGCAAGAATTGCTCCTTTTAGCCCAATATCCGGTTGGCTGACTAAGAAATAGATTAAGACTACTTCAAAAATAAGTCCTACTATAGAGTTAATAACTACTATATTGGGATCACCCAACCCTTGAAGAATTCCTTTTAGAATCTGTAATAGATATAAAAAGATTGCTCCCAGCGCAAATAACTGCAGAATTGAACCTGCCTGCGGATAGCCAAAGAGAAGACTACAGATCTTTTCTGGCAGCAAGAAGAAGATCACTGCTGCCGGTAATCCGGTGTAAATAGTTAACCTCAATGCCTGCTGGTAGTGGTCCTGGAATCGTTTATGATTGTTGGCAGAAATAGCTTCGGAAACTGCTGGAATCAGACTGGAAGTAACGGCTACAGTAATTACAGTTGGCAGATGAACAATCTGGAGAACCATACCTGACAGCTGTCCATAGAGGCTAGTAGCTTCTGTAACGGAATAACCGGCTGCCTGTAGTTGGGCTGGAATCAAGATAGCTTCTAAACTGTAGATTAAAGAAGCGACTACTTTACCTATAGTAATAGGAAATCCGAACTTAATTAATTCCTTAAATAGATTCCAATTAGTTTTTATATCGATAGTAGGCTGTATCTGCTTAATGATATCTGTTTTTACTTTAAAGAAAATTAACAACAATGTAAGCAGACCCAAACCCTCACCGGCACTAATTCCTAATGCTGCACCGGTAACCTGGTATTTAAGCTGATAATCCAACAAAGCTTTAATCACGACTAAAGTAACAATGATTCTAGTTATCTGTTCTACAATTTGTGAAGTAGCTGTCGGAATCATCATTCTAAGGCCCTGAAAGAAGCCACGAAACATAGAAGCTATAGCTACAAAGAATAAGGCAGGAGCAATGGCTTTGAGTAAAAGTTCTGTTTTAGCATTATTTAAAACTTTATTAGCTACAAATGGTGCATTGAAATAGAGGATAATAGCAAAGAAACTACCGGTAATTACAGCAAATATTACAGCTATCTTAAGTATTTTTAAGATTTCATGGTAGTTGTTCTGGCTAATTCTTTCTGAAACAAACTTAGATATAGCTACTGAAAAACCAAAAGTAGCAAGAATGGAAAAAGTGATAAAGACAGGGAAGACCATCTGAAAGAGTCCGATACCTTGGTCCCCAATGATTCGAACCAGAACTAACCTTAATCCAAATCCTAGAGTGCGATTTATAAGCCCAGCAATCATCAAGACAAAAGCGCCTTGGAGCAATGTCTGTTTTTTAAAGATAACAGCTTCCTCCTTTATAAATTACGATAGTTACAGTTAATTATATTCAATTAAAAATGATTAAATTAATTGAATGACTGATATTTCTAAGTGAAGGAAGCTGTTAATAGTGATTTACATATCCGGCATTTCATCAATTGCACTTTTTCGCTGTTCTTTATCAGTATGGGTGTAGATTTGAGTAGTGGAGATATCACTGTGGCCTAATAGGTCCTGTAATACTCTCAAATCTTTAGTCTTCTGATAGAGCAGAGAAGCAAAGGTATGTCTTAGTTTATGAGGAGTTATCTTGCTTGCATTTCGAACGCCGGCTTTTTTAGCATATTTTTTGACCATCTTTTGAATAGTACGAACAGAAATTCTTCTTCTTTGATTAGATAAAAATAAAGCTTGGCGTGCATCTTGGTTTTTAGGAGTAATTTTATTTCTATCAGGTAGATAATCTTTAATTGCCGTAAGAGCTTCTTGATGTAAAGGTACATAACGTTCTTTGTTTCCTTTGCCGAAGAACTTTATAGATTGATCTTCATAATTTATATCATCAAGATTTAGATTAACTAATTCTGAGATCCTTAAACCACTATATAAGAATAATTTATTGATAGCTAAGTCTCTACTGCAGTATTTAGAATTATAGTTTTTAATAGCCTCAAGATATTTCTCCATGTTTTTTTCGTTGAGATAGATGGGTTCTGATTTTAATTCTGATTTACTGGCTTCAATGGAATCAGTAGGATTATTTTTGATTATGTTTCGTTTTTTAAGATATTCAAAGAACGAACGTAAGCTATATAATTTTCTATTTCTAGCTTCTGGGCTATTATCTTTTACTAATATAATATCACTTAGAAATTCACTTACTTCAAATCGATTAATGTTAGTTACATTTAATTCTTCTAAGTTGCAATCAAATTCTTTTTCAAGATATCTACCAAATACTGATAAATCATGCTTATAATGGTTTACAGTAGATTCAGAATATCCACGTTCCGCAATTAAGTATTTAGTAAAGCTATTAATTGCTTTGTGATATGTTAAATTTCTCATTATTTTGTCCTCCTTAGTTTATTTTCTTCTAAACCTTCGTTAAATATATGTTTAACGAAGGTTATTATATTATAAAACTTTATGATTAAGTTTTATTTCATTGATACGGTTTTTGCCTATACCACAAATACTCTTTATCAAATCAAAATTATCTGTAATTGTTAATAATGTTTTGATAAAGAGTTGTCTTAAGTTATTAGCAGTTAGTTTAAAATTTAATTTATCCTCTATTATAGAACGATACTTTGCAATTACCATCTGCAAAGATCTATGATTCATTCTATTACCTCGTGTAGAAACAAATAAGGGTTTATTTTGAGATTCAATATTATTCTGTATATGTCTTTCTAGTGTTGGTATTAATTCTTTATTTATTGGCATTAAGTGAGTTTCATTGTTTCTAGTAAATATTAATGCTCTTTTGGATAAATCTATATCTTTATAATCTAAATCTATTAATTCTGAAGTTCTTAAACCAGTATAAGAGATTAATTTTATTGCTAGTGAATTTCTTATCCAATTTGTTTTTTGTTCTGTTTTAATAGTTTGAAAAAGTTTATTGATATTCTTTGGAAGGTATTGATCTACTTTTTGAATAATTTCTTTTTTATCTTGGAAAGTTATTGCTTGGCTTTTAGATTGTAACTTTCCAAGCCATTCACTATAAATATCAAGGTAATATTCTAAGTCTACTCCTGCTTTTTCAACATGCTTTGTATTTGAAAAACTTAATTCTGGTAATTCTACAGTCAACGGACAATTAAATTTATTTTCCTTATTATTACATGGGTTATATTTATTTATATAAAATATTTCATACATTGCTAATTCATAGTTATTATTAACTTTAGCATAATCATAGTATCTTATATTTTTGCGCCAAAATGAATCAAGATTGTACTTTTTGTAATTACTAAAATGGGTTCTGATTCTTAATTCTATTCTTTCCAATTTAGTCCTTCCAATATAAATTATCTCCTTATCTTTATTATATAATCGATAAATATACACTTCATTTTCCTCCAATTTAATCATAAATAGATTTAACAAAAAAGCAACCACTGTAAATGGTTGCTTTCATAAATGATTATTCATATTTGATATCTGAAACTTCAATGGCTCTAAATTCTTGATTACCCTCTATGCATTCCATGCAGTTATCACATATTTTGGTTTCGTCGAGGTCACAATAATTACATTCCCCGCAGTCAGTACAGGGTTTATGTTCTAGCACACACTCAGATATTTTCGATGTACTCATTTATCCAACCCTACCTTTTTGAGATTAGAATTTTTAATGCACCATTTTTATTATACCATATGTCTATTACATAATATACTATTCATGAAGAAAAAAATTGTGAATATTAATTGAAATCTTCTGTATTTATGTTTATTTTATATTTTAAATTAATATCCTGCAAATTTCAAGGGGTAATTAAGTTTTGGGAATTTTAATTACCTCTCCCGGATAAAGTTTAGCAGAAGATAAATCATTAATTTCTCTAATCTGATATACCTTCTTTCTAAGATCTACTTCTGTAGAATAACGCAGATGAAAATTAATACTAAACTAAAAATTACTTTTTTAGAAAATAGATGATTACTTTTCTTATTCTGGTCTGCTGGATAGTAATTGATAACTCTTTTTTTCATTATATCTCCCTCCTACTGTTGATCCGTATAGAACATAAGTTTCCAGAACATGTGTTCTAATAATATTATATCCGAACATCTGTTCTGTGTCAAGTCCGAATCGAACAGAAGTTTGCTTTTGTAAATTAGTTATGATATAATATACAAGCAATTTCAGGCAAGGAGGTAAAGATAATGGAAGACTTATCAGCTAGACAGCAGCAGATCCTTAATTTTATAATTGAAGAGATAAACCAGAAAGGCTACCCCCCTTCTGTTCGAGAAATAGCCGATGCAGTAGGATTGAGCTCTCCTTCAACAGTACACTCTCACTTAACAACTTTAGAAGAGAAAGACTACATTCGTAAAGATCCAACTAAACCGCGGGCAATTGAAGTTCTGCATGAACCAATAAGTGAAGAAGAAACAGAAAAAGAGATGGTGAATATCCCTCTATTGGGTAGAGTAACAGCCGGAAAACCTATCTTGGCTGTCGAAAATATTGAAGATACTTTTCCTATATCATTGGAGTATATCAGTGATACTACAGATCAGTTGTTTATGCTTACTGTCGAAGGTGAAAGTATGATTGAAGCAGGAATTTTAGATGGAGACTATGTTATTGTAAAGCAGCAGAATACTGCCCAGAATAGAGATATTGTTGTAGCCTTATTGGATAAAGAAGTTACTGTTAAACGCTTTTTTAAAGAAGAAGACCATATCAGACTACAGCCAGAAAATGAAACTATGGAGCCTATTATTACTTCTGATGTTCAGATTTTGGGGAAAGTAGTTGGAGTTTATCGTCAACTTAGCTAAGTTATTAATAATACCTCATTAGTAGCAAACCTGTACTAATTAATGTAATTAAATATATAAAATAATTACCAAATCTGCTGTAAACTGTTTTTTCTGGCTCTTTTATTCTTAAGTTATAAGTAAAAGTCTTAGCTTGAAAGGGAGTAATCTGTTTTACAACTCTTCCCTGAGCATTAATTACACCGCTAATACCTGTATTACTTACTTTAATGACCGGCTTTCGATTTTCTACTGCTCTAAAGATAGTCGACTGCCAAGTTTGAATTGGTCCACTACTTTTTTTAAACCAGGCTTCATTTGAAATATTGATTAGAAAATGATTATTAACTGCTAATTTACTGACTAAATCTGGATTCAGAATTTCAGAACAGATAGGATTGCTCCAATTTATTCCTTGATAATTGAAATTATTTAACTTAGTTCCAGGAGTCTTATCATTGATCATCCCTCTTATAAATTTAGGAAAGTAATCTTTATAAGGAAGATACTCTCCAAAAGGAACAAGTTTTACTTTGCTATATTTATCTATAATATCTAAATTATAATTTATTAATAAAGCTTGATTATAAATGATACCATTAGTCTGGTTTAAAGCTCCTGTTAGCAAAGGTAAATTCCAGCTATCGATCTTTTGGAATAATTTCTTCTGCTGTAGACGACCATCATTCAATATGAAAGGAACTGCTGTTTCAGGCCAGATTATTAAGTCTATCTCTTTATTTGTTAGAAGCTCTTCAGTTAAATCTATATATTTATCAATTATCTTACTTTGATGGTTTCTATTCCATTTGATTTTTTGGCGAATATTAGGCTGCATCATTCCTAATCTTAAGGTCTTCTCTTTTTGATTCAACGGAGAATTAATATCTAACTTAACTATACCATACCCAACTGTAATTATTAAAATCAAACAACTGATTATAACTTCCTTTTTAGTTAAGATATTCTCTAATGCTAAATATAAAATCACTTTATAAATCAAAATATTAAGTAAAATTACCAAAAATGTAACTCCATAGACACCAACTAAATCAGCAATCTGGATTAATAACGGGAGATAGGCTTGGCTATAACCGATAATTCCAAAGGGTAGATTCTTAAAGGTTACTAATACGCGTAAGTATTCTAAAGTAGTCCAGGCAGTTGGAATTAATAAAAAACTCCAGATTCGATGATTTGTAAGTATATAATTGGCAGCTACAGAAAAGATACCGATAAAGAATGCCAATAGACTACATAATAAAACCACTGTTCCTATTGCTAGTATTATCGGTAAATCAAAAATCATCTGTGGATAAGCCAGCCAATAAAGAATGAATCCAAAGAATACTCCTCCGCTGATTACTCCACTCTTAAAAACCCCTTTAACTGACTGATTCTTGATAACCAATAATAAAGGTATTAATCCAATCCAATTTACAAAGTATAATTCAGGAAATTGAAAAGGTATTCCTAATAATATCCCGCTTAATATAGGCATTATAAATCTTGAACCTGATTTATTATACATACTTTAACTCCTAACTTTATCTTTGGAAGTTATTATACCATATCTTTTTAAGTAAATCTATTTAATTTTATAATCAAAAAAGGCTGCTTAAAGTATTTCTACTCTAAACAGCCTTATTACCCCATTTATCATTTAATTTTTAACTTGAACTTGCTTCGACAGTTTCTTGACTTTCAATTACCTCTTTACTTTCGCTAACTTCTTTTCCCAAAAGATTAACAGTTACGTATAATGCAATTAATCCTATAGGAACTAAAAATACAGCTGAAATTCCCAATCCAGCCGGTATAAATCCAAATACAACTGCAATTACTCCAGCCGTAATAGCATAAGGAATCTGAGTCTTGACATGATCAATATGATCAGCTGCTGAAGATGTTGAAGACATAATAGTTGTATCAGATATTGGAGAACAGTGGTCTCCAAAAACACAGCCTGTCAATACTGCTCCAATTGTCGGAGTTAAAGGAGCACCTAATTTAACTGCCATCGGAATAGCCAACGGCATAATAATTGCGTTCGCTCCCCAAGATGTACCAGTAGCAAAAGCAACAACACAGGGCAGTACAAACATCATTGTTGGTACTAAGAAGGGAGGAACAACACCTTTAGTTAATTTAACAATATAATTAGCAGTTCCTAATTCATCGATAACTCCACCTAAAGACCAGGCTAAAATTAAGATAGCTGAAGCAATAGCCAAAGACTTAGCCCCATCTATCCAGGCCTCCATCACTTCTTCAATCGAAAGTACTCTTTTGCCAAATGACATTAAAGCAGCAATTATAGTACCGCCGAAGGATGCCCAAAGCAGTACTACGCTGGAATCGGCATCGCCAAAGGCTTTACGAATAGTTGCTCCTTCTGCTCCTCCTCCATTGTACCACAGGCCTATCAAAGTAATTATTATTACTGAAACAATCGGAATAAAGGCATCATACCAATTTAAAGCATTTTCATCCGGAGTCTTCATTTCTGTTAATTCTTTGGAAGCCATAGGAGTTGCATCATCTCTAAGTAACTTTCCTTCTTTCCTAGCTCTCATTTCAGCATCATACATTGGGCCGTAATCTTTTCCTAAAGAAGCAATTATCAAGACTAAGAATAAAGCAAAGACACTATAGAAACGATACGGTACTGTCTGTAAAAAGGTTGCATAGATATTCCGTTCAATACCTAATTTAGTAAATGCATCCTGAATTAATCCCATTTCATATCCAACCCAGGTTGAGATTAATGCCATACTAGTAACAGGAGCAGCAGTACAGTCAACAATGTAGGCCAATTTTTCACGAGAAATCTTTAATTTATCAGTAATTGATCGCATTGTATTTCCTACAATTAAAGTATTAGCATAATCATCAAAAAAGATTAATAATCCCATAAACCAGGTTGCAATCTGGGCTTTACGAGCTGTCTTCGCCTTTTTAGCTAAATAATCAGCTACAGCTTGAGTTGCTCCCGAGCGACTTATAATACCAACCATACCGGCTAAAGTTAATAAGAATAATAATATTGATACATTCCAGGAATCAGTTAATGAATTAACCATATAAGTATCGACTGTTCTCATAAACCCAACTAATGGGTTGAAATCTGCTAAGATTGTTGCTCCCACTAAGATACCAATAAATAAAGAAATTAATACTTCTCTACTCCACCAAGCTAAAATAATAGCTAATAATGGCGGAAGAATAGATAATACACCATATTCACTCACAGTTCAGCCCTCCTTAATTAATTTGAATAATAAATAAAAAATCCTCATCTTTACTTAACTTAACATGAGATAGCACTTCACTAAAGATATATTTAGTGACAGTCTAATACCTATTAAGTATTAGCCCAACTCTAAAAGTTACAGAACTTCTAGAGTTTCGGCAGTTACCCTGTTTACTTCAAATCAAACTATACCTTAATTGCTTACTGAAGCTACTTGTGGCTAACTGCGCCTCTACCCCATCATTAGAGATGAGGTTAAATAATTATTACTTATTAAATTTCTAAAAGTAGTATAACATACATAAGTATTTTCTGCAACATATTTGACTTAATTTGGGTATATCCTAGACAATTTAGAATAAATTAGATACTTACAAGAAAAAATTATTCGCTTTCATTAAATTTTTTCTTGTAAGTATCTGAAATTGTCAAAAGTCCCTCTTCATTTTTGAGTGAAAATAACTCATTTGGAATTTCATAATCATCATATTCATCTTGGATTACTGTATAATAATCTCTTAAGATTTCAACAATTACTTCTTCTTCTGAAATTCCTTCTTCAAAAGATAATGTAGTAATGAAATTATCAATTTCTTCTGATAAGTAAATAGTTATCTCTCGGCTCATTCTTTCTCCTCCTTTACTATAAATTTCATTATTATTTTAACCACTAATTCAAAAAATATAATTTAGAAAGGAGGATATAGAAATTACATAACTAAATTACCAAGAGCATCTTTTAAAACAAAAATACCAATTACAATAAAAATCACTCCTGCTCCTAGTTGTAAATAGGATTCAGGAACATATTTAGTAATCATATTGCCAAAAAAAGCAGCAATTAAAGTTACAGTAATTAATGCAGCTGAAGCTCCTAAAAAAATGGGGATTGGTGATTCATTTTGAGTTACTAAAGTGAATACAGCTAATTGAGTTTTATCTCCTAATTCAGCTAAGAATAACATAGCATAAGTCGTAAAGAATAATTTCCAGTTCATAACTGTTAACGCTCCTTAATTATCAGTTTTAAGATAATTTTATTAAATTTAGTTTTACTTTATTATTAATTTAATCTTAAAAAACAGATTAAATTCAAAAATAAGAAAAAAAGCTAGATAATAATTAATTATTATCTAGCTTAGTCCTTGTCAGCTTTTCCACTCAAATCATAGATTTGGATAGAACTTGCTAAGTTCAGATATGCTGAGCATATCCTAAGAGTCAAATTGGTGATTCAGGTTAAAGAAAGAAAGTAACGAGTTCGCCTGACAAGATTACGCCCATTCTTACTGTAAAAAACAATAAGAACTACGAGTTATCTCATATGCTATCTTTTAAATTAGCTTTGTGTTTGATAAGTTCTTTTAATTGATAGAAAGCCCAAGAGTTCTTTTCATAATTATTCAAGGCATTATCATTAGTAATATTCTTTCTGATATTTTTTAAGCCTTCAAAGACAATCTATGATGTATAATATGATGCTTATCACTCAAAGTAATCACCTACTTTTTATCATAGTAAGAATCAAGAATATATCTAATCAATTCCGAACGAGAAATACCTTTTTTATCAGCAGTTTTGTCAAGTTTATCAATTAAAGGTTGTGGTAATGAAATTTGAGTTCTTTTCATTGTTATCATCACTCCTTACATCATATTATACATTATATTAATTAAAATGTCAACATTAAACATTAGAAAGACAGGTAAAAACCGTAGCAATTCCCCTCCATCCTATTTGCCTATTTGGATGGAGGGGAAAAGAAAAAATACTTCAAAAATAATAAGGGGTAAGGTCTAAAGACCTTACCCCTTATTAAATAGTTATTAATGGAAACTATTACCTGATAAATAATACATACCGGGAACTAGACAGGTTAAGATGCTAACAGCTATAGCATACCATCCGGTTAATTTCGCAGAAACCTTTTCGTTAAGGAAAGCTACAAATATAGCATACAAGATTATGTAACTACCCATCAAAATTAGCCAGACCTGATAGCCAGCTAGAGCCATATCTACAAAATAATAGGCGACGAAAATACCAAGCATTCCTAGAGCACTAGCCAGTGCATCCGTAGTCATTTCCTTGGCGAATATATAGCCTGCGTAAAGAAAAGTAATAGCAAATATCCAGACTAAGAATCCATCATATGCATTATTCAATAGGAAAATAAGTATTAGACCATTAATTAACTGGAAGAATCCGCCAATGAAAGTAGCTATTCCTGCAGTTTTTACTTTTCCATACCCCAAAGTTTCTGCACCTAAGACAAAGAGCACAAAGGCATCCACAAATAAAACAGCAGCAATGATAATTTCATACAACTTAATCACCCCTTTTTTGAAATTTCTTTATTGTATTAATATTATAACAAAATAACAAATGTTTGTCAAAATAATTTAAAAATTGGTAATAATGATCCCTCTTGTACCTAATTAAGAACTAAACTATTGTTTTAATTTATATAATCCTTTTTAACCCAAGTAAATCCTTAATTACAATCTGCTGGCGAGAAGTAGCAATTAAATCTTTTTCTTTTAATTTCTTTAAAACTCTAGAGATTGTTTCCCGAGAAGCTCCAACTAGGTTAGATAATTCTTGTTGGCTTAAAGACAGATTAATTTCTACTTGGTTTCTATTTTTACCATCAATACCATGTTCTTTAGCTAAATAGAGTAGAATACTAGCTGTTCTACTTTCGGTATTCTTTAATCCCAAATTTCTAATAGTCTGTTGGGCTCTTCTTAATCTTTTACTCATCACCTTTAAAATTTTTAATGCAATCTCTGGTACTTCTGTAATTAATCTTTCAATGTCTTTATTTCTCAAAATACCAATCTGTGAATCTTCCATAGCAATAGCTGTAGCTGGATAGTTACTTCCATCAAATAACACAACTTCAGCAAAAATTTCTCCCTGTTTAAGAATATGTAAAATCTGTTCTTCACCACTCTCTACTATTTTAGCAATTTTGACTTTGCCTGATTTAATAAAGAATAATCCTTCTCCTTTTTCTTCCTCGAAAAAGATAATCTCTCCTTCTTTATACTCACGTACAAACATTAGATTTACAATTTTATCTAAATTTTTCTCAGACAGCGTAGCAAAATAAGAAGAATTCTTCAATACTTTCTTTTCTATCATTAATTTTCCCTCCTTATATTTAACTATATTATTATTTATTTAAAAATAAAAAGCCCTATCTAGATAGATAAGGCTGAAATACTTATTTATTTAGTTCACCATTAACTCCAATTGTTACTACTTCTATATTCAAATTACTTTCTGCTTCAACCAGTGCTTCTTTTACTATTTTAACTAATCCGCTACAACAGGGAACCTCCATGCGGGCTATAGTAATACTATTTAGGTTATTATTTGCAATAATTGCTGATAACTTATTGACATAACTAGAAGCATTATCAAGTTTAGGACATCCCATTACTGCTATTTTATCTTTTAATAATTGTTGGTGATAATCACCATAAGCTGCTGGAACACAGTCTGCTGTTACTAATAAATTAGCATTTTCAAAATAAGGTGCTTCAGACGGCAATAAATGAATCTGAATGGGCCAGTTCTGTAATTGAGACTTAACTGTTACTTCATTATCTTGGTTTTCTTCTGTTTCCTTATTCATAACTTTTATTTTACTTCCAGGACAACTACAGCTAGATTCTTTCATTTTTTTGACATGCTCCTCAGTTGCTTCAGGATCAAATTCCTTAGCTGCTCTTTTTTCTATTGTTAAAGCTCCAGTAGGACAATTTCCAATACAGTCCCCTAAGCCATCACAGAATACTTCATTAACCAATTTTGCTTTACCATCAACAATCTTCAAAGCTCCTTCTTCACAGTCAACAACACAGTTACCACAACCATTACATTCTTCTTCATTGATTTTGATAATCGGTCTTTTTTTCATTATTATCACACTCCTGTTATATTATTATTAAATCTGATTAATATCTTTTCTATTTTTATAATATCTGTTTTGTAATTAACTTTCTGTTAAGTTCATCACAGAAGATTAATTAAATAGATTATTCTTTATTATTTTTATTGATAATAATGAGTAAAGTACCGGTATCAAATTTAATCGAAGCTTTCTTATCACGAATAATATTACTTAGTCCTAAGGTATTTCCTCGATAAAATGTTGTACCATCTAATTCATATTCAAAACCTGAAAGATGAATATTAGTTACCTTTTTAGTCAATGGTAATAAAGAAATAGTTCGGTTAATCTTGTTTTTGATAATCTTATTATCCTTTATTACTTCAATTATTTCTTCTGAACTTACTAATTTTATAGTAATATCTGATTGATGCAATCCCTCCAATAAATAAAGATTACCTAAAGAATGATCAAATCTTCCACCTAAGGCTGCAAAAATAATTATCTTCTTATATCCCTTTTTAATTAATTCTTCTATAACAAGCTGAGTATCAGTCTTATTCTTTCTAGCAGGATACTGCTGCCATTCTACATTTTGATTACGGTAATATTTAAGTATTTGTGAAGAAATCGAATCCAAATCTCCTAAAATTAAGTTAGGTTCAATTCCTAATCGATATGTATACTCTGTTCCTCCATCAGCACAAACAATAAAATCATCATTATTAATGTAATCTTGATAAAACTTATCCCGTCCTTTTAATTCGCCATTAGCAAATAAAATAACTCGCTTCATTCTCTCACTTCCTTATTTAGTAGCAATAAAGCTTGATGATGATTTAACCAAAAAGATCATAACAATAATTGTAATTAAAATTTCTGGCAGCATATAACTAGCATTATAACCTAAAGAATATAGCCAGACATTCTGTCCTTTTGGAGTATACTCTCCAAAAAAGATAACTCCAGAGATAATATGTATCAAAAGCCGAAATCCCCCGGCTAATATAACACTACTAAAGATCAATATTCCATTTTCTTTTAAGTTATTCTTATCGATCCAGTTATGAATTATTCCTGCTAATCCTAAACTACCAAAAGCTACTGGATAATCCAAAATGGCCTGTAAGGGATAAAATATTTTAGCTCCCAATATCAACTGGAGAATTCCATACATACCTCCTAATGTAATCCCTTCTTTTAACCCCCAACGCAGAGCAATAAAAAAGATAGGAATCATCTCTAATGAAACAGAACCACCTTGAGGTAATTGATAAATACGGACAAAATTTAGGATTGTAGCTAAAGCCAATGCAATTCCTAATTCAGTTAATCTTCTTACTTTTTGATCATTCATATAAATTTCCTCCCTAATATTTAATTATTATAGAAAGTGAATAAAAATAAAGAAACACAACTCCCACAGGAGAGTTGTGTTTTAAAATTAAAGACAACTTTCCTGCGCTAGTACTAACCAGATCAGGTTCAAAGGGTCAAGAGATTCCATCCCTTTCTCAGCCCTAACAGAGCTCCCCTAGTTTTTAAGATTAATATTTAATTTTTAGTTATTAAAATTATAACAGATTAAATACGAATTTGCAACCATACAATTTTTTAGTTATTATTGTTTGCAATTTTCTTACTTTTATTCATAATCCTGTCTATCACTGTTAAAATAGAAACTCCTTCTAACCAAAAATCTTCATAATTCTTATTAATTACATTTTGTATTTTATTTTCGCATTTAGCTTTATCAAAACCACTGGGACTTTCTACAACTCCGCGCTTGTTATAGCTTAATAACTGCTCTTTTAATCGAACCCTTAACTTTACTTCTTCTCTCCACAGAGATTCTAAAGGTAGATAAGCTGGCAATATCTTTAACTTCTTAGCTATAAATAAATTCTTCTGCTGATTAAGAAACTTAGCAAACTTATAAGCCGCTTTAGTATGATCATCCCCTTTATACTCCTGCTGTCTAAAGAGAAGTAAACCAGCCACATCTACAGGTACTTTCTTCGCTTCAAGATTCTTTGTAGGTAAGGGCAGTAAAGTTAATTTAACATCTGATTCTTCTTTATTCTTTTGATAGAAGTTATTCAACAGCCATATATTAACCGGAGCAATAACGCCTGCTTTCTGCTGCCAGAAGTTAGGTAACATTTTTTTATTCATTTCCTCTGGTTCTCTAGGAAAAACCTCATTACTGCGTAGATCATCTAAGAACTCAAAAGCCTGTTTTAAGTCATCACTAGTAAAGGCTAAGTTTCCTTTCGAAGTTACTAATCTATCTTTTCCGTTAGCACTTAATAATTGATAAAATAACTTAGGGTTATAGGGATTAAAAATAATTGAAGTATTCTTATCCAAATCTGCAATTTCTGATGCTATTTGTTGGAACTCTCCCCATGTCCAACCATTCTTTTCTATCTGATCTACTGTTGAATTTGTCTTACTAAATAGTTTTTGATTCCCAGCCCAGACCTGCGGTTTAATCCAGTTGGGCAGCCCCCAGACCTGCTGATTATACGTAAAGGCCTTAAGCCCTACTTTGTTGTACTTATCTCTTTCCGATTCTTCTTTCTGCTTAAAAAAGATATTAACAGGAATCTGCAACTTTTTATTCATTAATTTATTACCAAAAATACCGTGGTAGATATCAGGAGGATTTCCCGCTTCCAGACTATTCTTTAGTTTATCTCGTCCTTCAATAAAAGATAATAGCTTATAATTTACTTTGATATTTGGATACATATCATTAAATTCACTAATTGCCTCTTTTAAAAAGTTTTCATATTCTTTTTCTTGGCCAATAAAAAGAGGATAATCCCAGTAAGTAATTTCATACTCTTTTTTAGAATCTAACTGTACTTTAGGATCAATCTTAAAACCTTTCTGTCCTTCATAATTAAAATAAAAAGTTAAAGCTCCAGTTGTAATTATTATCAACAGTACCATTCCAACCAATAGCAGCCAATTTACATCAGAAAAGAATTTCTTCAACACACCTATACTATCCCCTTTCTTACTTGAGATTTAAGATGTAAAAAGTATTTTGATCGGCTGTTAGATCATCCTGTAAACCGTAGATATACTTAAACTCTTTTATAGCTTTTTCTGTACTATCGCCAAATCTTCCATCAGTATAGCCTGGATCAAATCCATACTCTCTAAGCTTCTCCTGGAATAACAGAACATCCTTTCCAGTCTGGCCCGGACGAAGATTATGAGTAATCTTGATTGGATCCCGTTTACCGATAATCTTGACTCTAGTACCAATATCCACCCAGGAGTAGAGTATCTTTACATGACGGTTGTACATTCTAATACAGCCGTGGCTGGCAGCCGTACCGATAGATCCCGGCTTGTTGGTACCATGAATACCAAAGATACCCCAGGGCACATTCAGCCTCATCCAGCGAACTCCAAAACCGCCGCCCCAGTGGGCATCTTTGGCAATTATTGCCCATTCACCAATAGGTGATTTAGTTGAAGGTTTTCCTACTGCTACTGGAAATTCATGATAAGGTTCGCCGTCAGAATAAACTGTCATCTTCTTTTTATAAGTATCAATTAGAAGAAAGACCTCACCTTCAGGAGCTTCTAAATCATCACTGGAGGCTTCAGTTATCTTCTCCCCTTTTTTAAGCTTATGGGCTATCTGCTGCCAGATCGATTCGTTTACCACCCCTGTAGTTGGAAGATCATTTGCTTTCTGAAACTCTTTTACTGCCAAATATGTACTCCAATTATAAGTTGAATTTAACTGCTGATCATAGAATCCTAACTTCTTTAGCTCTCTCTGTAATTCCCAAATATCATTGCCTTCCATTCGGGATTCAGTTAATTTTAACTGACGGTACTCTTGACAACTACAGGAAGTTTCTGCATCTTCAGCTAAAACTGATGATGAAAAGATAAAAAGCATTACTATCAAAAGTATACTTATTTTCTTTAAGCTCAATTTCAACCTCCTTTCTTGCCTAAACCTCTTTAGCTAGCTAATCCTTGGTATTAAATGAATACGTAATAAAAAATTAAAATATACTATTAACCCGAAATAAATTAAGTTATAAAAATCAAAGAACTCTTTTTATTTTCTGTTTAAACTTTCTAAAGGGATTATCAATGTAAAATAGAATAGCTCCAAGTATGATAAAGATAAAGTTAGTTAACCAGGCAGCTACTAACGGAGAAAAGACTTCATTACGTCCTAGAGAACGGCTTAATGATAATAAGAGATAGTAAAAAAAGATAATTATAATAGTAAACAGAATATTAACTCCTTTGCTATTTTTACCTTTGATGCTTAAAATCGAACCTACTAAAATAAAAATTAGCGCTGAAAACGGCATAGCAAACTTCAAATGGTATTCTACTAATAACGAATTCGGATCTGCTCCAATCTTCTTTAAAAACTCTATCTCTTCTTTTAATTCCTTTATACTCATTTCCGATGGAGACTGCTGGTCAGCAAATCTATTAATATTTGCTTTAAATCCAACAGTTATATCTTTAAATTTATCTTTATTTATTAGATTACCATCATTATTATATTTATAAATATATCCCTCATTTAATTCCCATTTATTATCCTTATAGACTCTCCCTTTATTAGCCATAATAATATTAGGATAATCCTGTTTACTATCAAGTTCATAAATAACAATATCCTTTACAGTAGATTGACTTTCATTATATTTTCCTATATAGAAAAGTTTATTTCTAGTACCCTTAAAGAAGATATTTTCTTTGATTTCAGGCATCCGGGACTTTAAAACAGTTTCATTCATAATAACCTGGAATCTTTTATTTGAAAAGGGAACCACTTTTTCATTTAATAGGTAATTTCCTCCACTGATTATTAATCCTAAAATTATTAAAGGGAGTATTAATCTATAAATACTGATTGACCCCATCCGTAAAGCCGTAATTTCATTATCCTTACTTAACCGACCTAAGCCTATAATAGTAGCAAATAAAACTGACATAGGAATTGCTCTTACAATAATAGTAGGTAACTTATAAATAAGTAATTTTAATACCGAACTTAATGCTACTTTTCTGATAATAATTAAATCAGTTAGTTCAAATAAAAAGGAACTTAACATTATAATTGAAATAATAATTAATCCAATTAAAAATAGTATAGTTACCTCTTTCAGTATGTATTTATCAATTAATTTAATAGGTATCATCCTTCAAGAATCTCCTTTTTACAGGCCATAGCTTTAATCTGGAAATAACTTATCTCTTCCGGTAGTGCTTCTTTTATCGGTTTTAATCTATCATTACTACTTTCTTCTATCTTCTCTAAAATCAACTGCCGGTATTGAGCAGGTACAAATGAATCTAAATCTACTTCCTGTCCTTCCTCAGCTGCTCTAATTATATGATTCTGCACAGTAGTTAAGGCCAAATCTCTCATCTCAGCTATCTCTTCTAAGTTATTATCTGACTGATATAATTTATAACTTTTCATATAGCTCTTTAACTCTTTATTCTTGATTATCTTATCTTTCTCTTGTTTTATTCTTGTCTTTTCCCGATCAATGTCTTTATTTACACAGTACTGATTAATCTTTTCTAGGAATTGAAAACCATATTTTTTAAATTTAATTTTTCCCATCCCGCTAACCTTCATCATTTCTTCCTTATTAGAAGGAAGTTTCTCAACCATATCCTGAAGAGTGCTATCATGAAAAATGACAAAGGGAGCTACCCTCTCCTCGGCAGCTATCTCTTTTCTTAACCTCCGCAAGATATCAAAGAGTTCATTATCCTCAGAAATCTTTTCTGTCTCTTTTCTAACTATCCGTTTTACTTTCTTTTCATCCTGTAAAACAGAATAGGCCTTATCAGTAAGTTTAGTTACTGAATACTTTCCTTCAGTTAGGTAAATATAACCTTCTGCCACTAAGAACTTAATTAAGTTCTTGATTTCTTTAATGGTATATTCAGGCATTATTCCATAGGTAGATAGTTCATTCAGGTCTAACTCCAGAATAGCTTTGCTTTTTGAACCGCTCAGCACCTTGGCAGTCTTGGTAATACCATACCGTTCATTCATTCGATAAATACAGGATAGAATCTTCTGGGCTTTAACAGTTATATCCTTTATCTCCTGGTTATCATTACAGTTACTACAGTTATTACATTCAGCCGGCGGGTTATCCTCTCCAAAATACTCCAATATATAGTTGCGCAGACAGCTATCAGTATAAGAATAATTTATCATCTGCTGCAGCTTTTTATGGGCCAACTTTTTTCGTTCTAAAGATAGATTGGATTCTTCGATAAAGTATTTAGGTAATCTAGTATCACTAGGTGAAAATAACAAAACACATTCACTCTGCTCTCCATCCCGACCGGCCCGTCCTGCTTCCTGATAATAAGACTCTATATCCTTGGGCATATTATGATGAATTACATACCTTACATTAGATTTATCGATTCCCATACCAAAAGCATTAGTAGCCACAACAACCTCTATCCTATCATATAAGAAATCATCCTGGGTTTTCTTTCTAACTACTGAACTTAAACCAGCATGATACTTCCCTACAGCAAAGCCTTCTTCTTGTAGGAAAGAATAAAGATTATCCACCTCTTTTCTAGTAGCAGCATAGATAATTCCTGCTTCCCCGCTGTTTGTAGCTACATATTCCTCTATAAAATCTCGTTTATCTTCTCCTTTGATTAATTTAAAGTTTAAATTTGGTCGGTCAAAGCTTGTAATGAAGATATTTGATTCTTTAATATCCAAAATACTGCCTATATCCTTTCTAACATCCTCCGTAGCAGTAGCCGTAAAAGCAGTTACAATAGGATTATCATCTAATTTATCTAAAAGATTAGAAATTAAAAGATAAGCTGGTCTAAAGTCATGACCCCATTGAGAAATACAGTGGGCTTCATCAACAACTATTAAAGAGATATCAATAGTCTTTAATAAAGAAAAAAATTTATTAGACTCCAAACGCTCAGGAGCTATGTAAAGCAGGTCATACTGATCTAACTTAACTCCTTCTATTCTATTCCTAATTTCTTTTCTACTCAAAGAACTATTAATAAATGTTGCATCAATCCCTACTGCTCGTAAAGAATCAATCTGATCCTTCATCAATGAAATTAAAGGGGAAAATACAACTGTAACTCCTGATAAACAGACAGCAGGAATCTGAAAGCAGATTGACTTGCCGCCTCCAGTAGGTAGAATACCAATAGTATTATTACCGGCCAATATATTATCAATAATTTCCTTCTGTCCCGGTTTAAATGACTTATAACCAAAGTAATTCTGTAAAATCTGTTTTGGTCTTCTTGACATCTAACTTCCTCCTAACTACAAACCTATTTATTTATTCTAGATTTTTAATCTGATTTCCTGTGGATTACTTCAGTATAATTAAATTTATTTTTTAGTTTTTTTAAATATTCCACTGCTTCAGTTCGGTTCTCTATTTTACCTTGGGCTTGGGCTTCTCTAATTTTATCCAAGATTCGTCCTACCTGAGGTCCTTCCTCTATATTAAGTAACTCCATTACATCATAACCGGTTAACAGTAGCTTAGAGGTCCTTTTTTTCATCTTTTCTGTATCACTAATTAATTCTTTAATAAAGTCTAAATTATCGGCAATTTCCTCTCTGCGTTCATTCCACAACTTTGTTGCTAATATGTCAGCAGCAGCAAGCAGACATACATCACCTACTACTCCTTTAGCCGCTCGAAAGAAACGGTACTTACCCTTCTGAGTTAGGTTATCAGCAGAATAAAGGGATAAAGGACGCATATGGTATCTGATTAATCTTTTGATATATTTTATCTTGCGGCGGCTAAAAGTAAGCTGCCGTAGAATTGGTACTATTTTCTTAGCCCCTTCTTTATGATGGCCATAAAAATGAACCTCACCATCGATCATCTCTTCCGTCCATAACTTACCGATATCATGGAAAAGAGCAGCCAGCTTAAGCAGTGGAATCTGATCATTACTTACCTGTTTGCTCCAAAAAACATCCCGTAACAACTCTTCTAACTGCTCAACGGTATATAGCGAATGAGTCCAGACATCTTCTTTATGATACTTACACTTCCCTATTTTTTTCATCATTTTTATTTCCGGAATTAAGTATGAAAGTAATCCGCTCTTCTTTTCTAGATACTCTAGATTATCAGCAGCTTTATCCGCCGCTGCTATTTTTAGTAATTCCTCTTTGATCCGCTCCGAAGCTACTTCAGTAATTAGCTGCGAATCCTTCTGCATTAATTCTTCTGTTTTAGAATTAATGGTAAAGTTCAATTCCGCTCTAAATCTAACCCCCCGCAGCAGCCGAAGTGGATCTTCTTTAAAGGTTTCTTTATTTATTGCTCTAATTGTCTTCTCTTTAAGATCACTTCTTCCTCCAGTAGGATCAATTATCTCTCCGGACAAACCTCTATCTTTATCCAAATCTATTCCATCTATATCACTAGCTAAAGCATTGATAGTAAAGTCCCGCCCTAGTAAATCTTCATAAATAGAATCACCTATAATCGGTGCAAGATCGTAATTTAACTCTTCAGTAACTACTCTATAAGTATCCCGCTTTTTATCCAAAACTACAAAACCACCTGTAACCAAATCGGCAAATTTTCTAGCTATTATCCTAACCTTATCATTAATTGCTACATCAATATCTTTAATCTCTCGTTCCAATAAGTAATCACGAATTATTCCTCCGACTAAATATCCTTTAATATTATGTTGGTTCAATATTTCAACTAAATAATTGAGATGTTCCATACCTATTAGCCCCTTCAATTTTTAATCAAATCCCACTATAATACTACTATAATTAATAATTAATTTCCTGCTAAATAACAAAAGTCCTATGCCGATAATTAGCACAGGACTCTGTTTACTTTATATTACCACTAATACTTATTAAATTATACCTTGAATCTTTAACACAAAATGAGAAATTATTGCTGAACCAAAGAAAGTACCTATAAATACTGCAATAGCTACGATAAATACTTTCCAACTTAATCTTTTTAAGGTTTCTATTTTATTACCTACAGAAATTCCGGCAAAGGCAAGTATAGGAGTTGTAGTTCCTAAGAAGCTTACCTGGTCAGTATACTTTAAGAACAGCTCTGCGGTAGGCATAAAAGGCATACTTAAGATTAAAGCCGTCATTGAAGCCCAAGCAAAAGCCGGAAACTTAATATTTGGAAATAAATCTTTGATAATTAATGCCAACATAGCTATACCTATGACTAACACTATACCTGGAATAGCTTTAGTAATCGACATTCCATAGCCAATTTTCTGTCCAATTAGAATCATAATTCCAACTATTATCATTGCCTTTAATTGGTTTAATGTTTTTCGTCCCTTAAGCTTCATTAGTCTCTTCCCCTTCCTCGCTACCGATTACTGGTTCTAGCTTATCATAAAGGAAATTCACCGCAGGTAAACCGATAAATATAACTGAATATAACCCGGTAACTCCTGTTAGCATATTACTGGTAGCAGCATAAGCCAGAATAGTATCCTTCATTTCTGGTACTGCTTCGGCTAATGAACCAGAAGCAGCAGTCATCATACTTCCACTCCCCATTCCACTAGCCATTGCTAAAGCATAAGGATGGAGACCGGTTAGGCTGGCTGATAAAGCTCCCAGTAATCCAAAAAAGATAGTTCCAAATACTGTTCCTGTCAAATAGGTTCCTAATACTCCGGTTCCCTCGGGAGAAGCAATACCATACCTTTCTCCTATTACTCCTAAAGTAGGCTCTCTACATATACTTGCAGTAGCCCCAACAGCCTCCCGCTTCATACCTAAAAATAGAGCAAAAGGTAAAGCTATACATATTGTTCCTAAATTACCTAGTTCCTGAAGTAAAAAAGCAGGACCAGCCTGAACAACTTTGACAATATTAGGACCAACAAGAGTACCATATTTTACTCCTAAAGGCAATAAAGAAATCATTACTAATGGACCTGCTGTTTCAATCTCTTCTTTAGAAACAAGATTCTTCAAACCAGAAATTGCCTTCCCTAATAAATCAGGAGTAATTGCCATTCCAATAATAACTGCAAATAACATTGGGAGTAAAACAACCTGTCCTGGTCCTAATGAAAACTTAATAATTCCAATAGCTTCCGTTATCATTACAATTAATAATGCTGTTAAATATAATCTGATAAAGATACTAGTTCGACCCTTAGTTTCAAGTAATTCTTCTGGTTTTTTCTTTTCCTCCATTATCACACTACCTCCTCATTTAAATAACTTTTCTCTAATCTTTGAAATCCTCTTTAATGTCTCTAGTTATTCCGTCTAAAAATCCTAGATACTCTTCTTTAGTAAGTTCTGGATCGAAATCATCAATAATTTCTTTGGCAGTCTGAGCTTCATCAAAAAGTAAATCTACGATTGTAGTCGCTAATGTTTTGGCAGGAGTAATAATTGCTAATTCTGGATCATCTAATCTAAAGTCACGAGTATGAATATCTCCCTTTACCCCTCCAAAGAATGGATGGAGACTCGGCATTAAATGGGAAACATCCCCAAAATCGAAGGAGCCAGTAAAGCTTGCTCCTTCCTGAATATTATTCTCTCCAATAAATTTTGTTAAATTTGATTTAAATAAAGTATCAAATTCAGTATCAGTTAATAACGGTAAATATCCAGGCATATCAGAAATATTAATCTCAGCTCCTACTGCCATAGCCCCAGCTTTTAAGGAACGATTAACCTTTTTGTTAGCATCTATTATTCCTTCAATAGTTCTCGCCCTTACATAAGTTTCTATTCTAACATCAGCCGGAACAACATTTACTATATCCCCTCCTTTAGTAATAATTGGATGAACTCTTACCTTCTCCTCTTCAGGAAAAGTTTCGCGTTGAGCATGAATATTCGACATTGCCAGCATAGCTCCATTTAAAGCATTTACCCCTTCTTCCGGTGCAGAACCTGCATGGGACTCTTTACCGACAAACTGTACTTTTTTACCGACAAATCCGTTACCGCTTCCGCCGATTAAAGCTTTCTTGTCACCTAAATCTAGCGAATGAATCATCATTGCTAAATCAACATTATCCAATTCTCCCTGATAGATAAGCTCCTGTTTACCACCAAAAAACTTAATTTTCCCTTCCTCTAAAAGTTTTGATCTATATTCCAACTCTACATACTCCTCTGCCGGTACAGCAATAAATTCTACATTTCCCTCAAGTTCATTAACAACATTTGATGAAACAAGTCCTATTGCTGCTCCCAACATTGCTGATAATTGAATGTTATGGCCGCAGGCATGCACAGCACCAGTTTCAGGGTCTGCATCAGGATGTTCCGGACAGGTTATGGAATCTAATTCTCCCAATAAAGCTATTGTAGGGCCAGGATTCTGGTTTTCTATTCTCCCCTTACAGCCGGTAACTGCAATATCCTTTTTTACTTTTAATCCTAAATCTTTTAACTCCTGACTAATAGCCTCAGTACTGAAGGTCTCCTTATATCCCAATTCAGGATTATCATAAATCTTTTGATTAAAAGCAATGATTCTTTCTCTATTTTCATCGATCACTTTACAGATTTTCTGTTTTAATTCTTCTTTATTCATCTTTTATTCACCTCACTCTACTTAATTAGATGTTAATAGTGTATAATATTATAATCGATATTTTTTATTTATTTACTTAACTGCAATTACTGAAATTTCCACTGCAACATCTTTAGGTAAACGTGCCACTTCCATGCAGGCTCTGGCCGGCGGTTCTTCAGCAAAATATTCAGCATAAATATCATTAACAGAGTCGAAATTGTTGATATCATCCAAAAAGACTTCAGCTTTAACTACATCTTTTAAAGTGCAGTCTGTTTCCTTTAGAATCGCAGTTAAATTATCCAATACCTGCTTAGTCTGAGCTTCTACATCACCATCAATTAATTCCTCTGTTTCAGGATCAATAGCAATCTGACCTGAAACATAGATAGTATCTCCTACTTTAACCGCCTGTGAATAGGAACCAACAGCTGCTGGTGCTTCATCAGTATGAATTAATTCCTTTGTCATTATTGATTCCCCCTTATCATATTATAATTTAATTTCTCCGCTTAACCTGATATTCATCTTTATTTAACATAATAATAATTTTATCTATCCTTACTAAATTTCCTTTAAATAATTATAGACTGTATAACGAGAAACACCTAGATCATCAGCAATTCTTTCTACTGCTCCTTTAATTATAAAAGCACTTTTCTGTTCTAAGAATTCAATCACTTTGAGTTTATCCTCTTTTTCCATAAAAGGCACTGGCTTATTTACCTGGTCTATAGCTGCTTTTATCATCTTATTTAATACATCATTGATATCATTAGCAAAGATTTCATACTCTATTTCTTTTTGATTAGAATCTTTGTTACTATCTTCTTCCATTGCACAGAAATTATTAATAATATTCTGAACTAAAGATAATTTAGTTACATCATAATTAATACATAAACAACCGATGACTTCTTCCCTATCATCTTTAATAAAGAGAGTTGAAGATTTAAAGGTTCGACCATCTTCTGTCTGATTGCGGTAATTTACGATATCCTCTGGATTGGACTCTTGGCGCAGAGTCTTTAAAACTAAATCAGTTACTGGTCCTCCTAACTCTCTATCAGTTAACCCTCCTGCTAGAAAGATAATCGAACTAGTAGGATCACTTAAATCATGAATAACAACTTCCGAATCTTGGCCCAAAAATTTATGTATTCCCTTAGCAATTGATTTTACATTCTCTAAATATGGATGGACCTCTCGAGTATCATCTACTAAAATTCTCATCTAATATTCCCTCACTTTATCTACAAAATATCAGAGGAAAAGCTGGCTACTAAAAAAATAATAGCCAACTTTTTTACTCTTATTCCAATATAGTTATTTAAATCTCCATTCCCATTGAATTTTCCTTGGCTTCAGGTATTTCCTTGACCGGTTCGCCGTTTGGTCCAATATATCGTCTCCCAAATCCAGTAATTACTGCTCCAAACATTACAAGTACTAAGAACCAGCCGTGGAACACATAAGGCCATAATTTAGTAGTTGGAATTACATTTACAAAATCATATTGACCAGCTACATTCTGTAAAGTACTGTAGGCCAATAAAACTGCTCCACTCCAAGGGAAAATATAACCTAAAGCAGAAGTTGTTGCATCTAATAAATTAGCTCTACGATACGGATGGATATGAAAGTCTTCCCCTACTTCTTTAACAAAAGGAGCTGCTGCAATTTCAGCTGCTGTATTGATTGTAATAAAAACATTCAGTCCAGCAATTAAAAGCCACATAGACAGTTCTGCTCGGGAAACCTTATTCTGGATCTTAGATGCAAGCCATTTCTTCATAGACTCCATTGTTCCTCCGCACTGCATTATATAACCAGCAGCAACAATCAATAGAATTAATACTGCCATCGGTACATATCCCATAACACCGTCTACAATAGCTCCAGTAACTACTCCTTCTTCTCCATTTATAAATAACAGGTCCTGGATCTTAATTAATCCTGTTGTCACTCCCATAACTGAAGCTGTCAGAATCCCCCAGGTTAATGAAATAATCAAGTGATTACCGCTCATAGCTAAATAAATTACTAATGCAAACGGAATTAAGAATAATAATCCTATCGGCTCAGCCGAATTGGACATATATTCTGTAGCCTTAGCAGCACTAATTCCCATTTTACCAGATGCTGTTCCAAATATAAATAATAGAATCATAGCCGGAATAGCTGCTATAATACAATACTTAAACCGAGACCGGACTACACCGGGTACATCAGTTTCTTGAGTTACCGCCGAAACAATAGTCGTATCCGATACCGGAGCTAGATTATCCCCAAAGGCTGCTCCGCTTAAGATACCGGCCAATAACACAATTGGGTGGGCTCCCATAATAATTCCAGCTGGATACATTAAAGTTGTAAATGCAACTACTGTACCATAACCTGTTCCCACAGCAGTTGAGAATAATGCTGCCAATAGAAAAGTAACAATTACAAATGCTGAACCTTCCACTCCCATAGAACTAGCGATCCAAACCAAACCCTTCACTAAGCCGCCTTCCTGCAGAATCTGAGCAAAAGTCCCTGCAAAAAACCAGGCAACTATGGCTACAACCCCTACATCCTGAGACATACCTTCAAAAATTTTTTCACAATATTTTTCCCACTCATCCTTGACTAAAAACATACCTAAGACTAAGCCGATTAATGCACCAACAATTAATCCCTTAGTGTCCGGAGCTCCCTGTACAGAAATAAAGATAGCCCAGAATACAAAGAATAACATCGGAACTGCTCCACCAAAGGTTCCAACTCTAAAATTAATTCTGTCTTCATTTATCTCTTTTTCTGGCATTATACTTCCTCCTTATATTCTTTGAATATTGCTGAAATTTTAGATTAAATTTTAATAGTGCTTAATCTGCTTTCAACTGCTCTTTTATTCTACACCCAGTAGGAGTAGCAGCTAAACCTCCTAATGATGTCTCTCTTAACTCTTCTGGCAATGCTTCGCCAACTTCCTTCATTGCTATAATTACTTCATCGATAGGAATCTTACTTTCTACTCCAGCCAAAGCCATCTCAGCTGCTACTAACGCATTAGCTGCTCCCATTGTATTCCGCTTAATACAAGGGATTTCTACTAATCCAGCAACAGGATCACAGACTAACCCTAAAATATTCTTGAGAGCAATGGCTGTTGCATTAGCTACTTGGTTATTATCCCCCCCTAATAAATATGTAATAGCTGCAGCTGCCATACCAGAAGCTGTTCCACACTCAGCCTGACATCCTCCAGCAGCACCAGAGACTGATGCTTGCTTAGCAACTGCTAAACCTATTCCAGATGCTACAAATAATGAATCAACTATTTCTTTATCAGATATATCTATATCATCAGCAATAGTTAATAAAGCACCAGGCAAGATACCACAGGAACCCGCCGTCGGCACAGCCACTATCTTACCCATAGCAGCATTTACCTCTGATACAGCCAAAGCTCTAGTAATAGCCTGAGACATAATATTTCCAGTTATTGTTTCTTCTCTTTCTCTAGCTGAGGCAATTAATTTAGCATCGCCTCCCACCAAACCACTCATGGAAGTTATATCTTCTGTTAATCCCTGCTTAATTGCTTCTCTCATCACCTCTAAACTTTTATTCATTCTCTTTCTAATCTCTACTTCAGACTTTTCTGATAATTCTTTTTCTCGTTTAATAACTACTTCAGTTATTGATACTTCATGCTTTTCTGTTAAATTAATTAATTCCTTTACTGTCTCAAAATCATACATCTAAATCCCTTCTTTCTATTCAATAGGATTCACCAGTTTAACCTTTTTTACCTCTGAAACCTTTTGTATTTTATTCAATATTGAAACATCTAATTGATAGTCCAAACCAATAACTGCAGTAGCCAGAGTACCTTTATTCTGTCTAACTACTTTCATTTCAGCAATATTGAGTTGATATTCATTCAGTATAGCAGAAACTTTAGCTACAACTCCTGGTTTATCTTCATGTAAAGTAATTAAAGTTGGATACTCACCAGTCAAATCAACCTCAACTCCATCAATCTCAGTAACTACTATACTGCCTCCACCGATAGAAGAAGCAGTAATAATATTCATATCTTCATCTATATCCTCAATTTTTAATTTTACAGTATTAGGATGAACTTTCCCTAAATCTGCCGGGATAAACTCAAACTCTATTTTCTTCTGTTTAGCTAACTGAAATGACTTTTTTATCAAGCTATTTTCTGTTGATAGCCCCAATAAACCACCGATTAATGCTTTATCAGTTCCATGTCCTTGGTAGGTTTCTCTAAAAGAACCATGTAAATAAATCTTTACTCTTTTAAAATCCTTCCCCACTATTTCTCGGGCTAGATTACCGATTCGAACTGCCCCAGCAGTATGAGAACTAGACGGCCCTACCATTACTGGCCCTAATGTATCAAAAGCACTTAAATTACTCATTTTATCACCACTTAAAATTATTATGTATAACTTACATATTTTTTGTAAGTTCCGCTTATATTATAGTTATCATTCGACAAAATGTCAAATGGTTATTAATTTTTTTGAATAACTATTATGAAATTTTAATTTTTTTATATTATTTAATCAATTTTTAAAATTAATTTTGAGCAATTTAGATGTTAATTGTGCCCGGCTATTAACCCCTATTTTCCTAAAAATACTATATAAATGTTTCTTCACTGTATTTATTGAAATAAATAATTCACCAGCAATCTCTTCATTATTTAAGCCGCTAACTACAAGCTTGGCTACTTCTATTTCTCGATTGGAAAACTTATATAGCAGTCCTTCAATCTCAATTAATTTTGAATAATCAACTTCTTCAATCTCAGATCTTTTTTCAAGAACTATTAATTTATGTAATTGATTACTTAAATGAGGACGAAGTAATTCAAGATATAGTAATTCTTTAAGATTAAAATCAGGACTATGCTCATCACGATAGAAACTTAAAGTACCTAATAATTGATCATTATAATGAAGATCAACTCCACAGAGATAATAACAGCCGTTAACTCTTAAAAAATCATTAAAGAATTCCGTCTTCTTCCATTTACTATAATCCATCACTTGAGTACTTTTGCTTGGATGGGGCTGATTGAAAGTTTTCTCTTTTAAGCCATCTATATATTGAAAATAATTAATATAATCATCTATTACCCGAGAATCCACATTAACACTAGTTGTTTTTTCAAATTGACTATTGAGTTTGTTATAAACAAAAAAATTACTTGAATCATAAGCAATTAAAGCTTTGATTAATTCTAAAACCTTTAGTTTATAATCTTTAAAAGAATCAATACTGCCGACTTGGATTAAGAACTGATGGATTAACTGCCAATCTTCAGCTGTAATTACTTCCATTTTAATCATCCTTTATTGTAAAATAGAACTTTTGGGTAATATCTTAAATGAAGAAACAGTGGTATAATTAATTATACATTTCTTCAATAAAGTATAAATTCCTACAAAAGGAGGGGAAAATGATGAAAAAATTAATGGTTATTTTGGGAATTATGATGTTAATGAACTTATGTATTATTAGTACAGCAAGTGCATTTATCGGTATTGAAAACTTAAACATGTTATCTATTTATGAAGACAGCTGGGTTTTAGACCGCTTTAAGCCGCTAGAACCAGGGGAATTAGATGTTGGAGAGTACCGAATTTCTACTAATTTTGGTCGGATAATCAATGATGATTATAATGATTATAATTCTAATCTCAATAATTATTATATCGGTTTTGATACCGCATTTGAAAATGATTGGTATTTAAATTCCAGCTATAATTTTACTCCTTACTATCAACATAGTAGTCAAGGAGATAGAAGTAGATACGATAACATTAATCTGATGTTAACCCGCTCTTTTAATGACGATAATCAGTTCTACTGCGGCTATTCTAGAATCAAGAACAAAGAGAAAGAATATGATTCTGGAGAATTTTCTCATATTAAAAAAGATACAAATGATCTCTTCTTCATCGGCGCCGAATTCTACGGTTCCTTTCTTGATTAGTAAAATTACTCCTCTCTAAAAATAATTAAGGATAGTGTCAGATCTGACACTATCCTTTCTTTCTGCACTATCCAAGTTATTTATTCTTTATCTACTACTGGCACTGCTAGTCCGCCTTGAGGCATGATAACTGAAGTATAATCCTGTCCGTGCTTTTCTTCTACATAATCAAGAGCTTCACTAATTGACGAAGCCTTCTTAGCAAATAGCTGCTCAGTAGTCTCTCTATCAAAATCGGAAATTAAGATAATATCCTTCTTCATAGCTACTTTGCTAATAGCAAAAGCCTTATGTCCGCCCAATACAAACTTATCCTTGATCCGATGTAGATTATCCTTCGGTTCTGTAGAAGAAGAAAGCCAGTCAGTAAAAATATTCTCACCTAAACCTTCTCTACATTCAGCAGCTAAAATAATAGTACCGCCTTCTTTGGTAGCATAATCAGCATTATCCAGAGCCTTTTGAGCTTGATAAAAATTTATATCCTTAGGATAGCCGCCAGCGCTTACGATAGCAGCATCAGCCTTTTCTTCTAACGATACATGATACATTTCACTTGAAGTATTAACTCCCTGCTGCCAGGCCTGCTTATAATTACCAGCAACTACTTCTACAATCTCCTTGTTGCTGTTAGTAACTACATTTAAGATGAAGTCAACTCCAGCCTTTCTGGCAGCTTCTAACATCTCTTGACTGATCTGATTCTCTTCTATCGGTGGTAAATTGCCGATTAGATCAACCATATGAGAATGGTTATACTCTATGCTTTCTCTGCCGGCTACACCTGGTAGAATAGACTTGCGTCCTCCAGAGAAACCAGCAAAATAGTGAGGAAGAATCACTCCAAGGGTAATTAATAGATCAGCCTCCACAACTTCTCGATTCAAATAGAGTCTATTACCCGAACTTAACTTACCGAGATCAACTAGATTCTCATCAGGATTATGAGAAATAAATTTATATTCATCTAGCAGTTTCTCACCGAAAATAGATAAATTCTGTTCTTTAGTATTAGGCTCATGGATTCCAGTAGCAATTACAAAGGTAATATTCTCCTGTTCTATTCCAACTTTATGTAATTCTTCTAATAACGGCGGCAGAAGATATTCATAGGGAGTTGGTCGACTGACATCATTAACTATAATTACTACTTTATCCGGTAGTTCTTCATTAACTAATTCAGCTATCGAAAGTGAATTAATTGGATTCTGTAAACTATCTTTAACTGCTTTTAAGGGATCGGCTACTCCTCTCTGCTCATTAGGTAGTAATACTCTACTTTTAGTTAGCCTACTTTGATCAAAATTCAACTCTTCTTCTCCATACTTTAACTTCATTTTCTAACTCCTCCAGTACTATTATAATGATATATTCTATTATATTATCCAAATAAATTAATTTTTCTCCTTCCCTTTGGAATCCTCCCTAACAGCAAGATATATACCGCTCAAAATAAAGATGCTTCCAATCAAGGTTCCAATTGGAGGAACCTCATTTAGAATAAAGAAGGCTAAAATAGTTGAACCTATAGGTTCAACTAAAATTGAAGTAGCTACTACTGGCGATGAAACATACTTTAGAGCCCAGTTAAACGAAGTATGTCCAATTAGATTCGGTCCTAGAGCTAAAAGAAAAAAGATAAAATAATCGTTGAGGCTATAACTGACTAATTTATATCCCTGCCCCAGAACAAAAATATAAAGAAAGAGAGCACTAATTGAATAAATAACAAATACATACGGTAGAAGAGATAATTCCTCTCTTAACTTACTGGCAATTAAGACATAACCAGCAATCATAACTGCTCCAGCTAAGGCTAAAAGATCGCCGTATAAGAAGTTTCCAGCAACCTTTAAGTCACTGAATCCAATAATTACACTACCAACTACCGCTACGACGATTCCTACTATTAATGAAGCCGATGCCTCTTCTTTAAAGATTAAATAACTACCTAAAGTTACAAAGATAGGCTGCATAGCTACAAATACTACCGAACTGGCTACAGTAGTATAATTTAATGAAGTTATCCAAAAAATAAAGTGGGCTGCCAGAAAGAAGCCGCCACAAAAGATCGATATAAAGTATTTCCTGGTAAGTACCTCCTTTATTTCACCTCTATTTCTAACAATAACTATTGGAAAGAGAATTATAGAAGCTAAGGCCATTCGATAAAAGGCAACTACTGGTGCCGGCGCAGTAGTTAATTTAATTAGAATTGCTGCAAAAGAGATTATAAAGACTCCTAAAATGAGTATTAAGTATGGATTAAAACGGGATTCAGTCATAGGATACGCTCCTTATTGATGTGGTTATTGTTTTGAGGTTTAGTTATGAGTAACCAAACAATAAGTAACTAAGTTAAATATAGCAACTAAAAATTATTCAAATTTTCCCTTTTCAAGAAATGAAACTACTAACTCTGCTGTTTCAAACTTATAATGAATCTCTTTATGACCATAGGAAAGTATTATAAAATCCTTTAAACCTTCATACTTGACTGACTCAACATGTACTAATCCATCACTTTCTTTAGATAATAGCTTACCTAGTAATAAATTATTCTTATTTCCAGCAATAGCGCCGATATCTATCTTACTATCTTCCACAAGTTCTAGCTTTCTTACTTCCTCTGTCTGCAGTGATCTCAAAGTCTTAAGTATATTAACCAAAATTGTCGATAAATCCGCTGCAATATCGGCTAACTGACTGCCGTAATTGGGGGTTCCGATTAGTACAGCTCTACCCACTTTATCTATTGTGTCTGTAGTAGCCAAAAAATTCCTAACAATCAATCCTCCTGTACTGTGGCCTACAAGATGGATTAGTTCTTCATCATCCAGACTGGATATCAATATTTCCATCTCTTTTTTGAATATAGAAGCTGCAGTTTCTATCGTTTTAAAGGTTAAAGGTAGATCAACTGTAATTCCTTCATAGCCTAACTGATTTAAATTCTCTTGTAGCTGCAGCATATCTCTACTATCCTTACTAAAACCATGGACTAATACTACTTTATTATTCATCATTCTCCTCCTTCATCCCCTATTACTGTATATCTACAAGATTTGATCATCAATCTCCTGCCCTAGCAATGCAACTTCAAAATTAGTAGGAAGAAATTCATTCCGGTCCCAGGTTAAAAATGTTTGCGCATAACCTAGGCCATCTGCATTATACCTGCCAATAATCCGCTGAATTGCAAATAGATCATAAGTATCCTTTCTTTCATCTCTCACTATAGGAAATAATCCTCCTAGCGGTAGTACATCACCTTCAATTGGTTCTTTTAATCTGCCCTCAGCATAATAGATCTCAGAAAGATATTCTGCATCTCGATAACTTATATCAATTACAAAGATCTTACCTAAAGTCTTATTGATCACCTCTACCTTATAAAAATCTCTATAATTAACCTTATATTCATAATTCTGATTGAATTCTTCAAAATCAAATATCAACTCTAGACTTCTACCATTAAAGGAATAGATATAATAATAGGCAACTCCTCCGCTGCCGCCTGAATCTATACTGACTTTAACATCTGCAACTCCATTTTTAGTAAAATCGCCTATAAATAATCTTGATCCATAACCTGAATCAGTTTCAAGCGATACAGATATATATCTACCTGTTGCCCCATTCTGAACAACTAAAGTTATATTTTCTGCAAAGATTGCATCATTATCTTCCTTATTACCGATTAAATAAATATTATCCTCAATCCCATCTCCTGTTACATCTCCTGCTTTGGAATCTAAAAGATAGATACTATCCTCAACCAGATCCAGCTCCTTTTTGACATAAGATAAAAGTTCTTTCTCCACATTATCCCTCCTCAGATAGAATATCTTACTTACTTTTATCTTATGTCTTCTAGATATCACTGGTTCATAATCTAAAATAAAAAAGGTTACCTACTTTTAAATTAGGTAACCAGAATCAACTATTAAATTATAACTATTTCTACCTAATCTCCAGCTGTAATCCTTCATTAGGCGGAATAATTGCTAAGTTAGTCTGGTTTTTTTCATCTAGTTCATCAAAGTATAATAAATCCTTTAAAATTTTGGTATCTCCCTTTACAACTTGATAATCTAAACCCTCTCCCCGCTCCTCTTTAAGCAGATCATCAATAAAGTTATACATCGCTTCTGTATATCTATAATGTATAGAATCTAAATTATCATTATCAATTAAAGTTATAGAATCATAATTCTTTAGAGCTTCAAAGCTAACAAATCTGGCCTTATCTTCTGGGTATCCAAGTTCAGCTAACTTCTGATAGCGGTCCTTTTGGTACCAGTCTACAATTTTTTGACTATCACCAGACTGATAATCTCTAAACTTATCAATCCATTTTTGTAATTCCTCTTCTTTATTAGCTAAAAATAAGTACCGCTTATATGTATCTCCACCGCAGTCAATCCAGCCCCGGCTTAAATAATATGTTCCTCCCTTCTCAAGCTCATCTTTAATCTCTCTTCCGCCGAGAAACATAGGTATACAGTCGTGAACTTTAGGAATAACTAGACTGGCCTCTTTAGCCTTTAATCCTTCAACTCCACCGCTGCAGAGACCATAGCCTAAAATTATATAGTCATAATCCTTTTTGGCTTCTAATTCATCTATCACCTCCTGAATCTCATCTCGCATATCTTCACAATTAGGCAGATTATGTAGTCCCTGCGGAAGAAATTCAACATCAAAATCACCATTAATAAGCTCAAATATCTCCTCATAGAGCACTTTACAGGAAATAACCGCTTTTTTCATTCTTAATACACCTCCATAATAAGATTGATTATTAAATATATAATTCAATCTTTACATTTATAATTCCTGCTTATCAATTTCACAGATAACCTCTTCTGCATATCCCTGTAGAGTATAATAAATTTCATTCTTAAAAGTATCATTTAACCTATATATCTCTTCTTCAATATCATCTACCAAATCCTTTACCTCCGTAAATGAAGTGTTATCTAGAGTAATAGGATTCTCTTCTGTTTCCAAACTGCAGGTTTCTCTATCGGAAAATACAATATGCCGCCGACAGTTCCAGGGCCTAGCAGGATATACTCTACATAGATTCTTTTGGGAATAAAAGATGCAGGAAAATTCCTTTTTATGTGATCTAATAACTTCACCATAACTTTTTGAAGCATCAGTACTATTCCTTAACCTAATTCTTTTATTTACTTCTGACTGAATTTCATTAATCTCATCCTGATTAAAATTGTTCATTATAAATTCATCAATCATCATTCCTTCAAGCTCAGTAATATATACTAATTTATCACAGCATTGATTGCAGCCCTTTTGACAAGCAATAAATTCATCAAATTCTGCTAATAAATTACCTCCTAAAGTATATAGCCTCTGTAATAATCTAAATAACTCTTCAGTCTTTACTTCATTTACACTATAGTTTGCTATCTCTCGTTTGAAATCATTTAATTTATCTCTAACTTCAGTTACTACTTCTTGATTGATACTAACTTTTCTATCCTCATAATTCCTCATTAATGGCTTCTGCCCTCCTAAGAAACACTTATAATTATCTTTTTATCGTATTCCAAGCAAGAAAACTCCATCCAAATCTTTGATTTGGGTGGTGCTGAATTGCTTAGTTAAATTGTAATCCAATATTACAATTTAACTAATTTGTTTTTTGCCTTTAAAGCAAAATCCTTAACGGTAATTTTTTTCTTCATTATCATTACCTCCATATCAGTTTAGTTTTGATTTTATTCAATATTTTATCCCCTCAAAACATTCTTAACCCATTGATATAATAGGCACTAAACAGGATTTCTGATAACGTCTTAGAAATTTTTAACGTCTTAGAAATATTTCTAAGACGATCTATAACCATTAATCTATTTCACGATACCCCCATTAATTTCCTGTCAAAAACAAAAAAATCCATTACTGTATCTGAATTCTTATCCTCAAAAATTATTTTCTCTATAAACTTCTGCTTCCAAAACCTTCTTCTGGGTCTTCTGTTCCACCTACTTTACTGCCTGCACCCAGTATCAGATTTGTCCTGAGTCTCTTTAACTAAATCAATAATATCTCCAGTAGCCTCATTCGTTTGTTCTGCAATATCATTAATCAAATTCACTATCTTATCAATTTCTTCTGACTGCCCATCTAACTCAGTAATCAATTCCACTGATCTCTGGACTGACTTATATTTTTAAACAAATATTGATATTCTACCTGCATATATAATCAATTTTAACATACTTAGCCCAAAAACAGCTGCTAAGCAAACTCTTTTTAATAATTTAAAGGAAATAGTCTAAACTATAAAGAAATAATCTGTGGGAGGAATAATTATGACGTTAATCTTTATGTTTTTTGCATTACTTGCTGGTGTTATAGTAACATTCCAGATCGGAATTAATTCTCAACTCCAGCTATTTCTTAATAACCCAGTTCAGGCTGCTTTAGTTTCTTTTAGCGTAGGAACTATATCCCTCCTTCTATATTCAGTAATCGCCGGCTATGACTGGCCTACTTTACAGGAGGCGCTTCAGACACCTTGGTGGATCTGGATTGGAGGAGTACTAGGAGCAATCTATGTATTCTCAACAATATTTTTGGCCCCTAAATTAGGAGCAACCGTCTTAATCAGTTTAATAATCACCGGCCAGTTAATAACATCATTAATCTTAGACCATTACGGATTTCTCGGCTTTCCCCAACAGGCTATTAATCCATGGCGAATTTTAGGAGTCATCCTTTTAATTATAGGAGCAGTTCTGATTCGCAGCAACTAACTCTCCAAAGCCTATTCTCCTTCCTCTTCCTTATCCCTATCATTTTCAGATATCTCTCGAAACTCCTCTTTATTAAACCAGGGCCTGTTGGTACCGAACTTAGTATCTATAATCGTTCCCACGGCTAGCGCCGTGACTACTAAATAAGAGATAACTCCAATAACTGCAAGCGATCTTATCAACCATAATATCACTACTCCCGCCAGCAGCTGTAGAAAAATATTCATCTCGAAATTACCGACAGTTCGAATTCTTCCTCCTACTGCCAATACTACAGCTACATAGCCGATGAATTTAGCTATAATAAAACTTAAAATCATAAATGGTATCAACGGAATACCAATTAAAGATATTCCTGCTACCGAAATTACTACTGGCAGTGCAAAAAGAGCAATGAATCCTATAAAGAGTTTCCTCACTGGCTTCTCCATTAGAGCCGCAGTCATTCTTCTCTGATGCTTAGGTATTAAAACAAATACTAAAACAGCAAGTCCATAGAAAACAATTACTCTAAAGATACTGAATTCCCAGCCAAAGAATCCTGTAACAACATGTCCAGGACCGCCTATTTTTGTAATCTCCCCCTTGACTACTGCATCAGGACCGCTTTCTACATTGCCTAATAATGATACTAGGTCACCACCAATAATATTATTCACCTTTATAACACCGCCGCCGTTAACTCTAATATCTACATTGGCATCTGCCATTCCAATACCGGATACTCCGCAGATTATAATCAATAATAAAATAATTGCTATAATACTCCGCTGTTTCATCTAAAGCGTAGCGAAGAAACTCCATCTAAATCTTATTTTTGATTTAGATGGAAATAAATTGCTACGGTTTTCACCTACCTTTCTAATTTTACTGTTGACATTTTGGTTAATATGATGTATAATATGATGTAAGTAGTGATGATAATAATGCAAAGGACTCAAATTTCATTACCACAACCTTTAATTGATAAACTTGATAAAACTGCTAAGAAAAAGGGTATTTCTCGTTCAGAATTAATTAGATACATTCTTAACTATTACTATGATAAGAGGTGATTAAATTGAGTAACAAACATCATATTACAGTCCACCATATTAAACTATTTAAGCTAACTAAGACCAAGCGAAAACAGTTAAATAATTTACTTAAAGATTGGAATAAAGCTATTCGTTCAGCACTTAAAATAGTTAAACATTGGGATTTTACTACTTATACTAAATCACATAAACAGACTTACAGAGTATTAAGACATAACTTTAACCTCCCTTCCCAAGTAGCTGTTGAAGCTAATCGTAAAGCAGTAGAAACTTACAAATCTGCTAGTGAAAAATACCGTAATAATGTTCAATTCCATAGCCAAGTGCCGGTTTCTTTAGTTAATGAAAAAGGATTTGAATTGATTAATAATGACAGTCGCTATATTGCTAAAATTCCAATCAAAGGCAGGAAGTCAATCTATTGCCCTTTATCCTTTGGAGAATATCAACTTAATAAAATAGAAAATCCTAAATATAAACTAAAAACTGCTAAATTATATAAATATAATAATGAATGGTATATCGACTTAATTATGGAATATGAACAACCCAAAAGAGAAACTGACACTATTTTAGGTATTGATTTAGGCATTGTTAAGTTAGCTACTTAATGAGTTTGCATGCCCTAATGGACATAAGTTAAATGCTGATTATAATGCTTCGGTTAATATTGCCAAAAGAGCTATTTAAAAATAGTATACGAGGTAACTCGTAGCCCCTGTTGTCTTTACAGTAGGGATGGGCGTAATCTTGTCAGGCGAACCCGTAACTTTCTTAATCGTGAATCACCAATTTGTGCGATTAAGAAGGTGCAAAACTTGCTAATAGAGTATGCTGAGCATACTTGAAGTTAGCAAGCTCCATCCGACGCGAAGCTAGTGCCATTGGTGCAAATCCTTAGTTTAATTTGGGTGGAGAAGCTGACATCTTTTCTCTCCTTAATAAATTCTTATCTTATAAAAAATCCCATGACTATTCTGCCATGGAATTAATTAATCATACTTCAATTATCTCCTTAAAGCCTTCATCTTCAGTCGGTTCTTTAAATTTAGCAGCCATTCGCTCAATGACCGGTTCCATTAATTCATACTCTTTTTGGGATATTTCTCGACATCTTTTAAGACAGTTCTCTTTATCAGTCTTAATCCAGATTCCAGTTACTTCATAACCATACTCATTGCCTAAATCAATTACTTTAGCCGCCGCTCTTTAGTCACATTAGTCTCATCAATATATAGCTTAACAGCCTGTTCCAACAGCTCTTTTAAAAAGATTCCTCTAATCCACCAGAGTAAGTCTTCACCTTCATTCCAGAATCTCTGTCCATACACCTTCTTCCGCATTTTCTTCAATCCAGGTAGACTTACCGCTGCACGGCAGTCCGATTGGATTCTCTAAGTACTAAATATGCTTCCTACTTTCTCCATAGTTATACTAATTGCAGGTACACCTATAACATATACAGATATTAACTCTCCTATTCCCACATAAAAACTTGTACTCCAATAAGGAAGCTGCAGGGTAATATTTAAAATTAATCCCACTCCTAAAGCATTGATTATTACTGGATAGATACCGGCCTCCCAGATATTTCTAGCTCTAGCTGTCAATAAACCGGCAACTAATGTTAAGGCACTGCCTCCAATAATATCAATCAATCCTAAACCGCCAAATATATTGGCAAACATACAGCCGATCCATAATCCAACAGCCGCCCAGCTGCCCAAAAAGAAAGGTAACAGAGTTAAAGCTTCAGCTATTCTCACCTGGATTGCTCCATAACTGATAGGTGCCAAAAGAATTGTTAAGACTGCATATAAGGCTGCTACTCCAGCTATTTTAGTAATTAACTTGCTATTAATCTTCATTTTATCACCTCATTAATCTATAATTATTCTCTACCAATATTTCTATAGCTATTCCAGTAATAATCTGTCCCATATTATACCGCTACTTTCCTCCTCCCTGAAATTTGTTCTAATATAACTTCTCCTTCATTATACTAAATTCACCTAGAAAATTAAACATTATGTATGCTTATTATTTTAAAAAGTCAACTTTTAATCTTCAATAATCAAAAAAAGAGCTGGATTTTAATTTAACTACCAGCTCTTTTTAATTCCTGTAAAAATTTTTGATTTTCTTCTGGTTTTCCTATTGAAACCCTAATTCCTTTATCACAATTCCACCTGCTACCTGAAGCTACCATAACCCCATTCTGTAATAATTCGTTAGTAATTTCATCAGCAGGATAAGAAGTACGGAAAAACACAAAGTTAGTATAAGAAGGAAGAACCTGATAGTTCATCTTTTTCAATTCAGAAATTAAGTATTCCTTACTATCATTTATTTTATTAACAGCTTTTTTAAAATAACTGTCGTCTTTTAAAACAGCTTTAGCACCTGCAATTGCTGCTTTATTAGCATTAAATGGTTGACTAGCCTGCTTAATTGCCCTTATTATCTCTTGATCCGCCAGAGCATAGCCAAGTCTAAGCCCAGCCATACCATAAGCTTTAGAAAAAGTCCGAACTAAAATGATATTCTCCCCTTCTTTAACCGTAGCAGTAGTATCAGGTAATTCTTCGGCATCAGTAAATTCATAATAGGCTTCATCAACTATTATCCAGACATCTTCTGGAACTTGATCCAGAAAGTATTTAAATTCACTATCTTTAATAATCGTACCAGTAGGATTATGAGGATTACAAAGCCAGATTAATTTAGTCTCTGGAGTTATTTTATCCAACATGACTTCTACATTTATTTTATCAGAAACTAAAGGAGCCTTTTTTACTACTGCTCCTAATGACCTAGATAAATCTTCATATAAGCCATAGGTCGATTCAGGAATAATTACTTCATTCCCCTTTTGAATAAATATCTTACTCAGTATTTCCAAAATTCCTACCGCACCGTGTGACAGAGCAATATTTTTCTTTGCAAAACCAAGCCTTTCTCCAATTAATTCCTTTAATTCTATGTAATCTGCATCTGCATAATAATTTAAGTTTTCAAATTCGTTCTTTATAGCACTTAAACAGTTCGGATAGGGAGCATATGGATTTTCATTAAAACATAACTTTGCTACTTTATCCAAACCATATTCTTCTTTAATCTCCTTTATTGTTTTACCGTGTGCATAGGGAGATACATTCTTTATAGTCTCCCGAATTTCATCTACCATTAATCTTATCCTCCTTTCTTATTTAGCCTTAATTTCAATAATCTCAGGTTTAGGTTTTGCTAATGCATCTTCCAAAACCGTCTTCAGTTCAGAAGAATTAGTAACCGAAGAAAAAGAAAATTCATAACTTCGAGCTAAATCTTCTAAATTCGGATTCTTATGATTTACTGCAATAGTTTCATTAGGATGACGTAATTCTTCATTTCTTCTAATTTCTCCAAAACCATCGTTATTCCAAATAATAATAGGTAAAGAAAATTGATGTTCAAGAAGTACCCCCAATTCCTGCATTGTAAATTGGAATCCACCGTCTCCTGTTAAAGCTACAACATCCTTATTAGGATTAGCAAACTTAGCTCCTGCCGCAGCAGGTAAGGCATACCCTAAGGTTCCATATCCTACAGGATGTAGGAATGTCCGCGGGCTATAGGCTGGATATTCACTGCGGGCTACATAAGCAGGTGAAGTCATATCTGTTACTAGAACGCCACCTTCCGGAACGGCTTCTCTGATAACATTCAGCATATCCAAAGTAAAATCTAATTCCTTCTCATCTATCCCCCTATGTTCAACCAATTCCTCTTTACTGTGTCCTAACTCTTCTAGTTTTAATTGATTATTACTATTCTCTTTGAAATCAAGTCTATCAATTACCTCACTTAGTATCCGCTGAGCATCCCCACGCAGAGAAATATCAGCAGCAAAATTTCTCTGAAAGTTACCTGGATCCATATCAATTTGAATCAGTATACCTTCAATCTTTAGTTCAGTACCTTCTAGATCCGTTGGAGCAAGTTCAGTACCGACAGCCAGCACACAGTCAGCATTCTTGATTCTTTTTTGAATACTATCAAATTTTATACTAGCCCCTAGACATAAGAGATGTTCTTCAGAAATAACCCCTTTTCCAGCAATAGTCTGGACTAGAGGTATCTCCAATTCTTCAACTAATTTCCTTAATTCTTCTGTAGACTGACTACTACCTCCGCCAGCAATAATCATCGGTCTGTCAGCTTCCTGCAGTAGATTCGCAGCAGATTCAATTTTATTATCCTGATTTAAATCCTCCCAAGGATCATAGGAAATATAATTATTCATTATCGATGATTCTACTTTAGATATAGGTGCTTGTAATATATCCAAAGGAATTTCTACATGCACAGGGCCCGGTCGTCCAGTCATTGCTAAATGATAAGCCTCTTCAATACTTGATCTGATCTTATCTTTATGCATTACTCTCTTGCTCTCCTTAGCTACACTTTTTGTTAAATAGGTTGAATTCTTAAGCTCATGAAGAGATCCTGTTCCCTGATCTAAAACCGAAGTAGGTAACTGACTGGAAATCACCACCATAGGAACTGAATCAGCCATTGCCTGCCCCATAGGAGTAATTATGTTTGTTATTCCTGGCCCAGAAATAACTAAACATACTCCTGGTTTTTCATTAGTCCGGGCATATCCATCAGCCATAAAACCGGCTCCCTGTTCATGTCTTGCCGTGACATGTTCTAAATCGCTTGAAAGAAGTGAATCATAGACATCAAGATTATGGATTCCGGGAATCCCAAATATCGTTTCCACCTGGAGCTTTTCTAAGGCCTTTACAACTAGATCAGCTCCAATCTGATTTATCTCCTTTTCCATTATAGCACCCTCCATCATATACTTTTCAATTTATCTAAAATCTCCAAAGAAAACTCCATCTAAACTACTGTATTAGGTGGAGTTGAATTTGGCAGGTATTTGTAGGTGTTTAACCTACAAATATCTAAGATAATGTGATATATTAACTATAGTTCAAAGTTAGAAAATAGTAATGTCAACTCACCATCAAATGAAAATTCATCAAATTATCATTAAATTAAGTTTAATTATTTACTTTATTCTTTAGAACCTCAAAAGCTTGTTTACCATTCTTGGCCTTTACTCCCTTAAGCCAATCTTTTACCACATCTAAATTATTTTTAACCCATCTCTGCGCTACTCTTTCAGGTTCTTGATCCTTATAACCAATATAATAGATCCACTCATTACTCATGTCAGTAGTTGTTTTAAATTGGGTTAAAAACTTATGAACCTGAGGACGGTCCTGTTTGAAACCAACTCTAGTAATAGTATCTACCCAGGATTCAGCATTAACCCAAATGTTTTTAGGATCTTTAAGATACTTTATATCCATTACATAATTCATCCAATGAGGTTTCCAAGCAAGAGTAGCAATCCAGTCTCCTTTTTTTACTGCTCTTTTCATGTTTGCTATCATAGCAGTTTGGCTTGAATTTACCAGCTTCCAATCCCCCAAACCATATATATCATTCTTAATAGCTTTTTTCATTGCTTTTGTAAACTTCCAACCAATAGGACCAGCGTATATTTTATGGTCAAATTTTTCTGCATATTTATCTAAATCAGTAAATGACCTTACTCCTGCCTCCCAAACATATTTAGGTACTCCTAATGTATATAATCCTTCATCAAGATTTGTTTTCACTATTTTAAATTGACCTTTTAACTCATCACGAGTTGGTTTATCAGAAGGCATCCAGCTCCCTAAAAAGACATCTATTTCTTTGTCGACCATTCTATTATAAATAATAACATTTTTAACTGTTTTAATCTCTACTTCATAACCTATATTTTCAAGGATATGTTCTACTACTGCATCCTTCCCCCATATACCCGGCCAATCAGCTTCTCCAAACACAATAGGTTCTTCAGGATTACTAGCTGCAACAGGAGCCGCAAAGATAGTTACTAACATCATTAATATAATAAGGTTTACAACTAACTTTTTCATTTTTTATTCCTCCTTCTAACTAAAGGTAAAGAAAATTAAGTAAATTTATAATCATAGTAATATTCTTTATACTTAACTTAAGCTTGATTATAATAAATTCTACTTAACTATATTAGAGTATCACCACCTTTATTTTTCCTCTGCCTAATATGGGAAAATATAGTTATTCAGTAACTTACGGTATAGTATTATAATAATAATATTGAAGTTTGTCAAACTATGAATGGAATTTAAGGTTTATTATTCTAAATAATCTTTAATTAGCTTTACTTTATAAATTATTTTACTTTTTTCCTTCAAGATGCTCAGTAATAAGTCCTATATTATCTAATTATATAAATTCTTTATCACAAACAATCACTACATTAATTATTTACTCTTCTTCTCTAGCATCCTCTATCTTTTTAAATACTTCACTACATTCGCATTGATACTTCACTAAATGAAATCTGTCATTAATCACCTGAATCGGCGGCAGTAGTTTCCAGCTCCCATAGCTTTCTTTACAGTTTGGACATTCTACATTAAGTTGGTAAAGTATAACTTTAGTAGTTACATCAGCAGTTTCATTCCATACTCTCTTGGCTTTCTTAAGTTCTTTAAATTCATTCACTACTTTTTCCTCCAGACTTTAGCCAAAAATATAAAACACACTCTCTCGAGTGTTTTGATTGATGGCTGGCGAGGCAGGATTCGAACCTGCACTCTAAGGATCAAAACCTCATATGCTACCATTACATTACTCGCCAGCATAAAATTTGATTTTTAATCTTTCTATTAATATAATGCCAAAGTCACTGGATTAATATACATTTTTGCCCTTATAATTTAGGTAACCCATCATGGGTTACCTAAATTATTTTAAACTTGTTTATTATTCTTCATCATTTTCCGCTCCATTTAGCTTTTCAGCCAGTTCTTCTCTGGATTTTTCAATTGTATCCTTAAGAGCATCTTGGCCTATTGCTCCAGCCTCATCAGACGGCGAACCCATATGCACTTTATCACTGAAGCGCCCTACCTGCTGAGCAACATCTGATTTGAAATCACCTATAAACTCATCATCAGCCTCAGTATTAGGAAACTGTACCTGCCCCATTTCAACATTTTCTGTATCATCATCGCCATTAACTATACCTTCTAGATTCTCTTCTATTATATTTTCTAATCTATCAAAATTATCCTCATCTTCAATGCCCTCATCTCTTTTATCTACTTCTTTATCTTCATGCTCTTCTTTCACTTTATATATTCACCTCCGTAAGTTTAGTCTGTGAAAAGTAACAAAAAATAATGTTAGGACTTTCTGCTATCTATATCAAGTTCTACTCTCCTTAGCCAACCTCTGATAAACTTCTGCTGTGATGCATCATTTTTGACTATATTAATATATTTCTTAGCTTGTAATATATTTAACAGCTTAAATAAATCACTATTATGCTCAAAATTATTAACTGCTTCTAAAGTCCGCTGGCCGATAATTCCATCTACTGCTATTTCCTTATCAGCAAGCAGATTATAAGCCTTTTGTAGATGCTTATTGGCTGTTTTAGCTCCCATATTGACCGCCTGTTCAAAAACTTCAGTAGCTATTCTTTCATCTTCTATCCAGCTGTAGAGATGATTAGCCCAGAACTCACGATAATATATCTCTTTTGCTTTCTCTAACTCTAAATCCTTCATTTCTCCCTCGTGACCATAATCACGAGCAAGCTTTTCAGTAATTCCGTATTTAGTTTTGCCTCCGTGATCTTTCTGCTCATCACTATATCCACCTTCATAGTCTAAAATTTTCTTAAAGGCACGTTCAAACTCATCATCCATTATTTACTCCCCACCTCCAGTGTCTAATCACTTTACAATATAATATGATTTCAATCATTAAAATGATAATTCCAAAATTAAGCCCTATATCATACTATATATTAGAATTATCTATCCCTAAACAATTAAAAAAGCATCTAAAAGAGGAATACTCTATTACTAATAAATTCTTATCTAGTAAACAAAATTAATCTTCTACTTTCTGAGTATAGTCAGGAGTCTCATCTTTTAAATCTAAATATAATGAACCATCTGTATTTAAAGTTGCCAGCATAACTCTTGAAACATCATCAATTCCCTGATTATTTAATTCCTGATATAACCAATTAAAATCAAGATTATTCTGCTTTAAATTCTGTTCCAAAACTTCCCCATCCTTAATTATCTCTGTCGCCAATCCTTTATAATCAGTATCCAATCCTAAATCATTCGGAGTTATAGAATTATACTGACTTTTTTTCAATACACTTAATTCTCCATCGGATTCTAAAACAGCAAATTCTACTTCATTAATATCAAAAACATCTTTTTCCCGCAACTGCATCTCTAAAGCATCTAAAGTATATCTAGATTTAAACATATTATCTTCTAAAATTTTGCCATTTTGTATTACAACTACAGGTTCTCCTTTGACTAATTTTCTTATCTTTAAACTCTTTACTGTCAGGTAACCAAGTCCTAAAGTACATAAAACTAAAACAACCGGGCTCAATAAAACAGCATTTCCTCTAACTTCATTAACAACATATGCTCCTGCAATTGTTCCAATAGTTACTCCAGTCACAAAATCAAAAAAGGTAACCTGAGCAAGTAATTTCCTCCCCACTAGTCTAGTTAAAATTACCAATAATATGAATATAATTATTGTTGTCCATGCTGCTTCAATATACTCAGCCATTTTTTCTTCCTCCTTTTAATTAATTATTAAAATTATTATAATTTAATGCAGGTCTTTAACTAACTTAAATATATTTAGCGCTAAGATTTCAAAATATAAAGGATACATAATGATAATGGGTAGTCTAATGGCCTTCTTTACCTTAGGAATCATATTAGGAGTCATATCTATTATTGGAGGTTTTTATATTATTTATAGAATGAAAATTTGAGGAATTATATTAATAATCTTTGCTTGCTTATTGGTTAAAGATGGATTAAAATTAATGAAACTAATTTAACTTAAGAATATAGGATGGTGATCAAATATGAACATCTTCGTTCTAGATGAAAATATCCAAAAATGTGCTAAGTATCACGCCGACAAACACGTCATTAAGATGATTCTTGAATCAGCACAGCTTCTTTGTAGTGCCCACTGGATGACTGGTAATGAAGCCCCTTACCGTTTAACCCATAAAAATCATCCTTGCAGTAAATGGGTCCGCAATTCAATTGAAAATTATCGATGGTTAGTTAGATTAGGACTGGCATTATGTAAAGAATATACCTATCGGTATAATAGGACACATAAAACCGAAGAAAAGTTAAAGTGGCTGCGTGATAATGAGCCGAACTTACCAGATAAAGAAAAGACTGATTTTGTATTAGTTATGCCTGATAAATATAAATGTGAAGATCCTGTTGAAGCTTACCGTACTTATTATAGACAAGAAAAAGAAGATATTGCTGCCTGGAAGAATCGCCCTATTCCAGACTGGTTTAAAATAGATTAATTCTATATTTCAAAGTTATTAATTAAGGCTTGTAATTTTTGGATTATTTCTGCTAATTTTTGAGAAGAATTTGTTATTTTATTTGAAATTGTGTAGTTATAAGTGACTAAGTAATAAGTAACTTGAACTAAAATAAAAAATAATAAATAGCTCACCAGTAGCTTTTGTATAACTACTGATGAGTTATGTCACTATCTATAATAATTATTTAAATATCGATAGTACCAATAAACTCTCCTTGATTTTGAATAGTCTGATCTTTCTGTAATGCCTTAAAGAAAGAAATTATAGAAAAACACATAAAGATCATAAATGGAAAAGCTGATGCAATTGCTGCTGTTTGTAATGCAGAAAGGCCTCCAGCCAACAACAGAATTGCTGCTAATAATCCTTCGGCAGTTCCCCAGGTAATCTTTACCTTTCGTGAAGGATCAAGAGTACCATATGAAGTCAACATTCCCATTACAAAAGTAGCTGAATTAGCCGAGGTAATAAAGTATGTAGCTACTAGAATAGTGGCAATTACACTCATTATACTACCTAGCGGAAACTGATTTAATGCCACGAAGAAAGCCGACGCTACATCAGATTGGACAGGACCAACGATTCCACCAGAACTAAACTGTTCAAGCCAGATACCTGAACCTCCCATAGTAGCAATCCAAATTAAGCTTAAAATGGTTGGTCCAAATAAAGTAGCTACTACAAACTCTCTAATTGTTCTTCCGCGGGAAATACGGGCAATAAAACCACCGACAAATGGAGTCCAGGAAATCCACCAGGCCCAATAAAAGACTGTCCACCAGCCTGGCCAATTACTATTTTCAACAGCACTAGTAAAGAAGCTCATGTTAAAAATATTCTGTAAATAACCGCCTATTCCCTGTGTAAAGTAATTAAAAATAAATACTGTGGGACCAACAGTAATCATTGCTGCTAAAATTAAAAAGCTTAACCAGACATTGATATTACCTATATGCTTAATACCACTATCTAAACCAGTAACTGTACAGACAATAAAAATCACAGTTATAATAGCAATAATAATTATAGCTACTATATTATTATTGGGAATACCAAATAAGAAATTAAGTCCGCTGTTAATTTGTTGTGCTCCTAAACCTAACGAAGTAGCCATTCCAAAAAGAGTAGCAAATACAGCTAGAATATCGAACATTTTTCCAATCGGTCCCTTTACTCCTTTTTCTCCTATCAATGGATAAAGAGTACAGCTAGGTAATTGAGGCATTCCCCTTCTAAAACCAAAGTAACCGATAATCATTCCAAAAAGTGAAAATAAAGCCCAGGGATGTAGCCCCCAATGAAAGAATGAATAACGAATAGCAAGTAATGCTGACTCTGCTGTTTCTCCTTGTCCAAATGGTGGACTAGCATAATGACTAATTGGTTCAGCTACTCCCCAGAAGACAAGACCAATTCCCATTCCAGCACTGAAAAGCATTGCAAACCAAGAGCCTGTATTAAATTCAGGTTCCTCATCAGGTTTACCTAACTTTATATCCCCATATTTACTTAAACCAATTATTAAAGTTACCACTAACGTTCCGGATACAAATAAAAGATATGACCATCCAAAATTACCAACTAAAACATCAAAAACAATTTCTACTGCTTTACTAAAACTTTCAGTAGCAGTAATACCCCAGATAACCAAAATAGCTGAAATTACAACTGAAATTCCAAATACAACTGGATCAATATCAAGTTTTTTATTTGATGGTTCAACTTCATTCTCAATTTTAGCCATACTCTCTCCTCCTAAATATTTATATGATTAATTATTTATTTTTTAGAAATCCCAGGACTAATCAAGATTAGTCCTGGGATTTGAGTTAAATCCAATCAAATTAAACAGTTAATTTATCACTTTTAGATGCTTTAATGTAATTGCCGCAGTACTGATCCTTACCTAGTAAAGTATCAGCGGCAGTAGCCAGAGACATAATCTTTTTATCTAGTGGATCAAGAATAGCACTATCCATCCCTCTACTCATAGCCAGCAGTACAAAGGATTGATTTAGAAGTCTTCTCTGCGGCAGACCGTGGGAGATATTGCTCAATCCACAAGTAATATGCACATCTTCATATTTGTTGGTAATCTCATCAATAGCAGATAGAATATACTCTCCCATCTCCTCGTCAGTTCCGATCGGCTGAATAATTGGATCAACATAGATATCTTCCTCGGCAATACCCTCAGCAGTTAGATCATCAATTAATTTAGTTGCTGTTTTAATTCTATCTGTATCATCCTCTGGCATACCTTCATCATCCATAACTAAAGCTATAATCTCTGCATCATACTCCTGAATTAATGGTAAAATTTCACTGAATCTCTCGTCTTCAGCAGTAATAGAATTGACTAAAGCCTTACCTTCATGGGCTTCTAATCCTCTTTTGATTGCTTCTGGATCAGGACTATCAATACATAATGGTACATCTACAACTTCCTGTACCGTATTAACCAACCATTCTAGTGCTTCTGGCTCTTCCTTAATTAAGGTTCCGCAGTTAACATCGATATAATCGGCTCCGGCCTCTTCCTGCCTTTTAGCTAGATCTTGAATAAATTCAGCATCTCTATCCTTAACTGCTGGTTCTACCTCATCACGACTCGTATTAATTAATTCTCCAACAATTATCATTTATAATCCCTCCTAATTTATATATTTTTATGCAAATTTACGTACTAAATCAGTAGCAGCACTTCCATCAGAAGCATAACCATCAGCATCAATTTCATCAGCAAAGTCCTGGCTTACTGGAGCACCACCTAAGATAACCTTAACTTCATCTCTAATTCCTGCTTCTTCTAATGCTTCGATAGTATCACCCATAGCCGGCATAGTAGTAGTTAATAAAGCTGACAAGCCTAACACATCTGGATTATGTTCTTTAACTGCTTCTAGAATTTCATCAGCTGATTTATCCACTCCCAAATCAACTACCTCATAGCCTGCTCCCTCTACCATCATAGATACCAAGTTCTTACCTATATCATGTAAGTCACCATCAACAGTACTAATCATGAAAGTTCCATTTGAAGAAGAATCATCATCTGCTAAAAGCGGCTTAACTATATCCATACCTGCATGCATTGATTCAGCAGAAATTAATACCTCAGGAACAAACATATCTTGTGCCTTGAATCTTTTTCCAACAACATCCATACCAGCAACTAATCCTTCTTTAATAATCTTACTGGGTTCCTCTCCATCATCAACAAGGTCCTGAACTAGCTCTGCTACCTTCTCCTCTTCTCCATTAATTACTGCTTCAGAAATTTCATTAAATTTACTCATTTTAATAATTCCCCCTATTTTGATTTAGAATAAAATAAAAAAGTATTTTTAAAATTATATATATTTAAATTATTCTTATAAACTATCTATATAATCAGTTAATTTTTCATCAATAGCAGGATCCAACTCAGGTGCTTCAAAATTCTCTAATCTTTCTTTATAGATCTCATGGGCTCGCTCCATAGTAGGTACTATATTATCACTTGATGAGTAACCCGTTCGATTGCCTACTTCAGGACGTTCAAAGTCCTTCATATGTTTCATAGTATGGGCTTCTGTCAAATAATGTCCAGCTGGTCCTACTTCTTCGATTACTTCCTTAGCAATTAATTCTTTATTTACTCCGATACCAGATTGATAATTGGTTAATAGACTGATTATTTCGTCATCAATAATAAACTTCTCATAAGACATCGTCATGTAATTCTCCAGTAAGCCTGCTGAATGCAAGACAAAGTTCACTCCATGATTTAAAGTAGACTTAAAGGTCATCATTGCTTCATAACCAGCCTGTGCATCCGGCATCAATGAATCAGTAAGCGAACCTCCAGCCCGACACGGTAGATCATAATAACGAGCTAACTGGGCTGTAGCACCGATGAACTTAGCATACTCTGGACTTCCTATAGCTAAATTGGAAGTCTTCATATCCATAATCGTCGTTGCTGAACCATAAACTGCTGGGGTACCGGGATTAATTAGTTGAGATAGAACAATTCCTGCTAATACCTCAACATTTTGTAAAGTTAATGTTCCGGCAATCGACATAGGCCCTGTTGAACCAGACATAATCAAGGAAGCCACAACCACCGCCTGATTATATTTGGCATGCTCAATTAAAGCATCCAACATTCGTTCATCAAATTGAAGAGGACTCATAGTATTGATTAAACTGATTACAATCGGTCTATCATCAATAATTTCATCTTCACCAAAGAGCATACTGGCCATCTCAAAACTTTCTCGGGCCTTTTTAGCTCCTAAAGCACTTCCCATCAGACACTTATCAGAATTCTTAGCTGCTACATAAAGCATTTTAGCATGTCTAATCTCGTCTTTTACATCAGTAGGCTCAACAATGACTCCACCCAAAACATCAATATTATCACTATCAGCAGCTAACTTAGTAAAATTAATATAATCTTCGAAAGTTGAATCACGTCTTCCCTCTTTAATATCAGTTACAGAAGGTGAACCATATCCAGGAGCTAAAACAGAATTATTACCTCCCACTGTTACATTCTTTTCTGGATTCCTAGCATGTAATGTAAAGGAAGAAGGTGCTTTATCCAATGCATCCTCGATTACTTGCCGCGGTAAAAATACTGTCTTATCTTCAACTTTAGCTCCATTCTCAGCAAAAATATTTCTTGCTTCTTCATGCATAATTTCTATTCCATTATTCTCTAACAAGTCCATTGAAGCTTCATGAATTTCTTTTACTTCATTATCAGATAAAAGATCTTGAGATGAAAAATTACGTTTAATCATTTTTAAACCTCCTATTGGATATAATATTAAATTGACATAATAAATTTAGAAATCGGAATATTTGTATACCCCCTTTTTGTATTATAATAATTCTAAATATGATTAAATTTTAATCAAGATTATATATTAATCTATGGTTATTATTTAAACATTATCACCATAAATTCCTTCTTTTTCTTATAAAAAATTTTTAGGATAAATAGTAAAGAACCCACCCTTATTTATATGGGGGATGAATTTACTACCTATTCTTTGATTCAATATCAAAGAATAGGTTATTTTTTGTTTAAATATTAACTATATGTAATTGTATTAAGCCTTGATATTATTGCTATCCAAGGCATTATATGATATACTATATATAAAAGGTGATAACAATTGAGTAACCAAAATAATCTAATTCATGCTAGAACATGTGTTTATAATGTTGGCTATCATAAGGAGGTGAACTAATTGAAGCTAGCTAAGTATTTTATCCATAAACCTAATCAAACCCAACAAATTGTATTAGGTTGTTTAGCCTATGCTAGTGCCAGATTATATAATATCGGCAATTATCAACGTAAAAATTGGTCTAAAGATAGTGATAAAGAGTATCCTGATTGGTATAAACAAAAAAAGCAATTAAAAACTAACTTTTGGTATAAAAACTTACCCTCCCAGACAGCACAGGAAACACTTAAAATTTTAGCTGATAACTGGGATAGTTTTTATCAAAGTATGGAGGATTATCAAGATAATCCTGATAAATATAACGGTGAGCCTAATCCACCTAACTATAAACCTAAAGACAGCAAATTTAACTTTCGTTATCTCAATAATGGTTTTAAAATTATTGATGGTAAGTTAAGATTATCTATTCCTAAACAGTTAAAAAAGTATCTAAAAGAGGAATACTCTATTGCCAACAAATTCTTATGGATAAGAGTGCCTAATGAGCTGTTATCCAGTAATAGAGATATCCTTAACTCAACTACTAGAATTGAGTTTAAACCTTTAAGCGATGATACTTATAAGGTAATCTTAACTTATAAAGTAGATACTCCTACTATTAAAGAAGATAACGGTAATTATTTAAGTATTGACCTAGGAATTAATAATTTGATGACTTGTTATAGTAATCAAAATCAGGAAAGCTTTATTATTGACGGCGGACAATATTTAGCTATTAATCGTTATTTTGATAAGAAGATTAAACATTATCAATCAATTTTGAATGGTCAAGGTAAAAAGACTTCTAAACGTATTCAGAACCTATATAAAAAGCGACGAAAACAATTATTTCACCTAATTCATAGTGCAACTAAAAAAGTAGTTAATTACTGTATTGAAAATAATATTTCTAGAGTAATCGTTGGTGATATAAAAAATATTCGTGATGATGCTAATTTAGGTAAACAGACTAATCAAAAACTCCATAAACTACCTTTTGATATTATATATCACCAACTAGAGTATAAACTTAATTTACAGGGGATTACTTTAATCAAGAAGAATGAAAAATATACCAGCCAATGCAGTCCTTACAGTAAAAAAGTAACTAAGAAATATGCTAATAAATCTAACCGGGTTAAAAGAGGGCTTTATATTGATAAAGATAACAATCAAGCTTTTAATGCCGACAGCATAGGTGCATTTAATATCTTACGCAAATATCTACAGCAGCGACGTAAAGGTAAAGATATTACTCTGCAGGTTAAAGGTTTATCAAATCCGGTTAAATATAATTGGAATAATCATCAATTTGCAGCTTAAAAGTACCTCCAAGTCCAGCCAGTATTAACTGGATAGGAGTAGTGGCGTTGGACACGCCGAATGGGTAACTTGCTTGATATTACGGGTAACTCCCATAAAAGCAGGCGACCATGAAGCTCGGTATTTCAATGCCGAGTAGTTCACATAAGTCAATTTCATACTAGTTATTAAAAATAAATTTAAGACTTCACTTTCAAGAGTACTTTCGATATTTATTTGTTTATATTTATGAAATTCGCTTAAATATAAAAAATTAAAAAAAGAAAAGATAAAAGCTTGACTTGTTAAAAAAATTTGATATACTAATTCCTATAAAAAGAAAAATATGAAATTATTATCTGCTATTAAGGAGAGTCTATAGATGATTAATGTCGAAGAAACTAATATTAAAACAAAACGTATTTTGAAAATTTTTATTGAAGCTACTACTAAAATAATTAAAAAAGAAGGCATCGAAGGGGTTACCATCAGAAAAGTAGCTGATATTGCTGGCTATAATAGTGCTACTATATATAACTATTTTGAAAACTGCAACCAACTAATTTCCTTTGCAGCTATAAAATTCATTAGTAATTATGTTCAAGCACTACCGGATTATTTTGATGAAGAAAACAGTACATTAGAAAACTTTTTAGCAGTTTGGGAATGTTTCTGTACATACTGCTTTGAAGATCCAAAGATTTATTATGCAGTCTTTACAGAAGATATTGGAAATCAATCAGAGAACCTTATTAAGAATTATTACTCTCTATTCCCCGAAGATTTAGGTAACCCGCCTGAAGAAGTAATGCCTATGTTAATGCAGTTTGATTTTGTTGAACGATGCAAAATATCAATCGCTCCTTGTATTGAAGAAGGATACTTTACCGAAGAGGAAGCTGAAGAAATCAATGAAATGATTAGATTAACTTATCAAGGAATGCTTTCACTCTTAATTAATAATCGAGTAGATTATTCGATCCAAGAAGCTACCAAAAGAACTATGAAATATATCCGCCGAATTGTAAATAGCTACTTAAAAAACAGCTGCTAGATGGCAGCTGTTTTTTAAGTAATAATCTAAGCACCAAGCAGCAAACTTATTGCTATAGCTAAAATAACAATTATTAATATGTATTTAATCCATTTATCTCCTTTAGATACAGCAAAATTACTACCTAAATAGGCTCCAAGGCTATTTCCTACTGCTAAAATTAACCCAGCCAGCCAAGCTACTTTACCATTAATTACAAACACTGCTAAAGAAGGTATAGTATAAGCAGCAATTACAAATACTTTAATACTATTAACCTTAACTAGCGAAAATCCAGTTATTAAAGAAAGAGTAATAATAAATAAAAAGCCTACTCCCCCTTGAATAAACCCACCATAGATACCGACAAAAAAGAAAGCCACCATTGCTGTTAATTGCCGACCTGAACTAAGCTTTTCTACAGTTGTCTCCATCTTCTCTTTAGGATCGACGATAATTAAAATTAAAATTAAGATCATTATTCCTGCCAAAATTTTATTAAAGAGTGCTTCCGGTAGATCAACTGCTAAATTAGAACCTATAACTGCTCCAATTATTGTAGGAATACTGAGCTTAAAGCTAAACTTAAAATCAGAAAATCCCTTTTGACGAAAATTAGTTACAGCTACAATATTCTGAATCAAGATAGCAATTCGATTTGTCCCATTAGCAACAGCCGAAGGTAACCCCATAAAGATCAATGCTGACATTGCAATTAATGAACCACCTCCAGCTAAAGTATTTATAAAACCAGCTGCTGTTCCAGCAAATAGAACTGTAAGAACTTTAAAAAGTGACATTCAACTACCTCCTCCACATTTATATATTCATAATATCAAAACTATATTCCAATAACAATTAATTCTAAAGAAATACTAGAAATATTTTATATTTATAGTCTTATATTTATTAAAGAATTAACCAATAATATAGTTGATATGTAAAAAATCTAAAGGAGGAAGATTATGAAGAAAAAGTTCGTTATTCTATCAGTCCTATTGATAGTTGTATTGACATTAGGTGCCTGTGCCAACACTGATGAAAATAATCAAAGTAGGCAAGATCAGAACCAAAATAAAATGGAAACCAAAGCCTCATCTATCTTTCAACAGGCAGACGTAAAAAATATGAAGGTTACAACTAATAAAGCTGAAGTTAAATCCGGTCCCAGTGAGAAGTTTAAAACCATTGCTACTCTAAACAAGAATGAAACTGCTAAAGTACTAGCCCAGATTAAAGATTGGTATGTTATCCAGTTAGAAAATAACCGAATTGGATCTGTAAATTCCAACCAGACTAAACCGATTGTTGAAGAAGGACAGCCGCGTCCCCCACAGCCACAGCCTACTCCCCAACCAGAACAGACTAAGACACCTGAACCAAAGAATCCACAGGAGAATCAGTCAGCTGAAGAAATAGAGCCAGTTAATGATTTAAGCTCTATGGAAAGACAGATGGTGGATTTAATTAATGAAGCGCGAAAGAATAATGATGTAACTCCTCTTAAGACAGATAATGAATTAACAAGAGTAGCCAGAATGAAGTCACAGGATATGGTGAAGAATGATTACTTCAGCCATTATTCTCCAACCTACGGCAGTCCTTTTGATATGCTGAATAAATTTGGAGTTGAATATATACAGGCAGGAGAGAATATTGCAGGCAACTCATCAGTAGAAGCAGCCCATAGAGGATTAATGAACTCTACTGGACATAGAAGGAATATTCTCAATCCTCAATATACCCATGTAGGTGTAGGAGCTAAGTCTAGTGACAAATATGGTTATATCTTTACTCAACTCTTTATCAGCAAACCTAAATAAACTTTCTATTTTCTTAGATTAAAAAGGAGCAGTAATATTACTGCTCCTTTTTAATCTTATCATATTTTTGTAAAGTCTTCTTTTTCACTCCGCTTAATAAGCAGCCACTTATCTCCTTATAATTTAGGCTATCAGGGCCCGAATTTCTTCTATTATAATGATTTCTAGCTAAGTAATAACTGCATCAAAAGAATATTAAATCTTTCTCATTTATCAATGCTTGAACTGAAATGTTTAAACTGCTTAAGCCAAATTATGAATTACTGATCCTTTATTATTTATTAACTTTAATCAGAATTTAACACTAGATTAATAAAAAAGTTGCTGGGATTATTAAAAATAATCCCAGCAAAATTAAATAATTCTTTCTTTAACAACCACATCTACGTCTACCTCTTTTAAAGAAGATAAAGAAGCAAAATAGAAGGGCTATTATCCAAATAAAACTACCACCAAAGCTTCCTCCGCTTCCAGTCATTTTAGTCACCTCCATAAAATATTCTCATTTATAAGTATAATATGTATTTTATTATTTATTTGTGTAACATTTTATTAAATAAAAAACCCACAGCCTAAAAAGGCGTGGGATAATCATAACTCTATATATATTCAAACTTTGTATCATAAAGATACGTGAACTGCCTCCGAGACAAGCAACGGAGGCTTCAAAAGAAGTATGGTAATTAAGTCTCCGCCTGCTTAACAGGCAACCCTTATTCTTTTAGGAGTGTCCACAACCCCATTATCCCTAATCTGACGAATCATTTCAGGAATACATTTGTCTTTGAGATATTTACGCATTATATTAAGGCTACCGTTCACATCAGCGTTAAGTATCTTATTCTTAGTTTTAAATAGACCTCTAGTAGTTCGTCTGGATTTATCATAGTTGGTTTTATTTAATGATTCTAGGTCAATAGCCGAGCAACCAGAAGTATAGGTTTCATTAACTTTAATTAGCTTAATACCTGCTAGTTTAGCTTTATATTCAATTAACTCTACTAATCTTTGTATTGGTATTTGTACGAATGATTTAAGTGTATTATTCTGCTTAATATTTTTAATATTACCAATTATAATAGTAGATAACTGTTTCATTCTAATTCTTTGGAGGTTGGCTATCTTTTTATTGAAGTAGCTATTCTTAGATTTAATAGTTTTACCATTAATGATATAGCTTTTGGGACTATCTTTAAATGTTAAGGTAGCTAAATTATCTAAACCTAAGTCAATTGACATTATATTGTTATCTTGTGGCTTATCTTTGGGTTCTACCTTGTAAATAATTAATAAGTGCCACTCTTTAGAGAGTCTATCTTGCTTAATTCGTACCTGTTGAAGTTTATCTAAATCTATAATGCTTTGAACTGCTGGTGGCAATTCAAATTTAATACAGTCAACATTATATTTAGATTTAATCTCCTTAGATACCGATAATAACAAGTGATTATCTCTAATTCTTGTGGCTAAGTTGGTGTAGATGATTTGATTTGGATTGTTATCCATAAATATAGACCTGATAATAAGAAGAACTGTAACTGAACATAATTTTTATTCATCATTCTGATCCCTTTCTACATATTTAATCTTTTGCATTCTCCACTTCGCTAATTCTAACATAAATCTAAACCAGATACAATGATAAAAGGAACTGTTTCCGATTAAGCTTTAGGCACACAGATAGTCTGACCGATTAACAAAGCATCAGGATTTACATCAGGATTTAATCTTTGTAGTTCCTCTACTGTAGTCCCAAATCTTTTAGCTACTTCATAAAATGTATCCCCAGCCTGAATTTGGTACTCAACTGTACTTTCTGGACATTCGACTGGCGGCGTAGCCAGCGGAATACAGATAATTTCACCTACATTAAGATTCTGGGAATCTAACCTTGGATTTGCTTCTTGTAAATCATCTACTGAAATGTTAAAACGTTGAGCAATCTTATAGAGAGTATCTCCAGGCTGAATAGAATAAAAGTTACCTTCGGGACAGGAAGGAAATCGTTCCTGCAGTGGAATGCAGATCTCCTGTCCAACCTGTAGATTATCTGGATCAATATTCGGATTAGCTCCAATAAGTGCTGAGATTGTTGTTTCAAAGCGTTGAGTTAATTCATATAAAGTATCGCCAGCCTTAATTACATATTTCTCAGTATTTGGCGGGCATTCTCTAGAATCATCAACCATTCTATCCCCCCTTTCTAAAATATTATATTTAAACTTTCACCTAAATGTTCCTACATTTATCATTTTTGCTGCATATATACAAGTAAATTATTTCTAATAAGAAGGGGAGAAATGCCAACGCCATCGTCCCATAGGCCAACGTATCTGTATTCCGACACAGCTTACTCCTACAACCTGTGTCCTACGTCTAACGCCACATTCAGATAGTAGAATACCTAATGCCAAGTGATTAAGATTTTAAAAGACAGGCAGAATCTTCTACTCAAGAACTGAGAGCAATGTATTCTACAAGCTTAAACCAAGTATTAGCCGGTCATGAATCATTAACAACTTTAGCTATCAATCGTGGTTGGTATCAACCTTATAACTCACCAGAAGAACAGCTATCAGAAACTCTAAACCAATCCCAAAAAGTAATTAATCTCCAAGGAGAAGCAATTAAAGCTGACCAGCCTGAAGTATAATCAAAGAATGAATTAACTAAAAAACCATCACCATTAATGGTGATGGTTTTTTCATTACTTATTATCTTTCTCTTTATTCTTTTCTTTCTGCTGCTTTGCCGCCTGCCGCATTACATGTTGGGCTACTCCAGTACAGACTGATTCATCATGCATCTCAAAAGATTCTTTTTCATTCTTCTCTTCATTTTTCTCTTCTTCTGCCATCTTAATCCTCCTTTGTTTTCTTGCTTATCCAAAGACATGCACCTGTTCTTCAAGTTGATACTGATCATATTTATCTACTTCGACAACTTTATTCTCTTCAATTGACTCTAAAACAGCCATTACCGTCTTTAGATCACCATACTCCATCTGCGGCGGTACAGAAATTGCTTCCTGTCCAGTCAAGCTGTTATAAAAATCTAATAATTCATTATAGAAACCGCGTTCCGGCTGATAAGGAATTTCCTCTCTAGTACCATCATTATAAGCAACATTAATTACTCCAGCTTTACTTTCTTCTAGATAGATCATACCTTCAGTACCGAAGATTCTAGTCCCTACTAAAGGACGCTGCATCTCTTTTCCACTGGGAAAATAAGAGAATTGGCCAACAATACCATTCTTAAACTTTAGATTAATATTAGTTGATAAATACGGATTAAAATCGTCATCCTGAGGCTTACCTACAGCATAGAGACTTTCGATTGGTCCAAAAATATGGCGGATACCGGCTAAATTATGAATGGCTGAATCTAAAATTCTTCCCCCAGGATAATCCGGATGCTGACGCCACTCTTTAGCAGCAAATTTATTACCTAACATATCCTCAGAAAAATCGGTTATCTTATTGCTGATAAAGTAGACTACATCGCCAATTTTTTGTTCACGAATTAGATCCCGAATAATATTATTCTCTTCATTGTAGCGATAATTTTCAGCAATCATAATCTGAATTCTATGTCTATCAGCTAAATGGGAGTACTCTTCTGCTTCTTCTAAGCTAGTAGCTAACGGCTTCTCACAGATAATATTAATACCCATTTCAGCTACATCTTCAGAGATAGGAAAGTTTTCAGGAATCGGTACAATAATATCTACTGCATCTAATTCTTCCTGATTAATCATTTCATTATAGTCCTGATAGGCCTTTTCCTGTCCGATACCAACCATCTCTGTAGCTTTACGAGCCTTATCAAAATCTACATCACAACAAGCAGTTACTTTATATTTATCCTGTAATTCTTGAAAGGCCGGATAATGCAGACGTTCCCAGGCCATGCCACAGCCGATAATACCTACTTTAATCTGTTCCATTTTGATAAAATTCCTCCTTATTCTTCAGTTTTGGGAGCAACTTCATCTGCCCGTAAAAAATATTATAGATTTCATACTTATTATTAACACCATAGTTTTTTATATTAAGGAAATAAGTACTAAATAAAATAGATAAAACCAGGGAATCACCCTGGTTTACTACAACTAAGATTATTCTATTGATTTAACTTTCTTATTATATTAAATACTTTAGCCCAATCACCTTCATCTAAAGCATTATAATCTTCAACTATAACTCCTAAACTATCTGTAAGTTCGATCTTTCTACCACTGATCACTCCTTCATTCCCTGCTAAAAATGACCACCGTCTACCACCTATGATTTCACAGAAGTAAAGTCTAATATTATAATTTTTATTCAACCACTCTGCAATCTGATATAAATTCTCTTTAAGCGTATTATTTCCATCGATTAATGTCTGTAATCGTTTAGATATAGAGATCTCGTTCACCATTTTTTATCCTTTCATAATAATTTTTAAACTCATTCAGCAGATTATTTTCAGTGAAAAAAGAGTCATTTTCAATCTCTTCTAATTCTTGAGCAATTACTTTTTCGCCGGCTTTCTTTGTTTCTTCAGATGCAAAATCATCTAACCACTCTCTGAATGTTAAAACAGCATTCAGTTTACAGAACTTTCCTTCGACTCCCTCCTGTAATAGATTCATGATTTTATCTCCGGTTCTACCACAGCGATAGCCAGCAGTACAGAAAGAAGTAATCATGCCCATTTCAGCAAACTCTTTAATTACTGTATCCAAATCTCTTGTATCACCTAGTATGAACTGTTGACGTTTCTTCTCCTGTTCTGTATACTCCTCACTATATGCTCCAATACCTATTCTAGTTGAAGCATCAGTCTGAGTACAGCCTAACTGCATAGCCTCCCGCCTTATTTCAGGAGTTTCACGAGCAGTTACAATTAAGCCAGTATATGGTACTGCTAACCTAAGTACAGTTATTAACTTTTTAAATTCCTCATCTTCAACTTTATATTTAGAGTTTTGAGTATAAGGTGAACCATCTGCTTCCATCAAACGAGGAAAAGAAATAGTATGTGGCCCAACGCCATTAAACTGCCTTTCCAAATCAATTGCATGGTATAATAGGCCCATTACTTCAAACTTCCAATCATAAAGGCCAAATAATGCTCCAATGGCTACATCATCAATCCCTGCCTCCATAGCCCTATGTAGAGCATACAGCCTCCAGCGGTAATTAGACTTTGGTCCTGATGGATGTAATTTTTGATAAGTTTCGTGGTGATAAGTCTCCTGGAACACCTGATAAGTACCAACTCCTACATCCCACAGCTTCTTTAAATCCTCTATCTCCATTGGCGCAGCATTTATATTCACCCGCCGCAGCGAACCATAGCCATGCTTAGTCTCCACTTTAACATCATAGATTGCTTCCATGGATTCAGCAATATAATCAGCATCTGAAGCAGGATGTTCACCATAAACAACAATACTCCTTTTATGCCCCATCTTTACTAAATTACGAGCCTCTTCTTTAACCTTTTTCATATTTAAAACTTTTCGCGTTTCATTAGTATTATCCTTTCTAAATCCACAGTAAACACAATTATTAACACAGAGATTACTACAATATAAAGGAGCAAAGGTCACCACCCGGTTATCATAGACTTTCTTCTTTACTTCTAGTGCCGCTTCTTTCATCTCATTTAAAAGTTCCTCATCTTCAACATTAAGTAATGCAGCTGTCTCTTCCGGCTCGAGCCGTTCTATTTCTAATGATTTCTGAATAATTTCCCTAATCCATTTAGGATCCGGATCTCTGTGTTCTTCTAATTGTTGTTCTATTAAGTTATCATCTATAAAGTCATCCCCATCAATTAAATACCGATCAATCTCATCCTGTTTAATTACATTAGCTGCCCACTCAGCTGGATTAATACTACCCATAATAAATTTAACCTCCTAATAATACTATACTAAGTGTATATTTTCGCAAATAAAAAAGACTTACCCCAAAGGATAAGCCGCCAATTACCAGCCGTATTACCTCTGTATGATCAGGCCCCCCCTTTCATCAAGAGTATATTAGCCGCAAACAGCAGTTTTTCCTTCTAAATTAGGATTTCTCCCTATCTATCAGGAAATAAAACAGCTATTTGCCAAATATTATTTTTTAGTCTCCATTAGCTTATCACATTTTTATTATATCTGTTTTTAAATATTATATCAACAAAAATTTCTAATTTTCACAAATTATATTTTTGTGTCGACAATTACAACGAAAAACTACTCTTGATTAGGTCTGATATTTAAAATTTATTCAATCAAAAATAGCTTTATGATAATCTTTTCTTCTAGCTTCAAAGCAACTCCTTATCTGTTCTTTGGTATTTCTACCTAATGAAAGAGGGGGAAGATCAGTAACCGAAAAGAAACCTGAATCTGAAGTTTCAATATTCTTTTCAAATTCTCCACTTAAAAATTCACATTCTACAAAGATTTTATACATTCCAAAAGGAAAAGACTTTTTATGATGCTTTCTACGATCTAAAATAGATATTATCCGTTGAGGTTTAATCTTCACTCCAGCTTCCTCCTGAGCCTCTTTAATTAAATTTTCCTTTAGTGAATAACCAACATCAGCCCAACCGCCAGGTAGTGACCAGCGCCCATCAACTTTCTCCTTTACTAATAAGATTTTATCATCTTTAAAGACTGCTGCCCGAACATCAATCTTAGGTGTTGGATAACCAGCATCCTCCATAAATAATTCACTTATTTCTTCCTTTTTAAGTTCAGTCTGATCTTTAATTATGCTACTGCTTATCTCTCTAATCTCTTCAAATCTTTCGCGATCATACTTATTTTCTGAATAAGTCAGTCCCGCTTGAGCAATTGCCTGTAGTCTTTTAGCATACTCTAACCATTTTGGTTCTTTTGACATTATATTTCCTCCAGTTTAAAATTATTGAATTCATTATTATAATTTATAGCCTACTTTATCCATTCAAGTCTCTATAGAACATATATTCAATATACTCTTAAACTTTACCTTCATAATTTGGACATCAACTATAACTCTATTAATTGGTATATTTATAATTAATAATGTAAATCCTAGATTATAAGTTTTGGAAGATACTTATTAAACTAGTCATTGCAATAACCAAGGAGGTAGAATGAAAATTGAAATTAAATCAACTAATAAATGATAAAATTGCTAGAGGAATAATAGCCGGTATAATTGCAGGAATAATAATGGAGATAATAAATTATCCTTTATATAAACTAGAACTTTTAACACTGCGACCAATAGATTTTTCTATAATGATAATTAAACATCATGGAGCTAAAACTATGCTTGATATAGTAACCGGATTTGTAAACCACCTCTTCTTTGCTTCAACATCAGGCATAATTCTATCCTATATTCTATCCTATTCTAATTATCGACTGCCGCTTTTAAAAGGAATGGGAATCGGACTAGGTACAAATATTATGCTATTAGTCATGGCTTCCTTCTTCAAAATCAAAGCTGTAACTAATCTTCCTACCCGTACTATTCTGGCTTTAAATATCAGTGCCGCTACAGCCTTTGGACTTACTGCCGGATATATATTGAATTATTTCCATAAACGATTTGATTTAGCATTAAAATAAGAATTATATTGATATATTGTTGCAGTTTAGAGTTGATATCTTGCAAACGCTCCGAAAATCAGCCCTAGTCAATCAGCAATAAACTAATCTTAGAGATACGATTTAAAGGATCTACTTTATATGTTAATTATTTTCTCTTATGGGGCTGCTTTAAGTTGCTTTTTGAAATATATCAACTAATTGTGCAAAAATTATCCGAGGGAAGCGTTTAAAACCAGATTAATGAAAATTCTGTGCTGTAATTGCAATGTAATACCGTAAATAGACAATATATGCTTATAGCAATTCCCATTAGTGATAATCACCAATTTATTCTATTATCAATAGTCAATATGTGTCCAGAGCGACTCTTAAAACAGCCCGGAGCCACGACGGCGAGAGGGCTGTTTTTGAGAGCGAATGAGGCAGGACGCCGAATGAGCGGCAAGCGGCGGATACATATTAACTATCCCTGCAATTTCATGAAAGAAACTATATTAGCTACAAGTGGAAAGTAACACAATATATCAATATAGTTGCAATGTATTAACTTTATTCATATTCTATACCTCCCACACTTATACCAAATTTTATATTCTTGAAGTGAACGTTAAAGATTTTCCAGTCAATAGTTAATTATTAACTGAGTTATATTAAATATGGGAGGTATTAGATTGACAAAACAGAAAAAAACAATGATAATTCTCACTATTGCTTTTTTAATGATCCAAACTTTAACATTAATAGATATGGCCAAAGACATAAAGCAGGATCATACTTTTGAATTATTTATTATTACTGCTTTTTTTATCAGCTATACCTTTATTGAACTGAAATATAATTTGCATTTAAGTAATTACATCAGAGGACTCATAATCCTAACCTTAATCAGCCATATGCAGTTTGGACAATATCTAAACTTCTATACTAAGTTTTTTTACTTTGATATTATATTACATATCTTTGGCACATACAGCTTCACGCTCTTTACCTATTCATTACTAAATAAAACAGTCTCCAAGCCTTCATTGGCAAAGAATCGAGAACTTATCTTGATTGTTCTACTCGGAATCAGCTTAGGGACACTTTTCGAAATTATTAAATTCTTAATTGATATAATCTTTACTCCAAAGATTCCAGCCCAAACCGGACTTATCGATACTAATTTGGATATGATTGCCAATATAGTTGGAGCTGTAATTGCCGCTGTTCATCTGGCTAACACAGACCTTATTCGGGAATCCCAAAAGCACAAGGAGTAATCTGGCACTTACCACAAACATCAAAGGAACCATCATACTCTTTGAGTTTTGCTTGGAATATTTCATTATTCTTTAATAAAACTTCATAACATAAATGTCTATCGAATCTCTCTTTCGTCAATGCTCCTTTCGGACAGCGATCAACACAGACACCACAACTACCATCGCGATAATATAGACAGGGAGTCTCCTTAAATTCAGCTGAAGGAGTTACATACTGATCCATTACTAAACTACCGTATCTTCCAGCACTTCCCTGCTCAGTAATCAACATCCGATTTAGACCAAAATCTCCTAAACCGCAGATTTTAGCTATACTCCGATGCGACCAGAAGCTAATTAATCTTTCTTCATCAAAATTATGAGTAGCACTCTGCCAGCCAACTTCTATGCTTTCTTTAGCCAATTTTTTCTGTAGTTTAAAACAGATTTTACTAATTAATTCATTAGTCTCATGATAAGCAATCCCCCACTTCAAGGCACATTCCTTTTGGTGCTGGTTTGCTTCTATTACTTCCCTGGCAAAGGGGATAAAAAAAGATATAACAGTCTCAGCTCCAGACAAAATATCACTAGGTAATTTATGTTCTGCAGCGATTACCTCCTCTAACTTCTTGAAATCATTATCATCAGCATCTGCAAACCCAACAAGCGGCTGGCGATACTCAGTCTTAGTATCACTATTACTTACTGTTTTCTTAATAACTTTTGTAATTAATTCTTTTATCATTACAGTCCCCCCCTAAAATTAACTTAATCCAATAAATCAGCAATAGTTAATTCTTTTAATTCTGATTTCATATTCTCCTTAATTAAATTATACACCTTTTCCACTTCACTATTGGCAAAAATATCCTCTATTCCTACTTGATGATTAAAAATCTGCACCTGAAGTATTCTCCAGATCGAAATATCATCTAGCGGCAGTGAATTTCCAATTCCCCCAGCAAAATGTCTTTTCTATTCTAGCCAGCATAAAGATAATAATTACCACCAGTGAAGCAAAACTAATAACTCCTAGCTGATTAATATCATGAACATATCTCTCTAAGACATTGATTAAAGTCTGGCCAGTACCTGTAGCTAAGTTATTAAGAATTACTTCCTGAAAAAAATTAATTATCCGTTCCATCTTACCAAATAAATCAGCAAACATGAAATCACTTCCCTAATCTATAACAATTTAATTTTATAAATCATTTTCTGCAGTCTCCCTAGCCATAATATCACATAACTCATTTTCAAAATGATCTGCATGAGCCTTAACCCATTCCAGTTCGATATACTTTCCTTTCGTTAATTCATCAAACTTCTTCCAGTAGTCAATATGCTTAACCTGCTCTCCATTTACCGTCTGCCAATCATTTAGTCGCCAGTTAATTATCCATTCAGCTAAGCCCTTCCTTACATATTGACTATCAGTAACTATCCTTATTCTTTCACGATTCTCTAATAGTTCTACTCCTTTAATAGCAGCCAATAACTCTATTAAGTTACTATTCTTAACATCTACTCTTTCTGTATAATATTCATATTCTCCAGCTTCATCTTTAATAATTACAGCATAGGCTCCATTATCCAACTCCTCTAAAAAACTACCATCAGTATATACCTTGGGTATTCTATTAGATTCATAATTCTCCCGCGTATAACTCTCTATTTCCGCTTCCCTCTTATCAACTACCATTAATCTTTCCTTATCATTGAACCCAGAAACATCTTTTTTAGTTCTCAGACAGAATTTAAGCTCAAATCCTACATAGTAGGTATCCATCCTTTTAGTATGGAGCATCTTTCTTAACTGATACTCCTTTTCCTTTAATAAACTACTTAGCTTATTATCCCCACAGAATCTTAATTCCTTACTTTCCGGATTAAACCAAAAGGAAGCACTCTTATCTTTTTGTGATACTTTAATTTTATAGTCATCTCCTAGTTGGGATATTATCTCCATTCCAAAGACAAGCATTTCCATCCTTTCCACCCCGTTTTAATTTCCTCTATCGCTCCAATATAATGCTTTTTCTACTCTTTCATTAATTGGAGGATGAGAAGCCTTAAATAAAAGCTCATACCAGTTATATTCCAGTTTGGCTAGACTATCATCTGCTAACTTAGCAAAGGCTGTAGCTAAATCATGTGGATTATCAATCAGTTCCAAGGCAAAATTATCAGCCTTTCTTTCAGTCTGACGGCTAAAGATTAACTCTAAAGGACTTATCAACCAATTCAAAATTCCCAACATTAAAAAGAAGAGCGGTAAACTTATAATACTATATGCTTCCATATAACCAAATAATCCAGTTAACGGCTGCCAGAATTTTGAAACTAAAAAGACAGTAATTAGCAGACTCAAAGCTTCTACAGCCAATAATTCAAACATATCTCCATTGGCATGATGTCCAACTTCATGGGCCAATACTGCTTCAATTTCATCATTTGTATATCTATCTTGCAGATTATCGCCTAAAATGATCTTTCTAGTCTTTCCCATGCCTATTACTGCCGCATTGGCTGAATTCATCTTTGAACTTAGGTTGAATTCATAGATATCGGCTACTTCAACGCCTGCTCGAGCAAAAAGCTCCATCAATCTCTCCCGTAGAGAAGACTCAGGATAAGGCGTTAACTCAAAAAAGAGCGGTAATAAAACAACAGGAAAAACAAAATTAATTACTAGAATAAAGAATATTCCTCCTATACTAAAAGGCAGCCACCATCTATCAGGATACCAGATAGTAATAGTCAAGAACACCCGACCTGCTATATATAAAAAGAAATTAGTTAAGATAAATACCTTTACTTTATCAATCAGCCATTCTTTTGGTGTCTGATTAGAAAGCTCATAGGTTCGATTCAACCTGTAGCTGAGCAGATAATCAAAAATCCAGTTATAGATTGAATACAGAAAAGTAATTCCTAACAGAAAGCCAATTAATTTCAGATCAAAATTACCAATCATATCAGCTATAAAGTGATAAAGCCTTACTTCCAGAGAAAGTCCAAAAAATATTCCCCAGAAAAGAACCCTCAAGACTATTTCATACTTATTATAACGATCTTTGATTCTATTATATTCTTTAGCCAATCTCCGCCGCTTGGGGTCATACAGTTCTTCCATTTTGATTATCCCTTCCTCTCTAAACTATTATTACTTCACTCCACGATAAAAATGACCTGTAGTATAACCTTTCTGATTCATTCTATTCTTTAAAGTAGGAGAATCAAAATCCCTATTATCAAATTTAGCTCGATAGGCCTGAAGAATCTCAATCGCCTCCTCTTTATCCTCTCTAACAAAGTCAAGACGATAGCTCTGGCAGCCTGATTGCATAATCTCCGATAGGTAATCAAGTACATAAAGCGGCTGACTGTTATAGATAGTAACAATACAATTATCAGGATCAGTTTCAATCGGTGCTGCCATTCCTTTCCGATCCAATAATCCATAATCTCCTTGCAGACACTCCTGATTACAGCACCGTTCAGAATTAAATTCAGTCACTACACCGCCGATGGGACAGTATTCAGTAATCATCATCGGCAGATGTCCATAAACAATAATCTCCTTATCAATATTATTATATTCAGTCAAATCTTTGATCTCATTTAAAGTAAGCTCCGGAGACAGTACTACACCCTTATACTCTTCTAGCTGCCAGTGACTAACGCTGTAACTATTAAAGATATTCAACGGATAATCAGCAATTAACTTCTTTTCTGTCCCTTGTAGTAAATAAGCTATCCCCAGTTGTGGTACAAGATAGCCATCGACCTGACTCTCTTCTAAGCTATCAATCTTTTCTTTGACTTCTTTCATTCTATCCTGACGGGCAATCTGAGGCAGCTTAATAAAGAATTCAGTATCATAATCTCTAGCTTGCTGAACCCAATCATCAACTTGATCTAGTTCCAACTGTTGACTGTCACAATAGACTCTATCTACTCCTACCTCTAATATATCCTCTAAATAATCAATTTCTTTAAGATAAACAGTTAATTCCACTTTCTCTTTTCTCTCAGCAGTCTCTAGCCCAAAATCTTTCTGATTTATTCTACCACTGCGTTCAGAAGATAAAAACTGCTTACTTCTCTTTAGATTCAACTCTTCGACCGCTCTGCGGCGTAACTCATTTATCTTAGAAATAGGTATAAATAGATTATCATCGATATCTAACTCTAGACTGCCAAACTCATAAGGAGTATTGCCTAATTTATTTAACTGTTCGCGCAGGTCATCTTCAGTAACCGGCTGATTCTCTGCTTCTTCACATACAAAGTCTCCAGTCACTGATAGATAATGGCCTGCATCTTCCCAGACCTTAAGTTCCATTGGTTCTCCTAACTTAGCCGTTAAGTGGCCGAAAATCTCTATCTTCTTGATAGTATCAGGTAATTGATAAGTCTTTTGTAATCTTGTTAATAACTCTTCATCCGATGTGCGGTAGACAGAGTCACCGGCTCTAATCCTACCATCAATCTCAATTTTAATTATATCTTCACTAATCTCTTCAAATTCCGACAGAATAGCTCCTGGATTCTTATCCTCTCCAGTCCAGATCTCAATTCCATCGCCTACATCAAGCTCTTTATTTAACTTAATCTTACATTCTCCACTTCGATTATCATATTCAATAACCTCACCTATTTTAACTCCCCAGTTCTTTGGGCGCTGATGGCTGATTAAATCTAAATCATCTTTCCCTAAATAATAGCCAGGAATAAACCCACCGCGGTTAAAAATTTGAGTTATCTCTTCTAAATCATCTTCATTTACTTCATAATTCTTTTCTCTATTCTCTACATAATCATCAATATATCTGTGGTACTTCTCAGTTACTAAAGCAGTATACTCCGGCCGTTTCATTCTCCCTTCTATCTTAAAAGAAGCAATACCAGCATCTATTAAGTTAGGTAAAATCTCTAATGTATTAATATCCTTAGGACTGAGCAGATGGCTCTCAGCAAACTCTTTTTCAATAATTTCTCTAGTATCAAGATCAATTAAAGTATACGGCAGCCGACAGGGTTGAGCACAGCGGCCGCGGTTGCCGCTCCGCCCTCCAATCAGACTGCTCATTAAACACTGTCCTGAATAAGAAATGCATAATGCCCCATGGACAAAGGTTTCCACTTCTAACTGAGTTCCTTCTATAATCTCTTCTATCTCTGCTAATGATAATTCTCGGGCCAGTATAACCCGTGAAAAACCTAACTCCTCTAAGTATTTAGCTCCCTCTAGATTATGAACAGTCATCTGTGTGCTGGCATGTAATTCTAAATCAGGGATAGCTTCATTTATCAACCTAGCTGCTCCCAGATCCTGAATAATAACTCCATCCACTCCATATCTATAGATCTGTTCTATAAATTCTAATACCTCTTTTATCTCTTGATCTTTATATAAAGTATTGACAGTTACATAAACTCTAACCCCTCGGATATGGGCATATTCAAAAACTTCTTTTAATTCTTCTATACTAAAATTTTCAGCCCGCTTGCGGGCATTAAAAGACTTTCCTCCTAGATAAATAGCATCACAGCCATTCTGTACAGCAGCATATAGACTTTTGCGATTACCGACTGGCGCCAGCAATTCTGGTTTATCTATTTGATAATCATACATGATTCAATTATTAACTCCTTTCTACTATTTAGCATTACCAATTAGTATTATAAGTACCATTCTTCATTTTATTCCATTTTTAAACCAATTGCAATCGAATTTATAGTTTATCTTATCTCCGTTTCATCTTCTCACAGTTAAATGTATCCTGGCATATTATAAAACATACTAAAACTATAGAAAGGTGGCTTATATCTAATGAGTAAATTCAATCCTGATAAATTATCTGTTGAATACCGTCAAGGAATAACTCCTACCAATCCAGTTATTCCAAGACGATATACATTAACCCATTCTGATGAAACAGGAGAGCTATTCTTAACTATCGGATATGAGTATGCCTATGACATGATTAATCCCACGCGGGATGAAGTTATAGGAGAATGGAATTATGATACTAATTATATCTTTCAGGCAACAGTTTATGTAGGTGGTAATAACCGAGAAGAAGTAGATAGACGGAATAGAATCTTCATTCAAGAACTGCCTCTCGCTCTAAAAGCAATTCGCTATGGAGATAGAAAGCTCTTTCAAACTCATCCTGATTTAGATAAAGCATCAATATATATTTACTTTAGGTCAGTCTATTCCGAATATAATCGCACAGAATACTGGGGATCCTTCTCTGATTATAAATAACAACGTAAAAAATAGGATTTAAAATTAAAGACCCTGAAATATTTCAGGGTCTTGTTAATATCATTATTCCTCTTCTTTCTTCCGGACTCTACCGTCGGTGTTGAAATTTCATCAGCTCAGCCTCCAGCATTTAAGCATTGGCTCGTGGACTATAACCATCGGTCTGTGGAATTAGAGATTTAATCTAAATCTCCTCACCATACCCTGAAGAGTTAACTATTAAATTAATGACAAGTGAAAAACATAACTTTACCCAATAATCTTCAAAATTTTATTAAGCAAACAATTCTAATGCTTTAGAAGCAACTCGCTCACCAAAAATCTCAGCTCGTTCCTGTTGATCTTCATCACCATCTTGAATACAGACAGCACCATAATGAGTATAAGGCTTACCTTCTGCTGCACCTCCAGAATAGATAACCATTCCCCTGACTAACATATGACCGATCATAGTCAACAAAGCCATATCTGCTCCACCACCTAAATAATTCTCCGTTGCAAATACAGCTCCTAACTTTCCGCTTAGATCATAATCCATCTCTGTATCAAACCACTTCTTTGTCTGCCAGGAAAAGTTAGCTAGATAAGTAGGAGTACCGAAGATAACTGCTTCAGCTTCCTCTACAAATTCATCATCAAGCTCCTCAATCCCCATAGTTTTGGCTTCAACATTATCAACTTCATTGGCTCCTTGGGCAACTATCTCGGCGACTCTTTCTGTGTTTCCTGTTTCACTATGATACAAAACAGCTAATTTCATTAATATTACCTCCTGTAGATTAATTTATAATTCACTTCCATATACCAACATTTTAAATAATACCAAGAATATAAATTTAAAGCGTTGGATAACATAAATCTAAAGCATAAAGAAAGGAGATAAAATGGATTATTACTGGTTAATTCAAAGTACAGCTTACTGGAGTTTAACTTTATTCATTGTGCCATATAAATATATTAAACGGTTATTCCCCTTTGGTTTTTTAGGCGGCTTTATCTATACCTGGATAGTCCAATATACTGCAGTCCAGATTCTTAATCTCTGGCGTTATACACCAACATTCCTTACTATCTATGATATCCCTTTCTTCTTCGTAATAAGCTGGTTTGGAGTAACTTTACTCTATGGATATTTTCTCATTAATTATTCTAAATATCAGGTTTATGTCATAACCTTCTTTGTTTCATGGACCACATTTACTAATTACTTTGCTAACCAAGCAGGAGTCTTTGCAATGACCAATTGGAGTCTATCTCTAACATTAATGTTTGCTGTATTCAGCCATATCTTTCTTCTATATCTACTCAAATTGATGAATGGAGTTGAAGATATAGGAACTAAAAAAGACATGCTTAATCTAAAAGATAATGATAAGTGAACTACTCGGCATTGAAATACCGAGCTTCATGGTCGCCTGCTTTTATGGGAGTTACCCGTAATATCAAGCAAGTTACCCAATCGGCGTGTTCAACACCAATACTCCTATCCAGTTAATACTGGACTTGGAGGTACTTTTAAGCTGCAAATTGATGATTATTCCAGTTATATTTAACCGGATTTGATAACCCTTTTACCTGCAGAGTAATATCTGGCCCTTTACGTCGCTGCTGTAAGTATTTGCGTAAGATATTAAATGCACCTATGCTGTCGGCATTAAAAGCTTGATTGTTATCTTTATCAATATAAAGCCCTCTTTTAACTCGGTTAGATTTATTAGCATATTTCTTAGTTACTTTTTTACTGTAAGGGCTGCATTGGCTGGTATATTTTTCACTCTTCTTGATTAAAGTAATCCCTTGTAAATTAAGTTTATACTCTAGCTGGTGATAGATAATATCAAAAGGTAGTTTATGGAGTTTTTGATTATTCTGTTTCCCTAAATCAGCATCATCACGAATATTTTTTATATCACCAACGATTACTCTAGATATATTATTTTCAACACAGTAATTAACAACTTTTTTAGTTGCACTATGGATTAGGTGAAATAATTGTTTGCGTCGCTTTTTATATAGATTTTGGATACGTTTAGAAGTCTTTTTACCTTGACCATTCAAAATTGATTGATAATGTTTAATCTTTTTATCGAAGTAACGATTAATAGCTAAATACTGTCCGCCATCAATAATAAAGCTTTCTTGATTTTGATTGCTGTAGCAAGTCATTAGATTATTAATGCCTAGATCAATACTTAAATAATTACCGTCATCTTCTTTAATAGTAGGAGTATCTACTTTATAAGTTAAGATTACCTTATAAGTATCATCGCTTAAAGGTTTAAACTCAATTCTAGTAGTTGAGTTAAGGACATCTCTATTACTGGATAACAGCTCATTAGGCACTCTTATCCATAAGAATTTGTTGGTAATAGAGTATTCCTCTTTTAGATACTTTTTTAACTGTTTAGGAATAGATAATCTTAACTTACCATCAATAATTTTAAAACCATTATTGAGATAACGTAAGTTAAATTTGCTGTCTTTAGGTTTATAGTTAGGTGGATTAGGTTTACCGTTATATTTATCAGGATTATCTTGATAATCTTCCATACTTTGATAAAAGCTATCCCAATTATCAGCTAAAATTTTAAGTGTTTCCTGTGCTGTCTGAGAGGGTAAGTTTTTATACCAAAAGTTATCTTTTAACTGCTTCTTTTGTTTATACCAATCAGGATAATTTTTAGCACTATCTTTAGACCAATCTTTACGTTGATAATTACCGATATTATATAATCTAGCATTGGCATAAGCTAAACAACCTAATACAACTTGTTGAGTTTGATTAGGTTTATGGATAAAATGTTTAGCTAACTTCAATTAGTCCACCTCCTTCCAATATTATGCAAATATTATTATTTAGATTTTTGATTTTCAATATATTGCTTAACCGTATCTTGTAAGATATTGCTTACAGTTGTTATCACCTTCCACATATAGTATATCATATATGCTTTTAAATATCAAATATATAAATGGTTAAAGAGATTACATATAGTTTATGTATTGAATAAAAAATAACCTATTCTTTGATATTGGATCAAAGAATAGGTAGTAAATTCATCACCCATATAAATAAGGGTGGGTTCTTTACTATTTATCCTAAAAATGTAATAATCAGCAATAAATAAAACATCTCTTACTCCTTTCTGATTAGTAGTTTTGACAATTAAAGATTTTAGTTTTATAATAAGAGGAGACTACATAAATAAAATCACTTAGTAAGAAATAGAATTTACTTAAGAAAATGAGGGATAAAAATGAAAACTAATAAATTATGGATTCTGATTATTTGTTTAGTTTTAACTATCTCACTAGGTGTTAATACAGTCAAAGCTGATAATGTCGTTCCAAACGATAGAATTGAAGAAGCTACTCAAATATTAAAAGAAATCTCTGATCAAAAAGATGCAGATTCTTTAGCTTATTTACTTAAAGAAGCAAAGGGAGTCGTTATCTTTCCTAAAGTTATAAAAGGCGGCTTTATGTTCGGAGGACGCTATGGCGAAGGATTACTATTAAAACGTGATAATAATAACTGGTACGGACCTTACTTTATCGAAATGAAAGGACTCTCCTATGGATTCCAGATTGGTGTGCAGTCCATAGGTCTAGTTTTGGTCATAACTAATGAACGCGGTTTAAGCAACTTTAAAAAAGATAATCTAACCCTTGGAGGAGGACTTTCAGTAGCTGCTGGTCCTGTTGGCCGTTCTACAGAAGCAGCAACAGATATCAATCTAGAAGCAGCTATCTACAGCTATTCAATGAGCAAGGGAGCATTTGCTGGTGCTTCTCTTGAAGGAGCCAAAGTAAGTAAAGATAAAGAAGAAAATAAATCTTACTGGGGAAAATCTCTAATCTCTGATGAAATTTTTACTAAAAGAGCTTATGACCAAAGAATTACTCCCTTAATCAATACTATTGAAGAGCTTGCTGCAGCTGCAGATTAAAAAGATTCTGCAGCTTTTTTATTTCTCTTCCTTAAAATTCAAAGCAGTAGAATTAATACAGTATCTCAAACCAGTAGGTTCAGGCCCATCCTCAAAAATATGGCCTAAATGACCGCCACATCTATTACAGTGAACCTCTACTCTAGTCTGTAATAAACTCTTATCTATGCTTGTTTCTACTGCTTCTTCATCAATGGGTTTAGTATAACTAGGCCAGCCTGTTCCCGACTTAAATTTATCTTCAGCACTAAAAAGTTCATTGCCGCAGCCGGCACAGAGATAGATTCCATCTTTAAAATTATCATAGAATTCATTATCAAAAGCTGGTTCCGTTCCCTGCTCTCTTAAAACTCTATATTCGTCATCAGTTAGAATCTTTTCCCATTCTGCCTTTGACTTTTCTATCTTATTATCTTTCAAAGCTAAACCTCCCTTAATATTCTATCCAGAAGCCTTATGATAAATTCATTTCTTACATTTATATCACTATAATATACTCTGTAGATCCTTTCTAATATTTTCAATATTACTCTCTTCTGTTTAAAAGAGATATCCATCCTATTAATTGTAATTTATATGACTACTATATGTTAGTCATATATCTAAAATAAAAAAAGCCAGCAGTGATCTACGCTCCAGCTACTGCAGACTCCTAGGGAACCTACAGCAATCTCTCGACTACTATAGATCCGTTCCGAGTCTACAGTAACCTTTGCTTGAAGATGATAGAGTCGCTCTTGAGACCAGAAGCAGTCTCTCGACTGCCTAATCTGATCTCTACAGACCCTATCATCTTCTTAGGGCAACCAACATAGATCCCTGATGAGCCCGGCAATAACCTCTTCGGGCTAAATTGTAGACCCTTTGAGAACCTATGCTGGTCTACACGCTGGCTACTATAGATCTTATATTGACCTATAGCAGCCGTTGCTCGATTAATCAATCTTCCCTCGACCACTGCTGACTTCTTTCATTATTATAGTATCCGATTAACTAGAAATTATACATTAAAATTTAAATTTTTTAATGAACTATTAATCTTATTTTCCTATCCAATTTTCCATCTCTTTCTTGCTCCAGGCTCCGCTGTTCAGTAATATTTTCCATACCATTTTAAATCATTATTTGATATAATTACAGTGTAAATGCATACTTTATAAATAAAAAGAGTGGTGAAATTTATGAAAAAAATTGCATTATGTTTAGTGCTTTCACTTATAATTCTTTCCTTTACTTCTGTAACAATGGCCAAACCCAAAAAACCAAAACATAAACACAAGAAAAAACATCCCCATTCTAATTCTGGGAATCCAGAAGTTATGGAAGAAATCTTTAATATTAAAAAAGAGAAACTTAAGCACTTTAATAACTTTAATCTGGAACCAGAAGAATTAAGTCTGGTGTTCTATCTCCATTCTGTTTCAAATCGTCCTATAGGTAATAAAGAAATCCAGTTTATACTTAAGCATAAAGAAGACTGGGATAAGATTACTTGGTATTTCGGCTTACCTCCTATTATGTTTGAAGATGAAATTATAACTTTTCGCCATCCACCAACTTCAAAACAGCTTTTTCTTCCAGTTGGAAAGAAGAGATATGAAGCAGCACGCAGAGGTGTAGTAGAAGAAAAATTAGAAGTCAAACATAATAAATATGAATATAAATATAGAAATAAACGCTCAAAAGTCAAGGAAAAGATTGAAATAAAACATAATAAATACAATTATCACTATACAAATAAAAGATTAGGGATTAAAGAAACCTTACAGGTAAAGTATCCCTCTTATCGATATACATATCATTATAAAAATAAAAGAACTGGTGAAAGGATTAGAAAAAGAGGAAGAGGACGTCCTCTTAATCCCAGAATATTCTATCATAAGCTAAGGAAGAGAAGACAACAAGAAACAGAGTTTCATCTATCTGTTCAAATAAATATTGACCTATAATCCAGAACCAAGACTGAACAGATTAACTGCACAGATTATATCACTGGACCTAATTCTTTACTTAGGTCCAGTGATATTTTAATAATTTATTCCTTCTTAAGTGTTACTCGAAATAATCTTCTAGGAAGTCCACCTTCTTCAAATTCATCGATATTAATTATTTCAAATCCTTTTGCTAAATGATCAACTTTTTCTTTATCAAAGAAATGAATAACAAACTCACCAACTTCATATATATCTTCTCCTCTATGAATGCCTGTTCCATAGTCAGGGTCATTTGTGTTTCTAACTGTATAAACATTAAGGCCTCCTAATTTTAATACTCGTCTAATTTCATCTGAAAGAAACTCTAATTCAGAAGTAGTAAGGGCCATACAGTAAAGCATATGTGAATAACAACAATCAAAAGATTCATCATCAAAAGGAAGTGGTTTTCTAACATCATGACAAATCGCAGTAATTGATTCTGATAACCCCATTTTTTGAGCCTTTTGCTTAATTGTTTCAACTCCAGTCTCACAGTAATCTAATACAGTAACTTGGAAACCATTTTGGGCAAAAAAGATAGTATCTCGTCCTTGCCCACCTCCAAGTTCAAGAAGTTCCTTTTTTCCTTCTTTTTTGAAAATCTTTGTCGCTTTTTGTGCTGGTATACTTGGTTCTGTTCCAAACATATCTGACTTTTTAGTAAACGTATTTTCCCAATGTTGATTTTGTTTATTTAAAATTTCCTTATCTACATTTGTATTTTTCTTCATTATTTTTTTCCTCCTTAAAAATATTACTTTCTCTTTATCTAACAATCTGCAAAATATAAACTATTCTAAGAGAACAAGTGCAAAATAATTCCATCTACCATGAGTTTCTTTTGTAGTAGCAATCTCAAATCCATTAGCTCTCACAGTTTTGAAAACATCTATACCACATGCTTCCATCATAGGTCTAATACTAGCTTCTTCCTCTTCATTTAACTGAGACTCATCCTGAGTCTCTCCTTCTTCAGACTGTCATGTAGAACCGCTATTAGAAAATGGAAGAGATATTAAAACAAAAGCTTTATAATATCCTTGCTTAATAGCTTCATGTTCAAGTTTCACAGCTAACTCTGAAAGTAAAGGACCTTTAAAACCATGAATTAACAATGCTTTATTATATTCTTTTAACATCTTCTCCATTTCCTCAACATCTGGAGCCCCCGGACGATGAGATGCATCTTCATCATAAAGTGAACAACCATATTGACATTTCCATTGCACCCAATGCCCAACAAAAATTGTCTCTGTGCCTATTATCTTTGCTTCTTCTACTCCTAATTCAAGTGCCTTATTTACAAGACAATTAAAATTTTCACTCACAATATTCCACCTCATTAAATTTAAAATAATAAAATCATCCATATAATTCCACTAATTATCTATTATCTTTTGATAAGCTACAACGTTTAACAATTCTCCAAACTTTTTACCTACTTATCGATAATGAGCACACTTGCTATAGCAGTTTCTTTTAAATACATTGATACTCTTTTCATATAAACTATTTCTGATTAGATAATGCATTCTCTATAGCCTTACAGACTACCTTACTGCTCCCAGTTGCTCCAGCAATGGCATCTACATTTGGTGTCTGCTCTTCAATAACTGAATAAATAACTTTCTCCGCTTTTTTGCCTTGTACATGATTATGCTCTAAAATATCAACTCTAATTATCTGGTGATCTTTGACCGTTACCTTAACCTTTGCTGATCCAAGTTTAGTAGCATATTCGCCAACATACTCACCAGCTTCGATCTCTGTAAGGTTTACATCATTGATCTCTATGTTTCTTACTTTTCTCATATATCCTCTATATCCTATTGTAGCTAAAATAATTACTACAGCTAAAGATAAATAAATTAACTTCTTTAATTTAATCCTCTTCATTTTTCTGCACCTCAATTCCATTAAAGAACTAGATTAATTATTCGATAAAAATATTAATTTTCCTTTTTCCTCTTTAATTTCTCTTATTAAGGCCTTTTCCATTCTTTCCCCCAACTCAATATGGCCGCCGGGAATCACATATTTATTATCCCATTTATTAGATTTGCAGAGAAGTATTTCGTCATCAGGATTAAAAATAACAGCTCCAACAGTAGGTTCAGGATATTTCATTACATTTCCTCCTCATTTAATTAGAAAATGGGCCAATTAAGGCCCAGATATTAATCTACTAATTTTGTAATCAAATTCACTTAGCTTCAACCATTAATTCTGTAATTTTATCACTAAACTCAACCGGATCTTCCGGAGTAAATCCTTCTACTAAGGAAGCTAGAGAATATAGTAATTCACTATATTCGGCTAATCGATCTGAATTACCTTCCGTAGTATGAATCTCTTTCAATTTAGAGAACAGCTCATGCTGAGGATTAATCTCTAAAATCCGCTGGGCCTGGCCCATATTCTGATCCATCTTTTCTAAGACCTTCTCCATGGACATACTAAGTCCAACATCTCCGCTAACCAAACAGACAGCACTGGACTTTAATCGCTTACTTAAGCGGACATCACTAACTTTATCATCTAAATGTCCCTTGATATCTTCTAGCAGTTCTTCTACTTCATCTTCATCAGCATCAATATCATCATCAGCATCATCCAAATCTAAATCGCCACGGAGAACGGATTTAAATTCTATGTCATCATACTCTTGTAAATTATTGATTACAAACTCATCAACTTCATCAAAGAAGTAGAGCACTTCCAGTCCTTTCTCCTGCAGAAGCTCCATCTGAGGCAGCTTTTCTACTGTTGTTTCATCTTCACCGGTCACATAATAGATAACATCCTGATCCTCCGGCATGCGCTCAACATATTCAGCTAAAGTAGTCATCTCACTGTCAGAATGAGAAGAGGGAAAGATGAGTAACTCAACTAATTTATCCTGTTCTTTACCATGCGTCATATTAATGCCGCCTTTGATCAGCTGGCCAAACTCATTCCAGAACTCTTTATACTTTTCACGATCATCACCAAGCATACTCTTTAACCGCTTTAATACTTTCTTCTTTAAGTTTTTACTGATTATCTTTAACTGCTTGTCATCCTGTAATACCTGGCGAGACAGATTAAGGGTAAAGTCAGGCGAATCCACTAATCCGCGGACAAATCGTAAGTAATCAGGCAGCAGCTTCGAACAGTTATCCATCACAAAGTTATTTTTGGAATATAACCTCAGCCCTTGATCAAAGTCATCAGAAAAGATATTAGACGGCGCCTGTTGAGGAATAAATAATAAAGTAGAATACTTAACTAAGCCTTCCACTTTGCTGTGAATCACTTCTAATGGATCAGCCCAGTCAGTAAAGACTTCCTTATAAAATTCATTGTAGTCTTCCTCTTCAATATCGCTCTTATTTCTAATCCAGAGCGGCTTCATATCATTCAAAGTCTTGATCTGTTCTGTTACTTCGCCTTCATCATCCTCTTCATAACATTTCATCTTAATAGGATAGGCTACATAATTAGAATGCTTCTGGACCAATCGCTCTATATTCCGCCGATTAGTTATATCTAGCTCCTCACCATCAGCAGTAAATTCATCCCTTAACTGCAGCTTGATTGTAGTTCCCCGCTTAGGCTTGTCTACTTCTTCGATAGTATATGTACCGTCACCTGTTGATTCCCACTTAACTCCTTTATCTTCTTTAGGTGCGCGAGTAATTAGCGTCACCTTATCGGCTACCATAAAGGAAGAATAGAAGCCGACTCCAAACTGACCGATTAAATCCAGAGCCTCATCGTCTGCAGCGGCCTGTCTTTCCTGTAGCTTCTGTAGAAAATCCTGAGAACCAGACTGGGCAATAGTTCCAATATTCTCGACAACTTCATCATAAGTCATACCGATTCCATTATCTTTAATAGTAAATACATCATTCTCTTCATCTACATCCAACCAGATCTCAAAATCAGAGTCCCCTTCTAAAATATCGGACTCTGTCAGTGATTGGAATTTAACTTTATCAATTGCATCGGAAGCATTAGCAATTAGCTCTCGCAAAAAGATCTCCTGATTGGTATAGATAGAATTAATCATCAGATCCAGTATCTTCTGAGTCTCAGTCTGAAACTTCTTTTCTTCTGCTGTCATTGATTGCTCCCTCCTCTATAATGAATTATTACTCTTTGTCCAGCATATATTTTAGCATTATCTAGCATCTGTTGTCAAATGGTATCTGGCTTTTGTGTTATATCCTCTCTTAAAAATGTAAGTAATCTCAATTAACTTAAATTCCCTGCCTAGTTCCTCTAAACTAATTTCTAATTGACTATAGAAGAATTAAATTTTATTTTTTCTAGTTCATTCAATATATTTAGGCGGTGTCGGCAACCATCCTTTGAGTTTACCATATTTACTTATCTGTTGTAACATATCCAGTTCTTCATATAAATAATCTTTAAAGAGTTCTCTAATTCTATCGTTTGTAATGCATTGTTGGAAAGCTTTAGCATGTAAAGTACCAGCCCATTGAAGTCCAATAAATAAAGATTTAAAAATGTATTCATCTTTATGAGTTGCTTTATCATTAGTCTTTACTACATTAGGAGGTCCTTTGGGTACTGGAAGCCCAAAGTGCTCAAGTTCCTTTTCTAACACTTCAACTTGTTCATTTAATTTTTTTAATCCTCTTTCTAAGATCTTTTTAAATTCAGCATCATGTACATGTTCTTTCCACCTTAAAGTTTCCTCAATATTTACATAGCGATAATGTGTATGTGTCCATAAATGAAAAGCTTCTATACTACCCAGTTTCTCATCTACATCTTCAGGAACATTTAAATAATTAGGAGGAATGTCAATCCATCCTTTGGTTTTTAGATATTTTAGAATCCTATCGGTTTGTTCAATAGCATGTTTAGCAAAATCTTGAAAAAATTTGTAAAGATCATCATTAAAATATGAGTACTGTATCGAAAAAAGAACTAACTCGACCATTCTCTGTAAAAATGTGAAGTAGTCTTTACCTATAATTTCATCACATAACATCTGCGAATTAACATCTCCATGTGCATGATGTTTGGCTCTAGGTGGAGCTTCTATTGAATATCTTTCTAATTCTTTTTCTAACTGCTCCGTATGTTCATCTAGATCTTCCAAAAATTCTTTCATTAACTTCTTTAAATCCTTATCGTGGGCATAAGTATGCCATAACTGAACATTATTTATTATATGATATTTAGATGATAACAAGTTCCATAAAGAGTGTGCTTCCAAAACACTTAGTTTTTGGTCTTTTTTAAAAAATGAAAAGATAATTGCTACCACTCCTTCTATGAACATTATTAAATCTATATAATCTAAAATATAAGTTCTTAAGATGGACAATTTTACTATTTATTTTGTATTCATTAAATAAATATTATTCATTCCAAACTATATCCTTTCTATTAAATCAGCAAATAAAGATTTTAATCAAAATTTCCTTGCAATAATCAACTAAATATTATATAGTGTTGCTATAAAGAAACACTAAAACCCAATGAAGTTCTGGAGGTTCCTTCATGGATCTAAAAGAGCTACTTACTTACTTCAACCTAACAAGACAGGAAGCAGCTATATATCTATCACTGACAGTTAATGGTCCTATGACAGGATATGAAGTAGCCAAAGAGACAGGAATATCACGGTCAAGCGTCTATACAAACCTGGCCAATCTAGTCGATAAAGGAGCTGCCTATTTAATTGAAGATAAGGCAAAACAGTACACTCCTGCAGCTATTGATGAATTCTGCAGCAATAAAATTAGAGAACTGAAAGAGATAAAAAAACAACTAATAGAAAATATGCCCCAGCGCCAGGAAGAAGATGGAGGATATATTACTATCAAGGGCAGAAAGAATATATTAAATAAGATAAAGAATATGATTAAACAAGCCGAAAAGCGGATCTATATTTCCTCTTCTGATGATATATTAAAGACAGTACTACCCTATCTAGAGGATGCCCTTGCAAGAGAGCTTAAAGTTGTAATCATAACCCAACTACCGCTTGAGCTTAATGATGCAGTAATCTATCAGACTGAAAGGAAAGAAGACCAGATAAGATTAATTGTTGACTCAGTCGAAGTACTGACAGGAGAAATCATAAATGAAAATAACTCTACCTGTCTTTACTCTAAAAAAGAGAATCTAGTAAATCTATTCAAAGAATCATTAAGGAATGAAATAAAGCTAATTAAATTAACTGAAGGAGATGATTTAGAATGAAGAAGCCATTTGTAAGTCTAGAAGAATTAAAAGAGATAACTGAAGAATATCCTACTCCTTTCCATCTATACGATGAACAAGGGATCAGAGAAAATGCACGCAAACTGAACGAAGCCTTTGCCTGGAATGATGGATTTAAGGAATACTTTGCTGTCAAGGCTACACCCAATCCAACAATCTTGAAGATATTACAGGAAGAAGGCTGCGGTGTTGACTGTTCTTCACTTACTGAACTTATGATGTCAGATAAGGTTGGTTTTAGCGGCGATGATATCATGTTTTCTTCAAATGTTACTCCAAAAGAGGATTATGAACTGGCTAGTAAGCTCGATGCTATTATCAATCTCGATGATATAACACATATTGACTTTTTAGAAGAAGTAGCAGGCATTCCAGAAAGAATTAGCTGCCGCTATAATCCAGGTAATAACTTCAAAAGTGATAATGATATTATGGATAATCCTGCCGAAGCAAAGTACGGGTTTACCTATCCACAGTTAGTAGAAGGATTTAAAAAGCTGCAGGATAAAGGTGCCAAAGAGTTTGGGCTCCATGCCTTCTTGGCCAGTAATACAACAGCCGATGAATACTATCCTGCCCTAGCGAGAATATTATTTGAAACTGCTGTTAAATTAAATAAAGAGACAGGTGCCGAGATTGGATTTATCAATCTCTCAGGTGGAATTGGTATTCCTTATCGACCAGAGGAAGAGCCTGCTGATATAATGGCTATCGGCGAAGGAGTACGCGAGGCATATGAAGAGATACTCGTCCCGGCTGGCCTGGATGATGTAGCTATCTTTACTGAATTAGGTAGATTTATGTTGGGTCCTTACGGCTGCCTGGTTACTACTGCTATCCATAAAAAGCATATCTATAAAGATTATGTCGGGTTGGATGCCTGTGCTGCTGATCTGATGCGCCCTGCTATGTACGGTGCCTATCACCATATTTCAGTAATGGGTAAAGAAGATCAACCACATGATCATAAGTATGATGTTACTGGTGGTTTATGTGAGAATAACGATAAATTTGCAATAGATCGAATGCTGCCCAAGGTAGATAAAGGTGATCTACTTGTCATTCATGATACTGGTGCTCACGGCTATGCCATGGGCTATAATTATAACGGTAAACTCCGTTCTGCCGAAGTTCTCTTACAAGAAGATGGATCAACTAAACTTATCCGCCGGGCAGAAACACCTGACGATTATTTTGCAACATTAGATATATAAATATTAATGAGAGGGCTTTTAAAAGCCCTCTTTTTTCAATCTCATATTTTAAGCTTTATTCTTTGTCTACAGATCATAAATATCGGCAAATTCTACATCTATACGGTCAATAATCTCTTGAGAATTATATCTATCATTGGTCTGAAAACTGCTTCCTTCAGCCAATTTCCTATCTGACAGTTCTATAATAAATTCACTTCCTACACCTTCCTCACTCTCTACACTTATCTGGCCATTATGGAGTTCAACAATTGATTTTACAATAGATAATCCGATTCCAGTTCCTTCATTACTTCTAGTAAACGATTTATCGGCTTGACCAAATCGTTTAAAGATTAGCTCCTGCTTTTCTTGAGAAATACCAATGCCCGTATCTTTAACGGAAATTAACACTTTGCCTTCTTCAGTATAAATATTAACTGATACTTTATCACCAATATCTGTAAACTTCACAGCATTAGAAAGTAAATTTAAGATAACTCGTTCAATATTAAAAGGATCACAGGCTATTATCTTTTCCTCAATTTCAGAATCAAATTCAAATTCCAATTCCTTATATTCAATATGCTCTGCCACCGAACAAGCAACTTTTCTAACCAGACTTACTATATTACAATTCTCTAATTCAAGTTCAAAAGAACCAGAATCCATCTTAGTAATATCAATTAAATTATTGGCTAATCTGAGGAGCCGACGACCATTCTGTTTAATGATTGTTGTATATTTTCCCATCTTACTGCTCTGTTCCGGCTCTAATTTCTTTTGATACATCTCTAACATCTGTTGAGCAGAAAAAATCAAATTTAACGGCGTTCTGAATTCATGTGAGATATTAGCAAAAAACTCCATTTTTAGTTTATTGTAGGCTACTTTTTCTTTTAATGATTCCACTTCTGTAATATCTATTCCCGTACTTAAAATTTTATTCATCTGACTCTGTTCATCCTTCAGTACAGCATTATGCCATAAAATTTTTCTTTCCTCTCCAGATTTAGTGATAATCCTATTCTTATCATTAATTATTTCTCCCTCTAGTAAGGAATTAATTATTTGCTTAGTCTCCGCAGAATCTTCTTCTTTTACAAAGTTTTCGGTCCAATCATGTCCTAATACTTCTTCTTCCTTCACTCCTAAAATTTCACAGCCTTTTCTATTGAGTAATTCCACCTTACCAGTTCGATCTAAATTAACAACAATTACTTCTGTGATATCAAAATACTTTTGAAGCTTATCTCTTTCTTCTTTAACTTTCTCTTCAGCTTCTTTGCGGGCAGTAATATCTTCAACAAAACCCAGCAACCGATTTTCAGATGCTTTTACCGCATTGATATTAGCATGAAATTTACTGCCATCCTTTTTAAGAAGCATAATTTCAAGACTTAATTCACCAACTTCTAACAGCTGAACTAAATGTCTTTTAGCTTTCTGCCTATCTACAGTCACATCTTCAATAGACATATTCAAAAGTTCTTCTTTAGAATAACCGCTAAGTTCACAAGCAGCTTCATTTACTTCAATATATTCCCCTCGACTATTAATTACAAATACTCCATAGGGGGCATTATCAATATAACTTCTAAACTTTGCTTCACTCTCCTTAAGTGTCTGTTCCGTTTTCTTTCTCTCAGTTATATCACGGTCAAATGATACGAAAATTGGTTCTTCTAAATCATCAATATAAGTAGTACTCACCTCAACATCTATAACTTCACCATTCTTACAGCTACATTTGGTTTCAAAACGATCCTGTTCATCTGTCATGATTCTTTCCATATGATCCTTCACTTCTTCTTTATTTTTAGTAATATCGATATCATCTATAGTCATCTCCAATAATTCTTCCCGTGAATAACCTATCATCTCTTGATAACTTTTATTAGCCTCAATAATTTCTCCTTCAGTATTTAAAATTAAAAAACCGTCCATAGTTGTATATAATATTTTATTAAGTTTATCCTTTTCCATAGTTAATTCTAAACTTTGTTCTTTCAATCTTTCCCTAAGATAGGATTGATACTTAAATAAAGCTCCAAAGACTAACCCCTGACTTAACAGAAAAGCTGCCACAATCCCGCCCTTTAAATGGCCAAAATAAGCTCCTAATCCTACTAAAATCATACAACTAATCCCCTGTAGACTCAGTGACAGATAAGGAGCAATAAAAAATATACTTAGACCAAAGATAATTACAAGGTACTTTAATTTACTGATATCTGATTCTACATTCAACTTCTTCATTTATCTGATTATCATTCCCTCATCTAATTTATTTTTCATTTAATAACCTTAATATTAAATTTTCTTCTAAATATAACAAATTTCCCGTATTAAAGGTTAAATTAATAATAACAGAAGCATTTAATATCCTAAATCTTCTTCAACTATGATAACTTTAATTCTGTAGGTACATGGTTTTCGGAGCTCAATACCATTCACCACTAGCAAACTAATCCAATCGATTCTACCTTGCTAACTTTCTGTCTACGCTTAAAAGATTACGTTACTTAACCTCTCCAAGACTCGATACAGAGCTGGTGGCTAACCTTTACCCTGATGGGATTTACACCCACTAGAACATACGTCCTGCCAGGACGCACCGCTAAGCCTCTGTTAGGCGATCGTAGGGACCTATTCAAAAGCCAAAATTAATTCAAAACAATTAAGACTTTGCTTTATCTATAAACCATTTTTTAAATTTTCCATATTCATCAGAATTATAAATTTTACAAGCATCAAAAGTATAAAAATATCCATATCTTGAAAAATAAATACCTGCTTTATTAATAGAAAATTTATTTTGAAAATCAATTAAAGTTAAATATCCAACTAATTGTCGCCACTGTTTAGCAGTCAAGTTTAAATTTTTAGTTGTCTTTACATCAATTAAAGTATCATTAATTATCAAATCAGCATCTGCTCCATTTACTAATTTCGATCCCTTACCAAATGTAGGGTTCAGGTATACTTTATTTGCTAGATTATTTTGTTCTGGAATCGCATGATATAAATTTTTTAAATCCTCAATATATTCTTTTTTGTATTCACCTAAAGTTTCATTGAACTTTCTTCCTCGGAGATAATCATCTATTTTAGCTAAATCAATAATAGCTTTAATTACTTCTTCATTCATTTTCCCATCTTTTACATATTTATTGTATACTTTTTCTGCATTAAAAATTGCATTAAATGTTCTTCTAAATTGCTTTTCAATTTTAGATGAACAGGTTAATTCTCCACCCTCCATAATGTATTTAACTATTTTATCAAAATCAATCTTATCATATTCTATATTATCATATATAATAAATCCACCATGATTTTCTACTCCTGGTACTTCTTCGAATCCTTCCATATCTGGTATTACTATACCCATTTCTTTCAAAAAATTTTGCGGGAATAAAATATCTATATTCGAAATTTTATTAGATAGAAGGTACAATGAAGTATGAGCAATCCAATGAGAATCCTTTGCATTATCTTTATATTCATGCTTTAAATAAAACCTAAACAAATAATCAAAAGCAGTTCCGATTAACATATAATCTTTACCACTATATGCTTTTGGCGGTTTTACTTTCATTTCTATATTACTTTGCGAAAAAGAAGGTTTATTAAAAGTTTTATCAATATTTTTTCTTATGTCAGCTTTTTTTATAAAACTAGTTAAAGACATTATTTTCTCACCCCCTTCGTGTCCTTTAAAATATTTATTTAGGTCCCTATGTGTAGAGCAGAAAACAAGTTTGATATTATCTCCCCAGCCTCCCCTCGCCAATTCCGTAAGTAGAGTTTTCATCTATACGGCTTTCCATTGCACTTCTTCCTGTAGCCTTCAGTTAATATAGACATTAACTTTTACTCTCTCAGGTATAGTTTCCTCCGAAGTTGTTAAGCTTTTACAATGGTGTAGTTAGCCTGTTTGGCATTCACTCACTCTTACCTCCCTTAGAAACTTGTACAAAGTAGAGTTCCTTTCCTCCAATATGGTTCTGTTGTCCATATCATCATCAGTACTATGAACTCATCCGATTCCCTTTCTGCAGTTTGTACTTTCACCATCACAGTTTATGTACTCACTCTTTACAGAATTCTCTGTGCAGACTAGGGTCTCACCAGTTCCTGATCATTACTTTCACTACATGTCGCTTCCTATACACCGAGAGGTTCTTCAATGCTGCTTACTCAGTTCTTCACACCTTCTATAGCCTTCTTCCTTACACGTAAGAATCAGCTCCTCTTTGGTCCCTCTTCGTCGAGGGGGAACTGACGATGCAGCAGAATTCGCTTTATGCTACAACATAGCCAGCATACAGACCAATACTGGCTATGGGAGTAACTTATTGAGCAGAAAGATAGTATTATTGCTCTAAGTTACAAGGCTAGGAGCAAGGATTTATAATCCTGCGGATCTGTAGTTTTAATCGCCACACTTTGGTGACTTTGTCACAGTTACAAAATAGGAATTTCTCCCTACCAAGTCTGTCAACTACCGAGCTACTGAGTTATTACTCGGATTGGACTTTCACCAACTAGCAATGATAGGATTACCTGGTCGCGCCGTTTGTAGGGTCGAAGTCTGGTGCCTTAACTTAGGTTGATGTTTGTGTTCTCCGTTTGCTCACCCTTTCGTCTGTGAGTGCCACAATATCTCATCCTTATCACATTTCCAAACCCCGCCTCATCAAACCGTACGTACGGTTCTCCCGTATACGGCTTTCCTATTTAACTTCTTCTTAAATCTTATAAGTTTAAGCTGGTTTAACTTTCGTTATAACGAGCTAATTTATAATTATCAAATAAACCTATCTCATTATATAACCAATCGCTACTCCATCTCTTCCAGCCATATCCCTTTTTACCTCGTTGCTTCATGAGATACCTTCTTACTTTATTTTCTACATAATCCTTTACATAAGAAAAGCAGTTCTCTGAATTACCTATTGAAAAGTAATTTACCCAACCTCTTAATATAGTGTTTAATTCTGTTATCATTAGCTCAAAGATTCCTGTTGTTCTATGCCTTTTGATTACTTCCTTTATTTTCTGCAACAATGCTGTTCTTTTCTTCATTTGAGGTACCGTTAGAACACCCCATTTTCCACTGAAAGTCTTTCGCCTTTTCAAAGTAAATCCTAGAAAACTTATTCTTTCTCCTTTTTCTAGATTTACTACTTTAGTCTTTTCCTTGTTTACTTTTACCTTTATTTTATCTAGTTCTTCTTTCAGTCTTTGTATCACTTTTGAAAGTAACCAATTCATACTTGGATGGCTTGATACTGCTATTACGATATCATCTGCAAAACGAGCATATTCTAGTTCTGTATACTTACCTTTACTTTTTGTTACCTCTTTTGCTCTCTCAAGCATTCTATCTACTTCATTTAAATATAAATTAGCAAATAGTGGTGAAATTACTCCACCTTGTGGTACACCTTCTTTTCCACTAGCCTTAAGCATCAGTTTAATCAAATGCATTACTTCTTTATCGATTACTCTTTTAGCAATCTTAGCTAACAATATATGATGCTTTACTGTATCGAAGTAGCTCGATAAGTCAAGATCTATCACTTTTCTTTTTCCACTTACTATTGCTTTTTCTATTTTCTTTACTGCTTGATGAGCTGTTCGTTTTGGTCGATATCCATAAGAACTTTCTTGAAAATCTGCTTCAAATATTGGCTCTAATATTAACTTTAATGCTCCCTGTACTATTCTATCTTTGATGGTTGGTATACCTAATACCCTTACTTTTCCATTTCCTTTAGGTATCTCTTGTTTTCGGTTTTCCTGCGGCTTGTATGTCTCATTTACCAGTTCTTCTCTTATCTTTTTAAGATATTTCAATACTCCTATCCCTTCAATATCTTCAAAAGTTATTCCATCTACACCTGAAGAACCATTCTTCTTTCTTGCAATTCTATAAGCTTTTAGCAACGTATCTAGCTTACATACATGAACATACAATCCCCAGAATTTATGAGATTCTTCCTTCTTAGATTTAAGATATATTCTCTTCCTCAAGTCTTGTAAACTTATGGGCGCTTTTATCATTTCACCCTTACCTCCTGTCTTGTCCGAGAAATTATCAATAGTAGGGTCCCTTTGCTATATGAAGTTATATTTACTTCGTAATCTTGGCTACTATGAACCCATCCGCCACCCTCTCCTTTTTCAATTCATTTCCTGGTTCTCAGTTATAGAATCTACATTTCTCAAGTAATTTTTCACAGGAAGGAATAGGGTTTCTCCAGTTCCAGACATATCCTTATATACATACCACCGCTAATACTCCGTTGGTGTACATAAATGTATCAGTCAATTTTCATTCATGCATTCTGTCTTCACTCAGACGTTAAAAGTTCGACCACCAAATTTACCCCTTTCGAAGCTACTATGCGTTCACTGGTGTTATGGTCTGCATACTTGCTCGATACCCTATAGGTACCTTTGTTAATGGACTTCAATGTCCAAAGTTTCCTATCAACATTGCCATTCAGCTATAGAGTTTTGACTTTTACTCTAATAGGACTTACACCCATTGGATATGTCCAGCTTCGCTGGACATACAACGTCCCTAGGGTTCGCGACATCTAGCTCAACCCTCCTATAACTTGTCCATTTTCTAAAACTTTCATATGTAATCCCTAACTTTGCTTATTCTCCTAGCCTAGATGTTGCTAACCCTATGTTATGCGATGGACTAATTTAAGTTTTATTTAAATCTCCAATTGAAATGACCATATCTTTATTAATTAATAATTTGTTATTAGCTATGCTCTCTAAACTTTTTACTTTAGGAATCTTTTTATTATTATAGTGAGTATAATATTTAATTTCACCAATTTCTTTATTTGAGTTATCAAACTCAAAATCATATATCCCTTCATCATTACAACAAGTAAAAAATAATCTTTCTCTATTTTTGCTTACAAAACAATCCACAAAATTTTGTATAAAAGAAGGAGCATAAGCTACAAAATGTTTGTCTTCAGATTTAATATAGCCATATAGTGGTTCCATAACATATGAATACCAAATCAAATCATCGATTTCTAATTTTTTATGCAATTCATTTTCATATTTTGGTTTACCATTATAGTATTTCAAATTTACAAATCCATTTCTTTTCTTACCATTCATCTCATGCCACTTATAATGAGCAAACTTTTTATCTTCTAAGTCTACAATTCTCTTTTTAAGAAATCCATACTTTTTAGCTGTTTTTTCAATAGCTTTACCAATTTGAGTATTAAGTTTAAAGTTTGTTTTAACTGTAGGAGAATATGAACTTGATAATGAATTATAATCTTGATACTCTTCTACTTTGTATAATTTATCCTTTTTCATACTATATATATTTAATTTTCTAATCCAAGAACCGGTACCAGAACCATGTTCAATAAAAACAATTTCTTCTTCTCCATCATTATCAATATCCTCAACATTTAAACTCTCTATTAGAAATGAAGACTTTTTCTGCCAAACAGAAGTATAATTTTCACCCAATTTTCTTAAAATGCAAATTTTATGATCATATCCATTATTACTTTTATTAACTTGAGTAAATACTGCAATAAACTCATTTAAATTGATATTTTTATACGGTACAGCTTTTAAAATTTTAGATGATAATATAGAATATGCTATATTTTTTGCTTCTTTATCCTTAATTTGTGAATTGCAAATGAGATTTTTATTGAATAAAAAAAGCCTTAATTTATGTTTACATTTATTTAGTTTCCCATAGATTTTACCTAAATTAGATACAATAAAATCCAAAATTATTCCTAAGATATTAAAGCACCTCCACAAATTAGTCTTTCGCATAACTTTAATCTTCACGACACTACTCTATGTCGCAAATACTCCATATTAAGATATATCATGAAACAGTATCGCAAACACTCACTATACCTCAGTATTTACGTCTGTCGCAAATACTCATTATCTATAACTACTATCCTATTTCCAGACAAACCCATTAATTCCCTCTCTAAAACAAAAAATCCATCATTTCTATCCACTTAACCTATTATAAAAGCCTCCCCACAGTAATAAACATTACGAAGTCCTCCAGCAGAATAAAGTGAAAATCCCCGATAACTTCGACTCCTTCATACTTGATGGTATCGAAATCTATGCCGTCCCTGACTTAATCTATAAGAATCAAGCCGGCAGAACCATCATCGTCGACTGGAAGACCGGCAATCCCAAATTAAAAGAGGATATGAAGCAGCTAGAGATCTATGCCTACTACTGTTTTCATAATTTCAATTCCAGCCAGCCGATTACCGCCCGGCTGGAATATCTCAAAACAGGTAAAAAACATGAGAAAGTGGTATTTCCAGAAGAGAAAGAACGAATTGCAAGTGAGATATTAGACAGCGCAGCCAGAATGAAGGCCTATCTAGCCGACAAAAAAGAGAATATCCCACTACCAAAAGAAAAATTTATCCCGCAGTGTCAAGAAAGAAAGTATACTAACTGCAAATTCCGAGGATTCTGTCCTGGCTAATTCAACAATATATATCCGAAAACTCCATATCTATCTTATTTATTATACTATCATGAATTTCTATCTTTTTTCTTTCAGCATCTTCCTGTGCTAATTTCTGAGCAGGAAGCTTTATGATAAACTCGCTTCCGCTACCGTACTCACTGTGAAGATCTATTTCACCATCATGTCGTTCTATAATCAAGTTCACAAGAGATAATCCTATACCGCTTCCTTCATTATTCCTGGTAAAAGATTTATCTACCTGTCCAAATCTTTCAAATATTATCTCCTGTTTATCCTTTGGAATCCCGATACCCGTATCCTTCACAGAAATAGAGATATTATCTCCTTCATCGGATAAATACATAGATATTTTATCTCCCTTATCAGTAAACTTTATAGCATTAGAAAATAAATTTAACATAACCCTTTCCATATTAAAAGAATCACAAGCAATTACTTTTTCCTCTATTTCAGAATCAAATTCTAATTCCCTTTTTTTATTTTCAGCATACTCCTTAACCGAAAAGAATACTTTTTCTACAAGTGAAACAATATCACAGTTTTGAAACGATAAATCATAAGACCTAGAATCTAATTTATTAATATCAACTAAATTTTCAACTAATTTTAGTAACCTATTAGTATTCCGTTTTATAGTATTGAGATATTCCATATATTTATCTTCATCTTCATTCTTTTCAAGATTTAATTTTAACAATTGCATTCCAGAAAACATCAAATTCAATGGAGTTTTAAGCTCATGGGATAAATTAGCAAACAGCTCAGTTCTTAATCTATTCTGTTCAAGACGTTCCTTCAATGCTCTGCGTTTAGTAATATTTAAAGAAATTCTAATAATCCCCTTAATTTCTTTTTCCTTATTTTTAACAGGATATACCCGTACCAAATATAAATTTCCATTAGGATTTATTTTCTCTCTTTCTACAATCTCTCCTGTCGCTTCAGCTTTTTCTACCAAACAATCTTCGCATAGCTGACTACTGTCATGTACTAATTCATAACAGTGCCGTTCTTTTATTTCATCAAAAGGTTCATTAAATTCTTCTATAGCTGTTTCATTTGCCCAGAGTATTTCTCTCTCTAAATTTTGATAAATTACAATATCATGTAGATTATCTAAAACATTTGTCAATGTTTCCTCAATATCTACGCCTTCTTCTTCAAAATTCTTCTTTAATAACTCCTTTAATTCCATACTATTAACCCCTTTTATGAAATAAATTCATGATAATCCATTACTTTACTCCATAAAATAAATTCATGATAAATATATTATTTCCTTTTTGAATATAGAGTTTTGTTATTATTTTGTAGTCATAAATGACTAAGTAATAAGTAAACATAATCCATAAAAAAGATCTCCGGAATCCCTCCGAAGACCTTGAAGATCTTAAATTATATATTTTATTATTTATCTTCCTTATCAACAAATTCAGTAGCCTTATTGGCCATCTGTTTTAACTCTTCTTCTACCTGGCTGTGTACTTTCTCAGCTTCTACGCCCATCATAAGCTCAATTGCTTCATCAATCTCTTCTACTGAATAAATATTGAACTCACCACTGCTGACAGCTTCAACAATCTCCGGCTTCAGCATTAAGTTATCTTCATTCTGTTTAGGAATTACTACTCCCTGACTGCCGGTTAAACCTTTAAGCTTACATACCTTATAGAACCCTTCAATCTTTTCATTAACTCCGCCGATCGGCTGAACCATACCTTTCTGATTCATCGAGCCAGTAATAGCCAAATCCTGCTTTACAGGAATATCAGCAATAGCAGACAGTAGAGCAATCAATTCAGCACAGGAAGCACTATCGCCGTCAATACCGCCGTAATTCTGTTCAAAGGTAAGAGAAGCTGATAAGCTAAGAGGCTGTTTTTGAGCATACTTACCGCCTAAAAAGCCGGATAGAATCATGACACCTTTATTATGAATCTTACCGCTCATATCAACTTCCCGCTCAATATTGACTACCCCTTTCTGGCCTAAAAAGGTTCGAGCAGTAATTCTAGTCGGCCGTCCAAAAGAATACTGTCCGGTTTGATAGACTGATAAACCATTAATCTGCCCTACTTCCTTGTCTTCCACATCAACCAAAATATGACCGCGGTCAATCATTTCCTGAATTTTCTCTTCTGTTAGATTATATCTATATTCTTTCTCCTCAATAGCTTTAATCACATCATTTCTATTAATATACTCATCATCATTCTCCATCTCCGCCCAGGCGTTTGCTTCAAAAAGCAGTTCTAAAATTTCATTAAACTGCGTCGACAGCTTCTCTCTATCGTCTGTCAGCCGGCTGCTGTACTCAATAATCCTACTCACTGCTCCAACAGTAAAATGTCTAATATCTTCACTGTCACTGATTGAAGATATAAAAGAAGCAAACTTTTCCATATTCTCTTCACTTCTCTCCATCTGAACATCAAAATCAGCCTTAACTTTAAATAATTTTTTAAACTCTTCATCATAATTATAAAGCAGCTGATAAATATAGGGATTACCAATCATAATTATTTTAATATCAACAGGAATAGCCTCCGGCTTGAGAGTAGTGATTGGCATACTTCTATACTGCTCACCAATATTTTCCACTACAATCTCTTGATTGAGTAGGATTCTCTTCATAGTCTCCCAGGCTAAAGCATTTGTCAATACATCCTTAGCCTTAACAATTAAGTACCCGCCGTTTGCCTCATGAACAGCTCCTTTTTTAATCATAGTAAAATCAGTAGTAATCGTACCTAACTGGCTCTTTCCTTCAATCTTTCCAAATAAATTATAATAAGTGGGATTCGGCTCATAAACTACTGGTGCGCCCTCTAAATTAGAATTATCAACTAATAAGTTTACTTTATAGCGGGTAAAGAATGACTCATCCTCCTTCTGCATTTGAGTTAGAGAAATTGTAGGTGTAGTATTATCTTTCTGTTTATTCCTAAATTGATCTAAATTCTCCGTTATATCCTTCTGCACCTCTTTTAAGTACTCAATAACCTGCGGATAATCTTCATATTCATCCTTTAAACTGGCTATAATAGGCTGAATCACCGACAGAGCAATCTTCTTTTCCTTATTCTTTAATTCCTTTTTAGCTTCAGACTTCAAATTATTAATCTTGCGCATTACCTGTTCCATCTCATCCTGTATCTGCTGACTCTTCTCCCGTAGATTGCTTCTCTTTTCCTCATCTAACTGCTGGAATTCATTCTGTTCAATCGGCTCTTCTTCTTCATTAAGCGGCACTGGTACCAGATTATCTCCCGTATTCTGGAGAGTAAATCCCCGTTCCTTAACATCCTTCTCAAAATCCTCCATAATCTGATTCGACTTCTGACGGTACTCATTCATTATCTCATTCTTTTCTTGTTTATACTCTTCCCCGGCAAAAACCTGCGGAATCTCAGTCTTTAATTCTTCAATTAATTTATCCATATCTTCTTGTAAGTTAGCTCCCTGACCAGACGGTAAATTTAAAGCACGCGGCTTTTCCGAATCAAAGAAGTTATATACATAACAAATATCATCAGGCACTTCAGCATCCTTAGACTTTCCCCGAGCCAACGTCTTAGCATAAGTAGTCTTACCAGTACCAGGAATTCCAGAAATAAATATGTTATACCCTTCCTGCTCAACTTTTAATCCTAAATCCATTGCCTTAACAGCCCTATTTTGCCCAATAAGCTCACCAGTAATTGGTTCTAATTCATCTGTAGTCTCGAAATCAAATCTTTCCGGCTTACAATTACACTTTAATTGAACAGCAGTTAACCTCTTATCATCTACCATATATTTACTCCTCCTCTTTTTTAAAACATCCTTACTTTAATATTACTACAAAAAAGATTATTTTCCTCTAAAGTAAAAAAGCATATTCCAGGCCGGAATATGCTTAAGTATATTTTAATAATTAATTGCAGAATCCAATTTAAAATTTACCTTTTACTCTTTAATATAATCCATAGGATTTACAGGTTTACCGTTAACTTGAATTTCATAATGTAAATGTGGACCAGAACTACGCCCAGTATTACCGCTATAAGCAATTAAATCACCGCGTTCAATTTCATCTCCTACTCTGACATTTACTCTGCGGTTATGTCCATATAATGTTCTAAATCCGTAGCCGTGATCAATCATTACCAATTTACCATAACCATTCTTCCATCCAGCATGGATTACTTTACCAGCTCCTGTTGCATAAATTTCTGTTCCGTACCAAACGCCGATATCTACTCCTTCATGCATAATCCGTCTATTTAATATAGGATGAAGGCGATAACCAAAATCAGAAGTAATACGTTTCTTTTCCGTTTTTACCGGCCAACCGACAGGTTTAGAAGCTAAATAATCTTTATATTCAACTACTGAAATTTTTAATTGTTTTAATTCTTTTTTCTTTTTAGGAAATACATTCTTTAGTTTTTGCAATCTATCTTCAGTATTATTAACTAAATTACTGGTATATCCGCTAGCTAAACTGGCTTCTGTTGTATCTTCGCCAAAATTAATTTCTTGATTAGTAATATGTATTAGAGTTTCACTATTATCTGCTTGACTGTTAGCTTTCTCATACCCAATTATATTCTTGATTTCAGAATCAATGGCTTCAAGTTCATTAAATTTAGCCTGCAATTCTTGAGTTTCCGCTGATAAATCATTTAATTTATTCCTTAATTCTATATTTTCCTTCTTTACATGATGCAGCTTATCTATTGTCTGTTGCAATTTAAGATTTCTACTATAATAGATAGTTAATCCAAGACTACTACCTACTATACTCAATATTATAAAGCTAATAATTATCTTAAGTAATTTTTTAGAAATTTTAAAACTAACTAACTTTCCTGTTGAGTGAGGAATAATCTGGATAGTTACTACCTTCTTTTGTTCCTCATAAGACATACCTTAATCCTCCTTAACAATACATAAATAAATCCCTACCCCTCTTAAATTATGATCCTAAAATACTAAAGGAATAGGAATAAGGATACAAAAAGGAAAACATTAAATTTTAATTTATATTATTTTATTCATTATATTAATTAAATATCAGAATGACAAATTCCTGCATCTTAACCAAAAAAAATTAAAAATAATAAATTAAGATCTCATATCCAAATTTAATTACTCTTTTAACCATAATTTACAGATTGAGTATATAGCTGACTTATGTTATGATTGATTTAGAATTTTATTTTAAGGAGGCCTTATCCAATGTCAAGTACTAAAAAAAACTTAATAACACTTCTGTTAATCTTCATCATTATTTCTACTGTCTGTATAACCAGTTATGCAGCAAGTAATTACACTATTCAATCAGGAGATTCACTATTTTCAATTTCACGCAAATATAATACTAATGTTTCCACTTTGGCTAAAGCAAATAAGATCAAAAATCCTAATTTAATTTATAGTGGATCGACCTTACAGGTTCCTGATGCTGTTGAAACTAAAAGTACAAAAGATGATTCCAATACTTATACCTCCGATAATTGGCTATCAGGAAATGGTATGATTTCAATTTCAGACAGCAAAGATCGCTCGAAAAAAATCTATCGCAGAACTAAAGCAGACAGTATGCAGATAGCTTTAACCTTCGATGACGGGCCAGATAAGATATATACACCACAAATACTAAAAATATTGAAAAAATATGATATTAAAGCTACCTTCTTTTTATTAGGTAAAGAAGTACAGAAATATCCGCAGATTACTAAACAAATTATCGAAGAAGGACACTTAATTGGAAACCATTCCTGGTCCCATCCTGACTTAACTAAGTTAGATAAAGAAGAATTAAAAAAGGAAGTCTTAACTACAGAAGAAAAGATTAAAGAAGTTACCGGACGTGCTCCAGCATTAATTCGTCCGCCTTATGGAGCAGTATCGGATGAAATAGTGGATCAACTTAAAGAAATGAATTATAAAATAATCCATTGGTCAGTAGATTCATTAGACTGGAATTCCGATACTAAAGAAGAAATTTTGGATAGAGTACTTCCTAGATTAAAACCCGGTGTCATTATTTTATTCCACTCCTCTATTGGCAAAAGTCGAAATTTAACTCCTACAGTTCAAGCTCTTCCGGCTATCATCGAAGAGCTACAGAAAAGAAATATTGAGTTAGTTACTGTCGATAAATTGTTATCCTTAGCCTCATATAAATCATAAAACCAAACCCAAGTTGGGTTTGGTTTTATATATTTAATTATAATAATATCGCTTGATTCCTGCTACAACTCCCTCGACAATCTTCTGTTGAAAGGCAGGCGTAGTCAGTAAATATTCTTCTTTCGGATTGGACAAAAAAGCAGTTTCAACTAAAATGGCAGGTACATTGTTCCCCCTTAAAACAGCAAAATTAGCAGCTTTTAATCCGTTGCTATCTGTTCCTGTTCTTTTGACTATCTCATCCTGTACATACCAGGCTAAAGCCCAATTATTCTTAGAAGCATTCCAGTGAGCATAAGTAGTTGTTCCCGTAATCCATGATCTATAATTATAATCAGCATGAATACTAATGAACATATCCGCCGGCCAATCATTAGATATTGCAGACCGCTGTAAAAGTGGAAGGTCTTGACCTTGTTCTCTAGTTAAAATAACCTGAAAACCTTCCTCTTTTAGCTGCTGATAGACCCTAGAAGCAATCTGATAATTTACTCTCTTTTCTTCAACTCCTGAATGACCAATTGCTCCCGGACTTTCCCCTCCATGGCCTGGATCTATAACTATCCTTTTGCTCTTCTTCCAATGATAATTTTCAGAATTACTAGTTAAAGAAGAAGCCATTACCCCACTTATATTAGTTATTCGGTTAGAATGATAATAAATCGTTTTAGTACTTCCCTTCCAAGCTAAATTACCGCCATAAATTTTAGGTAAGAATCTTAAAGGAACCAATACTTTCCCATTTGATACTCTAACTTTAGTCTGCAGCGGAACCGTTATTGAATTAACTACTGCTTGATTACTACCTACCGTCAATTTAGCAGTTAAATTCTTACTATCGATTCTTAACTCTTGTCTTCTGCTATCCCAATTCAACTTAGCCCCAAAATGTTTAGAAATCACCTCTGCAGGTACTAAAGTTCTACCGTTAATAATAATTAAATTAGTCTTTATTCTCTGACCGTCAATGATTAATTTTGCTTCTTTGGCTTCTACTGAAAAAGAAAAGAGAATAATTATTGCCAATAAGATTACCAATACTTTATATTTTATAGTCAATTTTTGCAGCACCTCTTTTGGAATATGTATTGCTGTGATTTAGGCTCTCTTCTTAAATTAGTTCCAGATTAATAACCGAAATCCTCTTATCAAAATATAGTATGATTGGTATTCATTTGTTAATTGGGAATAGCTATCTGTTATGATTTACGCTTTCCTGAATTAATGCGGATGATGGTTGATAAAGGAGCAGAAATGATTATAATTCCCGGTGCCTTCAATACAGCTTATAGAAGCAGATAGCAGAGAAGAATTACTACTTTATGAAATTGACTTGGAAAAGATTAGTAAGATACGTAGAGAACTTCCGTTATTGGAACACCGCCGGTTTGATCTCTATTAGTCATAAGTAACTAATTAGTAAGTGAACTGTATAAAAAATAAAAAGAGGGCTAAATGCCCCCTTTTTAACAATTACACATCCAATTCTCCATTTTGAACAGCCTGAATATAATTACTACAGTGTTTATCATTTCCTAATAAGGTATTTGCAGTAGTTATTAAAGCCATAATCTTTGGATCTAATGGATCTATAATAGCACTATCCATGCCTTTAGCCATGGCCAAAGTTACAAAGGTTCTATTAAGCAATTTTCTCTGCGGCAGTCCATGAGAAATATTACTTAATCCACAAGTAATATGTACATCTTCATACTCACTCGTAATTTCATCGATTGCCTCAAGAATATGCTGTCCTACCTCTTGGTCGGTTCCAATAGGCTGAATAATCGGATCAACATAAATATCATCCATATCCATTCCAGCATCAGTTAAATCTTCAATTAACTTCTTTCCCACTCTAGTTCTATCTTCAATACCATCAGGCATTCCACCATCATCCATTACCAAGGCAACCACTTGAGCATCATGTTTTTGAATTATTTCTAGTGTCTCGTTAAATCTTTCTTCTTCAGCAGTAATAGAATTGACTAAAGCCTTTCCATCATGAGCAGCTAAGGCTCTATCCATAGCTTTAGGATCAGGAGTATCTATACATAATGGTACATCAACTACCTCTTGTACCGTATTTACTAACCATTCTAATGCTTCTTGCTCTTCATCAATTAGAGTTCCGCAGTTAACATCAATATAATCTGCTCCTGCTTCTTCCTGTTTTTTAGCTAAATCTTGAATAAACTCTGTATCTCTATCCTTAACAGCCGGCTCAATTCCCTCTCTACTTGTATTAATTAATTCACCAACAATTATCATTTTTTTCCCTCCTAATAAATTTTAAAATTAAGTTATTTTATGTAATGGATAGTATCAATGCCGAGGTCGGCATTGATACTATCCTAATCCTTTATTTATCTTAATCTGCTAATTCTTTAATTTTATTAACTGCTTCATTTGCATCTTCTGCATAACCATCTGCTCCGATTTTTTCTGCAAATCTTTTTGTAACCGGTCCACCACCAACTACTAAGTCAAACTCATCACGTAAGTTTTCTTCCTCTAAAATCTCTAATAATTCTTCATTTGCTCCCATAGTAGTAGTTAATAATGCACTAGTTCCTATAATATCAGCATCAACTTCTTTAGCCTTAGTAATAAAATCTTCAATAGGAACATCTGTTCCTAAATCAAAAACTTCAATTCCATTTGCCTCTAAAATTGAAGCTACAATTCCTTTTCCAATATCATGAACATCACCTTGTACTGTACCTAAAACAATCTTGATACTTTCTCCAGCTGCTGCATCTTCTTTTGCTGCAGCTTCTTGTAAAATTCCACTAGCTTTTTTCATTGCTTCAGCACAGCCCATTAGCTGAGGTAAGAATAACTCACCTCTATCAAATAATCTACCAACTTCCTTAATTCCTGCAGTATAACCTTTCTCTATCATCTTTAACGGATCAATTCCTTCATCAAGTGCAGTTTGAGCAATCTCCTCAGCTTTATCTACGTCAGCATCACAAATAGCTTCAGCCGCTTTTTCAAAAAGTTCATCACTCATCAGAACAACCTCCTAACATCATTAAGATGTTTTATTTTTAAACTTCTCTACAGAATTAATTCTAATATCAAGCAATTCAGAAATGTTAAACTTAGCTTCTACGCCTTTAGCCTCTCCAGCTTCAGGCTGAACTCGCCCGATATTCAATTCATTTCGTACCTCATCCATAATCACAGGATCAGTCAATTCTCCTACTTCAACCCCTAATTTATCAGCAACATATTCTTTCGCTTCATCTAGACGCATATTTTCGGACATTTGCATGCGCGCTACCAGGTCTCCGGCAGTACGTACTCCGCCCATGCCCGAAGCTAATGCGTGACTGATGACCATTCCATTAGGGTCACCTACACCTACCTACAACCCATCTTGTTTACCAATCTCAGCCAGAGCAGCAGAAGCTCTACTTAAAGAATCTGCTGGCGGAGTTTCAACTATTGGTACACCGCCTACACCCATACCTACATTTGCATGTACAGGAATATCAGCCGCTTCAGCACAAGCTTTCATCATAGTTACAGTTCTACCTATATTCCAAGGAATAGTCTCACTACTATTGATGTTAACTACCGGGCCAAAGACATCAACTCCAGCCTCTTCAGCTAACTTCACCTGCTCATGCGGATATAATCCTGCTAAACCAACTCCATTATACTCTAAATCTCCATGCATTCCTAAAACAAATTCTCCAGCCATTCCCATCTCAATACTGATATTAGGATACTTTTCCTTTAATTCTTCCGTTGCTTTCAATGTAGCCAAGAAATCAGGTTCCCCTGCTGAACCAGTTGTATCAAAATTAATTCCATCTGCTCCAGCTTCATACATCTTACTTCCTACAAAAACCATATCTTTAATTGCATGTTCCATCATACCTTCATAAGCTTCTTGCGCTTCTTTAACTTTCCCCTTTGGCAACAATTCTGCTGGATTAGGAAATGCCCCATCTGGTTGACTGTATAATGATAGATTAGGCATTGCTCCGTAATATAGAGGTAAGACCGTACTCAACAGAGCCTGTTCCATCTCTATTTGCTCTTCAGCTACAATTGGCTTTACGGGCTTAAAACTGTAATCAATATGAGCCAATTCTGCAGTATCAGAGCAAAAAACTCTTTCATAAATCTGCAAATCAGGAATTCTACCGATTGAAACAGCCAAACGCTTTAATTTTACTGATCCTTCATCAAAAGTTAAAACTAACTCATTTCCCGTTTCAACACTTACAAATTTACTCGGTCTTGTATAAATATCTGTTAATTTTTCTATTTCCTCCTCAGGAAGGGAATCAACCTCTGCTCGGTCAACAGCATCTTCAATTCCTCTTTCTATATCTGCTCTAATTTCATCTTCAGTCATTTCTATTGTCGAGCCGTCTCCTAGCCTTGTCTGTACCATATTTTTCACTCCTTTATTCAATTAAATTTTAATTTAAATTCAGTCCCACACTTAACCAGAAATTAAATCTTCCATTGTCAGATTTTACTTATCACCTCCTTTTCATATTCTTTGCTATTTTGTTAAAATATTAATAATTTTATAAAGATTCTGATGTCTCTGTAAAGGATAGATATATCGCATCTCTTTTCAAAAATTAAAATTATAAAAATTATATTAAATGAAGATAATGGTATTTGATAGATTACAATAGGTATGAAAGGTAGAAATAAATGATATATTATTCCTTAATAAACTTATATCATTGTATTAGGTTGTATTATAATATTTCCATATTAACTATTTAATCCCTTTTATTCTTATATTGTAATTAGTTATAACATTCATAAGTTATAAATTATTTAGACAATATAAAAGCTTGTCCATCTCTTAATCTCCTATTTATATAAGCAAATAATTATATGATTTCAATAAAATATTAGTTATTTTTTTATTCTTTGATCCTTATCTGCTTCGGTTCTTCGATAATTATTTCTGGAGATTCTTCATAGTCCTTAACTCTTCCTCTTATTCTAACCTCTTTATGCAGATAATGCTGCGCCGGATTATTTGAAAATTTATATAGATTACTAGCAAATATAACAGCACTAAAGGTATTCCAGTACTCTTCAGCAAAATTTAAAAATACAGCTTTACCGGAATCATACGTATCTATTACTTCACCCTCAACAATAACCTTCGTACCAATATATTCATCAGCTTTCTGCCAGGAGATAACCGGAAGCTGGCTAGCTTCTTCCTCTTCTTTCTTCCAAAGTCCCCTATTATTCCCTCTAGCCTCTCTTACTAAATCCTTAAACAATTCAACATACTTTAAATTAGGCGGAATTGTCAATAATTCAGCATAACCTGCCACCAATAACTTAGCATTAAAGAAAGTCCCATCTTCCATAAAGATATAAGCTAAAGTACGTTTATACTTATCCTTCTTCTCCACACCATACTCCAGATATACCTTCTTATCTTCAAGCTTATTTTTTGTGAATTTACTTGCTTCCTTTCCATAATACTCTACTGACTTTTCCGGATGTTTAGTTTCAGGAGTATCAACACCGATAAAACGTATCTTTTCACCACCAGTTGTCTTAATAGTATCGCCATCAATAACTTTAGCTACATAAACTTTAGCTAAATTATCTAATTTATCCTGATTAATCTTTAATTCTTCATTCACCTTCAAAGCTGATCCTGCAATACCAAAGCTTAATAGAATCATTACTAACAAAAGTAAACTTAAAACTCTACGTTTTATCAACAACATCAACCACCTCCGGATTTATAATATTCATTATCATATGAACTAATCCCTTCCAGGCTATTAAAATAAAAAAATTGATATATTGTTGCAGTTTAGAGTTGATATCTTGCAAACGCTCCAGAAATCAGTCCTAGTCACTCAGCAGTAAATAAATCTTAGTGTTATGATTTAAAGATTCCGCTTTATATGTTAACTATTCTCTCTTATGGGACTGCTTTAAAGTCGCTTTTTGCAAGATATCAACTAAATTGTGCAAAATTATCTGAGGGAAAGCGCTAAAACCCAAACCAATGAAATTTCTGTTCTGTAATACCATAAATAGTCAATATATACTTGAAATAACTCTCATTGGTGATAATCACAGCAATATATTTTATTATCAATAGTCAATATGTGTCCAGAGCGACTCTTAAAACTGGCCCGGAATCACGGACGATGGAGGGCCAGTTTTTGATAGTGATCGAAACAGGACGTTGAGCGAACGACAAGCGGCGGATACATTTTGACTATCCCTGCAATATCTTGAAAGTGCAACATTATATCAATTAAATTCTACATTTACAATTAAAAAAGCCCCTAGCCTCATAAAGAGACTAGGAGCTTAAAGTCATTCAACTACTTTTTATTACTCTCCTACATTCACCTGTAGCTGTTGACGATTACTTGTTCCTTCCTTTTTCGGCATTCTTACCTCTAAAATACCATTGGAATAATTAGCATCAATTGCTTCAGCTCTAACTGTTGTTGATAGCGGAACAGTCCTATGTATACCACTGGACTGATTCCCAGCAAAGGCTTGAGCAGAAATAGAAAGTGAATTCTCTGTTGCAGTTAAATTCAAGTTATTAACATTTACATTGGGAAGGTTACAGGCTACAATTATATCATTCTTAGTTTCAGAAATATCTACACTAGGGCTGATAATTCCCGTCGATAACTGCTGAGACATCATAGCATTGCTAGTTGCAGCATAACCTGCTTGAGCATTCTGCCCAAACTGGCTTCCCTGCTGTTGAATAGCTCCCGGCTGCTGCTGAATAGTTCCAGTAGTCATATTATTGAAATTACCAGCATTAGAAGCTGGCTGTAGACGGTACGACCAGGCATTAGTTCTTGGTGCATAACCACTTACTGCTCCCATTGACTGTAGATTCTGACCTGACTGTAAGTTTTGACCAGCAAAGGCTTGCTGCTGCGGCATACCAAAAGCATTCTGTGCTAAAAATGGACTTTGAGTAAACTGATTAGTTAACATTAACTGATCCCTCCTGGAATCTGTTTATTTTATTGATTTATCTTCAATTGCTAGTATAAACTGCTGGCTGAAAAAAATACTAGAAATTATTGGTTTTGGGAAAGGTAACTTTTAACAAGCCATGTGTAAAGTTGGCTTCAGCATTATTATTATCAACATTTGTCGGCAGCGACATCTTACGAAAAAAGGCCCCTTTTCTTCGTTCCTGATGCAGAAAGTTCATCTGATTTTGAACTGCAGAATCAATATTTGCTTCAATAAAGATACTTTCTTGGGATAATTCAACATTCAAACTCTCCAGATTAACACCAGGCAGTTCATAAATATAATGTACCGCTCTATCATCTTCTACTACATCTACCTGAGGAGAAACATAATTCGGCTGATTATAGTTAGCAATTCCCGTTGAATGATTCCCCTGTCTATTCTGGAGATTAAAATTATTAGCCATTAAAATCCCTCCTTATCCCTATTAGTATTTAGCTGCTAACACATAATTATTATTAACTTTTAGAATAATATAAGTAAAGTCTTTATTAAAGGAGGAATTCGGTGAGTAGAGAAGATAGATTACAGATTATAGAAGAAATTAGCAATCGACGTAACTCAGAAGTCATCTGTTACTTTACTGGTGATCGCAAAAATATCAGTACTCGCATTGCCCCTGACGCAGTTAAAGTTATTTATCAACATTTAAGACAAATAAATCCTGATAATAAAATCGATCTCTTCATTTATACGCGGGGAGGAGATGTACTAACTCCCTGGCGGTTGGTTAATTTAATTCGTGAATACTGCGACTACTTTAGCGTATTAGTTCCGTTTCGCGCTTATAGCGCCGGTACCTTAATCTGTCTTGGAGCCAATGAAATTGTAATGGGCAAAATGGGAGAATTAGGTCCTATCGACCCTACAGTAGCCAATGCCTTTAATCCGCAAAATCCTAATAACCCCGAAGCAAAGATTCCTATCAGTGTAGAAGATGTCAGCGCTTATCTTGATCTAGCCCAGGAGAGATTCAAGGTTCAGAGTGAAGATAATCTAATTAATGCTCTCTCCTATTTAGTAGACCAGGTACATCCATTAGCTTTAGGTAATGTCCGGCGCAATTACCTACTAATTAGATCAACAGCTAAAAAATTATTATCATTACATTCACTGGTAGAAAATGAAGCAGTAGTTCAAAATATTATTGATTATTTAACCGAAAAACTCTATGCCCATAACTATATGATTCCGCGTAAAGAAGCAGCTGATATCAAATTGCCAGTAAAGTATCCTGATCCAGAATTAGAAGACTTACTTTGGCGTTTATATGAAAATTACGAAGAAGAATTAGAATTAAAAAAGCCGTTTCAACCGTTGGATTATTTGGATCATGCTAATAATGAATTTCAAGTCTGCGGGGGTTATATTGAAAGCAAACCTGCCCTTGATAAGTTTATCTTTACTGGTCAGGTGCAGCAGGACGAGATGATGAATGAACCAGAAGTAAATATCACCGAACAGAAATGGGTTCCAGCCATCAAATAAATATCTTTTAATCTATAAAGGAGTGATACTATGGTAGATATCAACCCCAATCATGATATAGCTACACCAGAAGAAACTGAAACTTACTATATTATTGATGATAATTCCGGGTCAGCTTCAGCTAACTATCTATCTCGAAACCTAATCAAAAAAGATGGAATTATAATTGCTTCGGAAGAAAATAATACCAGTGCTGACTTAAACTAATAACAGCTCCTAATTTCGTTGAGAAATTAGGAGCTGTTAAGAAATTAAAAACTATTGCTTAGATTTAATCTATAACTTTACACCAGAGGTTCATATCCTCTAATTTACCACCAATATGACAATTTTTAATCATCTTTCCTGTGTATTCATAACCGGCTTGCTTAAATACTTTATTCATGCTATAAGAAATTGATCGAGCAATAGTATAAAGGCTTTGATAATTCCGCTCAGCTAATTCCTCTTCTAATTCCATAAGTAGATAACTAGCAGCCCCTTGACCTCTTGCTTCAGGAGCAGTAGCAAAGTCAGTCATTTCAGCATTCTTTAACTCAGGATCTGTATCTGCAGAAGCTGTAGCCACTAAATTATTATTATTGTCGTAAATCAGACCGTAAACTAAATTTTCCTGCATAGTTTTATACAGATATTCTGGATCAAAAATTGGATTAGGATAAGAATCAAATACCTGCTTATATAATTGAGCCATTTCATCTAGATCAGAAGATTCAGCAAGCTTAAAGTTCCAGCCGTCATTTAGCTCCGGCCTTTTATTTTTTGGTTCAAGATTAGTTATCTTTTCTATAATTTCTTCTGCTTTTTCTTTATTAAAATGGAGGCTGCGTTTTTCATTCACATAATAACTCATTATTATAGCATCTTCAGTACGATAAAAATTTGGAATTTCAGCTTCAGATTTAAATCCTAATCTAATAAATTTATTCTTATCAGAAGTCTTTGCTTTGACCCAAATTTTACCATAATTCTTCCGCTTAGCTTCTGATTTTAATCTTTTACCTAAACTGAATACATTCTTTCCCCAATAAGACTTAACAGTAATTCTTTGATTGAAGTCTGAATACTTAACCTTAGCTGCATAATTTCGCCCTCTAATAATCTTAAAATTCCCATGCTCATTCTCCAATTTTAATGAAGAAATACTCATTTTGAAAGTAATTACCTCCTTAATTCTTAAAGACTAAACTGATCATCATCAACCAGAAGCTTCTTTACACCTACTGCTTCTGTCTTCTCTTTTTCTGCAGTCCTATTAGATTCAACCTCTCTACACTCCGGCTCTCTATAAGCCACAATATCACCTTCATAATTCCTCAATATTGTCTTCTGGCTAGAAGAAGAAATTACATAATTAGGGCTTATGGGAATTTTACCTCCTCCACCAGGAGCATCTACTACATAACGCGGTACTGCAAATCCTGAAGTATGACCGATAAGTGACTCTATAATCTCGATTCCAGTAGAAATCGATGTTCTAAAATGCTCAATACCACGCGAAAGATCACACTGATAAAGATAATAAGGACGAACCCGGTTTGCAACTAATTTATGCATTAAATCTTCCATTACTGCCGGTGAATCATTTATATTCCGCAACAGTACCGTCTGATTACCGAGCGGAAATCCATTATCAGCTAGTTTAGCTAAAGCTTTTTTAGATCTAGAAGTTATTTCTTTTTTATGATTAAAGTGAGTATTAATCCAGAGCGGCGAATACTTCTTTAATCTAGCAATTAATTCATCATCTATCCGCTGTGGTAAAACTACAGGCACTCTGCTGCCTAATCGGACAATCTCTACATGAGGAATTTCCTTTAATCTAGCAATAATCTTTTCCAATTTATCAAGATCCAATAGTAAAGGATCGCCTCCTGATAAGAGAACATCCCTTACCTGAGGATTATTTTTGATATACTCAATTCCAGCCTGAATCTGATCAAAATCATCCTGGGTATTACCATCCCCGACCTTTCTTTTGCGGGTGCAGTGACGGCAGAACATAGAACAGTAATTGGTTACCATCAATAATACTCGATCCGGATACCGATGTGTTAATCCCGGAACCGGCGAATCCTCCTCTTCATGAAGTGGATCCTCCATTTCATACTCATACTCCTCTAATTCTTCCTTCTGCGGAACCGCCTGCAGCTTAATTGGACATAACTCATCATCAAAATCAATTAATGAAGCATAATAAGGAGTAATAGACATCGGAAAAATCTTCGCCGCTTCTTTAATCTCTTCTGCCTGCTGATCATCAATATCAAAATACTGCTGTAATTCATCAGCTGTAGTAATGCTATTTTTAAGCTGCCAGCGCCAGTCCTCCCATTCTTCTTTACTACAGTCCCAAACTTCTAACTTCTCTGCTAAATCCACTTTCTCATACCACTCCCTACTGATATTTTGTGAATAATATCACAAGATAAAGTGAGCATATTAAATCACTAATAACTTACTACTAAAATATCATGAAAAATTAATTAAACCCTAAATATTAAAATCAAACAATAGTAAATTAAGATAGGAAAGAAATTAATTTAGGGCTTATGCAAAGGAAAGAAATTACAGAAGTAAGCTTCCAATTCAACTTCGAAAGCATTGTAACAAACTTAGATTGGTTTGTCAAACTTAAATTGAAATTAGATAATGTTAATTTATTACAAGAATTACCATAAATAACTATACACTAATAAGATTAATTTTTATCTGAATAATTTTAACGATTTAACTTAAAATTCATAATTTTCTCTTTATATATAATTTGACAAATAATAATATAACTGATATAATCAGGATAAATTAAGTAAATAAGTTAATAATTTTATAGTTAAATACTACTAGCTTCTATTATTCAACATTATAAATTAAATGAAATTTTCTATAGTTACATCTTTTATTCATACCTTGTGAACTACTCGGCATTGAAATACCGAGCTTCATGGTCGCCTGCTTTTATGGGAGTTACCCGTAATATCAAGCAAGTTACCCAATTGGCGTGTCCAACGTCACTACTCCTATCTAGCATAAGTGCTAGACTCAGAGATACTTTTACTCTGCTCAAGATAGAAGTGTAAGCACCTCTATAAGTGCTTACTAGAAGATTTAGTGTCTTCTATCTACAACGAGCACCCTGAATATTTTACACAGTAGAGGTTTAGCTACTGCAACCTCCAATATTCACTTGTAATCCATATTCAAATTATAACAAATTATGAAGCAAATATCAATTGTTTAAATTAATATTTGCTAATCCTTATATCTCCCATTTGAAAAAGGGAGGGTTACGGATTATTTCCTAAAATTTCAAAAATGATTTAAAGGAAAAGGAGGGGATATATGTATAGATAAAATTATAATAATATTCTGAATATTATTATAATTTTATCTTCTACTATGTATGATAGCTAAAAGAAGGAGAAATCTGGCTATCAAGAGAAAAGTGGATAAAAACGAGTAGGGATGTGGCTACTCATCTAAATTCCTTTTTTAATGACTGATGCTGACTATCATTTGGATGGCCCCATCCATATAAGATGGGACATTACTACTGCTATCAATAGGAGGTCTGATTAATGAAAAGTAAAATAAAAAATAAGTTGGTTAGTAAGTCAATTATATTCTGTCTTCTTTTTCTTTTCGTTGCTTCCACGACTACTTATGCTGTTGAAGAAAGTACAGCAGAATTATTTCAATATCATCGCGGCCAAGATGTCTTTTTTATGTTTATGTTAGTTGCATTTTTAATGTTATTTATTAAAAAATTTGAATGGGGAGTCTGTTTAGTAACCTTACTTACTTTGTCTGTTGCCTTTCCACTTTATGTAATAATCCAGAGGAATTTATTTGATTTTAGCTTAGGAATTGAATTAATAATAACAGGAATCTTCTGTGCAATTACATTAATAATTGCTGCTGGAGTAATCTTTGGTCATGTTAAAATTTGGCATTTTATACCTTTAGGAATCTTATTTGTACCAGGTTATATACTGAATGAATGGTTTTTATTTAGTTATTTAGAAGGGGTTGCTGATAGTGGAGGTTCAATCTTAGTTCATATGTTTGCTGCTTATTGGGGTTGGGGAGTAATCTTGGCTTTACAGCGAAGAGATGTTAATCAAGCAGAGATGAATGCTACTACACATAGTATTTCTTTTGTCTGGTTAGCTAGTATGTTATTATGGGTATTATGGCCATCCTTCACTACTTCACTTTTACCTACTGATTTAATTATTACAGGTATGACAACTACTTATTTAGCCTTGATGGCTTCTACTTTAACTGCTTTTTTAGTCTTGAAGTGGATTAAAGGAGAACTTGATCCTTTGATTTATACTTATGCTATTTTGGCTGGCGGTGTAGCTATTGGTTCTACCGTTGATCTTGTTGGCCCGGGAACTGCTTGGTTGATAGGAGCTGCTGGTGGAATTATTTCCGTTTTATGTTTTCTTTATCTTGATGATTGGTTGGCTAATAAAACTAACCTTACTGATACAATGGGAGTTAATAATTTACACGGCATACCAGGGATTTTTGGTGGACTGATGGGGATTCCTTTTGCAGGTAGTGTTCAAATTTATGCTATTGCGGGTGGAATTATTATACCATTAGTTACTGGTCTAATTGCTGGAATTATTGTTAAGATTTTCGAAAAACCACAGCTACTGCTTGATGATGCTGAAATCTTTGATATAAATATTGATTTAGAAAGAACACAGCAGATGTAAATAAACTTTTGTCCTAAATCCCTAAAAGATGGCTATCTTTTAGGGATGTTATTAATTTACATAAATTACAGTTTTATTTCGTGGTAGCTAAAAATCAAACAGTAGTTTTTTGATTATTTCTGGATAAAAAAATTCAAATTTGGAAGCATAAATATAGACCTATAAATATAAGGAGGTAATCTAAATATGAGTGAAGAAATGGGAGAAATAGCCTGTAACGTCAGCAACTGCGAATACTGGGGGAATGGCAATATCTGTACAGCAGATAAGATTAGCGTCAGCACCGACTCTTATACTGGTGAAACTGCTGATATGGAGATCGGAGCAATTGATGATGAAGTAGCATCACCTAAATCACAGCAGACTCAATGTGTTACTTTTAAACCAACAGATGAATAATTAAAATAGACTTAAATAAAGGTGGAATTAATTCCACCTTTATATTTAATCAGCTTCTACTGTGATAATTTCTGCTTCCTTAACTGCTTCTTCTATTAACCTTTCTACTTCTAGATCCTCTTCTCCATACTCCACAAAACGCAGTTTAGGCTTGGTCTCCGGACTATCAGGTACAAAAATAGTACAACAGTCATCATAGGGCTGAATAGAAATTTCATACGTACCAATCTCTTTTGCTCTGGCTTTAATTTCATTCTTATCCAACCCGATTAACGGTCTAAATACTGGCATCTGAGCAACAGCATTAGTCACATTCATACTCTCTAATGTCTGGCTGGCCACCTGTCCTATACTCTCACCAGTAATTAAGGCCTTCCCTTCATTATTATTAGTTATTCTTTCAGCTATTCTCATCATCATTCTCCGCATAATCACTGTTAATAGCTTCTCTGGACACTTTTCATTAAGCGCCTTCTGTACTTCAGTAAAAGGTACTATTCTAACCTGTAAGCTGCCGCCAGCATACTCTGCTAACACCCGACTTAGATCAAGTACCTTCTCTTTAGCCCGGCTACTGGTAAATGGAGGTGTATGGAAATAGATCGGCATAATCTCTACGCCCCGCTTCATAGCCATCCAGCCCGCTACAGGACTATCAATTCCACCGGACAGAAGCAGGCCAGCCTTACCACAGCTGCCTACTGGCAGACCCTTGACCCCTGGAAGATCACTAGCATATAGATAGGCCTGCTTATGCCTGATCTCCACATCTAACTGGATATCAGGATCATGGACATCCACAGTCAAATCTTCAGTATTCCGCAGTATATAAGCCCCTAATTTCCGACTAATCTCCATAGAGTCGTACTGAAAATCCTTATTAATCCGCCTTGTCTCCACCTTAAAAGTCCGCGGCTTACCTGATAGTTCCCTTTCAATCAATTCTAAACCAGCGTTCTTAATTTTTTCAAAATCAAGCTCTGTCTCTTTTGCCGAACAGACACCTACAATTCCAAATACCTTCTGTAGTCTTTCTCTTATCCGTTCAAAGCTGCCTTCTGCTTCCACAAAAACGCGGCCGTGGGTCTTATAAATATCGACCTCTTTATTGATTCCGCTTAGACTTTCCTCCATATTCCTAATCAATCTATCCTCAAAGAGATAGCGATTACTACCTTTAATTCCTATCTCTCCATACTTAATTAAGATTAAATCCTTCATTACTCTTCCTCCTAACTTTAACCAATAATCTTTCTTAACTCTGGTACTACCTCTGTTAATACATCAATCACATAATCTATTTCTTTTTTGGTATTCTCCGAAGATAGACTAAAGCGAATAGCCCCTTCCATAGCTTCATCATCCAAATCCATAGCCTGTAATACATGGCTAGGATCAGGAGTCTTCGATGAACAGGCAGATCCAGTAGACGCATAGATATTCTTCTCTTCTAAGGCATGGATCAATACTTCACCTTTAAGTCCTCTAAAGGACAGATTTAAGATATGTGAAACTCCATCTTTAGGTTCCGGTCCATTGATCTGGACCCCTTTAAAATTATCAATAATTCCTTCGGCTAACCGCTCCTTTAACTGCTTCATATAAAAGGTATCTTCTTTAAAGCCATCCCTAATTAAATCAGCCGCTCGGCCAAAACCAACAATTCCCGGCACATTTTCAGTTCCGCCTCGATATTCCATCTCTTGGCCTCCGCCAGTAAGCTGCGGTTTTAATCTTATATCTTTATCTATATATAAAGCACCTACTCCCTTAGGGCCGTGGATTTTATGGCTGCTTAGGGATAATAAATCTATATTCGGTCTATTAACATCCAACTCTAACTTACCTAAAGCCTGGACTCCATCCACATGAAGATATAGCCTACTATCTCTGTACTCATTTATAATCTTTTCCACTTCAGCAATCGGCTGAACTGTACCTACTTCACTATTAACCTGCATAATACTGACTAAGACTGTATTTTCCGAAACTGCTTCCTCTAACTGCTTGAGATCTACTCTACCCCTCTTATCTACATCAAGATAAACTACTTCCCATCCTTTCTCTTCTAACTCCTTTAAAGTATCTAAAACCGACGAATGTTCAACCTTAGTCGTAATAATCTGATTTCCATACCGCTGTAAAGCATTTAAAGTTCCCTTAATAGCCAAATTATTGGCTTCAGTACCGCCAGAAGTAAATATAATCTCCCGCTCATCAGCCTTAATAACTTTGGCCAAACTCCTTCTGGCCTGCTTAATTAATTTTTCTGCTTCTACTCCCATACTATGAAGCGAAGAAGGATTTCCATAAACATCTGTTAGAGGTTCCATCATCGCCTCAATAACTTCAAATTTTGGTTTAGTAGTTGCACTATTATCGAGATATACTTCATCCATAATTCTCCTCCTCGCTCATCCAAAGATTATCCTTGCTCCAATTTACTTTCAACAGAATCTATCTTCTGATCCATGCTGGCCTCTTTATCCCGGCGGTCATCAATCTTAATTGAAGTAGAAACCCGAACTGCTCCTTCATCAAAGGGAGTTTCATGTAACTTCTTAACTACAGCAAAGATAGTATCCAAGTCACCTTCAATAATCGTTCCCATCGGCGTTAATTGATACTCAATTCCTTCTTCTTCAACCAATACCTGCTGACAGCCAGCAACATACTTGCTCAAACTGGCATCTTCAGTTCCTAATGGTACCACTGTTACTTCTACAATCGCCATCAATTGACACCTCCTAATTAAAGATTACTAAATTTCTTAACTGCTCCACATCATAACTATAATCCAACACCCGGTTCAGCTCATCCAAATCTTTAATTTTATCAGCCATAAAGATTCTCATCGCCCGCTTTTTGCCGATACCAGGCAGCGCTTCTAATTCAGCCAATCCTGCCTGATTGAGATTAAAAGGCCAGGGAATTCCTGTTACCGACCTATAGCCGTAGTCGATAACCTTCACATCAAAGACTTTACCTACTTGACGCTGGCCAGGAACACCTATTAAGATTGGATAAGTCCCTAACTGTCTACCAAAGGAAATCTTACCCTGGCTCTTTTCGACAATAACCTCTTTGAGCAGTGTTCCTTTGGGGAATACCCGTTTAAGCATTGGCTGATTAATCTCTTCATTAATCTTATCCTTATATTCCTTAAATTCTTGCTTACTATAATTATAACCTGTCTCATATCCCTGAAGTGCATTCACCTGCCGGACATTAATTCTGCGTACCAAAAGATCCTTTTCAATAATCTTATGTAGAAACTTTAGATTCAACTCCATTGTCTGCTCCCGTTCTCCTTTAAGACCGTGTAATAAATTAAGACCAGGCAACAGCTTAGGCACTCCATCTTCATCACGATAGCCGCTGGCTTGATTCATAATCTCTATAGCCTGCATTGTCTTATCAGGAGTAGTACCGATATTATTGGCCTCAAGCACTTGAGGGTCAGCTGACTCCAATCCAAAAGCAGCTATATCACCAGCAGTATTGTAAGCAGCTATCATCTCTAACACTTCAGCTGATCGGTCAGGAAAATCAGCAATTGTGGCTGGATTTATATTATCCATATGTAATGTCTTTAAATCAGAAGCTACTTCTCTAATTCCAGTATATAAACTCTTAATAACTTCTGGATTAGGACATAACCTCCCCTCCTGTTCTTCCGCCTGATATAGCAATAAATCCGTCTGACAGCCTAAGCGAAAGTACTGATTACCCAAACTGGATAACTCAGCTACTTCCCCTATAATTCCTTCCAGACTTCTATGATATGTAATCTCTTTAAAGCCTTCACTACAGAAGGCACAATTCTCCTCTCTAGGACAGCCCCTAAACGTCTCTAATTCACAGACTAAATAAGGAAAATTAGGATGCTTAGTAGTAACTACAGCCCCTAGTCTAGCCCAGCGGTCTACAATCTCAACCGGATCTAATTCTGTTATTAAATTATTATTAGTAAATTCCTGGTAGACAGTCAATCCCGGAATTTCTGATGCAGTTTTATCTACAGAATTAATTTTTAGACCAGAATTAATAATGGGACCGCTTAAAATAACCTCTGGAGACTGCAACCTCTCTGTAAGACTTTCAATCTCCTGAAGTGAAATCGGTTTACCACCTAAGTACTTACCAGGAACAGTAGTTCCAGCAATAATAACTACAGCCTGAGACATCTTTAATCTGTTCAGTAACTCTTCTTTATTATCCCTAAACTGATCAATAGTTAAATAATCAATTTCCTCTTTTGCCAACCCTGCATCCCTTAATGCTCCATAGGTATACCGTACATGGGGAGCAATATAAGGAGGAACGCCTAAACAGGAGGGCTCATCAAGATAGCCATCTAAAATACTAACCTTCTGTCTGCTCATTTTACAACCTTCCCTTCACCAATATATCAAATTCAACACCATATTTATTATACCAATTAGCACCCAAAATTAAAAGCATCCATCTTAAAAAGATGAATGCTTAGACTGAAGTCTATTATAAATCTGTCTCATTCTTCACTAAGCCATCATATCTGTTAGGTAGAAGATTGAGAATGATTGACATTATCAAAACTCCAGCTGCTGCTATCCAGCCAATCTTAAGATCACTTACTGGATACCCAGCATAAGGCTGATTTAGCTCCATAACAAATGATCTAATCAGCATATAAGTCAAAAAGAGCGGAGTAATATACTTAATCATTATATCCCACCAGCGACCGACCTGAAAGTTAGAGATAGGATTGAAGAAATCTCGCAGTACTTCAGCTTTATAATACCAACCTATAACAACTGCCTCTAAGATTCCGATAACAGCAACACCAAACTGCATATTATAATGATCAATTATATCTAAAAAGTAGAGTCCGGCCCCAGTAGTAAAGAGAATACTAGCTATAAATCCAAGTCCACAGACAATTGTTGTTGCCTTCTTACGGCTGAGATTAAACTTATCCATTACCGGTGCCGATACCGCCTCTACCATAGAAATACTCGAAGAAATTCCTGCTATTCCTAAGGCAACAAAGAAAATAACTCCCAATACTGTATTGAAAGCAGGAAGCATATTAATCGCCTTTGGAAAAGCTACAAAAGCTAAACCGATACTCTGAGCAACCACTTCCTCTATCGGCTGCCCGGTCTGAGCCGCCATATATCCCAGAATCCCAAAGACTCCAATCCCTACAATAAAGCTAAAACTACAGTTAGCCAATGCAGTAATGAAAGCATTATTCACAATATCAGAATCCTCAGATAAGTAACTACCGTAAGCAATCATTACTCCAAAACAGACGCTTAAAGTAAAGAAGATCTGTCCATAGGCAGCCAACCAGACTCCAGGATTCAGTAAAGCAGCAAAATCCGGTTCTAAAAACTTATTAATTCCTTCGACTGCTCCCGGTAATGTAATTCCGCGAACTACAATAATTAACATTAATAATGCTAAAATCGGCATAAAAATCTTCGAAGCCTTTTCAACCCCGGCTTCAATTCCATTATAGACAATCACAAAATTAATTAACCAAACTACTAAAACTATCAATAGAACTGAAAGATTGACTCCTCCTAATTCACCAATACCTGAAGTTAACTGCAAGTGGGTATTATATAGAAAGGCTTCCGGATTACTACCCCAGGCCCCGCTGAAGGCATAGTAAATATATTTAAAACTCCAACTGATAATTACTGAATAATAAGAAATTAAAACAAAAGTTACTAGCGTAGACCACCAACCAAGCCACTCCCATTTTTCATCTACCTTAGTAAAGGAAAAAGGGGCAGAACCGCGCATCTTCTGGCCAAAACTAAACTCTAAAATTAATAAAGGAATTCCAGTAGTTAATAAAGCAAAAAAATAGGGAATTAAGAATGCTCCCCCACCATTATCATAAGCTACATAGCTAAAACGCCAGATATTACCCAATCCTACTGCCGAACCGATAGTTGCTAGAATAAAACCTAATCTCGATCCCCACTGATTCTCACTTGACTCCATTCTCTGCTCCTCCTTATTCTTTGCTAGTTATTTAAAGTCCTAATTAATATATCACCTCTTTTCTTAAAAGTCAAATAGTTAACATTTTCTGTTTGTTGACATTTCCAGCTAAATCTAATAAACTATTCAATGATTGGAGGTGCCTAGAGAATGAAGATGGGCGGTAGATCTTATAGAAATGGAATTCGACTTTTCGGCCAAAAATACTCTGTTAAAACCTATTATGAAGATGGTCAATTAAAATACGAAGTAGGTCAAAATGCTTTAGCCAATAATAAATTATTCTTATCAGCCAAAAAGATCCCTGTTTTAAGAGGAATGGTTAGCATTCTCTTTTCTATTTTCTATTTCTTAAAAGAAGCTATTCAGAAGCCAACAAAGTTTTGGCCTATTCTTCTATTTATTATATTTGATATCAGCTTAGAAATCTATTTTCAGTTATTCCCTAACAGTATTGCTTCGGTTTCATTCCTACCAACTCCGGCTAAAATTCCAGTTTACTTAGTAGTGGTTATTTCTATTATACTACTTCTGCGGATGACTATCTTACAAGAACTCTTTAAGTTTCATGGAGCAGAACATAAAGCTATTAACTATTATCAGTCCGATTATCAACAGAATATTGCTTCTCATTCAAGATTAGCAAGAAGGTGTGGAACTAACTTAGTTGTCTTTTATCTCTTCATTATCTTCATCTTTGAAACACTGGGATTGGGTTTTAACATTTATTTAGAAACTTTGGTAGCCATCGGTATTGCCTATGAATTCATTTTAATTCTACCGGAATCGATCTTGAATATCCCGTATCTTGTTCAAATGATTACTACTATTGAACCGGATTCTAAACATCTAAAGGCTGCTGAAAAAGCCCTCGATATCTTAATTAGTATGGAAGAAAGGGATAAATAATACCAGTAGCCTTTCTTTCAAACAAAATATTCAATTTCAGCCTTCGGAAGTCTATCTTTAATTAACTCAGCTAAATATGTCCGTAATTGTTCAGCTGTCTCTTCATCATAGACATACTTACCAAAGCCTTTATGCTTCTTTTGGTCCTTACTAAAGTCCAACTTAGTTTCCGGATATCGTTCCTGAATTATATTCTTAGTCCGTGTGCTGAACCTAAACATAATCAATTCAAAACTCAATTCTGAATTTTGAAAATCACTAAAGGCTGTAGCTAACTTATCAATCATCCTTTTATACTCCTGTTTCCAATTCTCATGCAGCATAATTGGAGCAATAATAAAGCCTACTGGATAGCCTGCTTCTTTAAGTTTGTAGGCTGCCTGTAAGCGCGAAGTTAAAGAAGGAGTTAGATTTTCAAACTCTCTTATTACATAAGCAGAATTAATACTATACCTAAACCGCGTCTTTTCATTATGATCTATATTTAAAAATGAATCAATATTATCAAATTTAGTAGCTACCCTTAATAACGCATCATCACGCTGGCTAAAAAAATTAATCATTCTACCCAATACTCCAGTAATATGCTCTAAAGCAATAGGATCAGAAGAACTACTGGCTTCAAAAGTTGTTATCTCCTTTTCACTCTTTTTTATATGCTTCTTAATAGCATCCAGAATTTCATCTATATTAACATAGACTCTAGGATAGACTGCCGAACCTAAATTAGTAGCTAAATAACAGTATTCACACCTACCGGGACAGCTAGTATTTCCCACTACTCGATAATCAGCCGAAGGCTGACAGGATTTAAAGCGGAGCGTCTTCTTGACCCCCACTACCAATGTTTCTTTAGCCTTTTCAAACAACTCCAGGGGTGTCATCTGTTCCTTCCATTTAACTCTATTATGGGATTCAATCATTCTTACCGGCACTTCTTTATCCTCATACCTTTCTTTAATCTCAGCTCCTAACTCATAATCAAGAGCCTGCTCTTCAATTAAGACCGATTTGGGTTCAAAAGCTTTCATCTTTCCAGCTCCTCTTTTAATTCAAATTCAGTATTATTTAAATCTTTTATTAACAGCTGATATAATTGATAGGCTTCATCTCCTTTAAAGAACTCAAAATCAAGAATGTAGTTACAGTGCTGACAGGTATCAATAACTATAATTTCAACCGGAGGAATTGGATTTTCTTTGATATTAATTAGACTATAATACGGCAGGCGAACAACCCGTTTGTTTTTTGATAATTCTTTTTTACAGGAAGGACAGATAGTATGCTCATCTTCTATTTTAGAAATAACAGTGGCTAATCTATCTATCTCCAGATTAGTTAATAACCTTTTTTGATCTGTAATTATATTTCTAGTTGTCTCTGCTAGTAGACCATCATTATTTATTTCTGATTGGAGCTCCTCTTCATTCAACTCATCCAGCAATCTATATGCTTCCTGTAATTCAAACTTTACTTCCTTAATTAAACGATCAATTAACATAACTTAAATTTCAACTCCTCACTACAATGTTTAGTTTAATCTACCTCTTTATACGTTTAGTTTTATAAACTAGAATTACTATTATACTTTCAAATACTGGCTTAATTACAAATAAAAAAAGCACCTGCCGTTCAGCAGATGCTTAACATTAATCTAACAGATATTCCATAACCTCTAATGACAGGTCTTCTTTCTTTTTTAATTTATCAACATCAGTTTTAGCAGTAGTTACTCCCTTAAATACTGCTTCAGTTACTTTATTCATAACTTCCGGATCAAAAGCATTAGGAAGAATATTATCCGCCGCTGGTTTCTCAACTAAACTGGCTACAATCTTAGCAGCAATTAATTGAACTTCCAGTGAAAGCCGCTTCTGTCTGTTCTGTAGTAGCCCTTTAATTAAGCCAGGAAAGACTAACTGACTATTAATCTTCTCCCCTTCTTCAAAGTCAAACATATCCATCCGAGGAGCCTCTTTTGCAATTGAATCAGCTAAAGAAAAGATAATCGGTTTTTCTTTCATATTATGGACTACATGTTGATTCAGTATATCTCCAAATCCATTCCCCAGCAGAACATCAGCTCCATCTAAAGCCTCTTCTAAATTCGTTTCCATAATGTTAACTCTGGATTTCCGGTCTATTCTTTTCTTAATTAAACTAAACTTACTATCCTTTGGTTCAAAAATTCCAAATTTATCATAAAGAGTTACCTCCTTTACCTCAGCTGTCAACAATAACTCAATAATTGCTAAATTAGCAATCTCACTTCCAAATATTACCACATTCAAGTCCTCTAAAGACTTATCTACTACCTGTAAAGCATTGTATAAAGCTGCCAAAACAGCAATAGCCCTTCCCTGTTGGTCATCATGATAAACAGGAATCGATAATTGGTTCTGTAATCTATACTGTAATTCAATACACTCAGGAGCAGCAATATCTTCTAAAAAGATAGCTCCATAAGCCGGCGCTAAATTCTTAATTGTAGCAGCCAACTTATCAATATCCATTATATCCAAACAGATAGGAACCGCTTCTACTTCAGCATACTTTTCTAATAATTTAACCTTACTTTCCACAATCGGTAATACCGCATCGGCTCCTATTTCACCTAAATGTAGAACCGACGAACCATTAGAAATGACAGCTACTCTCCTACCTTTATCGGTATATTTATAAATCTTTTCGGGGTCATTGACTATTTCTTGTAAAAAGTCAGTCCTACTCTTAGCTCTTCTATCTTGCTTCCGACCCTGCTGTTTTTTTGTGTCTACCTGTTTATTTTGAACTTCTTTCTTTTCCTTTTCTTCAGGAGTCTCATAACCCATTAATGCATCTTCTTTAATTATCATCCCTTAATACCTCCCCTGTTTGGTTAACTGCAGATACTAAACCTCTTTCTGTAGAATACTATCCAGCAACTTGACGCCATTCTCTACATCACTATAATCCACTACTTCGCTTGGAGTATGAATATAACGAGCCGGAATGGATAAGACTCCAGTCGGTACTCCCTTACGTGTTAGATGAATACTACCGGCATCAGTACCACCAAACTCCAAAACCTCCAACTGATAAGAAATCTCTTGTTCTTCAGCCGTCGATACCATTAAATCTTTAACTTTAGGATGGGTAATCACCGATCTATCCTTAACCTTAATTGCTGGTCCTTCTCCTAACGAAACCGCCATTCTTCTTGACTCTGGTGTATCACCAGTGCCGGTTACATCAACTGCAATCCCTAAGTCAGGATTGATTCCAAAAGCTGAAGTCTGGGCTCCTCTAATTCCCACTTCTTCTTGAACAGTAAAAACAAAATAAGTATCATTAGCTAAAGTCGAGAGATTCTTAATAGTTTCAATTAAAAGAGCACAGCCGGCTCTATTATCCAGCGATTTAGCAAGCAACCTATCGCCTAAATCAGAAAATTCACGTTTATAGGTAGCCACATCACCGATATTAATTTCTTCTTTTACGTCCTCTTTACTATCTAACCCTACATCAATATACATCTTGCTGAACCTTAATTTTTTAATGCTATCTAACTCCTCTTTACTAATAACTCCTTCTAAACCATTTCCAAAAATCACCCTCTCTCCCAATAAGATATAAGGCGAAACACCGCCGACATTAGAAAATCTAATGAATCCATCTTCATCAATATGGGTAACTATCAAGCCTATCTCATCCATATGGGCGGCCAGCATTACCTTTTTATCACTGCTTCCTTCCTTATAAGTAATTAAATTTCCCAACTTATCTACTCTAATCTCATCCACTTCATCTTCAAGCTCAGATCTAATTAAGTTTCTTATCTCTTCTTCATGACCGGAAGGTCCATAAGCTTCTGTTAGACGTTTAATTATCTCTTTCAAGACTAATACCTCCTTGGGCTAATTTTACAGAAAATTTATCAACTAAATCGTGAGTCGTTTGATAATCATCCAGATTTAACATAGAAGCAGGCGAATGTATATAGCGTACCGGAACAGAGATAACTGCCGTTGGAATTCCTTCTTTTGAGAGATGAACCCGGCCGGCATCAGTTCCCGCAGCTGTAGACTTTCTGAACTGATAATCTATTTCCTCTTTTTCAGCTACAGTAATAATCTCCTGCAGCAGACTGCGGTTAGGAATTATTGTAGCATCCATTATAGTTAACGCAGGTCCTTCTCCAACTGTAGTAGAGTAGGCATGTTCCTTACTTTCCGGCACATCAGAGGCAGTAGTCCCCTCTAAAACTAAAGCTAAATCAGGTTCAAGATCATAGACAGCCGGACCTGCTCCTCTAAGTCCAACTTCCTCCTGTACAGAAAAGATACCATAAACAGGAAAATTATAATTCTGCTTGAGTAACTTAATTAATAATGAACAGCCGACTCGGTCATCAAAGGCTTTTCCTTTTACTGTCTTGTCATTTAACTGAGAAAACTTCGTACTAAAAGTAGCAGTATCACCTATCTGGACCAACTTCTTAGCAGCCTGTTCATCCTTAGCCCCAATATCAATATATAGCTGCTTAATCCGAAGCGGTTTTCTGCGTTCAGCAGGCTTCTGTAAATGAATTGCTTTAGCACCAATCACGCCTGGAACTTTATCATCACCGATTACTACCTGTTTTGAAACCAGAATTCTTTTATCGACAGCCCCTACTGGTTTGAAGCTTAAAAGACCATTCTTTTCTATATTTGTAATCATTAAACCAATTTCATCCATATGGGCCGCTACCAGTAATGTTGGTAAAGACGGATTACCTTCTTTATAAGTAATCAAATTGCCCAACGCATCAGTCTTGACTTCATCAACATAATCGGCTACTTCTTCTTTAATAAGATCTCTTACTTCATCTTCTGCCCCTGAAATTCCTACTGCCTCAGATAACTTACCTAAAAGCATCTTAATCCCTCCACAAACTCAGCGTCAACCTGATTAATAAAGTTAGCCAACAGGCGACCAGCCTGTTTAATATCTGTTAAATCCAAAGTTTCTACCGAAGTATGCATATAGCGAAGAGGAATCGAAATTAAAGCAGTGGGAATGCCGCTTCTCGTAACCTGAACAGCAAAGGCATCTGTCCCGCGAGGAGTAGTTTCAGCATTAATTTGATAAGGAATCTCATATTCATTAGCTATCTCTTTTAACTTTTTATGCAATTTAGGATGTATCTGGGGGCCTAAAACAATTACTGGCCCATCACCTAACTTGGCTGTATCCTCCTCAGAAGTACCCGGCATCTTGCCATGGCCGACATCGATTACAATTCCGATATCAGGTACAATTCCGTAGGTGCTGGTAGTTGCTCCTCTGACTCCTACTTCTTCCTGTACAGTAGCCGTCGGATAGACATCAGCTGTATGATGTAAACGCTGCAGCTCCTTTAGACATTCCAGTATTACCGTCACACCTGATCTATCATCCAATGCTTTACCGCTAACTCTGTTACCATCTAACTCACTAAACCGACGTTCAATCACTGCTAAGTCTCCAACAGAAACTAAGTCAGTTACTTCTTTATTATCTCGACCTACATCTATATACATATCCTCTATCTTAACTGCCTTATTTCTCTCCTCCTTTTCCTGAACATGAGGCGGTTTAGCTCCAATAATCCCCTTAATAGCCTTCTTACCATATATAGTTACCTCTTGTCCAACAAGGGTTCGCTGATCAATTCCACCTACAGTAGTAAACTTAATAAATCCATCATCATCTATATCTTTAACCATTAAACCAATTTCATCCATATGAGCAGCCAACATAATCTGGAGCTTATCTTTTCTTTTATCTTCTCCTTCTTTTAAAGCAATTAAATTACCTAATGTATCAGTCTTGATTTCATCAGTATAATCACTGAAGCTCCCTCTTATAATTTCTGCAACTTTTTCTTCTCTACCTGAAACTCCAGTATAACCGGATAATTTCTCAAGAAAATCTCTATTTTCCAAACTTAGTCCTCCCTTCAAAATTTTAAATTATTGGATACAGAATTATCGAATATATAATCAGCTCCATACTGATAATAAGATTAACATTTTAAGGGGGCATACTATGAAGAACAAAACTCTACAGAGTATAATTCTAATTATTATATTATTCCTTCTACCGCTTATACTTAACAGTACAGATCCAAATTATCATAAATCAAAAATAAAAAGAAATATTAAAATTAAACTAAAGAACCAAAAATTTAATCTTTTTTCAACTATAAATTTTCCAAACCAGAATACTCTCCAGCTTAATGTAAATAAAACTTCTAAACAGGTCAGCCTTTTGAGCATCTATACAACTCCTCTTAAAGATGATAATCCTCAGCGAACCAATAATATTAGAATTGCCTTACAAAAATTAAATAACAGAATAATTCAGCCCCAAGAAGAATTTTCATTTAACCAACAGATTGGTAATCTAACTCCAGAAAATGGTTATCAACCGGCTCCAGCTATTATTAATAACCGTCTCCAGCCGGCCTACGGGGGTGGAGTCTGTCAGGCTTCTTCCACTTTATATAATACTCTACTACAAGCTGAATTAAAAATCACAGAAAGACATCCCCACTCTTCTCCAGTTGATTATGTGCCACAAGACAGGGATGCTACTATAGTTCCAAATGTTAAAGATTTAAAATTCAAGAATAACAAAGAATCCCCCATCCTGATCAGAAGTGAAATTCTTGAAAACAAGGTAGTTATCTTCTTATTTAAAATTCATAATTCTGAGTATAGTTTAAATCGACTGAATAAATCCTATTCATTCTGATTTGCTTAAATATACAATAATAAAAGAATAATTATAATTACTAACAGAAGAAACAACAATATTAAACCTATAGGGAAACCCAGCTCAAATCCTATATTGGTTTCTTCCTGTTTATCTCTTAACGCTATCTTTATCTCTCCCTTAACTAACAATTTCCCGTAAATTTTAGGTCCAAACTCCAACATCAAGGTATATCGGTCCGATTGTTCATTAAAATGAATATCTGTAATCTTACCCACAGCAACGCCCTTTTCTTCAGTACTGATTAGTTCTGCTAAATAACGACCTACTTCCCGTTCATCAATAATTCTGACTAAAATCTCATCTCCTATCTCCAGCTCCTTAACTTTACATCCTTTAATTGCTGAAATAACCGGAACAGACTTAAGATAAATAGATAACTGCATATTTTCTGTTTCTTCTTCCTCATCTTCCTTATTATCATCAAATTCAACTGTTGTCTTTCGAGCTAACTGTGTTTTGGTCAATAAACCTGTTCCAATCTCTAACTCAATCTTCTTATTAAAAATAGGATTTAGAAGGTCCCGGATCATTCCTTTGATCCCTGGCAGACAGTCCTCTTTAACATTAGTAAATAATTCAAACAGCTGGGCTGAATTCAGTTCATCAGTAAAAGAATTTCTAATATCTTTATCATATGTAGTTCCGCTTCCTTCTTTAACCTCTTCAATTGTCCTATCAAAGACTTTATTATTAATATCTACCCCTATACTCCACAGCTCCCGTTTGTAAGTAGTAATTACATTTAGCCTTAATATTTCTCCCTCCTTGCCATTACCAATTAAATTAACTAAGCCATAAACCTTATTACTTCCTTCAGTTTCAAACTTAATATGTAAAGCAAAGAATGGTTTATCTACATAATCAACCATCTGCAACGCTTCTTCAATATCTCCCTCAGCCAAATCCAGAGCTAACTCTGCTTCTGTTTCATCAAGATCACTATTCTCTTGAATCACCTGTATTTTGGAATCCATCTAACCACACCTTACCTTGCTATATGTTTATATTTTATTTCTTGGTTCTTGCATAATATTCCTTTATCAAAAAGAAATAAAAAAGCAAAGACTAACCTACAGAGCCAGCCTTTGCCTAATTTAATACATCTATCTTTTTCACTTAAATTATTCAGTTTCACTTTTTAAATCTTCTAAGATTGATCTTAATTCTTCAATTGCTTCACCGTATTCAGTCCAGTTTCCCTCCTGAAGATTAGTCTGAGCTTCATTATAAAGCTCTAAGGCACGTTCAGTTAAATTCTGCACTCCAATTATTTCCTGTTCTATTTCTTCCTCTGGTACATCAGGTGCATCAGCTTCACCTTCAAATAGTTTAGCAAAAGCTAAATCTAGATTACGGGCCATGACTACTCGATTACCATCCGAAACAATAACCCGCTTCATTTCCGGAAGATCACTTTGATCAGACTGGAGATAGATCGGTTCTACATATAAAATCGAATCCTCAATCGGAATAACCAGCAGATTACCCCGTATTACTCTTGAACCTTTCTGGTCCCAGAGACTAAGCTGGCGAGAAATGGTTGAATTCTGATCTATCCTCGACTCAATCTGCATCGGCCCATAGATTAAGCGCTGCTTAGGAAACTTATAAAGTAATAACTTACCATAATCCTCCTGATCAGATCTAGCTGCCAACCAGGAAATCATATTATTCTTTCTGTTAGGAGTAAAAGGCTGCATCAAAAGAAACTCTTCTTCCTTGTGTTCAGGAAGCTGCATAATTGTATAGTACGGCTGCATCTCAACAGTATTTCCGGCTAGCTTCTCAGTAGGAATCTTCCATAAATCCTCCTTATTATAAAATACAGTCGGATTAGTCATATGATAGGTACTATATAACTGAGTCTGAATTTTGAATAAATCCTCCGGATATCTAATATGATTCTTTAAATCGTCAGACATCTCGGCAAACGGCTTAAATAACTCAGGGAATATCTTACTATAGGTCTGAACTAATGGATCAGAATCATCAATAATATAGAAATTAGTCTCTCCCGTATAGGCATCAATAACCACCTTCACTGAATTTCGAATATAGTTAAGGGAATTATTATAAGGCTCAGAATAAGGATACATATCAGTAGTAGTATAAGCATCCTGCATCCAGTATAACTTCCCATCATCACCTATAACCATATAAGGGTCACTATCATAACTTAAGAAAGGAGCAATCTTATTAACCCGCTGTTGAATATTACGATAGAAAAGCAAGCGGCTCTCACTGCTGATATCACCATTTAAAATCATCTTAGCACTACTGAATCTAGAAGCGAAAGCTAACTGCTTAATAATCGAATCTAACTGAACTCCACCTGAACCCTGATAAGTATTATAAGCATTCTGGTCCCCCATCGGATAATCAAATTCTTGTTCTTGATTATTGGCTACAACATAGTTATTAGTCTGTTCTCCATAATAAATTCTGGGCTCAGTAATATTTAAATCCGTCTCCGATTTAGGAGGTATATTCTTAATTAAAAAGTCAGGCAACCCCTCAGGACTAACACGATTGGCTAAGTTCATAGCTACACCAAAACCATGTGTGTACTTCAACTTACGGTTAATCCAAGTGTTAGCTCGACTCGGCAGTTGATCCTGATTTAATTCTCTCGGTGACAACATTACCTGACGATATTCTCCATCGATCTCATACCGGTCGATATCAATATCAGCAAAATTATAATAGAGTCTCATCTCCTGTAGCTGACTATAAGTCGATTTTAGAGGCCGGCTATCCCAGAGTCTAATATTGCTAATTGTTTCCGGATTATTCTCAATATCCTCATATCTTAATTTCCCTTGTACGGGATAAGGACTTTCTTCAATTTCATCTAAATTATATGCTTCTTTAGTCATCTGAATATTATACTTAATATAAGGCCGCTCTTTAGTCAATTCATTAGGCTCTACATTAAACTGCTGAATTATCTGTGGATAGATACTGCCTAATAGAATTGAAGCAACCAGTAAAACTATTATTCCTCCAAAAACCAACTTTAAATTCTTGGTAAAAATATTGATAATCATAAACACAGCTACTAAAGCTGCTAGTACAGCTAAAACATTTAAAGCAAATAAGCTGGCATTCACATCAGTATAACTGGCTCCAAAGGCAACTCCCCGGGTAGAATAAAGCAGATCATACCTGGATAATAGATAGCCCCAGGCCTTAAGCAGCATAAATAATGCTACTAAGACAGAAAGATGGTATTTAGCCCGCGAACCCTGCGTAATATTCCGCGTCAATAGCTGTTTAGAATTAATGAATAGATAAATTACAGCTGATAACACACCACTAACCACTAATAAAATAGTTAATAATTGATAAATAAACTTATAGAATGGTAATTCAAAAATATAAAAACCGATATCATTATTAAAGATAGGATCAGTAATATTAAATGGAGTACTATTTAGAAATTCCTTTACTATCCGCCAGACATCGGAACTGATCGAACTAAACAACAGACTAACCAGAATACTGACCCCTAAAAACACCCAGGTTAAATTTCTACTAGTAACCAATTCTAAAAATGAATTTCTCTGGTCTGCCAACGGATCATCAATATATTCCACATTTTCTTCTCTCTGCTTATAATCTAAAATTTCTTTCTTAGTAATCAACAGATTGATAAAAACAAAGACAGTAAAAAAGAGCATAATCCCTAACTTAATCCAGATATTAGTAAAAAAGATTGTTTTGAAGACTGATAGGTACTCTATACTGCTAAACCAAAGCCAATCAGTATAAAAATTAATCCCTAATAAAGCAAGCGAACCAAGAATTAATCCCGCAATAACTATTATAAAAATTATTCTCCTTATCGAATTCAAAGTATCCCTCCTCTTTAAGTCATTTCTACCTTTAGGTATTTTTCCCTTTTTATAGTCTGGGATAATTCCCTACTTATTATGCAGGCCAACTAATAAAATGTTAAAAAAAGAAGCAGAGGAAATAATCCCCTGCTTCTTTAAAGCACTTCAATTTATCTTTATTATTTTTTTCTGAATTGATTTAAGAAGGAATCACAATAAACGTCATTATTTAGTACAATTTCAGCAGTTGCAACAGCATCAATTAAATCTTCATCATTAGCCTCAGCAATAACTGAATCCAAGCCGACTGCCATAGCCATAACTAAGAAAGTACGGTTAATTAACTTCATGTTATTACAATTCTGAGAAACATTACTTAAACCTAACACAGTATTCGGTGCTGGATCAGCAAGCTTCTTTACTCGCTGAATTGTTTCTAATACTTCTGGTGCATGATCCTGAGCTACATTTACCGGTAGAATTAATGGATCAATGAATAGATTCTCCATAGGGATACCGCGGGCATCCGCATTAGCTATAATCTCCATTGCCTTAGCAGTTCTAGTTTCAGCATCCTTAGGTACTCCACTCTTATCCATAGCTAGACCGATTACGTTAGCATCATACTCTGCTACTAATGGCAAGATTGATTCCATTTTTTCTGGCTGAGCAGTAGTAGAATTAATCATAGCACTTCCCTCATGAACTTCCAGTCCAGCTTCAATAGCATCAACATTAGTAGTATCAAGTGCTACTGGAGCATCAACTTCATCCTGAATAACCTCTACTAACCACTTCATTACCTCAGGAGAATCTTCAACAGCCGGCCCTACATTAGCATCAAGATAGTCAGCTCCTGCTTCTACCTGCTTTACAGCCCACTCTTGAATTGGCTCTGGATCTTCATTCTTAATTGCTTCCCCAATGTCATTGAACATTCCATTAATTCTTTCTCCAATAATAATCATTTCTTAATTTAACCCCCTTAATTTTATTTAAATCCTAAATTTTACTCATAGGAACTTTCAGTCATTAACTCTTCAATACCTGCTTCAATATTTTCTTTAGACTCTGGATGACGGGCAACTAAGATATCAGCACCACCTTGCAACACTGTAGTGCCCATTGCAGTTTCCCACTGGATACCTCGAGTGCTTAACTCACCCCAACCTGGCTTTTCTTCTTCAGAAGCTTGAGTTTCTTTTACATCCCAGGCTTCTTCACCGATGAAATTAATCATTGGCATTGCCAGCATATCATCATCACGCAAAGCTCCTAATCGAATTCTTTCCATTACAGAATAAGAGTACTCCATTCCATAACCTAAGCTACTTACTAATGGATCAATAACAATTTGGTTTGTTTTTACTTTCATATCTGTAAGTAAGATATTCAACTGCTTACAGATATTCATGTCTACTGGTGATTGAGCAATCACATTATGGTCATGGACCATACAAGCAGCAGCAATTGTGGAATGATTCTCTTCTTCAGCAAAGCCGATTAATAGATTTTCTCCTTCTGCAGCCTCTGCAGCAGCCTTTAAAATTTCATTATCTTTCTCTTCATCGCCACAGCCGAGGATAATTAACGGTACTCCTACTGCATCTAATACTTCTTCTACTGTTTCAGCAATTTCTTCTGCAGATCGATCCTGACCAATTGGATCAGCACTAGTTAATCGCAAAGCAATTAATTCAGCACCATATTCTTCAACACATTTTTTAGCCCATTTAGCAGGATCATCCCAGACATCACCCCAAACTTCAGCTAATGGCTCAGGCCAATCCTTCGGCTCTTCATCAAGAATTTCCAGAGCTACAACTGGCTTATTAGGAATTTCCCCCTCAAAGTGTAAAAATGGTAACGTAGTTTCTCCTCCTACTGTAACCGTAGAAGTTCTAGTTCCTCCTTCTTCTTCTGTAGCACCAATAGTTAGTTCTTCTACTTGACCATCCCAATTCTGTTTTGCTATTTCAACTGCCATTTTATACTCTCCTTTCTTTAGTTAAATTTTTAATTAACATAGCTATTTTATAATTAAGATTAAAAGACTCTTAATTGGCTGTTAATCAGCCAATACTGTCTTTTCTACAATCTTCTCCACAGACTCTACAACTGCAGACTCATCAGGTAAATCTATCAAAGGCTTACCATGCAAATCATACTCAAGAATCTCTTCATCCCGGGGAACTGTACCAATAACTTCTAACCCGGTTTTATCTATCTCATCCTGTAAGATTTCAAGCTCATTCCCTGTTGTCTTGGTAACAACTAAATATATTTGATCTACCTTCAAATCCAGATCATCCACGATTTCTTTTACTCTACCAGCAGATCTAATCCCCCGGGCACTAGCATCACTGATAACATATAAAGCATCTATATCCTGAGTAGTCCTACGGCTTAAATGTTCCAGTCCCGCTTCATTATCCATTACCATATAAGGATAATTATCATTTAACTTATCTATAAATTTCTTTAACAGATCGTTAGGATAACAGTAACACCCAGATCCTGTTGGACCTCCCATTACCAGTAAGTCTACATCCTTCTCTTCAGATAAAGCACTGCTTAATTGGAGTTCCATATAATTGATCTTATCCATTCCCGGTGGAATCTCATCCTTTTTATCTTTAAATTCCTCTAAAACCCTGGTTATCTTAGCCTGGACTTCCATACCTAATGCTTCATTTAAATTAGCATTGGCATCAGCATCTACAGCCAAAATAGGCCGTTCATCATTCTTGATTAATGCTCTAATCATTAAAGCAGTAAAGGTAGTTTTTCCTGTCCCACCTTTCCCTGCTACCGCTATATTCACAATATTCCCTCCTTTATTACTATATTTAATATTTATAACATCTATTACTCTATTTAATGGTCAACTTTAATCATCACTGTTAGTCTCTGTAACAGATGGAAAGAGACTTAGATCAGTATGGGGAATGAACTGAGCTGAAACAAATTCATCCATAAACTCTTGGCTTTGATCTTCCGCACTCAGTTCCAGATAAGTCATCTTATTAGCAATCTCATTAACCTGATCAAATTTTTCTTTGGATAATAGACTCATCTTTGCTCCTTTTAAAGAAGTATTTCCTACAAATTTAAATTTATCATTCGGCAAATCAGGTAATAAACCAATCTTCTTGGCATCATCTATATTAATGTAATTACCAAATCCACCTGCAACTAATACTTCTTCAATAAAGTCCTCTGTCAGTGACATATTCTGTAACATCATTCTAATCCCAGCATAGATTGCTCCTTTGGAGCGCAGTAGGTTCTTGATATCATTTTCTGTAATAACTATATCCTCATCTATTCCTGCTTGTTCTTCCCAGACTAATACAAATTCTGTTTCATATTCTCTCTCTCTTAATCGCTCATGTTCAAAATCAGATTCAAACTTACCAGAACGATTAATGATTCCTACTTCATTCAAAGTAGCAATCAATTTAATTAATCCGGAACCACAGACTCCAATCGGCGGACGAGCATTAATAGTACTATACTTTATTTCATACGTATCTTCATCTATCTCAAAAAACTCAATTGCTCCGCTCATAGCTCTCATACCATACTCTATTCCTCCGCCTTCAAAAGCAGGTCCTGCTGAACAAGAGCAGGTAATTAACCAATCCTGATTACCCAATACTAATTCGCCATTAGTACCAATATCAATAAATAATGTTATTTCTTCTCGTTTACCTATTTCTGTTGCTAAAACTCCAGAAGTGATATCTCCACCAACAAAGCTACTCACTCCCGGAAGATAATGAATCCAACCTTCTTCCTTAATCTTGATACCTAATTCTTCAGCCTGTAGAGGCGGAATAAAGTTAACAGTTGGAATATAAGGTTCCAGGCGAATATTATTCGGGTCAATCCCTAAAAAGAGATGACTCATGGTTGTATTACCAGCAAACACAGCTGTCTTTATATCTGCATAATCAATACTTTCTTTGTTAACCACATCATCAATTAATTCATTAATAGTATCAATTACAGCCTGATGAAGTTTATCTAAACCATCATCATTCTGTTTTGCATAATTGATTCTACCTATTACATCATCACCATATCTTCCCTGTTTATTATAAAGACCGCTAGTTGCTACTGATTCACCTGTTTCCAAATTAATTAATTCTAAAACCATTGTTGTTGTTCCAATATCAACTGCAATACCATAATCAGGCTGTTCATAATCTGGAGCATTCAACTCTGATACTTCATAATTATCATTAGCTAACGCCAGAGAAACCTGTGTTTGCCAATTATTATCCCTTAAATGTGAAGCTAAATCCTCCATTACAGATAATGAAGTTGTTAAACCAGGCCAGTCATGCCTCTGATTAAGTCCAGTATATAACCTATCTAAATCACTAGCATTATTAACTAATGTTGGTTCATCCAACTCTAAATCTACTCGCTTATAAAGCGGGTCTAACTCTATTTTTTCAGCAATCTGTATTTCTTTTTCAGTTAATAACTCTTCATCTTCTGCTTCTTCAGCTACAAAAATCTGATGTTCACTTAAACGAGACTCTGGTGGAATTTCAATCCTTACATCTTCAATCACTTCTGTCTGGCACGCCAGGACATAACCTTGTTTCAACTTGTCAGGGGACAGACTCCCCTGAGCAAGTTGATTAACTTCTCCTTCTTTAACAATTACCTGACACTTACCGCAACTACCAGCTCCACCACAGACTGCCTTAAGTTCAATTCCTGCTTCCACCACTGCTTCCATCAGGTTAGTCCCTGAATCACAGGTGAACTCTATTTTTTCTGAGTCTAGCAAAAAATTAATTACTGGCATATCCTATCCTCCTTAAGACAGACTGTAACTGCCTGTATATTACGCTTCTAATTCATCTTCCCATCTATTAGCAATAAAGTTTGTAAGTCCAGAAGCTTCACGCGGTCCAACGACTACATCCCAACCGGATTCTTCTTCTAATTTACCGCTAATTACAGCTACATGGCCGGAAATAGTAAGTTTATTATGGTCTACTCTATCACCAATATCAGTCTCTTCGTTGACGATTTCAGCAATCTTCTTACCGCCGAACTTATCTGCTGCCCAGGCTGTCAATAAAGAAGTACCATCAGTATCAATTGGAATAATATAGGCATCAGATGGAATCTCACCTTCTACACTATAATAAGTTAGAGAGAAGTTAGTAGTAATTATTACAGGTGACTTCTCATCCGGTTCACCTATTTCATTTACTTGATTTGGCTCTACAGTAACCGGAACCCGTGGATCATTATAAATATTCTGTCTAACTGTCAACACAGGAAGCATTTCTGATAATTCAACTGTTTCACTCAACACTACAATACCAGCATATTTAGCTATATAAGTACTGGCCTGTGCAATTTCTTGGGCCGGAGTCTCTCCCGAAGCAAAGGTAATTGTTGGGAAAGCAAATGGTCTAAACTTATCATTAATACACTTTCTTCTAATTACAGTCTGGTCAGCTAATACTTGTGATGCATTTCTAGCTCCAGAATCTATAACTAAATTTTCGTAATCTAAGTCTTTAACTTTTTCAGCTAATTCAGCTAGACTATTTAAGTCTTCTCCTTTGACTGCTAATGGACATTCATTTTCTTTAGCTACCTCTGTCATCTCTTCATAATTATCTTCAGTAGCAGCATAGATTAATGGATTACGGTCAGCAACTACTTCTAAAGCATTTTCAACTGCCTCTACATCTTCAGACACCAATATTAAAATTCGGTCAGTATTATCAGCAACAATTTCTACTGCTTCTTTGAAGCTAGCAGCATCATCTGAATCATTAGTAACTGCTACCATATCAACTTCTATTACCTGTCCTACCCGTTCAAAAGTCAACTGATCAATCTGTTCTACTCTTTCTTCTATTGCCTCAGCATCAGCAGCATCACTAACTGAGATTGCAACTCCAGTTTCATTAAAGAAAGTCTTATCATGTCTGAATATCTCTGTTTCTTCCCCTAATGTCCGTTCATAATCCCCCACCCCAATAGTAATATCTGTAATTGGAGGTGCAGCTGCTGCAGCTAAAGCCTCTCGTGCTTCATCTGATACATCAGGACATTCATCTAAAGAAGCCTTATCTTCAGCTAATTGCATAGCAAATGCCATACAGGTTGGATGCCCACAGTCTCCACAGTTTGTCTGAGGTAATTTCTTATAAATTTCTAAACTTGATAATCCCATAATTTCATTTCTCCTTTCGTAGTGGTTTAGATATTTTAATCTTAAATTTATGTCTATTAAAGTTGGACATAAAATTTTATGTCCAACTTTAAATTATTTATAACTAGATTACATTAAAGGATCCATATCTAAAGCAGGATGGCCTTTTTCCTGTAAGTAAGGAAGAATCTCTTCTGCTGCAGTACCTACAGTTTCATCAGCAATTTTATCATAGAAGTCTTCTCCAAGACCTTCTTCTTTAGCCCGTTGCTTGATATCATCTTCAAGCTGTTCTTTGAATTCTTTCGGCATCCAGATAATACGAGCTATACCACCATCGGCTTGAATGAACTTATCACTAGTAACATAAGTTTTACCGATGCCCATAAAGCCCGGTGTCTGATTTCCGCCACCTACTGAACCGGCTAGAGTAGAGAAGGTCATGCCAACAGGAGTCTGACCGCCATGTTCACGGTTAACAATCATAATTCCATTAGCTTCAGGTACCATAGCCATGATGGCCTCAAAGCAACCGCAGGAAGTCATTGGAGATTCCATCATAGAATAAAGATTTACTTCAGTAACATTACCTCCAGACTCTTTCTCTGTTCTCTTATTACAGCCTTCCCACTGTCCTTTCTCTTCATCAATCGTTTCGCCTAATTCAATTGGCTGGTTAGGTCCAGCTGGATCAATCTCATAAGCAGCCTGAGCATCTAACCAACTGATTGCTCCACATAATCCAACCCGGTCAGGAGTTACAACACAGACATGGTCAGGAGCAAAGGACTGACATAATGTACAGTCATAGAAGACATCTACTGATTCATCAGATAATTTCTCCATTCTTTCATCACGCTTATCATAACGTGCCTTTGCTTCTTCTAATTTTTCCTCTACCTTGTCTTGATCAGTAATTAACCTAATCTGTAATCTATCTATAATTGATGGAAATTCAGACTTAAATTTAGCATAGAGAATTTCACCAATTCCCTTAATTGTAAATCCTGCTTCTTTAGCTTCCTTGCTGATTCTAATCCAGTTGATATCACGCTGTCCCATATGCCATAAACCTTCACCATAGTTACAGAAGTGGTGAGTCTGTCTTTCCAATACACCTTCAAAATCCTCTTGCATATCTCGGCCATAGATATCAACCATAATACCTAATGGTAATTGACCGCCCTCTTCAACCTCATCAATATCAGGACCAATAAGTTCTACATTACCATCTTCCACTTCATCTTTATCTCTTTTCTTAACTAGCTCAAAAGCTGTAGTCCTCTGTCCTCCAAACTCAACATACATATCGTCGCTTCTAATCTGCTGTCCTTCAAAAGCAGCACCAACAGTAATTGGAACCGGAATATCAACAATTTCAATATGAATATCTCGCAGTTCAAGTCCTAACTGAACCATTTCGTCATAATCTTCTTCAACTATATACCTGTCCTCTATCTCTTCTACATCATCCTGATTAGTAATAGTCGGCATTCCTAAGTGGCTAGCCGCCATTTGTGCAGCCATTTCGACTTCATCTTGATCACCTAAGGCAATAACAAAACCTCTAATTCTTTCTCTAATATAGTCTAAAACTGCATCATAATCTCCGCGTTCTTCTCCACCAAATGCTAGGGCAGAACGCATAGCAAAGTTAACAGCATGAACTACCTGAGTAAAGTGACCTAAAGGAAGAGTATAGAACTCAACTCCCATCTTAACGCCTTGGTCAACAGCCTGGTCAACAACCTCATCACAGAGGAAAGTCAAAATTCCCATAGACTGTAATTCATTAATCATTTCGGCTAGCTTTTCAGGGTCATCAGCCTTACCCATAATAACTGCTTCTCCAGGAATTGTAAAGTCTACTAAGTCTATTCCATATTCTCTTAAAATTTTATCATTGACAAACCCCATATATATTTCATCTTCATAAGGCTTTTCTTCTTCAACATACTTTAAGGCTTCAATGATTTCAGCAGCTATTGCTGTTGTTTCACCAGCTAACTTAGCATGCTCAAGATCATATTTATGCTGTATATTCTTCTTATATTTATTCAAAACTGATGGCAATTCACCAAGCTTTGTAACCTTATCTCCACCTAAACCTGATATGAAAGGTAATTCATATCCAGTAGTAGGAAAAGCCACTTCAGTATCCGGACCATAGTTTGCAAGTGCTCTTTGTAGTTTGATTTCAGCATAACCAGTAGCAACTATGGCACCTTCGATTGCTGCCTTACATACATTAGTCTTTCCTGCTAATTCACGCATATCTCTATCCTTAGACATCTTAACGCCTCCCTTTAACGTATTTTAGGATATTTGTTTTTTAGAACTACTCAATTAATATCTTTCAGTGGTATACTTATCAGATGCCAATACTTTAGCTTTCATATCCTGAACCCAAGTACGTTCATCAAGTTCTGCTACTAATTCTTCTACAGCAGCTTCAGGATCAGATTCTAAGATAAAGTAACCATCATAGACATCTTTAGCTACCTTAGTAGCTACTTCAGTTACTAACCTACTACCAGTAATCTGAGGTAAAACTCCTACATGAGTAGTAAGCCCTATAGTTACACACCAAGAACCGATAGAGACAGCTTTCTCATGCATAGGCTCTGGCGCACTGGCAACAATTGGATACTCCCCAATATCTACACCTTTATGATTAGCTAAAGCCGTTACAAATTCAATTAATCGAGAATTATCAACACAGGAACCCATATGCCAGATTAATGGTAGTTCCTTGCCTAATTCTTCATTAAGCTTACTAAAGAATCGCTTAAGCCCTTCTCCAGCATACTCTTCTACTGCCTCTGGAAGCATAAAGCCGGCTTTACCTAAAGCATTAGCTACACATCCAGTAGCAACACAGAGTACATCATTTTCAACTAAACCTTTAGCAACTTCAGTATGATTCTTATCATGAGTAACTTTAGTGTTATTACAGCCAGCAAATAAACAAATACCTTTAATATCTCCCTCATCTATTGCATCATTAATAACACTTAATGGGTCGTCTTCATTAACTTGACTTAAGATATTTTCTATCTCTTCAAAGCTGAATCCAGCCATTAATTTACTCTTATAATCTGGAATATTAATTTCCTTTGGACGCTCTTTATAAGCTTCAATTGCTGTTCTAACAATCTCCTCAGCATCCTGGTCAGCTGTAGAATCATTAAATTCAATATGTTTAGCTCCAGAAATCTTAGAAAATGGAATAGTTGTAATTATTTCAGTATGATAACAATTAGCCACTGATTGAATTGAAGGCATAATGCACTGAATATCAACTACCATTGCATCTACAGCCCCAGTCATAATTGCTAATTCCTGAGAAGCAAAATTAGTAGCTAACGGAACACCTTGACGCATTAAAAGTTCATTACCTGTACAGCAGATTCCTGCAACATTGATTCCATTTTCTGCTCCTGCCTCTTTAGCTTCATCTTCTAATTTTTTAGCAGCAGCTACTACTTTTTCACTTAAGACCGGTTCGTGACCATGAACTATCACATTAACTGCATCTTCATCTAACACACCTAAGTTAGCTTCGGATTCAACTACTTCTGGAGTACCAAAGATAATATCTGATAAGTCAGTCCCGATAGTACATCCTGTAAAGTCAGCTAAAGCAGTCTGTAAGTTACCAAAGATTAAATTTAAAGGATCAGAATCGACTCCCATTGCTGTTCTGTGCATTGCCTCATTAATAGCATCGTTAATTCCAGTCGGAATAATATTACATTCATTGAAGATCTGATAACGACTCTCGGGAACCATCGGCTCCAACCAGCTTAATTCCTCACCATGGAAACCAATAAAGTTGCCGATTGCTTCTTCAGCTACTTCTTTAGCTATTTCATTTGTTTCTCTATCCTCAGTTTCTATCTCTAATTTATCGGCCACCTTCATTAATTTTTCTTTATCTTTTACTTCATAAGAATCAACATGTCCTTCAGCAACTTCTCTAAACAATTCTGCTACATGTCGAGCATGACCAGAATGGGAGGATGTTCCACCAACAGTATGTCTGACTAGATTACGAGCTACAATTGTATAATCTCTAGCTCCACAGATCCCTTTCTGATTACCCTTTTCATTATAATTCGGATTCACCCGACAAGGCCCCTGCAAACAGATATTACAACAAACTCCTGTGTCACCGAAACCACATTGTGGTTCCATCTGTTCACGCAGATCCCAAGTTGTTTCCCTTCCTTCTTCTTCAGCCACTTGAAGCATTTCTTGAGCTGCCGGATCGATTGTTTCTTTCTCAAAAACCATATTTCCGCCTCCTTTATTTTGCTTTAATATTTTTCACCTAATAACCTCTTGGGTATGTGAGTATCTTCACAATGATCAAAAAATACAAAGCCCATTTATAATAGGCCAACTTCATGTTATAAACAAATATGTTTTTCTTAATTGATCTATTCTATCTCACCACCTACCTTATCTAGTAAATTATTATATATGTCCTCCATGTCCAAAGCATCATATAATTGACCTACTTCTTGTAAATCCATAAATGAAGCAAGTATTTCTTGATTAAATGGTATATAACCTAAAATATCTTCATCAGAAAAATTATTAGCAATCAACTCTTTTGCTTGATCATCATAAACTTTATTAGCTACAATTTTAACTTTTGGAATTTCTAAATCAACTGCCATCTCTTTAACAATGTTAGCTGTTTCAATACTGGTTTGGCTAGGCTCTATTACAACAATTAAACAGTCTACATCCTGAGCTGTTCCTCGGCTCAGATGTTCAATCCCAGCCCCCATATCCAAAATTACTACCTCATCTTTATCAACCAACAGTGATTCAACTAAAGAACGAAGAAAAGAATTTTCTTTACAGTAACATTCAGAACCACCTTGTTTAGCATCACCCATTCTAACAAACTTAATATTTTTCAAATTATAAGCATAATCATCCAATACATCTTCTACATTGGGATTCAAGTTAACTAACGAGCCTCCATCAGCATTCTTATCCTTGATAACATCTTCTAATTCTACTAATGGTTTGAGATCTACTGCATCCTCCGCTGGAATACCTAAAGTAGTTGCTAGATTAGCATCAGGGTCTGCATCAACAGCAAATACTTGATAATCATCTTTAGCAAATAACTTACTTAAAGCTGCAGCAATAGTTGTCTTTCCTACTCCGCCCTTACCTGAAATTGCTATCTTCATCTAATTCAACACCTTCTATATATGAATATTATTATAACATTAACGTTGCACTATCAATACACTTCTATATTAAATCTGATACTCCTGCATTTTCTTCAAAAAAATCAAGTATAGAGATGGCAAGAATTATAATCAATTCAAACCATTTAACATCATGCCATATTTATATTTCTATATTAAATTTATTATTCCTTCATTTTATTCAGAAAAATTTGGTTAGATAGGAAATACAATTTAAATTAAAAGATTCAACCTCCTTAATTATCTGTACTTTCAACTAAATTCATTGTAGGTACTACTGCATGTCTCTCAGAATATGTAAAGTATCTTCCTCCACCTAAACGAGCAATAGACTTTAATACTGCTCTTTGTTGATTACCAACTGCTCCTATCTTTAAGACATGAATATATATTCCATTTTTAGATAACCGATCAGCAACTCGACTAGGAACTATATTTCCGGTATCTCTACCATCAGTAACCAATAGAATATGATTATTACCATCCAAATTAATCAAATCGACTCCTGCCTGAGATAAAGCTTTTCCAATCGGAGACTTTCCTGCTGGTTTTAAATTATTTATTTTTGCCAATAAAGTAGATTTATTATTAGTAGCTATATTAACTACTAAATTAGTAGACCTATCACTATCTTCTCCTTTACCAAAAGTTCTTAATCCAATATTGACATGATCAGGAATCATCATTACAATATCCTTTAATGCTTTTTTAGCCCGTAAATACTTCTTATTCTTCTCCACTTTCCCCCACATACTCCCAGAAACATCCCAGATTATTTCAACATTATTAGCATCAGTGAAAGTAGGCAGCTGTCTTTGATCAACTTTCATGTTCTGCGGCTGATTAAATGGTAACTCAGTAATACCTATTACTGCTAATAAAAAGATTGATATTATCATTAATAAAGCTATATTATGCTTAAGCTTCATTTCCGCACCTCCTTCTTCTATTAACTCTATACTCATTCTATTCTTTTAATTTAAAAAATATAACAAATAAAAAAAGACCCGAAGCTTCCGGGCATTTAATACTTAATTAATACAAACTTTATCCTTTCCTTCAGTCTTAGCTCTATATAGAGACCGATCAGCATTATTGATTAAATCTTTCTGAGTTATCCCTTGATTATAAGCTGCAGCACCAATACTAACAGTAATTTTTAATTCCAATCCCTTTTCTTCAACTACCATGTCTCTTACTTGATCATTAATTCTACTTCCCAGCAATCTAGCTCCCTCAATATCGGTTTCAGGCAGTATAATAGCAAATTCTTCCCCACCATATCTAGCTACAATATCTATTTTGCGAGTTGTCTTTTTTAAAATAGTGGATAATTCTTCTAAAACTTTATCACCAACCAAATGGCCATAAGTATCATTTATCTCTTTAAAATCATCTATATCCAGTAATAATAACGACAAATCCTGTTGATACCTTTTAGCCCTATCAATTTCCTCACTTAAAGCATGTTGAAAATAACTGTAATTATATAATTGAGTCAAACCATCTTTAATAGCCTGTTCCTCCATTTGGTTATACATCCTAGCATTTTCAATAGCAATTGCTATCTGATTAGCTAAAGTATTCAAGAATCTTTCATCATCCCCATTGAAGCTATGGCTTATCATAGTATTAACAGCAGTAATAATTCCAATAACATCATCCCTTAATCTAAGCGGAACAGCTATAGCAGACTTCATCTCTAAAAAATTTAATTCTTCTTTAACTTTATCAGGTACCTCATTAAAAACAACTATTTCCTGACTCTCAATTATCCTGCCAAAAAAATTACTTTCCATATTAAAGACTTCCTTCTTATCAGACTTATCCGGCCAGCCGCGGCTAGCTTCTAATGATAATTCTTCTCTATCTTCATCAAATAATAATGTAGCACAGGAAGAAACACCCATAGTTCCCACTATTACATCAATAGCCAATTCCAACACCTGATCTAAATCAAGAGTTGAATTTATAGTTGTACTGATCATCTGTAATGTTGAAAGTTCAGCCACATTTCTCTGCATTCGTTCAAATAATTTATTCCCTTTAATTAGACAGACAACCTGTGTAGCCAAAGTATTCATCATCTTTAATTCTTGCTGTTGAAACTCATTTTTACTGGCAGTAAATAATATACCGTAGATCTCATCTTGTTCTTCATTATTTTCAATTAAAGGAACCGCCAATAAATCATCGTAGCCCGACTCTTTAATAAAACCAAACTTCTTATCTAATCTTAAACCATTATTAACTATCAATTCTTGCTCATCACTTATAAGTTCTAAAACATCTTCACTAATCTTTTCTGGAATAAAACCTGGTTCTATATTATTTACAGCTTTATAAGATATATATTCCTTATCATCATCTAAAATCATGATACCTCCTGCCTCTACCTCCAATATTTCACAGGTCATATCTACTATCAATTCTAAAGTCTGATATAAATCAATACTGGGATTAACTACTTCCTGAGTCAATTTACTGATAAAATTTAAATTCTTTAGTGACTTATTTAACTTATCTGTTTTTTCATCTTTTACCTCTTCTACTGCTTTAACTTGATATAATTTATCAATAATTAATATAAAAGAACAAATAATTCCTCCAACAATAAAAAACTTAATAACAAATAATCCTGTTTCTTTCATATTCATTGCCTTCCTTTTTAATAGAATAGCCATGAACCATCTCTATAATTATATTTGTTTATCTAGAGAAGATTCATGGCTAGTAGTTACTATAATTTAATCATTCTTGCTCGTAAGCTAGAAGGATTACCTTCTGGTCTTTACGGTCAGCTAAAGTTTCTTCCATTTTATTTAATTTTTGAATTTGAGATTCATCCAATTCAGCAAATCTTACCTCTTCCATATCCATTATAAAGTCAACTCCTTTACTGCAGTTTAATCTTATTCTACAGCAAAAGAAAGAGATTTATGCAACACAGATTTAACCAGAATTAGTCGAGCCTAAATTTACTACACTATTCTTGCCACAACGGCAGTCCGGTTATTTCATCATATCCCCGCACAAATGCTTCTCCTGTATATTCTTCAATAATATATTCACCAGCAAATACAGTTGTTCCTTCAGCTAAATGGCCTCCAAAAAGATTACCTTCTTCATCTCCAAATGATATATGGGCATGAATTATCGGCTCACCATCTTTTAGAGAAATATTACCGTTACAGTTTACTATCTCCAGTTCATCAGTGAACTGTTTATCATTATACTCTTCTTCTTTTTGATCATAGAATGAAATTGTAGCTTCTTTAACAGCTCCAATAACTGTTACTTTCCCTGTCTCAATTCCTTTCTCCTTTACTATTTCAATTAAGGACTCAATTAAGTCTGATCCATGAGGTAACCGTCCCATATACACATTCTCTATTTCATATTCTCTTACCATTCTTGTTCCTCCCTCTTTAATTAATTTGATAATCATCCTTACTTAATGTATAATCATCTGTTCTGTTATTATCATCATTCTGGTTTACTGCTGTATTATCCTTTAATTCATACTCTTTTAGTTCTTGTAAAAAGAAATTCCAAACTACTGTCAAGACTACTGCATCATCCAGCCATCCAAATATAGGTATAAAATCACTTACCAAATCAATGGGGGAAACAACATAAATAATCGGTAGAATCAATAACAATTTCTTTAATTTAGAAACTTCTTTATCTTTTAAAAATCCAATCAACCGTCTAATCACACTTCCCCAACGAAAAATCGAAGAAATCTTCATTTTTAAACCTCCATTAAGTTCATAAACTCTTATTATTTAATTCTTCTATAATTATACACTACTTATCCTTTAAAATACAGAATAATACTAAAACAAAATATAACTAATTTTCAAATTATTAATTATAGAATTAACAACCGAACTTAAAGAAGAATTAGAAGACTCCATTCCTCAATTAAAATGATTATATATTAAATTCTATTTTCTCCAACAACAAAATTAGGTAAAGTTACACATCCTGTAGAGCTGGCAATCAGATTATCCTTTCCTGCTCGAGTATAGATACCTGCAAATGATAAATTATACATAAAAAGCCCTAAAGTATATTTAAATGATTCAAGCCTTAACTCATCTTCTTCTAAGACTGCCATTTCTAACTCAGGAATAGAACAGAATTTCTGAACTAAATACTGTTCTGGTTGTATATTATTTAAAGCATCTTCCCACTGGCTTGGGGTTAAATCACAGCCGATATAGACTCCTTGGGCACCATAAAAATCAAGCGGTTTCAATACTAACTCTTCCCTATTATCCTTGATATAATTTAACTGCTGACGTTCTTTAGTTATTAAAGCAGTTTCAGGAATATATTCTTCAATAAATCTTCTATCTTCTTTATCTAAAAATCCTGTCTTATCTTCATCATGTAAAATAGCAAAAATAATCTTATTATGAATAATCTGTGACCTAAAAGAACCTACTATACAGACATCCTGATTATAATAAGCAGCTAATAAATCTTCAATTTCTGAATAATACTCCATAATATCAATTGTTACTGCCCGACGGTAAATTAAATCTATCTCTAAACCCCCATAATAAAGCTTATTATTTTCATACTTTAACTCTCTTGGATCTACAATTACTGTTCTATAACCGCTATTTTGCAGTAACACCCTAAAGTATTCAAACTCACTAACCATACCTAAATTATCAAAATCCATAATAGCAATATTAGGACTGTCATCCTCAGGATTAAACTCTTGATAATTAGCAAGTAAGATATCTAGCCATTCATCTAATAATTCACAATAAGCAAAATTATAATCTGTTTTTTCAGTTAAGCCCTTGATACCTTCTGCCTGTAGAAATTTTTTCTCTAACACATTAGTCTTTACCATTCCTGAAGAACCATCTGTATTCAACTCACAGAATTTATAATCTTCCTCTCCATAATAAAAGATATCAAATCTAGCCATCGGAACTGGACTTGAATATCCAGGATTTGCTAGAATCAGATCCTCTAATTCCTGTGAAAAGCCAAAGTAAGATCTAAATTCTTCATCAACCAAATAACGATTAATTACTTTAGTTAAGATACTGCTTAACTTAGCCGTTAATCGAGAAATCTGGTCTATCTCTGATTGGCTAAAGAATAAAGGCTGATAGAGGATAGGAATTACTTCTCCATGATAATAGATATTCTCAGCTTCTAATTTATGATAAATTTTCTCTAAATCCCGAGCATACTTATCCGGCTCTTCAGCTAAAAGATTATGATATTCTACAACAGCTTCTTCTAACACTCTTTCTTCACCTCTGTTTCTAACCTTGAATTAAGAATTAACCAATCTATAGCCTGGCGTTTATCAAAACCAGCAGCTAATTTTTCTCTAGTTTTATCCACTGGCGTCTTATTATCACTTAATAACTTCTCAAGGGAAATTAAATACTCTTTTTCAACATCAGGCAGCCCTTCTTTGGCCCACTGCAGCAATCTTTTTCCTAACTCCAGAACCTGATAGTTATCTAATTTCGCTACTAATCCTTTTTTAACTACATCTTCTCTAGCCTTCTGGACTTCTTCATATGTAATATCAGCAATCAACTTAGAAACCCTTTCTAAATTCTGATCATTATAAAGCAGTCCTTTCCAGAAAGCCACAGCAGCAAAATTAAGCTTGGGAGGTATAGAATCTATCATTCTAATTTCAATAAAGTTTTTAGCCCGTACATCAGGAAAGAACATCGTCAGTACATGTTCTAATTCCTTTTGACTTAAATCTTGAGTTTTAAATATGTCGCGACAGGTTTTCTGTCCAGCAGAAATGAATTCCGAACCCTGTTTTAATAAAATAGGAGACCGATTTAAAATATATTCAGCATACTTTCGATAATTAAAGTCTTTATCAAAAGCTTCCTTTACCGTACCACAGCGGTCAGGATCACAGTGAGACCAAATATCTGTTCTGATATTATAAGCTTCATACTCCTCGCTTTCAAAGAAAGCAGCATTATCAAATAATGCTGCAACAGCTGGAGCTAAAGTATTAGCAATTCTAAACTTCTTGATAAAATCAGTTTCATTTATATAATCCAAAGCTACTTGAATTGAAGCTGTACCTTTCATCATATTATGGGCATACTTACCCCTCTTACCTAAATACTTAGACATAATCTGATAACGCTTTTTGGGATTCCATTCAATTTCTGAAATCTTACTTTCAATCTGATAACCAGCAGTTATTAATAACTGATTATTTTGATTTAAAATCGGCAATAATTCTTTTAAGAAAGCATAATATCTATCTTCTAAGTCTGTTATCCTTCTTTCAGGCTCTATACTTATTTCTAATTGGCCGCCAGGCTCTAAAGTAATCACTGCTCCTTCTTTATTAGCCTGAATTAAATGATTTCCTTCCCTTCTACCCTCCCACCCCTGTCTTACTAACTGAGCTAAAATCTTTTCAATCCCCGCTTCTTCAGAATAAGAAACAGTCTTTAAGGTGTCGCTATCTACCACAAAATGTTCAATCTCTAATCCTACCGCTTTATTCTCCTTATTTTTCTCACTAGACTTAAAATAAGCCTCAAATCTATCCAATTGTTCTTTGTAGTCCATTTTTTCACCTCGTTTTCTATACTACTTATATTTTATGACTTCAAATATAATTCCACCAACATATTTGACAATAGTTTCAAAAAAGATTATCATTATTATAAAAGAATTCCATTATCTGAAATAGAAAGGAGATTAAATTATGAATTACAATTTTGTTCATACCTGCATTAGAGTTTTAGATCTAGAAGAATCAAAAGCTTTCTACAAAAATGCATTAAATTTAGAAGTTGCCCGTGAAAGAGACTTTCCAGAAGATAAATTTACTTTAGTCTATATGAAAAGACCTAACGACAGTTTTGAATTAGAATTAACTTATAATTATGACCGCGAAGAACCATATACTATCGGTGACGGCTATAGCCATCTTGCCGTTACAGTAGATAATTTGAAAGCTTCTTATCAACAACATAAAGATGCTGGTTATGAAGTTGGAGATATCAAAAGTCTCAATGAAGAAGCAGAAGGCGGTTATTATTTCCTAACTGACCCTGATGGATACAGAATTGAAGTAATCCAAAAATAAAATTAAGCTAACAGCCTCCTGATATCCGGGAGGCTGCTTATTTTTTACTTTTTATCATATCATTTTTTTAACATTACATCAAGTTAATTCCTCAGCTCCAGTTTATTTCTCTAGTTAACTAAATAATACTGAAATAAAAGGGGTTATCAAACCCATAATCAGGCCTAAAACAGCTCCAAACCAGGTAATAGCATTCAACTCTGTCTCAATAACACTTAATAATAGATTTTCTACTTCTAAAATGTCAAAGTCATTAACCTTCTTTATTACCATCTCTTTAAAATCTAAAGTAGACAGTACTCTACCTAAATGGTTCTCAATAATATATTCAAGACTACCTACAACACCTAATTCTACTTTCTGTAAAGTAACTGCATCCAATTTATTAAAGTAATACCTTACCGGCCGCTCGCTCAGCTTGTCCAGCTGCTGGTCAACCCATGATTCTATTTTAGCAGATAAGAAATCACTTTCTATTACCTTCTCTATTAGCTCCTCAATTACAGTAATTATCTTATCATTATTAGTTAAATCTTTTTTAGCTAACTTATCAACGACTGATTCCTCTAAACTATTAAATAATTTATCTACTACTTCTTCAGTTGCTGTTTTTTCTAGAATAAAGTCTATCACTTCAATTAAATCCTCATCATCAAACTTATCAATAATTACAGCAGCTTCAGTTTCAAAAATTGAATCCAAAAATTCATCCAGCTTAGCTATTATTTCTTTTTGGCTTTCAGGTTCTTCTAGAAACTTAACGATATAGTCTATAAACTGATTAACAATCTTTTCTTTATCTAAAAAACCGCCTACCATCTGCATCACTGAATTACTGCCTAAAGCCTCATCAAGTTTCTTATTTATTCGTTCTTTAGCTGTTTCAGAATCAAGAAATGAAATCAATTTTTCTACAAACTCTGGTCCCTGGTCTGATAACCATTCACTTAGATTTTCATTCATTCCATCCGGTAGAAAATCACTCACAGTCTTCTGATTATCTTTTATTCTCTCAAGCCTATTATTTAAAAAGACAAGTAACCCTTCCTTAGTCGAATCCCGATACAGATTGGATAACAGAAAAGTACTCAATTTATTTTTGAAGTCTTGGTATTCATCGGAAGCCAGATAATCTTCTAATCTTTCAATATCAATCTGGGCTAATTCTTTCTTTACTACACTCATTATTTCTTCTTTATCTAATAATCCTTTAATTCCAGTAGAAATCATCTTCTTCATTTCAGCTTTTAACTCTTCTCTATCATCAGAATTAGAGACAGCTAAATCCAAAAGTTCCTGTAGATTCCGTTCTTCTTCTTTCAAACTCTTAATTCTTTCGTTTACAAAGCCTTGTATCTTTTCTTTCATATCTTCTCCCTGCAATATTTCATGAAAAGCATCAGGGGTTAATAATTCCTCTCCTACGGCATCACCGATGCTCTCAGCCAATTTACCTCTCCGCCGAGGAATAACTCCGGGAGTAAAGGGAACCTTCATTCCTAAAATTCTCTTTTCTTCTAACGGCTTAAAGAGCATCTTAACTGCTACCCAGTTAGTACAGTAGCCAATAACTGATCCTACTAATGGACTAACAACAAAAGTCAAATTCATTATCTTTCCCTCCTGAATTAACAATTCCTAACTTGATTATTTATAACTTAAAGCTAAATTTCTTATTCTATATCTTTATTAGAATTCCTGCTAATTATTTCTATCTATCAATAGTTAATTAATATACTTATGAATGCTAATTATATATTTTCAGTTAACTCTTTATTGATATATTGTTGCAGTTTCAAGATATTGCAGTGATAGTCAATATGTATCCGCCGCTTGCCGTTCGCTCAACGTCCTGTTTCGCTCACTGTCAAAAACTGCCCCTCCGTCGTCCATGACTCCGGGTCAGTTTTAAGAGTCGCTCTGGACACATATTGACTATTGATAATAGAATAGATTGCTATGGTTATCACCAATAGGAGTTGCTGTAAGCATATATTGACTATTTGCAATATTACATTGCAATTACAGCATAGAAATTTCATTAATCTGGTTTTAAACGCCCCCCTCGGATAATTTTGCACAATTAGTTGATATATTTCAAAAAGCAACTTAAAGCAGCCCCATAAGAGAAAATAATTAATATACAAAGTAGGCTCTTTAAATCGTATCTCTAAGATTAATTTATTGCTGATTGACTAGGGCTGATTTTGGCAGCGTTTGAAATATATCAACTCTAAACTGCAACATTATATCAATATAACTGCACTTTTATCTAAAATTCAGCTTAAATTAACATCTATGATAGATATACATATATTTGAATAAAATAATTAAATAGTCCTGCAAAGCTTAACTATATAACTTTCCAGTATAATAATTCTTTTTAGGTAGAACATAAAGAATAAATACTAAAGGAGTGAACTAAATGGAGAATAGAAATTTGACTGATGTAATTATTGAGCAGTTAGATAAATGGAATGTTGAGCATATTTACGGCTATTCGGGAGATACAATTTTAGAATTCTTCTCTGCTCTCAGTAACTCGCCTATTAAGCTCTACACTTCAAAACATGAAGGCACTGCTGGACTGATGGCTTCAGCAGAAGCAAAATTAAATGATGAATTGGCCGTCTGTGTAGCCCATAGCGGTCCCGGTACAGCCAATATTATTAATGGTATCGGTGATGCTTACAGTGATAGAGTACCGCTATTATTAATTACTGGTCAGGTTCCTACCTGGAATATAGGAACTGATTATAAACAGTTTGTCAATCAATTAGAATTAACCAAACCGCTAACTGTCTTCTCCAGTCTCGTTACTAATCCGGATTCTATAGTTGATTTAATGGTTAAAGCAATGACGATGTCTATTGTGAACGGAGGCGTTAGCCATTTAGCTATTCCTATGGATTTATGGCAGGCAGAAACTACTGCTGTTCCTAGAGAGTATCCATCCCATTTAAATAAAAAAGAAATTCCAAAAGAAAAAATAATTAACAAAGCAGTAGATAGAATAAATCAAGCAAATAAACCTGTTATTCTCTATGGCCGCGGTGCAAAAGAATGTAAGAAAGGATTAAAAGAACTGGCCCAACAGATTGATGGTGGTTTGATTTATACTCTCCCTGCTAAAGGAATCATTTCTGATAATTGTCCCCTATCCCTCGGCGGATTAGGTTTAGCAGGCAGTGATATAGCAAGCCAGCTGTTGAATGAAGCCGATTTAATTATTAACTTTGGAGCAACCTGGTGGCCAATGGATTATGTACCCCGACAACCAGAGGTAATCCAATTCGATACAGTTAAAGAGAATATTGGTTTAGCCCATCCAGTAGAATTAGGAATTTTAGGTGATATTAAGAAGTCTATTACTTCACTACTAAAAAAACTCCCCGAAAAAGATAATCAAGCCTGGCGGTCAGAAATTAGTTCTGCCCGTAAGACCTGGTTAGATAGTCTAGAAGAAAGTGTTGAAGTAGCCGAAACTCCATTAACTCCCCAGTCTGTTATTCAAACCATCAGCAATAAAACTACCGAAAATGAAATTATATCCCTTGACTCGGGAGATAACGTAGTCTGGTTCGGCAAATATTTTACTGACCAATGCCAAGATGTTCTAGTCTCCGGCAGCTGGCGAACTATGGGATTTGGCGTACCGGCATCTCTAGCAGCTAAGATAAATCAGCCTGAAGCTCCTGTAACATCTATTACTGGCGACGGCGGTATCAGTATGGTATTGGCTGAAATTTTAACTGCTGTTAGATATGATCTACCTGTTAGAATTATCATTATGAATAATGGTACATTAGCTATGGAAAGAAATAGAATGACTACAGCCGATCTTATACCGGAAGAAGTAGATTTGACCAATCCGGATTTTGTTCAGTTTGCTGAATCCTGTAATGCTCAAGGCTTTAGACCGGAAAGCATTAGCGAATTAGAGAATATACTAGAGCAGACTCAACAGCTAAATGAAGTAGCTGTTATTGATGTGCCAACTCAAGCTTCTACAGTACCAGGAACTAAATTGATGTAATAAGCTACTCTTCCCAATTGATAATCTTTTTTTCTAGCCAAGCAACTAGATAATAGAGTAATCCAGCCAATACAGATAGAATAATCACACTGGTCATTACCAAATCTAACTTGAATACCTGACCACCATAAACAATTAGATATCCTAATCCGGCTTCGGAAACTAAGAATTCACCTACTATTGTCCCTACTAATGAAAGACCTATATTTACCTTTAAAGCTCCAAAAATAGTAGGTAGATTATCCGGTAAGACTACCTTCTTAAAGATCTGAAACTTATCTGCTCCTAAGGTCCTCAGTAGCTTTATTTTATTCTGGTCTGTCTCTTTAAAACCATTATAGACCATCACAATTGTAACTATAATTGAGATCAAAAGTGCCATGCCGATGATGGCTATAGTACCGTTCCCTAACCAGATAATCAATACTGGTCCTAAAGCCATCTTCGGTAATGCATTTAATACAATAATAAATGGTTCGAAGATCTGAGATAAATAATCAGACCACCATAGAATACTTGCAATCACTAATCCACCGGTAGCACCAAGTAAAAATCCAATCAAAGTTTCATATACTGTTACCCAGATATGCTTAAATAACTCCCCATTCAATGACATCTCATAAATAGTCTTTATAATCTGAGAAGGATAACTGGTAATAAAGGGATCAACAATTTTATATTTTGCTGCCAGCTGCCAGCCTATGATTAAAGCAGCTAAAATTAAAATCTGTAGTGTATTGATACTAATCTTTCTCAGCCGCATTTTCTTTAAATACTTTCCATGTTCATCTGTAACTGAATCTTTAGTTAAATACTTATTCAGTACAGCCTTTATTCTTTCAAACATAGACATCCAGCTCCTCCCAGATAGAATTAAAGTAATATCTAAACTCCTCAGCTTCCCGAGCTTTAAAGGTAGAAAAGTCTCCACTTATAGCTAAATCAATCTTATATTCTTCTTTGATACTACCAGGACGTTCTGTAAAGACCAAAACTCTATCAGACATAGCAACTGCTTCAGCAATATCATGAGTAACTAACACTACTGTCTTTTCTTTGTTTCGCAGTATCTGAGCTACTTCATCCTCTAAAGTCAGCTTGGTATGATAATCCAGAGCAGAAAATGGTTCATCCAACAGAAGTATCTCTGGTTCAAAAATCAACGTCCGGGCTAGTGCTACCCTCTGACGCATACCGCCGGATAACTGAGTAGGATAATAGTCTGCAAAGCCTTCTAATCCATAATCAGCCAGCAACTGCCGGGCTTTCTGTCTGCTTTTAGCTGTTAATTCATCTTTAACCTCAAGTCCTATTAGAATATTATCAAGAATTGTCCGCCACGGAAAGAGATAATCCTCCTGCAGCATATATCCTACCTTCTCATCAATTCCTTTAACTCTCTTACCATCAATAGTAACCTGCCCGCTAGTAGGTGACAACAATCCAGATACAAGAGAAAGAGCAGTTGTTTTACCACAACCACTGGGGCCAACTAAACTAACAAATTCATTCTCTTCAACGCTAAAGGAAAGATCCTTTAAAGCTTCTGTCTCCTCGGCTACAGTATGATACTTCATCCCCACCTCCTTAAACTGAATTTTATTCATTTTAACTCCCTCCTTACTCAGTATTCTTTACAGCTTCTTCAGCAAACTTAGTATCTACTATTACTTCATAATCTACCTTTTTATCTAATTCATCCGCTTCCATAATTATATCCTGCCAGTAATCCAATTCGGATTTTGATAAAATAGGATTATGGGCCCAGGTATTCTGACCTTTATATCTCTTAACCACCTTAACTAAAATATCATCTTCTAATTCTGAAAATGACGGTTTAATTACTTCAGCTATCTCTTTTGCTGAATGATCATAGGTCCACTTCTGGGCCCGATAGACTGCATTAGTAAACTTCTGAATCACTTCTGGATTATCAGCAATATAATCCTTGCAGGCCATATAAGCAGTATATGGTACCTTTCCTCCTAATTCTCCAAAGGAGGCTACTACATAACCTGCTCCCATCTTTTCCAGTTTTGATGCTTTAGGTTCAAATAACTGAACAAAATCTCCTAAACCATTTTTGAAAGCAGGAGCATTAGCAGAGAAGTCTAAACTAGTATTAATCTGAACATCTTCAAAAGGCTCAATGCCATTATGGCGCAGTACATACTCCATTACCATCTCCGGAGCTCCGCCAGGACGGTTACCGATAACCTTTTTGCCTCTCAGATCCTCCAGCATAAAGTCCGGCATCGGCTCTCTGGCTAAAAGAAATGAACCGGCCTTTTGAGTCAATTGAGCAAAATTAATCGGATGATTATCTGCTCCCCGCTGATAGATATAGATCGACGGTTCCGGTCCAATTAAGGCAATATCTGCATGATCTGACATAAGGGCAGTAGCAGCTTTATCTCCTCCCCAGGCTGTAGATAATTCAACTTTTAATCCTTCCTGCTTAAAGAAGCCTTTATGTAAGGCTACATATTGTGGAGTATAGAAAATAGAATGAACTACTTCATTAAGCCTAACTTCTGTTGCTGCTAACCCCGTCAAACTCGTTCCAACCAATAAAACCATTACTAACCCTACAGTTAATAATTTCTTCATTTCTTATCCTCCTCATTTGGATTCCTAATACCTATATTATTCAATTCTTTAGTCTTCGTGAATAAAAAAAGAGCAAGCAGAAATTAACCTGCTTGCTTAGAAAATAGAATCTGAGTCTATAAATTTATAATTTCTCCTTTAACTGGTCCATAGATTCATAATGGCTCCATTGATTAAATGAAGGATGGGGAATATTCCAGATAACTTCTTTCTGATTGATAATCTTTTCGGAATTTTGAATTAACTGTAGATAATTTACTGCTAATTTACCACAGGGAACTAGATATGTTAACCTTTCCATCACTTCCAGTCCTGAAACTAAACGCTGTTTAAAATCCGACAATATAACCTCCTTAACCTGATTCCATTCTTGATTTCTATGGTTTCGACTTTTATAATTTACCCGCAGCTTTTCCAAAATTCTAACTATTCTCTCTTCTTCTTCATCCAAATCATAATCTTTAAGTCCTTCTCTCTGCATTGGAGCGGAAGATACATTAAGAATACTAAATCTTTCTAGGTTTTCATATTCATCACTATACTTCTTAGTTTGGCTTACTAGCTTACCGAAGGCATCCTTCTTATCAGTATTATAGATAAACTTTGTCATCTCTACTCCGGAACTTCCAGCTACTGGATAGCCATTTCTCATCTCTTGAGTATGCGGCGACTCCAGTATAAACAGAAAGGCTGCTTCTTGATTGATAACATCATTCACTGAATAATTTTCTAAATATTTCTCTGCCAACATAGTTATATCATCCATACTAGAACCTCCTATTCATCGGTTAACTCCCAGATTTCAACCAATCCATCAACAATACTCTTAGCATCGGGAGGACAGCCGAAAATTGATTTATCTGCCCGGCGGGCACATTTGCCGACCCCAATCCCTTCAATCTCTTTATCCTCTAATCCCTGTCCGACAGAAATAGAAAAGTCAGCCGGCAGTCCATACTTATCATCGATTCTTGTTAGAGCATGTACCAGACTACCTAAACAGGCAGAACAGGCCTGATCAGTAGTAACAAAGTCTGTAATCCTACTTATTTTCTCTCCCCTTTGAGCAATAGAGTCTAAGGTCTGAAAAGAATCTACCGGTTGATTAAGCTCAATTACTTCAGCTTTATTTAGCTCAGCACTACCAACTCCCAGCTGTTCAGCAATCCCAATATAATCAACTTCATAAGCATCAAAGCCTAATAATCGAGCAACATAAGCATCAATTAAGACAGAATCCTTACCAGCAATAATTCGATTCATATGTACCGGATTACCGCCTTCTTCAAAGGTCAAGTCACCAATAATTCCATCTACTAATACTAAATCGCTACTCAAAATCTGATTCAGGTGAGCAATTGGCTGATGGAGACCTAGTCTATGAAAACGGCGCTTTTCTGAATCCGGTAAACACCCCTTTAAGTTCTTTAGCGCACAGGTTATCTTAGTCTGGCAGTGGGCCTTAAGTACAGGTAGATTGATCAAATAATCGACTGCCAGCGGCTTCTGACAGACTTTTATTTCGAACCTACCACTGCGGCAATTTTGAGTTTGATCTTCCTTTAAATCATATAAGGAAAGGTCATACTTCCGAACTAACTCATTATAACCACAGACCTCAAAAGCACGCTCAGTCTCAGCCCCTACCCAGGAGCCTTCCAAGATTAGAATATCATCAATTCCCTGCTGCTGTAGATACTCAACTACTCCTGCTGCTAATTCAGGATCGGTAGTAGCACCGCTACTGCTCTTCTTATCCAGAATCAAGTTAGGCTTCAGCCCTACTGTTAAATCAGAATCCAGATCCAAATCCATCTCTTCTAATATTCTATAGACCATCTCTTTAGGCTTACTACCATATAGATTATAAATTCTGTTCATTATAATTTTTCCTTCCTCCTCTTAGTAACTCATCTCCCCTTATTCCAGCCTTCTTCTCCTACTAAAGGAACAAACCTCACCTGTCCCAAACTGCTGCGAGCTAACTTGCCGTCAGCCTTCTTTTTAAGCAGCATCAACTCCTGTACCCCTTCCTTTCTGCCGACTGGAATTACTAACCGCCCACCAGTTACTAACTGATCTGCTAAGGATTCAGGCACTACTGGAGCACCAGCGGCAATAGTAATCCCATCATAGGGAGCATACTCTACCCAGCCTTTGGTACCATCACCAACTCGAAGCCTTATATTCTCATAGCCTAGTAATTCAAATCTATCCTCTGCCTGCTGGGCTAAATCCTGATGCCGCTCTACTGTATAAACTTCATCCACAATTTCAGCCAGAACAGCCGCTGCATAGCCAGAACCGGTACCAATCTCTAACACTTTATCACCGGAACTAGGCTGTAGAGCTTCTGTCATCAGTCCAACAATGTAAGGCTGGCTAATCGTCTGTTCCTTATCAATCGGTAAGGCAGTATCCTGATAAGCCATATCCTGAAATCTTTCAGAAACAAATTTATGCCGCGGAACAGTAAGCATACTCTCCACTGTGGCTTGATGTCTAATTCCTTTTGGCTGCAGCTGCTCTTTTACCATCCTTTCCCGCTTCATAGCCTGATATCTTTCATTGTCCTGGAATAACATCTTCCTCACCTCTTGTAGACTAATAACAGATAATTATACCACATTTTTTTCCTACTTTTAAACCATTCAATTTCTAATTTACTGTAATCTTTCTTTAAATTGCTCAATATCAATTACTGGTTTTTGACAAGCAAAGTTTTCACAGATATAAGCCGTCGGCCTTTTGTCCACTTTCATCTGATCAGCTGCAAAAGGAACCAATTCAGATAGCTTCTTTCTTTCCTGTGTGGTATTTAAAAGACTAACTGTAAAGGGCAGAAATTCTTGATGTAGAACCTGAACCATCTCTTCAGTAACAGTTTCTTCCCTATTACCGGCAATCACAATCTCCCTACCACCATTTTGAGCAAACAGCCAGGATAATAGAAAGTAAGAAGAGGCTATCGGTTTATTGGTTATCCGGCTACCGAAGTATTCAAACTGCTGTCTAGCCTTTTCTTCCAATTCAGTATCTCCAATTAATTTAGCTAGACGTAAAAGATTTAGAGTAGCTACTGAATTTCCGGATGGAATAGCCCCATCATAGATCTCTTTCGGCCTAGTCAATAACTCTTCACTATCATAACCATAAAAATAAAGTCCACCTTGTTCTTTATCCCAAAAATATTCAATTAAATCATTATTTAATTCTGCTGCCTTCTCAAGATATTCAGTTTCAAAAGTAGTCTCATACAGCTCAATCAAACCCCAGATAAAGAAAGCATAGTCATCGACATATCCGTAATAATCAGCTTCTCCATTCCGGTATCTAGCTAGCAGTCTTCCATTACCATCACGACGTAAATTCTGCCAGATAAATTCTGCCGCTTCTTTGGCTGCCTGTTGATAACGCTCATCATTAAGAACTCGAGCACCAATAGCCAAAGCAGCAATCATCAAGCCATTCCAGGAGGTTAGAATCTTATCATCCTTATGGGGATGTACCCTCTTTTCTCTAGCCTTAAATAATTCTTTTCGTTCTGCTGCAAATTTCTTATCTACTTCAGATTTATCCAGTTCAGTACCAATTAAATTAGGAATACTCTTTCCTTCAAAGTTTCCTTCATCAGTAATATTATAAACCTGACAGAACTCTTCACCTTGCTTATTACCTAAAATTTTCTTAATTTCGTTGGGAGTCCAAACATAAAACTTCCCTTCTTCTCTTTCCGAATCTGCATCTTCAGCCGAATAAAAACCACCCTCAGGTGATGTCAAATCCCTTAAAACATAAGTGAAGATCTCCCTTGCAATATCTGCATAATCCTCTTTATCTGTAATTTGATAGGCTTCCAAATAAGTTACTGCCAGTAAAGCATTATCATATAACATCTTTTCAAAGTGAGGTACCAACCACTTTTCATCGGTAGAATAGCGGGCAAATCCGTATCCTAAATGATCATACATACCGCCGCGATACATATTATCCAATGTAGTCTCTACCATCTCAAGTGCCTTCTCTTCCCCTGTTGATTTCCAGTAACGCAGTAAGAACATCAGATTATGGGGAGTAGGAAATTTAGGTGCTGTACCAAAGCCTCCATAATCTTCATCAAAATTTGCTACAAAGGAAATGAAAGCCTCCTTAGCTAAGCCAGACATCTCTTCCATTGAAGCAGAATCATTCTTATCGGTATCATTTACCCTTTCCAAAGCAGACAGTATCTCTTCACTGGTTTCAAGTAATGGCTGGCGTTTTTTCTTCCAGGCCTGCTCTACTCGGATTAAGATATCCATTAGTCCCGGCTGGCCTCGACCTGCTTCTTTAGGAAAGTAGGTTCCAGCAAAGAAAGGCTTCTTCTCTGGAGTCATAATTACTGTCAGCGGCCAGCCTCCTCTACCTGTCAAAGTCTGACAGACCGTCATATATATATTATCAATATCCGGCCGCTCTTCTCGGTCTACTTTGATTGCTACAAAACTCCTGTTTAAAATCTCTGCCACTTCTTCATCTTCAAAGGATTCTCTCTCCATTACATGGCACCAATGGCAGGTAGAATAACCAATTGAAAGAAAGACCGGTTTATCCTCTGTTTTAGCTTTTTTAAAGGCTTCATCACTCCAGGAATACCAATCAACCGGATTATAAGCATGCTGCAAAAGATATGGACTCTGTTCCTCAATTAAACGATTCGGATCTCCTTTTTGCTCAGTAGTCACTATGCTTCCTCCTTTATAGTCCAAATTTAAGATAGTCCAAATTAAGATTAAAGGAGCTAGTCGAAAGAATATTCGACTAGCTCCCTTACTTAATGGCTCTTAATTATTGTCTCTGTTGTCCTTGTTGTTGACCCTGCTGCTGTCCAGTCATCTGCTGCTCAACCTTATACTGTGGTTCTTCCTGTTCAGCATAATCAACTCGATTTTTTAGATCATCAATCATAGAATCCAGCTGCTGAGCACCCTGCTGGAACATCTGTTGGGCCTGCTGGTCCTGAGTACTCTGGGCAAACTGCTCATAATTAGTTCTAATGCTTTCTAAAGAAGTCAAAGTCTGGTGTAGGTCTTCTCCTACTGTCATTATTACACCTCCAAATTTAATTTCTAAGTATATTATTAAGCAGTAAGCTAAAATTTAATCTAGTAATTATTGCAAATATAATAAAAAAAACCTATTTAACCTTTAAAAGTAACTAACCTAAATGATAAAATAACTAAAGACAAAGAATTATTAATAGCTTCAATACCAAAATTACAGAAAGGAGAAAATAGATTGTACCTATCCGCAGCCAAAAACTGTTGTTTAAAATTAAATCAGTTACTTATTTATCGTAATCTATTGGATAATAACTTAATTAAGAAAGTAAAAGACCTAGTACTAAACCTAAATAACCAACCAACAAAATTAACTAAGCTACAGACAGACTATTATCAACTTTATCATGAATTAATCAAAACTGGTGAAAAAAATGAGCTCCAGGGCAACCTATGGCAGCAGTATCTCTTAAAAGCAATTACAACAGATAAAAATACTTTTAGCCTCACCAGTGAAAGACTGGGTAAAGATTTAGGAACAAGCCTATATCAAGCTGCTGTTCATGATCTGAAAATTCTAAAGAAATTTTATAAACTAAATCTAGCTGAAATCGAAAATAAATTAAATATTCAACCAATAGAATTTATTCATAACTTCAACCCATCTACAGCTAACAATAGTCTATTTACCGACAATCTAACTAACTTAAATAAGGCTTTCTCTCAAACTGAATCTCCTAAAAAATTGACCGATTTATTGATTGATTATTATTATTCTACTGGAACAGGAAAATTAAACAGATATGCTGCTTTTCAATGGAATAATCAACAACAGCAGCCTATCGGCATTAAAAATCCAGACTCAGTTACCTTTAAAGAGCTAATCGGATACCAATCCCAACAGCAGAGATTGATTGAAAATACTGAAGCCTTTCTAAATAATAACCAGGCCAATAATGTATTGCTCTTTGGAGCCAGTGGAACCGGAAAATCCTCCTCAATTAAAGCCTTAATCAATAGATATGCTAATGAAGGACTGCGTTTAATTGAAATCACAAAAAATCAGCTGACTGAACTTCCTAAAATTCTGCACTTTCTTAAGCAACGCGGATTATACTTTATTATCTTTATGGATGATCTATCCTTTGAAGACTTTGAAACAGAGTATAAATATCTTAAAGCCATTATGGAAGGAGGTATAGAAAGAAAGCCTGATAATACTTTATTCTATGCTACATCAAACCGAAGAAATTTAATCAAAGAAAAATGGAACGACCGCAGCCAACAAAGCAGTGAAGTACATCCAAAAGATACCAAACAAGAAAAGTTATCCCTTGTTGAACGTTTTGGTATTACTATCACTTATGAAGCACCGGACCAAAGAGATTATCTTAAAATTGTAAAGAAACTGGCCGAAAAGAATAACATTAATCTCTCTCAAGAAGAACTAGAAAAGAAGGCAAAACGCTGGGCAATTAGACATAATGGACGTTCTGGTAGAACAGCCCAGCAATTTATCACCCATTTATTAGGTAAAGAATAATTATTTAAATGAATACCAGACTAGACCAATCCATTCATGTAAGGCAGCCAATGAATTATCCAATGATTCTCTATTGGGCAGATAATCAAGCAGACTTACATCAGTATTGAAGGTATAATTAGCTGGAGCAGGTATTAATCTCTGATTACAGTTTCTTTCGAAAGAATAAACAGCCCGCTTCATATGTAAAGCACTAGTAACAAGTATTATCTGCTCATATTCTCTTTCTTCTAATAACAAAGCAGTATTGACTGCATTCTGCCAGGTATTCTTAGCCTTCTTTTCTAAAATAATCTTATCCTCTTTAACTCCTAAATCCAACAGTACCTCCTTCATCACTTCAGCTCCGGAAGTATTATCGGCTCCGGGAACTACTCCACCGCTGACTACTAAATCCAGACCAGTCTCTTTATGTATCTGCCAGGTTCTATAAAGACGGGCTAAAGTGATTTCACCAATCTCTACTCCCCGCGAAGTCCCTCTTCTAACTCCGCTCCCTAACAGAACAATAGCTGTTGAATTACCAACTTTTGATTCTCTATTGGATATTAATAGAGGATCAAACTGACTCTCTAAAGGCTTAGTTAATAAAAATTCACCGGGATAGGAACTAAAGAGATAGATTAAGATCAATAATAAGATTAAACAGCCATACAGATACTTCCTTTTATTTTTTCGATAACTATATTTATTCTGGCTTGTCTGCAGTAAGATAAACAGAATAATTAATAAAATTATAAATAAACCGGGGGGAAGTATCAATTTAGAAAGCAACTTAACTAAAAATAAAACCATATTTTTCGCCATCCTTTCTACTCTCTTCTTATTAATTAATTCAATCCAAAAAGAGAAAAAATATCCGGCAGATGATGCGATCCGATCAATAAGCCTATCGTGAAAATAGGTAAGCCTGATAAAGTCTAACTATTAAAGAAGTGTAAAAATTAAATACCAGAACCACTAGCAATACTTTATATCCACTAGTAGTTCTGGTATTAATCTATAAAGCCAATTCTTCTATTACTTCTTTATCATTCAGAGTTATAATTTTAATCTTGGTATTTTCAATTACAGCTATAGTCGGCTGAGACGGATCCTGTTTTGGTAAAGCAGCACTACCGGGGTTTAACAGAATAACTCCCTTAATTCTTTCCAGTAATGGCTTATGAGTATGTCCATAGATTAATATATCAGCCCCAAATTGCTCAGCAAATTCAACTCTTTCTGCTTTGCTTTCATGCTGATAACCGTGATAAATAACTATCTTACGCCCATTATCAATTACAACTGAATAATCAGATAAAGGATAAGGCAGCACCCAATCATCTACTAATGCATCTACATTCCCCTTTACAGCTAAGAGATTACCACAAAACCCATTTAATTCCTTAACCAATCCTTCAGTATCATAACCGGAAGGCAGAGGATTTCTAGCTCCGTGATATAATAAATCACCTGCATGTAGAATCATATCAGTATCTTCTAGGTACTTAACTGTTTCTTTCCAGGCTGAGAGACTCCCATGTGTATCACTCACTACTCCTAACTTCATCCTTAATTTCTCCTTTCTTAACTATTAAACCTTAATAAAAAAACAGCCTAATTAGGCTGTTTTTTTTAGAAGCTTCATTTAACTCCTGTTTGGTAGAAGGAGTTAACCCTTTTATTCTCTTTATTATCGGGTACAGTACATAAAGAAATGCTACATTCATCAAGGCTGTAGGTAAAACTACAGATAGAAATAATGCTTTAAAAGACCCTGGTAAACCTACAAAAGCCAAAGTAATTAATAAAAATAAAGTTCCACTAATAAGTGTGCCAAACAGACCTATAATTCCTGCTTCTAGCTTATTACTTATCTTCATCTTACTTACTAAATAAAGAATTGCTAATACTGATAACGACGTTAAAGGCTTTTCAACTACATTAGCCAGTTGTCCTCCAGGAAAGGCAGTTGTGAAAGCAGAAATAATACCTGCTACTGCTCCTGAAACCAAAGTTAACTTTAAGTCTCTATAAAGCATAATCACTACAAACAACATTACCAAACTCAAATCAGGTTTCATTCCCAACATAAGCGGAGGCATAATATTACGCAGTATAAAACCAATTGCCAACAATAAAGCTGCTTCAACAAATCTTCTCATCTTCATTTCCTCTCATCTCCTCTTTTCTAATCTATTCTAAGCTATTTTTATTTTATCATAAATCTATTAAAAGTAAAGATGAATTTAAAAAATCTTTCTAAACTCTTTAATTAATGCTTCATTTTTTCTTTCTTGATGATAGGCTAAATATAATTTGCGGCTAATTAGCATATCATTCACTTTAACTTTCTCTACTCTTCGATTATCTACAGCCTTGCTAGCAGCCAGCTCTGATACAAAAGAAACTCCTAGTCCAGCCTCAACTGCAGAAATAACTGCTTCTGTACTCCCTAACTGAAGTCCAAGATTAAGCTCTGCTTTGTCTATTCCCGCTTCTTTCAATCCAGCTAACATAGCTTTTCTAGTTCCAGAACCTTGCTCTCTAATCAATATCTGCTCTTTTATTAAATCAGCTAAAGAAACGTGTGAAGAATTAATTAACCTATGTTCTAAGGGTAAAATTAAAACTAAACGGTCCTCAATTACTGAAACTACTTCAAACTGGTTTTGAGTTGGCTTTGAACCAACAATAATTATATCTACTTCTCTATCTTCTAGATTATTAATTATTTCTGTGCTATCTCCTACTTCCATTAAAACTTCTACCTGCGGAAATTTCTTATAGAATTCAGCTAATAAATCAGGAAGTAAATATTCAGAAGGAATAGTGCTGGCTCCAATAATTAATTGATCAAAAGTTTCTCCTTTTACCTGTTCAATCTCTAACTTAGCTTCTTCCCAGACATCCAAAATCCTTTTGGCCTTCCGGTAAATTATCTTTCCTGTTGGGGTTAGTTTAATTCCACCGTCCTGTCTTACTACTAAATCAGTATCAAATCTCTTTTCTAATGATTTAATCTGCATACTTACAGCAGGTTGGGTTAAGTCCAATTTATCTGCTACTGCCGAAAAACTACCCATTTCTATTAATTTCACCAACATTTTTAAAGTCTTTAATTTCATTTGATCCGCCTCCTGATTATACTCAATTAACACTATTCACGCAGTGAGGCAACTAAGCGCTGGGGATTTAATATTGTATCCAAAACATCATTAATATTATTAATCAATAAATCTGATTCCAATAAACTTCTAGTTGATGCCCCTTCAGAACCTATAACTAAGATTCCTAGCCCTGCTTCATCTAACATCAACCTATCATTGCTGCCATTTCCCACTGCAATTACAGTCTGACTGCCTAATTGTCGTATAAACTTTTGCTTAGCTTTACTTCCATCATTAGAATCAATAATTATAATTTCTGCTTCTATATCTTTGAATTCATTCTCTACAGTACCAAAAGTATCAGCAGTTAAAATATATACTTCAAACTTTTCTGCTAACTGGTTTAATTTTTCTTTTACACTCTCAATAGGCTGTCCATCACAGGCTAAGGTTCCATTATAATCAAATACTAATTTATCTACTTCTAAAGATTTAAAGTTGGGAATCTGACATTTTAGCATCTGATATCCCTCCATTTTTAAATATAAAAAAGATAGAGAAAGTTCTCTACCTTTTGATTAATTTTTATTTTATTGTTAATTATACAAAAATAGACTTTAAAGTATCCTTTACTTTTTCCGGTTGAATAGGCTTTACAATAAAGTCTTTAGCTCCAGCTTCCAGAGCATCAACTACCATTGGCTTCTGCCCCATTGCACTACACATCACTATTTTAGCATCAGGATCAATTTCGAGTATAGCTTCTGTAGCTTCAATTCCATCCATATCAGGCATTGTAATATCCATTGTCACCAAATCAGGATTTACTTCTTTATACATTTCAACAGCTTCTTGACCGTTTTCAGCTTCACCGAGAACTTCATAGCCATTTTCTTCTATCAGTTGACTCAACATTGTCCGCATAAATTGCGCATCATCAACAATTAATATACCTTTAGCCATATATGTTCCCCCTTATATTCTACCTTGCTCTATAACTTATGTATTATACATATTATAATATATAAAAAAAAGAAATGTGAAGCCTTAAAGCAAAAAATTATATAAAAAATGGTCGGAGCGAAAGGATTTGAACCTTCGACCCCCTGGTCCCAAACCAGGTGCGCTAGCCAAGCTGCGCCACGCTCCGACAGATAATTAACAGTTATTAAGTTATAAATGGAGCGGGAAACCGGACTCGAACCGGCGACACCCAGCTTGGAAGGCTGGTGCTCTAGCCAACTGAGCTATTCCCGCAGGCATTAAATTATTTTGGTTGCACTTTTCAAGCACTACAATTATAAAAGATTATATGGTTGCGGGGATCGGATTCGAACCGATGGCCTCCGGGTTATGAGCCCGACGAGCTACCAGACTGCTCTACCCCGCGGTATTTATTCTTTTAAATGGTGAGCCATGGAGGGATCGAACCTCCGACACTCGGATTAAAAGTCCGATGCTCTTCCAGCTGAGCTAATGGCCCACTTTACTTGGAGCTGACGACCGGACTTGAACCGGTAACCTGCTGATTACAAGTCAGCTGCTCTGCCAATTGAGCTACGTCAGCACATGGCGGGGATGACGGGATTTGAACCCGCGTCCTCCGGCGTGACAGGCCGGCGTTGTTGACCAGCTCTACTACATCCCCTTAAATGGTGGGCGAAACAGGGCTCGAACCTGTGACCCCCTGCTTGTAAGGCAGGTGCTCTCCCAACTGAGCTATTCGCCCTTAACTTAATAGGTTAAAGTGGCACCCTCAGCCAGGCTACAAACCAAGCCTTGCTGTGGCATATGCTATTACTACACTTAAGTTCAAGTTACTTACTTACAATATATTCAAGTGCATTTAAATAAGTTTTAGTGGCACCCCCAAGGGGATTCGAACCCCTGCCGCTAGGATGAAAACCTAGTATCCTGGGCCTCTAGACGATGGGGGCATATCTTGTGGCTGGGATGGCAGGATTCGAACCTGCGGTACAGAGACCAAAACCCTGTGCCTTACCGCTTGGCGACATCCCAATATCTTCAATATGCTTTATTAATTAATTTCCGGCAGCGACCTACTCTCCCATAGGGTCACCCCCATAGTACCATCAGCGCTGGAGGACTTAACTGCTGTGTTCGAAATGGGAACAGGTGTAGCCCCTCCGCGATTACCACCGGAAAATTTATTTACTTGTTTATTTTTTACTCACACCTAACAATATATCATCTTTATTATTTATTGTCAAGTGCTTTCTAGTTGCACTTTCAAAACTGCACAATACCTTCCACAGATCAAATCCTCGATCTATTAGTACCAGTCAGCTTAGAACATTACTGTCCTTACACCTCTGGCCTATCTACCTGATCTTCTTTCAGGGATCTTACTAGATTTACTCTATGGGAAACCTTATCTTGAGGTTGGCTTCGCGCTTAGATGCTTTCAGCGCTTATCTTATCCGTACTTAGCTACCCAGCTCTGCTCTGGGCAGAACAACTGGTTCACCAGAGGTACGTCCATCCCGGTCCTCTCGTACTAGGGATAGATCCTCGCAAGTCTCCTGTGCCCACGACGGATAGGGACCGAACTGTCTCACGACGTTCTGAACCCAGCTCGCGTACCGCTTTAATGGGCGAACAGCCCAACCCTTGGAACCTGCTCCAGCTCCAGGATGCGACGAGCCGACATCGAGGTGCCAAACCTTTCCGTCGATGTGAACTCTTGGGAAAGATAAGCCTGTTATCCCCGGGGTAACTTTTATCCGTTGAGCGACGGCAATTCCACTCTCTACCGTCGGATCACTAAGCCCTACTTTCGTATCTGCTCGACCTGTATGTCTTGCAGTTAAGCTCCCTTCTGCCTTTACACTCTACGTACGATTTCCAACCGTACTGAGGGAACCTTTGGGCGACTCCGTTACTGTTTGGGAGTCGACCGCCCCAGTCAAACTGCCTGCCTGACACTGTCCCCATAGCGGATAACGCTACAAAGTTAGAATTCCGGAACAATAAGAGTGGTATCCCAGGGATGGCTTAACCGAAACTGGCGCTCCGGTGTCAATGCCTTCCACTTATCCTGTACATATTGTACCAAAACTCAATATCAGGCTGCAGTAAAGCTCCACGGGGTCTTTCCGTCCTGTCGTGGGTAGCCTGCATCTTCACAGACACTTCAATTTCACCGAGTCCCTTGTTGAGACAGCGCCCAAGTCGTTTCGCCATTCGTGCAGGTCGGAACTTACCCGACAAGGAATTTCGCTACCTTAGGACCGTTATAGTTACGGCCGCCGTTTACTGGGGCTTAAGTTCCAAGCTTCATCATCAAAAGATGACTAACTCTTCCCCTTGACCTTCCAGCACCGGGCAGGCGTCAGCCCCTATACTTCGACTTGCGTCTTAGCAGAGACCTGTATTTTTGGTAAATAGTCGCTTGGGCCTGGTTGTTGCAACCTGTCAAAGACAGGTACCCCTTCTCCCGAAGTTACGGGGTCATTTTGCCGAGTTCCTTAACAAGGGTTCTCTCGCGCGCCTTAGAATTCTCATCCTGTCTACCTGTGTCGGTTTGCGGTACGGGCGCCTTTAATCTCGCTAGAAGCTTTTCTTGACAGTCGAGGAATTGTCACTTCCTCTCCGTAGAGAGTCGTCATCACAGCTTAGGATTAACACTAATCCGGATTTACCTAGATTAGCTCCCTGACTGCTTAAACATGGAATATCCATTACCATGCTGACATACCTTCCTGTGTCACTCCTTTACTCAAATGATTAAAGGCGGCATCGGAATCTTGACCGATTAACCATCACCTACGCCTTTCGGCCTCGGCTTAGGTCCCGGCTTACCCTGAGCGGACGAGCCTTCCTCAGGAAACCTTAGACTATCGGCGAATAGGATTCTCACCTATTTTATCGTTACTCATACCGGCATTCTCTCTTCTATTCAGTCCACTGCTCCTTTCGGTACAGCTTCGGTCCAAATAGAATGCTCTCCTACCATTGGTAAAACCAATCCGCAGTTTCGGTGATAGACTTAAGCCCCGAACATTTTTGGCGCAAAGTCACTCGACCAGTGAGCTGTTACGCACTCTTTAAATGAATGGCTGGTTCTAAGCCAACATCCTGGTTGTCTATGCAACTCCACTTCCTTTACCACTTAGTCTATACTTTGGGACCTTAACTGGCGATCTGGGTTGTTTCCCTCTCGACTACGCAGCTTATCCCCCGTAGTCTGACTCCTAAGCTTACTGTAATGGCGTTCGGAGTTTGACTGGATTCGGTAACTTGATTAAGCCCCTAGTCCAATCAGTGCTCTACCGCCAAGACAGATACTTAAGGCTAGCCCTAAAGCTATTTCGGAGAGAACCAGCTATTTCCGAGTTCGATTGGCCTTTCACCCCTATCCTCAGCTCATCCTATGGCTTTTCAACGCCAATAGGTTCGGTCTTCCACACGATCTTACCCGTGCTTCAACCTGACCAAGGATAGATCACTCGGTTTCGGGTCTACAGACTGCGACTTGCGCCTTTTAAGACTCGCTTTCGCTGTGGCTTCGCTTTTAAAGCTTAACCTGGGCCACAATCTGTAACTCGCCGGTTCGTTATGCAAAAAGCACGCCATCAGACTTTAAATAGTCCTCTGACCGCTTGTAAGCATACGGTTTCAAATTCTATTTCACTCCCCTCCCGGGGTTCTTTTCATCTTTCCCTCACGGTACTGGTTCACTATCGGTTGCCGGGTAGTATTTAGCCTTAGGAGATGGTCCTCCTTACTTCCCACGAGGTTCCACGTGACTCATGGTACTCAGGAAGTTATCAAGTCTATCCTTTCTTTCGTCTACAGGACTATCACCTTCTATGGTTCATCTTTCCAGATGATTCGACTAGAAAAGAATCAACTTGTGTAGTGTTACAGCACTACCTGATAACTCCTACGACGCTATAACAGCAACGCCTGTAAGCTTACACTGTTATAGTTTGGGCTCTTCCCTTTTCGCTCGCCGCTACTAGGGGAATCACTGTTGTTTTCTGTTCCTTAGGTTACTGAGATGTTTCAGTTCACCTGGTATGTCCTCTAAACCCTATGAATTGAGGCTTAGATGCTTGGATATTACTCCAAAGCAGGTACTCCCATTAGGAAATCTTCGGATCAACACTTGTGTGCAGCTAACCGAAGCTTTTCGCAGCTTACCACGTCCCTCATCGACTTCCGGCACCTAGATATCCACCGTATGCCCTTAGTAATTTGATCTGTTGATGCAGGTATTGTGCAGTTTTCAAAGTACAAGTTTGAGAGAATTGATCTCTCAAAACTGAACATTGTCCGTTAAACGCAATAGAATGGTTTAAAAGTACTCCTTAGAAAGGAGGTGATCCAGCCGCACCTTCCGATACGGCTACCTTGTTACGACTTCACCCCCCTTATCGGACACACCTTCGGCGCCCGTAGACGACTTCTGGTGCATCCAACTCGGGTGGTGTGACGGGCGGTGTGTACAAGGCCTGGGAACGGATTCACCGCGGCATTCTGATCCGCGATTACTAGCGACTCCAGCTTCATGCAGGCGAGTTGCAGCCAGCAATCCGAACTGGGACCTGTTTTGAGGATTGGCTAAACCTTGCGGTATAGCAGCCCTCTGTACAGGCCATTGTAGCACGTGTGTAGCCCAGAGCATAAGGGGCATGATGACTTGACGTCATCCCCACCTTCCTCCAGTTTTTGACTGGCAGTCTCCCTAGAGTCCCCAACTTAATGCTGGCAACTAAGGATAGGGGTTACGCTCGTTGCGGGACTTAACCCAACATCTCACGACACGAGCTGACGACAGCCATGCACCACCTGTCACCGTGTGATCCAAAGGACCAAATTCTGCTGTTGACAGATAGTCACGGGATGTCAAGCCCTGGTAAGGTTCTGCGCGTTGCTTCGAATTAAACCACATGCTCCGCCGCTTGTGCAGGCCCCCGTCAATTCCTTTGAGTTTCAACCTTGCGGTCGTAATCCCCAGGCGGGATACTTAACGCGTTAACTGCAGCACTGAGGGAGTTGAACCCCCAACACCTAGTATCCAGCGTTTACAGCCAGGACTACCGGGGTATCTAATCCCGTTCGCTCCCCTAGCTTTCGTGCCTCAGCGTCAGGGTCAAGCCAGAGAGCCGCTTTCGCCACTGGTGTTCTTCCTAATATCTACGCATTTCACCGCTACACTAGGAATTCCGCTCTCTTCTCTTGCCCTCAAGTCTGACAGTTTCAAGCGCAGTGTATCAGTTAAGCCGATACATTTCACACTTGACTTGCCAGACCGCCTGCGCACCCTTTACGCCCAATGATTCCGGACAACGCTTGCTCCCTACGTATTACCGCGGCTGCTGGCACGTAGTTAGCCGGAGCTTTCTTCTCAGGTACCGTCAAGCCTAGCAGTTATTCACTACTAAGATGTTCTTCCCTGAGGACAGAGCTTTACGACCCGAAGGCCTTCATCACTCACGCGGCGTCGCTTCGTCAAGCTTGCGCTCATTGCGAAAGATTCCCCACTGCAGCCTCCCGTAGGAGTCTGGGCCGTGTCTCAGTCCCAGTGTGGCCGATCACCCTCTCAGGTCGGCTACCCATCGCAGCCTTGGTGAGCTGTTATCTCACCAACAAGCTAATGGGACGCGAGCACATCTAAAAGCGGAGGCAAAAAGCCGCCTTTGATGCAGCCTGGTTATCCAGGCAGCATAATATCCGAAATTAGCTTCCCTTTCGAGAAGTTATATCAGACTTAAAGGTAGATTACTCACGCGTTACTCACCCGTCCGCCGCTTTACTAACTGCTCAAAGAGCAGCTTTCTCGCGCGACTTGCATGTGTTAGGCACGCCGCCAGCGTTCGTCCTGAGCCAGGATCAAACTCTCCGATAAAAGAATATATTTAAATCTGCAAAGCAGATCTAAAAGTTGAGTTTAATATGGCTCAAATAAGAATAAAGGATTACTACCATTCTCAATTGACGTTGGCATGGACAATGTTCAGTTTTCAAAGATCAGTAGTCGCGAATAAGCGACATCAAGTATTTTAACACTTTTCTTGTAGCTTGTCAAGAACAAATTCAAGAATCTCAAGAAGATTCAGTTCTTTTCAAGCGACAATTAATATATTAACACAAATCCAGTCACTTGTCAAGAAGAAATCTCAAATTATTTGATTTTGCAGCAGAAAAGACTGCTTTCTTACAAGCGACATTAAACATTCTAACATCAAAACTTAACTTTGTCAAGAAAAATTTGAATTAATTTGTCAGCCCCTGTGAGGCGACGCTTTATAATTTATCATCTATATTCCTTTTTGTCAAGGGAAAATAAACATTATTTATAACTTGCCCTCTTCCTTCAATTCTAAATAACGCTGATAACCCTTCTTTATCTTTAAAAAATCATGCCAGGTTGGCTTCTTCCACTGCTCATTGCGCAGTAAAGCTGCTGGATGAAAAGTAGGTAACAAGTAATAACCTTCTCGTTCAACCCAATTGCCTCGTAATTCAGTAATCTTACCATCAGGATCTAATAAACCTTTAACTGCTATTGAACCTAAAGGTACAATAATCATTGGTTGAATTAGCTTTATCTCCTGGGCTAAAAACCAAAGACAGCTCTTCATTTCAGAAAACTTCGGATTACGGTTTCCGGGAGGTCTACACTTAACTATATTACTGATATAGACATCCTTTCGCTTTATTTCAGCTGCTTTTAATATCTTATTAAAGAGTTGACCGGCTTTACCTACAAAGGGCTCTCCTTGTTCATCCTCCTGTCTTCCTGGCCCCTCACCCACAAACATTAAACCTGTATCCGAATTACCTGTTCCAAAGACTGTCTGAATACATTCCTTATGCAACTCACATCTTTCACATTCAACTGCTACTTCTTTTATTTCATCTAAGTTATTGAAACGCTGTTGTTCTTGATCCTGTTCTGTAAATAACCCTAACTGATCCTTAGTATCATGAAATAACATATCAACCACTCCTACTGGCTTTCTTTCTGATTCTACTGACTACTAATGACAGTATTCTATAATAATTACTATTTTCCTTGTTAAAAGTACATTTGATACAGCAGCCTTAACTTATCTCTTCAAAAGATAAAATTAACTACTTTATTAATATATTTATTTATATAGGTGTTTTTATAATCCTTAATACATCCTCCTTGGAATAATTCATCTTCTAATTGAGAATAAACATTAGAAAATTTTCTATCATGGTTTAAAAGTCTATTTTTAAAGAATTCTTCTCCAATCTTAGCCAATTGTTCATAATTATCCGTACGTAAATGTTTAAGTCTTTTCTTCTTTAACTCAAGAGAATCTTTATAAGCCTGAATCCGATTATTATTCCTTTTATTATCGTAGGATGATGAATTCAGCTCAGTCTGAAGCTTAGAAATTCTAGTCTTCAGCTGCCTACAGATCTGAAGATCATTAATTACTGTAGTCATTAGATTCTTTAGTTCACCAGATAATTGATGATTATACTCCAAAATTATTGATGGATAATTATTAATAGCTAGCTTACCTAAAGTAATCAATAAGTTCTTCTTATAACACTCACTAATTCTGCAGTCTTTCATTAAAAACATCTATCCATCAACTCCTAAAATATAATACATCTAAATAAAGGGTTCAAAGCCTAAAACCAAGAATGCATAATAACAACAGAACCTTGGGGTGATAAAATGAAATTATTTAATAATTGGCCATCAAAGACCAATCCAGAATCCATTAATAAAATCGAAGAAATACTTAAAAAGTCTCCTAGCAAGAATATTTCTGAGGCTAATTCTGATCATCTACAACAAATGACCTCTAAAAAAGTCGATAATATTTTAACAGAATTAGGATTATTACATAATGAAGCAAATGAAAGAATCATCAAAGCCTTGCTCAAATACCAACTCTCACTTAATAAAGAAGAAATAATCAATATCAAACAACTGCTCAATAATCATCAAACAGACTCTACTGAAGCTCTGAAAGCTATTATATTTTTTAAAAAAACCAACCTAAAGCTTAATCATTCGAGCATTAAACTGCTAATTGATTTTTTAACCAAAAAACCTGAGATTGCCGCTGACCTTAAAGAGTTAATTAAAAGCAGTCCAGATAAAATAGCCAATAAATTAACAGAATTCATCCTACAGCCTAATCAAGAAGATAGATACTTTACTGCTGAAGAGATTAAGAAACAGATTATGAAGTTAGGATTAAATTTTGAAAATAATCTGTTGACCAAAGAAGCTAAACAGTTAAATAGCCTCAAAAGATTCTTATTTGATCTTAAAAATAATAACTCTCAAACAGCAAACAAAATCATTGATAACGTCATATATAATTTAACCAATCAAAAATTAATTATGCATCAAAATGAAAGATCAGGAACTAATTTCCTCTATTTACAGCTTCCACTGCAGTTTCCTAATCAAGAATTTATTACTGCTCATTTAAATATCTTTCATCAACAGAAGAAATCAAAACCAGAAGAACGAGATAATAATAGGTTCTGTTTAGCCTTAAACTTAGAAACCAAAAAGTTAGGCTTGATAAATATCAAACTTGACTTTTATAATGAACAGCTGAATATTTATATTAATACCAGCTCTGATAAAACACTTAAATTAATAAAATCACAGATTCAGAACCTCAAGACTGCACTCACCAGTCTAGGCTATGATATTAAAAATGTTACCTTAGCAGCTATAGATACTGAAGATATTCAAAAAGATATAGAATCAGAAGTATTACAGACTAATCCATTCAATTTTGATAATCAGCTACATAACATCAACTTTACTATTTAAGGGAGGATCACAATGACTGAAGAACAGGATAATAAAACCCAAAATAAAAAAGCAGCCGCCTTAAAGTATGACCCTGAACAAAATAATGCCCCTCAAGTAGTAGCCAAAGGCAGTAATGAAGTAGCTAAAAAGATCATTGCCAAAGCAAAAGAAAATGATATTCCAATCCACCAAGATGACACATTAGTAAAAAATTTAATCCAACTGGACTTAGAAGAAGAAATTACTGGAGAATTATACCAGATAGTAGCAGAAGTCTTAAGCTTTATCTATCAGCTGAATGAAATGGACAATCTTGATTAGTGCAGTCCTGACAGGGTTCATATTCATTCACCTCTAAGTTACTACCTTGTCCAATTATAAATAAAAGAGATTTCTGAGGAGATAACATCTGTTTAGAGGTTAAATTAACTCCTATTTTCTCTCCTGAAGCTAACTTAAAGAGAAATTCCTGGTCTGCTATATCCCAGTCTCCCTCACCAGGACTGTAATATCCGCTGACACCTAATCCCTGGTTTACAGCATTATCCCGCACTGTATGCCAAACCTTTTTTGTAATTCTATCCAATAATCTATTTCCTACTATATCAAGAATAGTAGCTTTAAGATAATCTCCTTTATTAAAATAATTATTAATTTCTTTTTCCAGTCGAAAACCAGTAGTTACTAATCCTGCTGTAGCTTTATTAGCACCAAATAATTTATCAGTTAAATAATCTGATTCTATCTTGTAATCACCATTTATAGTAATTAAATTTTCTTTACTATTAATTTCTATCTCTTCAATATCACCAGTAACTGATTTAAGGTTTGCCAACTCTTCTCCTTCAGCAATCATTTCTGTAGCTGTCTTCTTAATCTGTGGTGTTACTTCTTCAAGTGACTGGTATCCGTACATACCTAAGACTTCTTCTTCAGTAATATCTATTTCTAATTTCATAATAATCTCCTCCATTTAGTCCAGTTCTTTATAATAATCACATAAATGATTGACAGGACATTCACCACAGCGCGGATTACGCGCCTTACAGATCTCCCGACCATGGAATATAAACCAGTGATGGGCGGATGACCATTTATCTTGAGGAAGATTCTTCATCAATTCCTCTTCAGTTCTGCGCACATTATCACTGTTGGCAATTCCTAATCGATTAGTTACTCTAAAAACATGCGTATCAACAGCAATAGTATCAAATTCAAAGGCACAGCTCAAGACTACATTAGCCGTTTTTCTCCCCACTCCTGATAATTCCATTAATTCTTCCCTTGTTTTAGGAATCTGAGAATCATATTCATCAACTAATTTTTGACAAGTTTTGAGAATATACTTAGATTTATTACGATACAGTCCGACTCCATGAATCTCTTCAGCTAATTCTTCCGGTGTTAAATCTAAAAAGTCTTCCGGATTATTATACTTCGAAAATAATTCGGTCGTTATCTTATTTACCTGTCTATCAGTAGTCTGAGCCGATAAGATAGTTGCAATTAATAATTGAAAAGGGGTTTTATAATTTAATTCTGTCTGTGGAGCTGGATATTCATCTGCTAAAATCCTTAATATCTCATTAATCTCTTCTTCTGTTTTCATTATCTAAGCCTCCATAGACTATATTTGTTTTATAAGTTTTCGATTAGCCATTCTTCTGTCTTATCTAATACTTCACTCTCCCATTCATGTTTACTATAAGTATGATCACTGCCTACAACTATATGTTTTTTACAGACTTCAGAACTAAAAGTATTATAGTACTTGTCGGTATTTTCAATCGGTACTACTTCATCTTCACTACCATGAACTAAAAAGACTGAATTATTATCACCCTCAACCTCTGCTAATGGATCTATCTCTCCGATTTCAGCAATAAATCTACTTCCTAATCTATATCCATCTAAATCTATATAACCCTGTTTATTTACCTTCTCTTCATCATAATTCTCAGGCCGCTGGGCCAAAAAAACCTTTTGAATATCAGCTACTGCTGACCAAAGAACTAAAGCCTTAATTTTATCTGTCCGTGCTGTAGCCAAAGCAGCAACAGCACCGCCTAAACTAAGTCCTAACAGCCCCAATTGTGATTCATTTACCCTATCTAACTGCCTGACATAATCAATTGCTGTTAAAGTATCCTCTATCTGTCCAGAAATGGTAGTATCAATAAAATCACCACTACTGTCTCCAGAACCACGATAGTCAAATCTAAAAACTGTAATTCCATTAGCTGCTAACTTTCTAGCCATTTTAACAAAAATACGGTGTGGACCTATTTTATTCCCTTGAAAACCATGACAAAAAATAACTGCTGGCTTAGGATAATCAGTTTTACATTCCGGAGTATGGAGAATTCCTAACATTTCAGACTTCGATTCACCGAATAGAATCGGTTTTTCCAAAGTAATCACTCCTTTAATGATGAATTATACCATCTATACTAACTTAATTCAAAAATAATCCACTATATTTATTCCAGATAATTAACTATTATTTATTATTAATTATATAATATCAGTTTCAATTTTTAAAGAGCATAATCTGCCCTCTTAATATCAATTTCTTTATTCTACTCTCAGAATAAAATTTAAAAAATCGTTAAAAATAAAGAAAGAATCAGAATATTAAGCAGGAGGATTCAGATTAATGGATAAAAAATATAAGATAATGTTAACTACTTTCTCTTCTGTTCCATTTTTGATGGTGCTGGGTAATTCAATGTTAATTCCTGAATTTCCTAAACTCAAAGCTGCCCTGGATATTAACCAGTTCCAAGTAGGATTATTTATTACTCTCTTCTCTGCTTCAGCTGGAATTTCAATTCCATTTTTAGGTTATCTATCAGATCGAATAGGTAGAAAAAAGATAATTATTCCTTCCTTATTTCTCTACGGATTAGGAGGTTTAATCGCAGGAATAGCATCTGTTATACTAAAAGAAAATGCCTATCCAGTAATTCTGGGCAGCCGGATCATCCAGGGAATCGGCGGAGCTGGTACCTATCCAATTGTTATAGCTTTAGTAGGAGATATCTTCACTTCTAACCAGCGGAGTGAGGCATTAGGAATTATCGAATCAGCCAATGGATTGGGAAAGATATTAAGTCCCATCTTAGGAGCAGCTATTGCTTTAATCAGCTGGTATGCTCTCTTCTTTTCTTATGCTATTTTGGCTATCCCGATTATTATTGCTATGTGGCTTCTAACAGAAGAACCTGACGATAATACCAAAGAACAGACACTAAAAGAATATCTTAATAATATCAAAGAAATCTTTAAAGCACGAGGAATTCCTTTAGTCTTTAGTTTATTAGGCGGAATGGTTGTCTTATTTTTACTCTTCGGACTATTATCCTATTTATCTGATATTTTAGAGACTAAATATAATATCGAAGGCTTAATTAAAGGATTAGTAATTGCTATTCCAATCTTTTTTATGTCAACTGTATCTTACTTTACAGGTGTTTTCTTGAAAAAAGAAGAGAAGTATTTTCGACATGTCTTATCACTAGGATTAATAGTTAATGCTATTATTCTATCATCTCTATCATTTGTTGATAATCTCTATCTTTATATGGGATTGATCTCCATTCTAGGACTCGGTAGCGGTTTGGTTCTGCCTACAGTTAATACTTTAATTACTAGCTCATCTTCTAGCGAACAGCGCGGAGGCATCTCCTCACTCTACGGCAGTGTCCGCTTTATTGGAGTTGCCTTAGGCCCCCCTACCTTCAGTCTGTTACACAGGATAAGCCAAAAAGCAATGTTCTTTGGAGCAGCAGGTATTGGGCTTATAAGCTCTATTCTAATCTTCCTTTTCTTAGATGAAGATAAAATAATGTCAGTTGACGAAGATAATCAAGAAGACGCATCTGATACAGAAGATTAATCATGCTCACGATCCCGATTTTTAAGTTTGAAGAAATAGCCATAATTATTCTTACCCTGCGCTTCATCCTCAACCGGATGATTCAGTACCAGCCAAGCTAACAAACCAATAATTACTATAAAAGAACTTATAACCTTTATACTCACTAACTACCTCCTAACTAATAAAGAACCGGAATAACTGAAAAAAGAGTGCTGTAAGCCCACCAGCCATTAGAGGACCAACAGGAATTCCATCCAAAAAGATAATCCCAATCAATGAACCCAATACCATCTGAACAATCAAATGCGGTTCAGTCTCCAGTAATTCAAGCCCCATTCCATTCAATTTAGTAGCCAGCAATCCTCCTAGCAGAGCTAAAATACCAACCGGTGATTTAAAGGCAGTTACCAGCTCAGATAAGCCATTATCATCAGTAATTAATGGGGTCAAGACTGCTAAAATCAAAAATAATAATCCTAAATCCAATCCTTTATCTTCTAAAATAGGAAAGATAGAATGCAAGTGTAGTGCTTTTAATATAAATAAAATTACTGCTGCTAAAGAAAGAAGATCTGATTTAGCCAGGACACCTAAAGAAAAGACTATTAAAATCAAGATATATTCTTTGCCCAAAATCTCCACCTCTTCAAATTCAAATCCTAACTCTGAATAATCCCTTGACAATAAATAGGCGTTATCGAATATAGATCTTTCTGTAAAGCATAATTTACATCACTCTGTTTTCCTAAAGAGATTAATCTATCCCCATTTTCGCTCTGACTTAAAGTCGCCAATAATTTATTGCTATTTATTAAATAACTCTGGTAAGCTACTAAACTAAGATCTGATAATTCCAACTTTATACCTTTATCTTTTAACCTATAGATCAGTCCTCCAGCTGTTATAAAGTCCTCTAAAGAGAATCTACCCTGGCTTCCAGCACAGCAAAGAATTAATTCATCTGCTGACTCTACTTCTTTTGCTACTGCTCCTAAATTTATTAACGCAGCAATAACTACTTTCTTAGCCTGATTTAGATTAGCCAACATCTCTGTTCCATTAGTAGTAGTTAAGACTACCTGTTTATTCTTAACTATGGATTCAGTAAAGCTTAAAGGCGAGTTACCTAAATCTAGCTCAGCTACCTTCTGCCCTTCTCTTTCACCAGCTGTAATAATATCATCATTTATATTCTGGCTTTGATATTCAACTGCTTTGGGAATACTTACCACTGGAATCACTTCTCTGGCTCCATTTTCTAAGGCTGTAACAATAGTAGTAGTAGCCCGAAAAGTATCAATAGCTGCTACTACTCTATTCTTTATCTTCTTTTCTTCTATCTCTTCTGCTGTTAGAATTAGCTCTATTTTCATCTTCGTTTATTCACTCCTATAGCTAAAATCAATTATTCATCAATTCTCTATTTATAAACGTCAGTTAAAGGTAAATAGATAATTATTTATTCTAACGAAAATACTTTTTCATAATCATCCTGCTGTAAAAGAGCTGTCTTGAAAGTATCTCCTCTGACTCCTACCCGCAGCGACTCTAAAGCCAGTATCTCTGTTGGAGCTATATTACCCAGATTAACATTCGGCCCTAAAGTATTGATAAATTTAACCTGCTGTTTTTTCAGCGGTGCTTCCCAGATAATATCTTCTTTATTCTCTGCTCCCAACAGAAGCTGTTCCATCTTAAATTCATCTAGATTTCCTTCCTTATCATAGATTGAAATATTTCTTCCTGATTCTCTAGCTTCTACTATCACTTTATAGGCGCCGTCGGCTATGTCCTGCTTAAGCTGTTTTATCATCTTGGATAATTCAAATTTACTGTTTTTATCCTTCTTTCCTATCTCTGTTAATACTTTAAAATCTCTATTAACTGCTTCTTTAATAATTGATGACCGCAGTCGGGCTGTCAGATCAATAGTTCCATCGGAAACTTCTATAGCAGTAAAACCTAATTCTTTAGCTTTAGTTAAGTAATCATCCAGCATTCCCTGCGTAACTGCTACTTCCAGAAAAGTTCCTCCAGGATAGATATCTACTCCATAGGAAGTTATTAAATCAATCTTTTGTTCTAAAATCTCTGGATGATAGAGGGCTGATGTTCCAAAACTTAATTTATGGAAATCAATATAATCGGCTGCCATCTCCATTAAATCCTCAGTCTGATTCAGCCCTAATCCTTTATCCAGAACCATAGTCAAACCGGTCTGACGCGGTTTTTCTTTTCGCCCCGAAAGCGGAAAATCAATATCAAGTTTCCAGCCATTCTTACTTTGCTCTTTTGTCATCACTGACCACTCCTCATTAATCATTAAACCAATTTTTTATAATTTAATCCCCAATAATATCAAACCTACACCTGAAGCTATAACCACAAAATTCAATAGTGAAATCTTTTCAGCAATCTCTACTAAACCTAACGCAGTTACCAAAACTAGAACTGTAGGTCCTACTAAAGCAAGGATTGAATTTAACTGGAGTGCCTTTTCAACCGAATTAAACTTTAACATTAATAAAGCAGCACTGAACTCTATAATTCCGGAAATAACCCGCAGCAATGCCATGCTTAGAAGTATTTTATTTTTTATATAGATCATCAATATGCCCCCGTGATTTATTACAATCTATATATATTTATACTAACTAGAAATAAAAAAAAGAACCCAAAATCAGGTTCTTTTTACTAAATCTATTATTTATGCTTCAGGCAGAATAACTTTTTACCTAATTCTATAACATAATCAAGCCCTCTCTCCCTATTTTCCAGCTGGTCTAACCAGTCTGAGGGAATATCATTATAGCCGTGATAGGCTCCAGCAATAGCTCCTGTCATAGCTCCTAAAGTATCTGTATCTCCCCCTAAATTAATAGCATAGGTAACTGCTTTTTTAAAATTATCGGTATTTATTAAACAGGAATAGATAGATGTAGGTACTGAATTAAAGGCTCTAGCATCATTACCTAACTTATTACGCACTACTTTGGGCTCAGGAACATTCTTTAAAAAATCCTGAATAGAGGATAAAGCCTGACTGTATTCTACTGATTCAAAGTCTATATATTCAGTTAAAACATCCAAATAATCAGTAACAGAAAAATCAGCTTCCGGCTTTTGATTTACAGCATAGCCGACAGTTAAAGCCTGTATAGCAGCACCGGTCTTTCCTAAAGGATGGGCATGAGTGATCTGGCTTGATTTCTTTGCCTTTATTCTCAATTCCTCGTAGTCAGTATGATAAAATACACCTACCGGAGCTATCCTCATAGCTGAACCGTTGCCAAAAGAACCGCCATCAAAGATATTCTCTCCTGCTTCCTGCCAGCTACTGCCGGCTTTGATATTATTCAATGCTTCAATAGTACCAGCACCATAGCCGCGGTCTAAATTACAGTTAGTTACAAACTTCTCTGCCATATCAGCTCCATCAAAGCCTGAAGCTGAAATCAATGATTCAGCTACTCCAATCATCATTTCTGTATCATCAGTATAGGTACCGGCTCCCAATCTGGCTTCTAACATATAATCAAGCTGACCATACTTCTTTTCAATTTCTTCTATAGTATAGCCTTCAACTGCCATTCCTAAAGCATCACCAACAAAGGTCCCTACTAAGGATCCAATGAATTTATCCTGCAGTAATCTCTTTTTCATAAAACAGCCCCCCTTTCTTAGGTTATTATTATCTGTGGCAATTTACTACATAATTGATATATTGTCTCACTTTCCATTTACAGCTAATATGGTCTCTTTAATGATATTACAGATTATAGTCAACAAATCTCTTACGCTTGCCATTCGTTCGACGTCCTGTCTCACTCACTCTCAAAAAAGAACTTTCCGCCGTCCATGGCTCCAAGTTCTTTTTAAGAGTCGCTCCAGAGAAATGTTGACTATTTATAGCACAGAATTTTCATTAATCTGATTTTAAACGCTTCCTTAGATAATTTTGCACAATTAGTTGATATATTTCAAAAAGCAACTTAAAGCAGCCCCACAAGAGAAAATAATTAATATATAAAGTAGGCTCTTTAAATCGTATCTCTAAAATTAGTTTATTGCTGATTGACTAGGGCTGATTTTGGCAGCGTTTGAAATATATCAACTCTAAACTGCAACATTATATCAATTTAACCTAAAAAGTCAATTATCTCTTCAGTTATCTCTGGTATATCATCAGATTCTGTTCTTAAAGCGAAGCTATCATGTTGGCGCTGAGAATATTCATATAGAGGATCATAATATTCAGTTAAAAGAGTTCTAATTACTTTCTTTAGTTCTCCAGCCTTAGATAGCTTAACTAGTCTCTTATATTCATCTTTACCGGCTTTTTTGATAATATGTTTTTTAATTGCTGTTAATGATTCTAACCAGCGGTCAATAAAGGCATCAGGATCTTCTTCGTAACTAACAGCATACTCTTTATAGATTCTATTAACTCTTGCTTCTAAAGTACTTTCAATTAAGATATGGATTCCTTCCTCCATTGCCTGTAGGAAAAACTCAGGCAGTACTGACATTCCAATCCGCTTACTCTCTGCTTCAACAGCAATTAATTCAGCTCCATTTAATTCCTCTAATCTTTCCCACAATAATGAATCAAAATGTTTCTGATTCGTCGGCTTCCCCAATCCAATCCCGCCAAAGGCCGAACCGCGGTGGTTGGCTAAACCTTCTAAATCAATAATAGGCACTTCCTTTTCTTGTAGAGAATAGAGCAGCTCTGTCTTTCCTACTCCAGTATTACCGTGAATCACTAACAGATCACTCTCTAATTCATAATCTTCTAATTGATCTAAAATAAAGTGGCGATAGGATTTATAGCCGCCTTCCAGCTTATAGAGCTTAACTCCAATTAATTCAGTAATCACCCCTATGCTTTCGCTTCTGAGTCCTCCCCGAGCACAGAAGAGTACTACATAAGAATATTCATCAGTTAAAGCTTTGATTTCTTTAACCAACCGGGGTAGTTTAGGAGATAACAAATCTATCCCCAACATTCGGGCCTTCATTGGGCTCTCCTGAACATAAGTAGTTCCAATCTCATCCCGTTCTTCATTATTAAAAACCGGAATATTAACTGCTTCTGGAATAGTAGATTCAGCAAATTCTTTTGGTGATCTAACATCTACATAAACTAATGAATCTTTAGCCAAAGTCTCTTGATAAGTTATTAATTCCATATTAATTCTCCTATTATATGTAGTTTAGTTACTGTACTATTTTTTCAGTAAAATTAAAAAAATCCCTTCTTTAAAAGGGATTTTGGAGATTATTTTTAGTTTAGTAGAAGAATATCTTGATTATGCACCTCTTTATTAAGCATTTTTTATAACATGACAAGCTGTAGCCTTAAAAGTTAAATAGACTTCTTTTCCAGGCTCTATTCCCATTTCTTCTAATGACCGATAAGTAATATAGGCTATCATTTCAATACCAATATCAACTTTAACTTCTACTATTGATAGACGCTCTTTAACTTCTTTTACTACTCCCTGATAAGAATTACGGGCACTAGAATTAAAAAATTGATGGGAAATAATTATGTCTTCGGGGCGAATTATTAAACTAATATCCCCTTCTTTTTCAGTATTAATTTCCAGCTCTATGTCTTCATTGATTTTAATTACTGTTCGATCATCCTTATGAACTACTTGACCTACAAAAATGTTTTTACTGCCTACAAACTCTGCTATAAAATTTGATTCCGGCTGCTTAAAAACCTGCTGGGGAGAACCAACCTGAACTATCTCCCCTTCCTGCATAATAGCAATTCTATCGGCTAAAGATAAAGCTTCATTAAAATCATGGGTTACATGTAAGGTAGTTGTTCCTAACTCAGTATGAACCCGCTTTAAATCCTGCTGTATCTTATTTTTAGTGCTGGGGTCAAGGGCACTTAATGGTTCATCCAATAATAGAATTTTAGGAGAAATAATTAAGGCCCGGGCTAGCGCAACCCGCTGCTTTTCCCCACCGCTTAGTGTTTTAACTGAACGATCTAACAGATCATTAATTCCTAACAGTGAGACTATCTGCTGTAGTTTCTGTTTCTTTTCAGCGGCCGATTCTTTTCTAAGTTTCAATCCAAATAATATATTCTCTTTAACATCTAAGTGCGGAAATAACATATAATCTTGATAGACCATTCCTATCTGTCTATCTTCAGGCGGTAGATTACTGACTAGTTCATCTTCAAACCAGATATCACCTTCTTCAGGCTGCTGTAAGCCAGCAATCACCTCAAGTAAGATAGATTTTCCTGTACCCGTCGGCCCTAAAATTGTAAAGTATTCTTCTTCTTTTAATTCCAGATCTATATTTTTAAGTTTGAAATCTCCTAAATCCTTGCTTATATTCTCTAGCTTAATCATTAATTCCTCTTCCCCCTCGATTATGCAGTAACCGCAGCCCAACAAAGATAGAGAGAGTAACTAACACCATTACAATTGCTATCGGTTTAGAATACTTCAAACCGTAGGAAGTAAATCGCTCATAAATTAAAATCGGTGCTGTCATAGGATGATAAGCTAAAATCACTACTGCTCCAAACTCTGATAAGCCTCTTCCCCACATCATTACCGAACCAGAAATAATATGGTTTAGATTCAGTGGTAATGCTACTTTAAAGAAAGTCTGAGCCGGAGTTGCTCCTAAAGTCCGAGATACTTTCTCTAATCTTTCATCAATTGATCTAAAGCCTTCTTTGGCTTCATTAATTAAAAAAGGCAAACTTACAAACATCATACCTATTACAACTCCAGGAAATTCACTTACAAATTCTATTCCCAACTTACTAAAAAACTTACCTCCAAAGAATTGACTGCCGAAAACAGTAAGTAGAGCAATACCAGCAGCAGTATGAGGAATAATTACCGGTAGATTAATTATTCCTTCTACTAAGGCTTTACCAGGAAAATCACCTCTGGCTAACAGATAAGCCAGAGGGATCCCTAAAATCAAAGTAATTACAGTAGCAACTAATGAAGCCTTAAATGTAATAAGTAATGAATTATAAACCTTCTGCTCCTGTAAAGTAGTTAATACTAATTCAGCACTTGATCCTGTTAGTAATTTAGTCAAAGGTGCTAAAATAAAGAACAGAAGTAAGATTGAAAATAAACTTAAAATTAATTTAAAACCAGACCGATTCATACTTTTACTCCTCTTTAATTAATCGTAAATCTGTCGGAACTTCATCTAGATTATTAACCTTGGCCGGAGCAATAGGCGGCTGACCATTTTTACGCATAATCTCTTGGCCTTCTTCGCTCAATAAAAACTTCATAAAGGCAACAGCTCCAGTCTTGTTAGGAGCATTCTTAGGAATCGTTACTCCATAAACCATTGGTCGTCCAGTTTTAGTAATCTTTTCTCCTGGTGCTTTACCACTAATATCATAACTTACTGTACTATAGAAATCAGAATATTTATTTGTCTTAAGACTAATCTTTTCTGGTAAAATCACAAACGGCATATCATGTTGTTTCGCTACAGAACGATAGATAAAGAGATAATCTATTTCTCCTGATTCTAACATAGCAATTAAATCTGTCTCTTTAGGCCTCACATTTTTAGCAGGACAACCAACATCTAACTCATCATATAAGCCAGGCTCATTATAATATTTCTCAGCTAATTTCCAAACTAACTGACTACGATAGCCACATGGGTCAGCATTAGGATTGGAATGAGCATAGGATACATCATCTTTCAATAGAATTTTATACCAATTATCAGCATTAATCTTATCAGCATACTTAGAATGAGGAGTATACATAATAGCCATTTCATTAGTTGCAAAGTTAGCTCTCCAGTTAGCAAACTCAGGCATCATCAATTTTTCAATTACTGTATAGTCGGCTGAACCTACAACATCTGCTTTTCTACCTAAATCAGTTACTTTACGGACAGTAGTTCTACTTCCAGCTGCCTCTCTAACCACATCAGCCTGCGGATACTTTGCTTCAAAAGCTTCTTCTACCTGCTTAAAAGGAATCGCTAAAGATCCAGCATGAAAAACAGTTATTTCACCTTTAACTTCTTCTGGATTAATTGCAGCTCCTACTTGACTAACAGCCATCAAAGCTACTAACATTATCAGTACTATCGACAATCTTTTCTTTAACATTAATTTCAGCTCCCTCTTTTTGTTATGTTTGGTAAAGCATAATGAATTTAAAAATAAATTTCCCCTTCCCCTACTTAACTCTTCAAGACCTACTTTTTCCTTCCGACCATTATCACCTCCAAGATAATTTATGTCTCAAATTCTAATATTCATCACCACCTTTATGCTTATTTTAACATAACGATGATAAATAAACACTAAAAAAGATCAGCTAATATATCTTCATATATCTTTTGAGCTTGCTTGTTTACTTCACTTTCATATCTCTGGTATTTAATCAGCATTTCCTTAGCCTTAGGAGTTAATTGAGTTCCTCCTCCCTTAGCCCCCCCAACCTGAGTTTCTATTAATTTAATACCTAATCTTTCTTCACTGGCTTTAATCTTACCCCAAGCAGCCCGATAAGACATATTTAATTTATTAGCTGCTTTATTGATAGAACCTAGAGAATCAATATATTTTAATAGCTTCAATCTTCCTGTTCCAAATACTGCTTCTCCATCTACTTCAAGCCACAGCTTTACTTTGGGTTCCAATCTTCCACCATCTCCTTAATTAACTTAACGCGTATAATATCCTTTCCAGACTAATTAGATTATTTCCTGCTTAAAATTAAAAATAAAACCAAAAGTTTTAAATTAATCTTCTTTTAGTTTTATTTAGTTTAATTCATTAATGTATAAGAATACTACTATTTACTTATTATAAGCAATAGAAGGGGGAAATATAATATGAGTTTAAGTGCGCGAAATCGATTAACAGGCAGCATTAAAGATATCAAGTCAGATGATGTTTCTTCAGAAATTATTCTGAATATAGGAGGACAAGAAGTCTGTTCTACAATTACTACTAATTCTGTAGAAAGATTGAACTTAGAAGTAGGTGATGAAGTTACAGCAGCTATCAAAGCCAGTAATGTAATTATTCAAAAATAATTTAAGTATAAATTAACTGACTAACTAAATATTTAGTTAGTCAGTTAAAATTCAGAAGTCAAATAAGTAATGGATTCCCTTCAATATTAAAAAGAAAAATCCTGCTTAAAAACTAAATATTAAGGGCAAACATTCCAGATAATCGTTTGTTAAATCGTTCATCAGAACTTAAAATCTCAGATAAAGACATCAAGGGACCTAAATTAAATTCACCTTCTATACCTTCAGTCTTTAGAATTTTAATAAGAATATGTTTTAATATTCTAGTAGTACTCATAATTCCTCGTTTTTCTTTTAAAACTTCAAAAGCCAAATCGGCAATACGCTGATTTAGACCATCTAATTCCAATTCTTCATCTTTCCGCTTTAAATCTACTATTTTATAATCAAAATCATTAACATCCAAAATCTTAATAATCAGTTTGTTTTTAGGATATACCTGTTCCTTATTATAAAATTCTTCCAGAGCAAAAGTCTGTTTATCCTTACGTATTCCCCTATATTTACGGTTTCTAAACTCAATATTAATTTCATCATGCTGAATGTAATAAGGAAAATATAATTCATGATCAAAATCAATGTTGAGAGTTTGGCGCTGATACTCAAGCGGTTTTATAGAATATACAAAACTTAAACCGTTCAATAACCATTCTGTCAAGCCCCAGTAGCCATCTCCCATTCTAATGAATTTATCTTCCGAATAGATACAGGACTGAACAGAACTAGGATTTTCAATCTTCTTTACTTCACTAATTTCTTTAAAGAGTTCTTTATAATGCATAGACCCCTCTCGATCTTTTAAAATTTTATAAGCCATATCAGAAATTGTCATTAACCTTGTTAAATTATAAGCCTCTGACATTCTTGCACCTCCAAAAAATATTACTTTTCTATTATATTATTTTCTTCACTTACCATAAATCACCTGCATATTTCTGCAGTTTTCCCACTTTTTGTAATACAAAATGGATAGACTACTGTCTATCCATTAATAAAAGTACTATAAGCTTTTATGCAGTAATCAATCCCGGAAACTATAGTCAAAGGAATAGCTAAAAGCACAAAGTATTGGAAAAACTCCCATTTAACTATATAAGAAAAAGCAGTTATGTAGAGAAATAAAGTAGCATACTTGCCAACTTTACTAGGGTTAATAATATCAACCCCATTTAAATAGACTAAAACAGCCCCTGATAAAATAATTACTTCCCGACAAATTACTACTAATAGAATCCAAATGGGAATTAATTGATTAACAGCTAGAGCTATAAAAACAGTAATCATAGTCAATTTATCAGCCAATGGATCCAGCAATCTACCTAAATTTGAAACTTGGTCATATGTTCTAGCTATATATCCATCAAGCAGATCAGTTAATCCTGACAAAAAAAATATAACCCCAGCAAGCAATAAATGGTATTTAAATTGAACAAAAAAGATATATAAAAAGACCGGAATTATCAATATTCTGCTTAGAGTTAATCTATTGGCGATATTCATTTGTAACTCCTCCTGCACCCTTACCTACATTAATACTTAATAGCAAATCTAATATAATCATCAGTAGCATCAATCCATTCCCACTTAACTTCATTTATTTCTGCCCGGGTAGGACCGGTCTCTAATAAATCCACTAATTCCTCTAGCGATTCCTTCTCTCCTTCAGCAATTACTTCAACTTCATTTCCATCAGAACTTCTAACATAACCTCTAAGACCTAACTTTGTTGCCTTTTGATGTGTAAAAGCCCTATACCCTACACCTTGCACTCTTCCCTTTACTACCGCCTTAATTGCACTTGTTGTAGACATATTTGATTATCACCCTTCAACTAGATATTTTTATAATTACAGTACTGATAAGTATTATTCCCAATGAAGCTACTTTTAACACTTATTTATTAGATTATTCATCTAAAACATAAACTAACTTACATTAAATAAAATTCTATAGCCCTAAACTTTTTCCTTCTTAACATTTAAAAAAATTACTAATTTAAACTAAGATTAAGAAAAACCTACTTTAATCAGTAGGCCTGCAGAGCTAACTTGATTGCTAAGTTACTTCTTCATTATAACATTATTTTCACTAGATGTAAAATTAGAATATATTTCGACTTAATACTTTATCTACGCCAAAAACCGGCTAGCATAAATACTAATACCGTATAAATTTCCAATCTTCCTAATAACATACAGAAAGATAATAATAATTTTCCTACAATCGGCAGCGGCACGTAGGTATTTAAAGGACCAATTAATCCCAATCCCGGCCCAATATTGCCTAGAGTTGCAGCTACAGCTGAAATTGAACTGATTAAATCAATACCAAAGGAAGTTAAAGTAATTGCTGCTACTACAAAAACTATAATATATAGAAAGAAGAAACCAAGAATACTGGTTGAAACTTCTTCTGATACAGCACGATTTCCTATTTTTAAAGAAGTTACCGCCCGGGGATGGATTAATTTATATAATTCCTGGAATCCTTTCTTCATTAGAGCATAAATTCTAATAATCTTAATTCCACCAGCTGTTGAACCGGCACAGCCGCCGATAAACATTAAAACAAGTAAGATTCCACGGGCAAACGGAGGCCAGATATCATAATCAACAGTAGCAAATCCGGCTGTACTGATAATCGATAATGTCTGAAAGGCAGCATACCTAATAGATTGAAGCCAGCCTTTATAAACCTGTAGACGCAGATTAACAGTAATTAACAGAATAGCTGTAGTTACTAAAAATAGATAAAACCGAAATTCTTTATTGTTAAATAAAGCCTTAATATTTCCTCGCAAAGCCTGATAATGCAAAGTAAAATTCGTGCCGGCTAAAAACATAAAAAAAACCATAATCCCTTCAATAATTAAACTATCATAGGCTTTAACACTTAAAGTACGGGATGAAAATCCTCCAGTAGACATTGTTCCAAAGGAATGAAGAACTGCATCAAAAAATGACATATCATTGAAAAATAGAAGAATCATCTGCAGAATAGTTAATAGAATATAGATAACCCATAATGTCTTAGCTGTCTCTTTAATTCTCGGTCTCAATCTATCATTAACAGGTCCTGGGGCTTCTGCTTTAAATAACTGCATCGAACCAGCTAATTCAGGTAGAATAGCAATTGACATTACAATAATTCCCATACCGCCTAGCCAGTGGCTTAAGCTTCTCCAAAAGAGAATACTGTGGGATAAACTCTCTAGAGAAAGAATAACTGTTGCTCCGGTAGTAGTAAACCCGCTAACACTTTCAAAAAAAGCATTTACAAAATTATCAAAAACTCCTGATAACATAAAAGGAATTGCTCCAAAAAGCGAAATTAAAATCCAACCTAGAGTTACTATAGCAAAGCCTTCCCGATGTCTGATTTCCTGTTGTGAATAGGAAAATTTTTGCATTATCTTCCCTACACTTATTGTAAGCCCCATAGATACTAAAAAAGAAAGTCCATCGACTTCTTTATAAAATAATGCTACTGCCAGAGGCAGCAACATAGCTAAACCAACAAAAATCAATAACTTACCTAAAATATTAAAGATTATCTTTAATCTCATACTAACCGCTCCTTAAAAACTACTAAAGAGTTCCTGCTTTATATTACTCTTGGCTGCCAGCGTAAAGACCAACAGTTGATCATTCTGTTTTAATTCCAATCCTCCATCTGGAATAATCAACTTTTCCTCTCTATTAACTATACCAACTATTAAATCTGAAGACTTATTTAAATCCTTTACTTTAACCTGCTTATTGGCTATCCGTTTGGGAACATCAGTCTTTAATAAATGCATCTGTCCATCAAGAATTGTTTCTGTATCCACCTGACCTTGATGTAAAAAATCCAGCATCTTCTCTAATACTAGAATCTGGGGAGTAAGAATTGTATCAACATTTACAATCTCACTGAAATAACTATACTCCAAGCTATTTACAATGGTAATTACTTTCTTGGCCCCTAATTTTTTAGCCACTAATCCAGTCAACAGATTCTTCTCATCCTCATTTCCAGCAGCAACAAAGATATCTGCCTGATCTATCCCTTCTTCTTTTAAGAGATCAATATTTGTCGGTCTACCATTTAAAACTAAAATATCAGATATTTCCTCAGCCAATTCTTCACAACAGGTTCTATTCTCTTCAATTAAAGTTAATACAGTTCTTTTCTGATTCAGAATTTTAGTCAACTGATAACTTATATTACTACCGCCGGCCAGAACTACCTTTTCTTTTTTACGCTGGGACTTATTTAAGAACTGACCTAATCTTGTCCGTAAACCTTTCTTCCCTAAAATATAGACAGTATCACCAGGATAAATTTTGTGGTCTCCATCAGGAATAAATAGGCGATTGCGGCGTAGAATACAGATCACTAGCGAATTTGTAGGTAAATCTATTTCACTGAGGCGGTTGAAGGCTAAAGGACTGCGGTGAGTAACTGTCATTTCTGACAGTTTGATTTTTCCGCTAATAAAACTTTCAATTCCTGTCTTCATTGTAGGCCTAATCAAATTAGTAATCTGGTCTACTACAATCCGACACGGATTAACTATTAAATCAATTCCTAACTCATCATTAAGTAGTGAATTATTATCTGTCAAATAATCATAATCATCAACTTTAGTTATAATCTGTTCTACTCCTAATCGGTTAGCATAAATGGAGGTTAATACATTCTTTTCATCATTATCAGATACAGCTAACATCAATTCAGTTCGATTAATACCAACCTGTTTTAATCTTTCAATATCCACCCCACTGCCGGCCAAAGTCATTACATCTATCTTTTCTTGAATCTGTTTTAATTGCTGAGGGTCCTCATCGATAATTACTACATCACGCTCTAATTTAGTCAATTGCTCAGCCAGCTGAACCCCCAGTTCATTACCGCCATAAATAATCGCCAATTTTGAAGTTGATGATGTCAGTTTATTCTTGAGCTTTTTTAATTTAGCTACTGCCATACTATCTTCCCCTTTAGTTGCTCCTACTAACAGTCTATGCCAATAAGAATTAAATCATGACGCACCTGGGGGCAAGCCCGCCAGGTTTCCCCATTCTTCGAGGTTTGCCAAGTTAAATTTGGTCTTATGACCTCTCCAGGGGCTTGAATTTCCGTTAGCCCGAACGGTAACAAAATTAATCAGCTAATTGTTTTTTGGCTTGTTTTAATATATTTAAACTTGCATTTAAGTCTCGATCATGAGTTGCTCCACATTTACATACCCAATTGCGAACACTTAAATCTTTAACCTTTGGATTCTTTTTACCACATTCTGAACAAGTTTGACTACTAGGAAAGAAATTGTTTACTTTTTCAACTATACAATTGTACCATTTACCTTTATACTCTAACATATTTACAAATTTTGACCAGGAAACATCTTGAATATGTTTAGCCAATTTTGAATTTTTAAGCATTCCTTTAATGTTTAAGTTCTCGATTGCGATAAGTTGGTTCTCCTTAACTAACCGAGTGCTTAATTTATGAAGGAAATCTTTACGAACATTTTTAATTTTTCTATGAAGTTTGACTATTTTTTGTTTAACCTTTTGCCAGTTATTAGAACCTTCTTCTTTACGAGCTAGTTTTTTCTGTAACCTAACTAATTTATCTTGATATTTCTGTAAGTGGCGTGGATTTTCTATTTTTTCACTATCAGAGGTAATAGCAAAGTCCTTAATTCCTAAATCAATGCCAATTTCTCCTTGATTATAGTTAACTTCAGTTACTATTACATCTTTTAAATTTATGGATATGTAGTATTTATCAATTTCTTTAGATACAGTTACATTAAGTATATTTCCTTTAACTTCTTGGTGTTTATTAAATTCAATCCAACTCAATTTAGGTAGTTTGATTTTATTATTTTGGATTTCAATACTTTCAGTACCACTACTTCGTTTAAAATATTGAGTACGGTATGATAATCTAGAATGTTTTTTACTTTTAAATTGAGGATAGTTTTGTTTACCATCAAAAAAGTTTTGAAATGCTTGGTCTAAATCCCGAACTGCCTGTTGTAAAGCAATACTATCTACTTCTTTAAGCCAGACGTGTTCATTTTTTAATTGAGGTAGTTGTTTTATATATTTAGTTTTCGATTCATACCCATTAATTTTAGCCTTTTCTAGAAAATAATTATATACCCATCTACAAGAGCCTATTGTTTTATTAATTAACTCTTTTTGCTCTTGGTTAGGATAAATTCTAGTTTTATATCCTTTTTTAGTAGGAACAAATCTCTTAATCATAATCTCACCTCTTTTATACTTTTTAGTTTAATTATATACTATTTATATTAAAAATTAAAGTATATTTTTAAATTAATTTGACAACTTTTAAATTTTATAGTATAATATATTTGAAAAACAAAAGGAGTGATGATGTTGACTATTAAACAAGAAATTAAATCCTATCTTGCTAGAACAGGTTGGACTATGACAGATTTAATTAAGGCTTTAAATGAAAAATATAATCGTAATGATAGTGTTCAAAATTTAAGTAACAAACTAACAAGAGGAACTATTAAGTATAAAGAAGTTAAGGAAATAGCTGATATTATAGGAGCTGAAATTATTTGGGAATTTTAAAGTAATATTGAATCACTTTAAAATTGGGCACTATTCATCCAGAGAGCAAGCCCATCTGGTTTTCTAGTACTTAACTTCTATAACTAGGCCTCTACTTCTTCTTTAATTGCCTCCAACATAGCCTGAGAATTAGACATAACTTTCTTCTTCAAAATTGGGTTAACTACCGAAGAAAGCATAGAAATACCGAATTCAAAATCAACAGTTAACCGCAGTTGTGTTCCTCTATTCTTCTCTTCAAACTTCCATTCGCCACTAAACTTTTTAAGATCTCCTTCAACTAATTCATAAAAAATATGTTTATTCTCTGGATCAAAGATATCTCTTTCCTTCCAGGCCAGTCTCTTGCCATCCACTTCAGCTACCCAGGAGGTGATTGTAGTATTTTCTCCTTCTTTAACTACTTTAACCTCAACTACATTTTCCATAAATCGAGGATAACTCTCCATATCTTTAGCAACTTCATAAACTTCACCTATCTCACCATCAATTAAAATTGAATTCTCTACATCAGGCATATTTATCCTCCTAACCTATACTTTTCTCTTGAGAATTCATCGCAGCCACTTCTTTAAAAGCAGCAGAAAAAACTTCTACTACTTTGGTTACTTCTTTTTCAGTAATAATTAACGGTGGTTCCACTCTAATCACCTGCGGAGAATTAAGAGTATAAGCAGCTAACAGATTCCGTTTAGTCAACTCAGAAATCAACATTCCGCCGATACCTTCTGTTGTAAGTTCAATTCCAATCATTAAGCCCCTGCCCCGTACTTCTTTGATTAGGTCTGGATACTCAATCTGTAACTTATTTAATTCAGTTAATAAGCTGTTCCCCCTCTGTCTTGCTCTCAAGGCTAACTCATCCTGCTCAAGAATCTCTAAAGCCTTCTTACCTGCAGCTGCTGCTAAAGGATTGCCGCCGAAAGTAGAAGTATGTAACATAGGTGCTTCACATAAAGGTTCCCACAGCTTTGGTTTAGCAATCAAGGCTCCTAGCGGCATTACTCCACCGCCTAAAGACTTAGCTAAAGTCATAATATCAGGCACTACCTCTTCAAACTCAACCGCAAAGTTAGTACCGGTTCTACCTAAACCTGTCTGAATCTCATCCACAATCATCACTACTTCTTTTTCGTTGCAGAGCCTTCGCACCTCAGTTAAGTAACCTTTGGGAGGGAGTACAATCCCGCCTTCGCCCTGAATTGGTTCTACAATTACTGCTGCTGTCTCAGAAGTAACGGCTTCAGTTAATGCTTCTATATCTCCAAACGGCACATGCTTAAATCCCGGTACTAGAGGCTGAAAAGGAGCCTTATATTCTTTCTTTCCTGTAGCACTCAAAGCTCCCATACTTTTACCATGAAAAGAGTTAATAGTAGAAATAATCTCTGATCTACCGGTATATAATCGGGCCAGTTTTAGAGCACCTTCTACTGCTTCAGTCCCGCTATTACAGATAAAGGAATACTTAAGATTACCAGGAGTTACTTCAGCCAGCTTGGCTGCAAATTCTGCCTGCTGGCGGTTAAACAAGAGCTTACTTGACAGCGGCATCTTCTCTAACTGCTGCTGTAGTGCAGTAATTATCTCTGACGGACGATGCCCAAAATTTAAGCTGCCGTATCCTCCTATGCAGTCAAGATATTCTTCACCACTGCTGTTTTTTACTTTTACTCCTTCTGCTTCAACTTCAATACTATTCAAACCCATAAACTTAAATATTCGAGCTAAACCAGGATTAAGATGTTCTTCATAAAGTTCGATAATCTCTTCTTTAGACTTCATAATTATCTCCTTCCTTCTTACAACCTGCTGTCCCAAACTCATTATTATCAAGACTAGTTCTAAAAATATATTATTTTTATAAAATCAGATTATTCATTAATCAGCTTAATCTTAGCAAAAATATTTTTAGATAATTTCTTCAAAGCATAATTGATATAATGTTGCACTTTCAAGATATTGCAGTGATAGTCAATATGTATCCGCCGCTTGCCGTTCGCTCAACGTCCTGTTTTGCTCACTGTCAAAAACTGCCCCTCCGTCGTCCATGACTCCGGGTCAGTTTTAAGAGTCGCTCTGGACACATATTGACTATTTGTAGCACAGAAATTTCATTAATCTGGTTTTAAACGCTTCCTCAGATAATTTTGCACAATTAGTTGATATCTTGCAACAAGCGACTTTAAAGCAGCCCCAAAATAGAGAATAATCACCATATAAGCTATAATTTTAAATGTAGCTATAAAATTAATTTATTACTAATTGATTGGGCTGATTTTTGGAGCGTTTGCAAGATATCAACTCTAAACTGCAACATTATATCAATATAATTTTACTTTACCGAAAATTAAATTAAAACTTAAGGATAAATAAAAGAAAGTATCTAGGAAAGAAGCCAAGAAGGAAGGATTACTGAAGATTAGATTCATCAGTCTGCAGTCTAGCCAAAACTCCAACAAAGATAATCCCGGCTGAAATGGCTCCAGCAATTAAAAATGTCTCTACTCCTGTTGCAAAACCTGCCTGATAATCTTTTTCGATTAGATTCAACATAGTAAAGTAAGCCTGACTTCCCGGCACTAAGGGAATAATTCCTGAGACTATAAATAAAGTTGCTGGTTCCTTAAGTAATCTAGCACTTATCTCTGCTATAATTGTAATTACAACTACCCCTAAGAAGCTGGCAAAGATCTGATTATGAGTAAACTCAAAGGCTAAATTATAGCCTCCCCAGCCTAATACTCCAGCCAATCCACTATTAAATAAAGCCCTTTTTGGCAGTTTGAAGATAATTCCAAAAGCAATCGTAGCTAAAAAAACAGCTAAAATATCTAATACCATGCTATCCACCTCATCTATATTAATATTATCTTAATTCCTAAAATTGATGCTACCCCTAAAGCTATAGCTAATGCTGTCAGTAAAGCATTCATACCCCGAACAACTCCCGATAAAGAATCTCCTGCAATAATATCGCGAGCTGCATTTGTAACTGATACGCCAGGAACAAGAATGATTATAATTCCTAAAATAATCAAATTATGGTCTAAAACAGGATAAAAATAATTACTAACTATTCCTACTGTAGCAGCTATTAATCCGCTTACTACTTCAGCTACAAAGTTATTGATATTATTCCTGCGCATCCAAGTTTCTAATACTAAAGCTCCAATAAAGGCTGGAATTAATTCCAATCTCAAACCATAAACTAGATAGGAAAAGGTTAAACTCCCAACTCCAGCAGATAAATAGGAAATAACAGCTGAATAACTATCTTGATGATTGCTAATCTTTTTCATTTCCATTAAGGCTTGATTTGTTTCAATTTGACCGGTTGTAATCTGGCGGGAAAGATCATTAACCATAGATACCTTCTGTAGGTCAGTAGTCTGGTGTTTAATTCTCTTTATCCGCGTCCAGCTTTGGCCATCTTTATCTTCTAAAGATATAAATAAGCCGGTCGGCAGAGCAAATACCTCTGTTTTTACAAAATCATAGACAGCGCCTATCTTTCTTACTGTTTCTTCAACTCGATAGGTTTCAGCACCATTTTTTAGTAAAATTTCTCCGACTAAACTGACTAGAAGCAGTACATTCTGCTGAGCCACCTATAATCTTCCTCCTTTATTAAAAATTTTATTTACCATTATTAATTATATCACTCTAGACTAGAATTACAAAGAAGATATCAGGTTATACTATAAAAAAATATAAGGAGGATTTTAAATGGTTGATAAAGATATTAATCATGACCCTGAACATGAAAAAGGAGCACCGCCTCCACAGAGCATGCCGGCTTTATTCGGATGGATGACAATCGATCATCAGCGTGAAAAGGCTAAAGAATTAATAGAAATCAGCCAAGAATTAACTGACATTGGAGACTTAGATCGAAACTAAGTAATAATAATACTAAGGATCATTCTGGATCCTTAGTATTATACTCTTCACTCATATCAACTGTATTTTTGCCTAAATTATCTTCATAGAGATCAATATATAATTCTTCTTTGACTGGGTCATAGGCAGCCATGAATACCTCTTCAATCTTCTCAATTCCATAAGCTTTCAACTGTTCTTTTATCCAAGTCTTACTTAGACCATGCTGTTTAAGATTAGGAAGTAAGAGTTTCCCATCAGTAATCACTGCTGTTGGAACTGCTTCTGGCGAAACGCTTAATCCCATATCTTTAACTGTAACTGATTTATGTTCTGGCTTAGGCATTACACTGATATTTCCATTAGGCTCTAAAATAGCATATTCCACCTGTTTTAGATCAAAAATATCCTTTTGCCGCAGATGAGAAGTCAATTCCTGTAAATTAAAGCGGGCTGTTTTCATATTTTTCTCTAAAATCTTACCATTATGAATCAAGACTATTGGTTCACCTTCAATAACCTTTCGAGCTTTACGGCTTCTAACAACAATTAACTGCATCAAAAAAGTCAAAGCAGCAAATAGAGTTAATCCTAATAAATAATGCCAGGTACGTTGATTAAAATCCGTAGTCATAGTAGCAGCAATAGAACCAAAGGTGATTCCATTAACATAATCATGAAAGCTTAATTCACCAATCTGCTGCTTACCTAAAATACGAGTATAAAATAAAATAGCAAAGAATGCTAAGAAGGTCTGAATTATTATCTCAAATATAATTGCTCCAGACATCACTTTTCCCCCTTTATCAAATATTAGTGTACACTATAACAAAAAAATTATCAGGAGGTAAAAGAATGAGTCTTACACTGCAGACAGTTCTGACTATTTTATTTATAGTAGTCGGTTTTGTAATTCTATATATTCTCTCAAAAAAAGAATTAATTTAAATTATTATCTTCTTCCACATCATTTTCCTGCTCGAATTTCTTTACTGAAATTAAATGTAAAATTGAATAAAGAATTCTTGAAGATATTACTATTTGGAATATTAACTAACCATCCTGTACTCTTCCCTGAATATCCCCCACTCTATCCGAGCTCCTAATCCAAAAGTCAGTATTTATCTTAATTAAACTTATATTATTCTCATTATCTATTTTAATATAACAAAAAAAACTTTAATAGATTAAAATTTGATTATTAATAACGAAAGTACTATAATAATTCCTGTATTGAAAAAAATTAGAAAGGAGTCTACTATGTCTGCAGCTATTAAAATTCAAGACCTCAACAAAAGTTATGGTGATCTACAAGCACTAACTGACATTAATTTAAAAATTGAAAAAGGAGAATTCTTTGGACTCTTAGGTCCAAACGGCGCTGGTAAAAGTACGTTAATTAAGATTTTAGGCGGTTTAGCAGATAAGGATTCTGGTCAGGTAAGTATTTTAGGGACTGATATTGATAAAAATCATTGCCAGGCAAAGCGTTCATTAGGAATTGTACCTCAAGAGCTTATTATTGACCCTTACTTTAATCCCAAGGAAACTTTAAAGTTACAGTCAGGATACTTCGGTATTCAGGATAATGATGAAAAAATAAATGAAATATTAACTGCTATGGACTTACATGATAAGGCAAATGCTTATGCCCGCAATCTATCCGGTGGAATGAAACGCAGATTACTTATTGCCAAGGCTTTAATCCATGATCCAGATATAATTGTACTGGATGAACCTACTGCTGGCGTCGATGTTGAACTCAGAAATAACCTCTGGAATTATATTCGACAGTTAAATAATGAAGGAAAGACTATTATTCTAACTACTCATTATCTTAAAGAAGCAGAAGCACTCTGTGATAGAATAGCCATTATGGATCAAGGACATATAGTGGCCGTAGATACTAAGGAAAAGCTAATTAACTCTATAGATAAAAAATTAGTCGAAATCAAACTGAAAGAAGAGATAAATCAGCTCCCTAAAGCCTTTTCTAACTATAAAGTTGAAATTAATGAAGAGGTAGGAAAGATAACCTTTGAATTAAGCAAAAAAGAAATAGAAGATTTCATACGCCAGCTTTATAAATCTGAGATACAAATTAAGGATATAGATATTTCCAGTGCCAAACTAGAAGATGTATTCTTGAAATTAACGAATTTAGGAGGGAAGGACAATTAATTACATATCATTCTATACTTTAGTTAAAAAAGAAGTAATGCGGTTTATCAAAGTCTCAATCCAGACTATTTTTGCACCTTTAATTTCTACTACTCTTTACTTAATAATATTCTCTTACTCCTTTAAAAGTAAAGAAGTAGCTAATTATTCTGTACCCTATATTAAATTCATTATTCCGGGATTAATAATTATGGGAATTATTCAAAACTCTTTTGCTAATACCTCATCTTCATTAGTAATCTCTAAATATCAGGGAACAATTATTGAATTATTACTGGCTCCTTTTTCACATATAGAGTTAAGTTTAGGCTTAATGATCGGTGGAATTGCTAGAGGTCTAGCTGTGGGAATAGCTATCTATCTAGTTTCAATCCTATTTTACGGTGGAACAGTTGCTCATCCATTACTTCTATTATTGGCAGGTACAATAGTTGCTGGCGTCTTTTCTCTATTAGGAATCGTAGCTGGACTCTGGGCAGAAAAATTCGACCATGTTTCAATTTTTTCTAATTTCTTTATTACACCTTTAACCTTCTTAAGCGGTGTTTTCTATTCTGTTGAGTCACTACCGGGAATCTGGAGTAAGATTTCTCTCTTTAATCCTGTTGTCTATATGGTTGATTTAGTCCGTTATTCATTCATCGGCCAATCAGATGTTAATTATCTATTTTCTCTGACAATTATCAGTGGAGCATTTGTAGTTCTTTTAACGTTGGTTACATATCTATTTAAGATTGGCTATAAGATTAAGGATTGATATATTTGTTGCAGTGTATAGTTGATATCTTGCAAACGCTCCAAAAATCAGCCCTATCAATTAGCAATAAATTAATCTTATGACTACATTTTAAAATGTTAGCTTATATAATGATCATTCTCTTTTTTGGGGCTGCTTTAAAGTCGCTTGTTGCAAGATATCAACAATAATTATGCAAAATTATCTGATTGACGTGTTTAAAACCAAATTTTTGATAATCTTTATTTACAATTCTACCCTCTCAACCTTCCATTCTTTATCAACCCAGAGGCCGATAACTTCAGCATCTAAATCCCAGTCTTTCACTTTATCTACAGCAGACTTGATATCTTCTAACTGCTTCTCTTTACCAGCTGGATTGCCGGCACAGTCATAGTGACCAACTACTGCTACTAAATCAGAACCATGCTTATTAACTGAAATTTCAACTCTGCTCTTGATTGATTCTACATTGGATTTCGGCTGGCCTTCAGCTAAAATAAGATTTGGACCGGGCTCGGTAATCATATCAACATATTCTTTGCGATACTCTTCTTGGAGCCATTGAATTACTGGTTCTTGAACTCTACCGTCCATACAATTAATTGCTGTTAAAAATTCTTTCTTCATTAGTCTTCTCCTTTCTACTATAGATTAATCCCAGATTGTATATTTCTAGATTAATTACTTTATCCCTGCAACTTGTCAGCAAAAGTATATCTTTCAGGTCAGAGTAGTATCATAATTACAAATAATAGAATGTATATTGGAATATATAGTTTTCTTTATAATATCGGAGCTCAATTAACTCCTCATGATCTTACAAGTAATCTAGTGCTTTTTATAGATAATCTACTGTTTGCACTAACAACATCTTATTTAATTACTAGATGGGGAGAAGAAATGTTTAATAGAGTGCATTAAATCCTGTATCTTTTAAGATACAGGACTAATATTATTTATTCTCTAAATTAAATTTAAGGTCCTTAATTATCTTTGCTACTGCAAAGAAGATAACTAAAAACTCTAGTCTACCTAAAAACATTCCAACTGTCTCTAGCCATAAAATTCCTGTCGGTGCATCAGCAGCTGTAATTCCAATTGACAATCCAACTGTTCCTAAAGCAGAAGCAAATTCAAACATGGAATTAGTCAAATCATAACCGTAAGCTAAATATATAAATACTCCAATAAAGTATGTCCCCATATATAGATAAATATAGTTAGCAGTTTCGCGAATGTACTCCAATTTTATATACAATTTTGTTTCTCCACGCCAAATATAATTTTCTCTTACAGCATTCTGGGGCAAAAAATACCCCTCAAACTGCCAAATTAATGACTTGAACATAAGATATATCCTATAAAGTTTGATTCCTCCGGCTGTAGAACCGGTTCCGCCACCAATTAACATTAATAAAATCATACTTAACATTCCGAAGGAATTCCAATTGTTGAAAGTATCAAGTGAAAATCCAGTTGTTGAAATAGCAGTTATAGTTTCAAAGATCCCTCTTCTTAATAAATCAGGTAGATAATTATACAGCTCTGTTAAAGTAAAGTAACTAATAAGTGGAGTGAAGACAGCAATTAATACTCCTAACAGCCTCACTTCACCATTCTTAAAGAAGATCTTAAACTTTCCTTTTAACAAAGCAAAATGAGTCGCAAAATTAGTAGTTCCCAATAACATTAAAACCCAGGTTACTATTTCTACAGAAATACTATTCCAGTAACCAATACTAGCCTGTCTAGTAGAAAATCCACCTGTAGATAAAGCTGCTATTGAATGGTTAACTGCATCAAATACTCCCATTCCAGCTAAGATATACAGAATAATACCGCCAATGGTATAACCAGAATAAATCAACATAATTGCTTTGGCAGACTGTTTTACATGGGGCAACAATTGATCACTTCTCCCCTCAGCATTATATAACCCAAACCCATAAGGGTGAAGAATGGAGGATAACATAACAACTATCAAACCAGCTCCGCCAAAGAACTGCATAATACTCCGCCATAAGAGAAAAATATTAGGAGTCTTAGCTTCATTAACTACAGATAAGCCGGTTGTAGTCCAACCGCTAGTAGCCTCAAAAACAGCCTGAGTAAAGTTTAATTTACCTGCTATAATAAAAGGCAAAGCAGAAGCTATAATTGCTAATATCCAGGAAGCTAAAACAATAATTCCTCCCTCTTTTAACGATAGAGTAAAATTATTTTCAGATTGAATCAGTTTCCAGATTACACCTCCCAGAATCATATATAAGAAACTGGGAATCAAAAATGAAGTACTATACATTATATTCTGAGGATAGAACGGCAGCACTAGAAGAGGTAATAATAAAATAACTCCAATACCTATAGTCAAAATCCCTATATATTTTAAAAGTAATTTATATCTCTGAATAATCATCTCTTTATATCTCATTTATCACCCCTCCTATTCACCCGACAGAACTGAAAACGCCTGTCCTTGTTTTTCAGGTAAAGTAATAATTAAAACTTTATCCCCTTCCAGTAATTTAGTATCTCCATGAGGAATCAATACATTCTCTTCTCTAATTACACAGCCAAATACAATATCATGCGGTAGATCTAACTCCCGTACTGTCTTCCCCAATACAGGTGAAGTAGATTTTAAAACAACCTGGGAAATACTAATTCTACCCTCTTCAATAGATAATAAATTATTTACATCTGATATCTCTACCCGCTGTTCGATCAACAAAGAGATCAATTTTGTCGTATTAAAGATCGTTTCTACCCCTAAACTCTTAAATATCTCTTCATTATCAGGATTATTGACTACAGAAAAGGTCTGCGGAATTCCAAATTCTTTCTGAGCTAATTGACAAATAAAGAGATTATCCGGGTCGCTACCGGTCAAAGCTAAAACAGCATCTGTTTTTCTAGCTTCTGCCTGGGCTAGATACTCAGGCTTAGAACCATCACCACAGATTGCAAGACTATTAGTCTCACGAGCCAACATCTTACAGTAATCTTTATCTTTGTTGATAATAGCTACTTCATAGCCTTTAGCAGTAAAATTTTTAGTTAAATGGTAAACAACCTTTCCTCCTCCAACTATGATAATTCTCATGCCTAACCTCTCCTTATCAACTAATAATTTTATCCTTGAATTCAGTCACCAGTAGATTGGTTGGACTCATTTCAATTATATCTGTATCTTCATAAATAACTTCTTTACTAGGATCTATTACTCTAACAAACACTTTAGGAACATCATATAACTCACTAGCTATCTGGGCTATCATTGCATTCACATTATCATCATTAGTAGTAATTACAGCTGCATCAGTCTTATCCAGTTTAGCCTCTGTTAAAACTTCAATCTCAGTCGCATCACCTACAATTGTAAAACCAGTAAACTCAGCTGATAATCTATCAAAAGCTTCACTATCCTTATCCACTACAACTACATTTTGTCCTTCTTTAGAAAGTAAATTAGCTATGGAAGAACCGGTTCTCCCACAGCCAATCACTAAAATATACATTATTATGCCTCCTCTGTCTCATCTTCCTCTTCATCTACCTCACCTAAATTAATATCTCTTTTCTGATACTCAAACTGGGTAGTCCTATCCAAATTATCCCGGGCCGGTTTATAGGATGGATCTAAAGCCAGAGCTGCTCGATACTCTTTCTGTGCTTCCTTTAATTTATCCTGCATTTCAAAAATCACTCCTAATAGATTAAAAGCTTCTGGTTTAGAAGTATCCAGGCTTACTGCTTTCTGTAAATATTCTCGAGCTTTTTCAAACTTCCGGTCATTAATACATGACTTAGCATACTGAACATAATCCTCATAACTATCCAACTCTTCCTCAACAATTTCTATTCGATCCCGGTCAATTACTTCCTGAACAATCTTTCTGATTTCATCAGGAGTAAATGGCTTCCGTAAATAATCTACTGCTCCTAATTTCATTGTCTTAACTGCAGTCTTTACAGAACCAAAGCCGGTAATCATTATTACATTAGCTCCATTATCCTCTTTTTTAATCTCTTCTAATACCTTAATTCCATCTATACCGGGTAATTTCATATCCAATAATATAACAGCAAAATCATCTTCAGCGAATTTATCTATTCCATCCTCTCCATTAACAGCAGTTACTACCTCATAATCTGTCTGCAAACACTGTTTTAGAGTCTTTCTAATATTCTTTTCATCATCAACTATTAAAATTTTCTCTTGAGTCATAATCACTCTCCCCTTTCTTATTCTTGATTTTTATAAGTATTTATCAATTTCAGCCAGTAATCTTTTAGGTTCAATAGGTTTAGTTATATAGCCTTCTGCTCCTAAATTATAAGCTTTTTTGATATTCTCCTCTTCTGCTTTAGCACTTAACATTATAATAGGAGTATTAGCTGTAACTTCTTCATCTTTCAATGTTTCGCAGACTAAAAAACCATTCATTTTAGGAATCTTAATATCTAGCAAAATCAAATCTGGTTTCCATTCAAAGGCAGTCTCTACTGCCTTAACTCCATTAGAAACAGTCTTAACTTCATAACCTGCATTTTGTAAACAGATACGTAAAACAGTAATAATATTCTTATTGTCCTCAACTACTAATATCTTATTCAATCTTATCACCAACCTTATTTCGGTAGTTTAAGAGTAAAAGTGAAGATACTTCCTTCTCCTACCTCACTTTCAACCCAGATTCGCCCGCCATGAGCTTCAATAATCTCTTTCGAAATAGCCAATCCCAGTCCAGTTCCGGTTTCTTCATCCTTATCATCACCTACCCGCACAAATTTTTTGAATATCTTATGACGGTATTCTTTAGGAATTCCTTCACCGGTATCAGCAACTGAAATATGCATCTTATGTCCTTTCTTATCAGCTAAAAGTTTTATTTTATCTCCTTTTCCGGTATAACGTAAAGCATTACCAATTAAATTAGTAATCACCCAAGTAATTTTATTAAAGTCGGCATAAACTTCTAAACCATTAGTTTCTTCAGTTATTAAATCTACTCCCTGCTCCTCAGCCTGAGTCATAAATGGCTGAATAGAGGCTTCAAATATTTTTTTCACTGCAACTGCATCAAATTCTAAGTCTATTTCTCCAGATTCTATCTTAGAAAGATCCAACAGATCATCAACTAAATTATTTAAATGCTCACAGTCCTCTTTGGCTACTTCCAATAACTCTTTTTGTTCCTCATTTATCTCACCAATATTCTCCTCTAATAACATATTAATCCCCATATTCATTGAAGTCAACGGCGTCCTGAACTCATGGGACACCATAGATACAAATTCAGATTTCATCTGATCTACTTCTTTAAGATGAGTAATGTCTTCTAATAAAGTTACTACCAAATTAGTATTTCCTTCTCTATCACTAACAGGAGTTGTATTAATTCTAAAGTAATGTCCTTTACTATCATTATTATCGGGCTTAAACGTTATAACTTCGTTATTCTTACCGACCTGTTCTTCACCTGAATCTAATGTTTCAGTAATTAAATCAAAGATCCTATCCTCATCAATTGATTCTAAGAAATGGGTTTCTACTATATTGTCTTCATTTAAATCAAATAACTCTTCTGCTTTAGGATTCATCAGCTGAACTTTATTCTCTTCATCAGTTACTAAAAGTGGATTGGAGATACTCTTAACGATTGCTTCTGATTTATTCTTCTCTTCAATCACCTTACCTACATTCATCTCCTCAAATTCTTTTAACCGCTCAGTCATACTATTAAACTCATGAGCTAATTGTCCAATTTCATCTTTAGTATCCATTTTAATTTCATGATCCAAATTGCCTGCTGCTATTTCTTTTACTGTTGCTGTCAATTCCTTAACTGGCTTTATAATTAAATTAGAAATATAGATTCCAAACAGAATCGCGAAAATAGTAGCAATCACTGAAAAAATAGCTGTTGAATAAACTGCTTTAACAGCACTATCATTAGCCTTTTCCTGAGCAGTCTTCATATGATTCTGATTAACAAGTAATAGATCCCTAGTTTCTGTCTTTATCTTTTCAAATTGAGGCATTACCTCTTCTAAATAAAAGTTTTGGGCTTCTTTAAGTTTGGACTGATCAGCCTTTCTCTGTAAGGTTGAAAACATTTCTAGATAATTTTGATACTCCTGATTGAGATTAGCAATTATCTTTTTTTCCTTATCTATTGTAATATTATCTTCAGCCCGCGATAGATGCTTCATAAACTGCATCTGATTCTTTTTAAAGATGTCCAGGGCTTTCTTCTGCTGACCGAAGACAAAGATCAGTTCAGCACTATCCTGTCTTTCTAAAGCCTCCATCATCCCTTCGGCGGCAATCACACTGCGGTAATTCTCTACCATAATATCATTAATGGATTCATTTAACGATACAAAGTTATAGATTGCCCAACTGGCTACTCCAATTATGATCATAACTGTTATCAGATATCCCACTAAAATTTTTGTTCTTAAGTTCAAATTTTTAGCCATTATATCACCTCATTCTTAATTTAAAATAAAAAAAGCCGCTGGGAAACCTATCCCTACGGCTTAATTAACTAAAAACCACAGAGAAATCCCTGCGGTTTAACGGCTTTCCCTCTTTCTAAAATGCCTACGAGGTTAGCTGTCGGATTCGGGTTGAAAGAGTAACCCTACCAGTCTCCAATGTAGATTGAAGACCGGATTCACCCCAAAAATGGGTCCCCCGTTTCTATATATCCATCTATTAAAATGGATAATATAGAACTCGGCAATTAAGTATTTTATTTTATGCCTAACAATGTTATTATACTTCGAATTTCATATATTGTCAAATAAAATATGAGGTTCCCCCATTAAATTAGACACTATATTAAGCCATTTTTCTCTCTTTCTCGTAGTCTTTCGGACTCATGTAATCTAAATATGAATGTAGCCTAACTTTATTATAGTAACCAGCAATATATTCAAATATATCTAACCTAGCTTGATTTCTGGTTAAATACTTTTTATGATAAACTAACTCAATCTTCAAAGTACCAAAGAAACTTTCAGCAACTGCATTATCCCAACAGTCACCTTTACGACTCATTGAGGATCTAATACTATGCTGTTTAAATAAATTCTGTACTTTGTGGCTTGCATACTGGCTACCTCTATCAGAGTGGAATATAAGTCCTGCTTCAGGGTTGCGGCGACTTATAGCCATCTTAGTTGCTGACATTATTAAATCTGTATTTATTCTTTTACTCATAGAATAGCCAACTACTTTTCTTGAATAGAGATCAATTACAACTGCCAGGTAAAGCCAACCCTTTTTAGTTGATATATAAGTAATATCAGAGACCCAGACTTTATCTGGTTTATCTATATCAAAATCCCTTTTTAGGAGATTTTCTTTTAAAGGTAAGTCATGATTTGAATTGGTAGTTCTTTTAAACTTTCTTTTTTGAATTGCTTTTAAACCCATTATCCGCATTAACCTAGCAACTCTTTTAATGTTCACTGTATAACCCTCTTTTCGCAGCACTCTATGAATTCTAGGGCTACCATATGTTCCATTATGCTGCCAGTAAATTTCAGCTATTTTAAGTTTTAATTTTTTATTTATTTTTTCTCTTTGAGATGGTTTTCTATTTAACCATTTATAATATCCAGAGCGGGACACCTCTAAAACCTGACACATCTTCACCACAGTAAATTGATCACTGTGGTCCCTGATAAAACCGTAAATTACTTCGCTTCGTTCGAGAAGATGCTTACGGCCTTTTTTAAAATATCACGCTCTGTTTTAGCATCTTTTAATTCTTTTTTTAGTCTTTGAATTTCTTTTTGTTCAGGAGTTAGTTTCTGTTTGCCATGGCCTGGAAAAGCAAGATCACCTTTATCTTTGTACTCTCTACGCCATCTAATTAAAGTACCATAAGGTATGTCAAGATTTTCAGATACATTTTTTAACTGTTTTATCTGATCTATTTGATAGTTCAACAGCATCTTTTTTGAATTCTTCTGTATATGTTCTTCGTTTTTCTCCCAATTGTAGCACCTCCGTTACTTCTATTATATCGCTTAACTGGGTGTCTAACAAATTGGGGGAGGGTCAATTTAAAATCCTCAAGGATATAAATATCATCTCCAATTATTTCATAATCAATAATAGAATTAATTATAATTAACCAAAAAATAACCTGTATCCGCAGGAAGGATACAGGTTTATTAATTACCGCTGTTAAATATTAAAACAACAATCTATTCTTTCTCTACTAGCTTTATCTTCTATTTTATTATGTAATACCTTATATAATCAATTCATTAATTATAAATATATTATATCAAATAATACAGAATTGATAGAAATATCATTAATTATTCACTACAGAAACCAAATACTCCCCCTTCACAGAGACAGCTAAGGAGCCAAACCACCAAAATCAATTCAAGATAACAACTGCAGCCACAAGAATCCTTTTCATGGTAACCAGACATCCATTATCCCCCTTTCTTTGCTTTTATTTAATAATCAAAACCGCTGAGAACTCCGCCACCAATCTGTTGTAAGATTAAAATAACAATTAAAATTGTAATAGGATCTGCTTTAAAGTAATCTTGTGCCACTTAAACCCCCTCCTTTCTTTTATAATATAATATGTATTCACAATATAATTGTGCAGAATTATTAAAAATCGTAACAGACCAACAAACAAAATCTTTAAAAGAATTAACCAATAGTATAAATAAAGTTTAAGAAATAATGGACATAAAGTAAAAATATTAATGAATATTTTTACTTACAATTTATCATTATATTAACAGATTAAGGGGGATGAATATGCAGAATTCAAAATTATTTGAGCCTCTTGAAATTAATTCAGTGGAAATAGAAAATAGAATAGCTATGGCTCCCATGGCCATAGGGGGCTTAGTTACTCAAGATGGCTGTTTTACTAAACGAGCTAGAGATTATTATGTAGAACGAGCTAAAGGCGGAACAGGTTTAATAATCACCAGTGTTACAAAAGTAGAGAATGAAATAGAAAGAATCAAACCGGGAATCTTCCCTGTTATTTCTGCCAATCCTACTCGTTTTATTAAGACAGCTTCTGAAATGAATGAACAGATCCATGCTCACGGTACAAAAATATTTTTACAATTAACACTTGGTTTAGGAAGAGTTGCTGACCCTCATGTTTTAGAGACAGAACCGGTAGCTCCTTCTGCAGTTCCTAATTACTGGAAACCTGATGTAACCTGTAGAGAACTTACTACTAAAGAAGTAGAAAGACTAGTTGAAAAAACAGTTCAAGGTTAGGTTAAGATTTCCTACTGAAGTTGTACAGAATATCAAGCATAATTTAGGTAATGAATTTCCTGTTCAACTCAGATACAGTATCAAAAATTATATAAAGGATTGGAATCAAGGCGGATTACCGGACGAAGAATTTGAAGAGCAGGGCCGGGATACAGATGAAGGACTTCAAGCAGCACAGCTGCTTGAGGAAGCCGGCTATGATGCTTTTACTGCTGATGCCGGCTCCTATGATGCTTGGTACTGGGCTCATCCACCAATTTATCAAGACTACGGCTGTTATCTACATTTGACTGAACAGCTTAAGGACAAAGTAGATGTACCGCTTATAATTGCCGGTAGAATGGATGATCCTAAGTTAGCAACAGAGGTTATTGCAGAAAATGAAGCTTTGGACATGGTTGCTATTGGTCGAGGGTTGCTTGCTGATCCAGAGTGGCCTACTAAGGTAAAACATAATCAACTCAAAGATATACATCCCTGCATTGCCTGTCATGATGAATGCTTAGGCAGAATTTTTGCTGGTAAACCGCTATCCTGTGCTGTAAATCCTGCTTGTGGTCGAGAAAGAGAATATGATATTCCGCAGACAAACGATCCTAAAAATATAGCTATTATTGGCGGCGGACTAGCAGGACTGGAAGCAGCTCGGGTCTGTGCACTTAAAGGCCGTGAACCACCTCCGAGACAAGCAACGGAGGCTTCTCTTACTTCACACATCCTAAAAAAGCAATGCGTTACTAGAGAGATTTGAAAGATGTTTGGTATCTAAGCCACCCTTAATCTTTTTGGAGGGTTCACGACTCCATTATCCCTAGCTCGGTTAATAAGTTCGGGAATACATTTATCTAGAAATTTACGCATTATATTCAGACTACCATTTACATCAGCATTTATAGTTAATCCAAAATTAGATTGAAAAAGCCCTCTTTCAACTCTGCGAGACTTATTGTAATTATCTTTATTTAACTTCTCTAAATCAATTGCCGAGCATCCACTAGTATAGGCTTCATTAATGATATTAACCTCTATACCTTCTAGTTTAGCCTTATATTCTATTAAATCTTTTAATCGTTGAATTGGCACTTGCACGAAAGATTTATTATAATCCATACCTTGCTTGATTTCTTTTAAATCACCGATTACTATTTTAGACACATTATGCTTTTTAGCCAAATTAACTATTTTTCTACTTGCTTTATGAAGGTAATCAAATACATAATTTCTACGTTTAGTACGAAGTTTCTTAATTTGTTTGGTATCTTTAAATTTTTTGCTACCAGTTTGCTTCATTCTAATAGATTGCAATCTATTTATTTCCTGGTTAAAATACTTATTCTTACTTTTGAGCGGTTTACCATTAATAATGTAGTTTTCAGTATTATCTTTAAAGGTTAAAGTAGCTAAATTATCTAATCCTAAATCTATTGACATTATATTATCACCTGGAGAATTTTCTTTCGGCTGTTGTTTATATATTATTAATAGATACCATTGGTTAGTTAGGTTATCTTGTTTTATCCTAACTTGTTGGAGGGAGTTTTCCACGGAATGTCCTTTGGACATGGAGAGATTATCCTCGTCTATAAGGCTTTCAATTACTGTAGGTAATCGAAATTTAAGACTGTCCACCTGATATCGGTTTTTAATCTCTTTGGATAAGGATAATAACAAGTTGCCCTCCCTAATTCTAGTAGCTAAATTAGTGAATATCACTTCACTTGGATTATTGTCTAAATACTTAAATTTAGGTGGTCTTGGTTGACCTTGATACTTGCTAGGATTGTTATTGTAATCTTCAATGCTATTAAAGTAACTTTTCCAATCTTGAACTAATTGTTTAAAAAGTTGTTGCCTATTGTGACTATGTAGATAGTCGGTATGCCAATTATCCTTAAAGTTATTTTCTAACCTAGTATAGACTGGTTTAATATCTTTGTTATTTTTGATTGCATAATTAGTAATATTATACAGCTTAGAACAGTGCCAACTTAACTCTTTAACTATTTCTAGTTGCTTATGACTAAAATCGGGCTTAAATTTAAAAGATAGTTTCATTTTCTCACCTCCTCTCGCACCTTGTTATCTAGGTATATTATAACATAAAAATTAATATTTGTTATTTGTAGACTTAAGTTTAGTTAAACTTTAAATTTATTAACCATTTGTTGTAATCTTTGGGAGTTATCTGCTAAATCAGTAGATGATTCAGTAACTTCTTCAATAACCTGATTAACTTCATCTGTAGCATTACTAATCTCATCACTTCCAGCTGCTAATTGTTCTATAGCAGCACTAGCCTGTTGCATCTGCTCTATAGTATCTCCTAATCTACTCATAATATCTTCAAAAGCCTCTCCGGCTTCACTAACCCGCTTATCCCCTTTAGTTATTTGCTCTTCATTTTCTTTAGTTGCTTCTAGAGTTTCATCTGCCTTAATAGTAGTTTTTTCAATTAAATTAGCAATATTATCAGTTGCGTCGTTAGTTTCCTCAGCTAATTCTCTAATTTCTTCGGCAACGACTGCAAAACCTTCACCATGCTCTCCAGCTCTAGCTGCTTCAATTGAAGCATTTAAAGCTAATAAATTAGTCTGTTCTGCTATATTGGTAATTAAATCATTAATCTCTTCTATTTCCTGAATTAATTCATTTAATTTCTCTACGTTATCTGTAGAAATTTCAACAGATGATTTTATATTTTCAAATTGCTCCATCACTTGTTCAAGTTTCTCTCCGCCATCTTCTGCAATTTCGCCAGTTTCTTCAGAAAAAGAAGTTACTTGCTGGCTACTAGCTGATGCTTCTTCAACACCTGCAGTCATCTGTTCAATGTTATTCATGGTTGTTTCAATTACTGCATTACCTTCCTCAGCACTTGCTGATAACTGCTGACTAGCAGAAGCAACTTCCTCTGTCTCTTCGGTAATATTTTTCATAATTTCTTGTAAGCTAGCCAATAGATCATTAAAGGCATCTGCTAGTTTACCTACTTCATTTTCTTCTTCTACATCCAGTCTTTGAGTTAAATCTCCTCCTTTATTGGCAATCTCTTCTACTTTTCCCTGTAGAGTATTTAATGGACTTAATGAACTCTTAATTAACCAATAAAGCAGACCACATAAAATTAAGACTCCAACAACTCCTAAAATAATCATTTTAAAAGTTGCTTCATTTACAGCAGACATAATTTCACTCTGCTCCACTGTCATTAAAATCTTCCAACCGCCAATTTCAATAGGAGCATAAGCAATAACTCTATCAAGCTCTTTATTATGTACTATCTTTTCTTGATCAGAATTTATCAGTGGATTGAAAGCATCTTTATACTGATCAATTTCATTCAAATATTTAGTCAGTAATTTATCTTCATCAGAAGTACCTACAACTTTATTTTCACTGCTTAAAAGATAAAATCTAGCTGTTTTAAAGGGATTTAAATTTCTTAACATATTTTGAAATTCCGTTAAACTACGATCTATTCCGGCAATCCCCATAAATTCACCATCAACTTCAATAGGATGGGTTGTTTCGGTGATCATTTCACCCTGATAATCATAGGGCTCTGTAAGTGTTGTCTGACCGGTCTTTTTAGGTGTTTGATAATATGTGCTGGTTGATATATCTAACAGTGGCTCCATTTCAATTCCACTTTCTGTTCTGTGAACATAAGGAATAAATCTTCCTGCAACATTATGAGCATTCTCTAATGTCCCAATATATTCATTATCCGCTCCATCAGCATTAGATTCATAAGCAAAATAAGCTGCTGAAAAATTAGAATGATTATCTAAAAAGCTGCGTAAATAACTTATACTTTCTTCTCTTTCACCTAGGTTTCCTACTTCCTGATATTGAGCCAGTGTTTCAACTAAATCTACTGTTCGCTTATTTTCAGCATTAATTTGATTAGATATATTGAGAATAATCTTTTCTATTTCTTTATTGATTTCTTCCGTTTGAGCCTGTCTAAAATCAAGTATTACCAAGGTGAAAATAACTGTTAACACAACAATTATTGCTACACCTACTTTAAGTGTTATAGATTTCTTTAGAGAATCATTAAGTTCAATACCTAGCATTATTTAATTCCTCCTCACTATAATTTTTCTGTTTAATTATCCCTGTTCAATATTATCTTCTAGCTCAAATGAATTCATCAGTTTTAGGCAGTTTAGTAATAATTCTAAACATACTTCTACTATTTGAGAATCATATAACCTCCCTTTATTATATTTAATTTCATTCCTGGCTTGTTTAATTCCTAAATCTGGACGATACGGTCGATGGGAACTCATCGCTTCGACAACATCAGCCACAGCTATAATTTTGGCTTCTACCAGAATCTCATCTTCTGTAAGTCCCTGCGGATAACCAGAGCCATCCAATCTTTCGTGATGTTGAAGTATTATCTCTTCAATCGGCTACGGAAAGTTTAATTTATTTAACTAAAAAATAATTTTATTAACATTTATATACAATTTAAAATAAATTACATAAATTATGTAATTTAACGAAATAATTTTATGATCTTTTTACCATCTTGATCATAAAATTCCTGGACACTCATTACTCTTTTCGATATTTTAAACAATATTCCTTGTTATTTCCATTAAAAACTTACTTTTAAATATAGTTTTATAATTTTTTACAAAAATAACAACAAACTAACTACAAATTAATTAATCTATATTAAAATTATCATATAAATATTAATAATTTAATCAGTATAAAATTCGAATAATTAAAAGGTATGTCTGTTAAACTTTTCTATTTTACTAATTTTTTTAGCTTTAAGCAGGCAAAGTTCTAGAAATGAGAAAACCTTATATACTTGCCTCGAGATAATTCATTCCTCTGCTAAGTTATAGAATCCGCTTTCTAACTCATCTACCTGAGACTTAACTTCCGAATAAGAAGACTCCACCTTAGAAGCAGCTTTTATCTCCTCTAATCCGTAATCAAGATACTCCTGCTGATGTTCTTTCTGTTTAACCTTATTAAGCTCCGATTCTTTACTATTCTGCAGCTGATAATTATCCATAAAGTCATCTAAACGCTGCTGCTCCTGCTCTAATTTAACTATTTTTTCCTGTAAAGTTTGCCGCTTGGTTTCCTTATCCTCTTTAACCTCTTTAAGTTTCTGCTGTTCCTGTTTCGTTTTCTGTAGCTGATTCTTTAAATCAGCTCGGCGAGCCGTTAATTCCTCCTTAGCTACTCTCCAGTCCTCAATCTCCTCTGCCTGATAATAACGATAGAATCTCTTTAGCTCCTGATTCAACTCTATAAAGAATCCTTCTCGGTCCTGATACTCTCTTAACTCTTCTTCCTGAGCCTTGATCTCATCTTCGAGATTGGCCTTAAAGTCCGCAATGGATGACGGAGAAGTAAAGACCCGGTTCGATTCCGGCTGATAGATGGCTAAATTATCATTCAATAGAGTACTAAAGCCTTCTCTAATCTCCTGTTGGGCCAGATTCTCAGTATTCCTGATCAGAAAGAGCAGCGGAAAGTCCTGGTCTAACTCCTTTCTCTGTAATGCCTTCTTTTATTTATTCTATATATTCTTTAAACCAGTAAAATAATCTCTCAATTTGCTCCAGATTTTTAGTTAAAATATTAAAGATCACTTCATCCTCTAAAGTCGTATAATCATGAACGATTACATTCCTGAATTTGGCCATCTTAATATAATCATCAATTTCCTCTTTAATAATTCCATTTTCAGCCAAGATATTCATGATATCAGCATTTGTATCTGCCACACCTAATCTTTCATCACTAATTATATGGCTCCCAATATCCAAACAAGACTCGATAGCTAAATGTAATGTTCTTTCAATGAAGCGCCGAAGTAATTTATCATTTTGATATTCAACCCAGTTGAGATCTTCATATTCTCTTAAATCATTAATATATTCCTCTAACTTTAAGAGCCTATTAGGAAATAATCCGTAACCCTCCCTTTTTCAAATGGGAGATATAAGGATTAGCAAATATTAATTTAAACAATTGATATTTGCTCCATAATTTATTATAATATAGATGTAAATTACAAGTGAATATTGGAGGTTGCAGTAGCTAAACCTCTACTGTGTAAAATATTCAGGGTGCTCGTTGTAGATAGAAGACACTAAATCTTCTAGTAAGCACTTATAGAGATGCTTACACTTCTATCTTGAGCAATAAAAGTATCTCTGAGTCTAGCACCTATGCTAGATAGGAGTAGTGACGCTTTTTGTATAACCAGTCTTTGACTGGGTAGGCGTTGGACACGCCGATTGGGTAACTTGCTTGATATTACGGGTAATTCCCATAAAAGCAAGCGACCATGAAGCTCGGTAATTCATTGCCGAGTAGTTCACTAACTATTTCTTTATTTACCATCTGTGAATTTCCTCCCTAGTTCACTTTCATACATATTATAGAAATACTTCATATCAAGATAATTACTCAAAGCTTCACTTTCTTTTCTAACCCGTAATTTATTATCTTTACCAATAATCAATTGCCCTTTTAAGATCTGATGCTTTAATCGCAAATCTGCATTAGAAAAAATTACAACATCAACTTCTCTATCCAGCAGTTCTTCTAAACCAACTGCTATCTGCAGCTTGAAATCAAAAACAGATAATTTATCCAACTTATCATCCAGCATCAGAGCTATATCTATATCACTTTGATTATTGAATTTATCTTTAGCCACCGAACCGAATAGATAAACTCCAATTATCTCCTTATACTCTTCGCAATACTCTCTAACGGTAGTAATGATACTCTCTTTATCCATCATCACCTCTCACCTCTACATTATGAAATTTACTTAATATGTAAAAATAACTTCGGATTTTCCCTGATAAATTTTTTCTACTTTCATTCTAACCACCTAATCCCTTATTCTTCAGCAACAGGTATTAGACAGATAAATTCAAAAGATTCATCGTAAGGATTCTTAAATTGGTGCATCTTATTTGCTTCCACATAGCCAGACATTCCAGGCTGGACTTCTATCTCTTCTTCTTTGGTTACCAAGATTCCTTTCCCTCGGACAAAGTAATTTTCATGTTCCCAGTCATGCTTATGCCAAGGAGTGTGGCCCCCAGGCTCGACAGTAAAGTAACGCATGCGAATGTTGGAAATCCCTTCATCTTCTGTAGTCAAGACCTGTTTCACAGTCCCCTTAATCTTCTCCCCATCACTAACATTTTCCTTTTTAATCTCTTCTATTTTGTTCGTAGACATTGTAGTTCCTCCTCTTATTATTAATCATACATTTATTCTTTCTTTTTATCAATATGAAGTTCTATTTATGAAATCTACAACTTCAGACAACACCTCACCTGCTTTTTGATTAATTACAACCTCGGCCTGTTGGTCCAGAGTAGTCTGCTGTAAATTAATCACAGCCTGTTTGTCTGCCAGCTTAGGCAGCATATTGGCCGGTGCCACTTCGAGACTAGAGCCTATAACCAATGCCAAGTCAGCTTCTGATACTACTTTTCGGCTCTGAACAAAGTCTTCGGGCAGAGGATCGCCAAAAAGAACTATATCGGGCTTAATTAAGCCACTGCACCGGTCACAATCAGGAACATCATTCCGCTTGAGCTTACTAAATATCTCCTCTATATCATACTTCCGTTCACAGCTTAGACAGGTCCCGCTGCGTAGATGGCCGTGGATTTCTAATACGTTCTGTGAGCCGGCCTTCTGATGAAGGCTGTCTACATTCTGAGTGATAACTGCTTCTAACTCTCCAGTCTCCTCTAATTCAGCCAGGGCATAATGGGCCGGATTAGGCTCAGCTGCTCTGATCTTCTCGAAGATATTCTGGCCGAAGCTGTAGAAACACTTAGGATTCCTTTCGAGCGTATCATTAGAAAGTACGATGGAGTTCTCCTGCTGCCAGAGGCCGCCGCTGCTGCGGAAGTCGGGAATTCCGCTTTCGGTAGAAATGCCTGCGCCGGTAATTGCTACAGTTCTCTCGCTTTCGTGGATGAGCCGGGCTAGTTTTTTGAGTTTGGTCATGTTGGGCCTCCTTTACTCAGTTTCAGTTAGAAACTTCTCGTTTACTTTCAATACAAAGTAACAATCGCTGCCTGTAATCTTCTAGTATAATCCCAGTGAACATTATTATATTTTTGGGCTATTTCCCTAACATTCGGTAAATCAAAATAAAATAATAAATATTCAGGTAAATCATTTAAGGATATTTGAGGAGACTTTAGATAAAATTTGCTATATAACTTCAAAAAGTTAATAAAGTTCTCTTCATTAACTATTAATCTTTTATTCCAGATAAAAATCTTTCTATCTTGCTGCTGTAAAATACCAAAATCAGTTAAAGTACTGAGAAAATTCCTCAATGATCGCCGTGCAATATCTCTTTCTCCAATTCGTTGATATGCTTTTTTACGTAAAAAAGCAGCATTTATTTCTTGCTGTCTTTCATATAAGTTAAATAATTGTTCAGAAAAATACTGCAAGATAGGGGCTTTAACTAATAAATTAAAAAGCATGACAGGCTTTACTTCATCCAATTGCTGCTCTTTAATTAATCTAAAAATCAAACTATCCTGCACAGAACGTTGTCGCGGCTTATCCAAATCCTTTAAAAAATAACGTCCAATTACGGTTCTGACTTTACGTTTCCCTGTCTTCCCAGTCAATTCTTTTAATACTTCGTCCAATTCTTCTTTATGCTCTGAAAGCTTATCACCAACTTCTAACCTTTGAATCATTTCGTATACCCATTCTGGCTTTAAAGGTCTATCGAATCCTTTCATTATTTACTCACCTCTATAAGTGGAATAATTACTTCTTCAATATTTGGTCCTCCATGGGTTAAGGCCGGTCTTTTATTACCGAATTTTTTTCTATCCCGCATAGTAACGATATAGTCATCTCCAATAATATTAGGAAAGTTTAATATTAATTTATTAGAAACTTCAATTTCTTTAGCTAAATTTTCATGCTGATAAACTGCTGCTCTATTGGCTCTATCATCTACAAGATGTCTCGAGGGATGAACACCATTTCCTTTACAAAAGAGATTACCATGGTCTGAAGTAAAATAGATTTTAAAATTATTTGTTATTAATTTCATTATAACTTTAGCTAATTCACTACTCTCTAGAATATCAGTTAAGCTTTTGTAATGCAACTTTGGGTTTAAAGAATTATGTGCTGACTTATCGATAAATCTATAAATAAGTCCTACTGCTTTATAGCCTAAAAGATTAATTTCTGTAGGAACCTCACAATTATCAAAATAAATTTCTTCTTTATTAATATCTAACTCATTCATTAAATACTGTGTAAGTCCCTTTTCCTCCTGATATTTATCATCATTATTTCGAGGTAACTCCCCAGAAAAGATAGCTTGCCTAGAATAAGAAGTTACTGTTGGAATCATAGCTAGACTGAATTTCTCTTTTAGACTAACTGAATCTAAGTTTGTAGTTAAATATTGCTTAACTACCCGCCAATCCTTAAAACTCATACCATCAAAACAGATTAAAGCAAACTTATCCGGCTCTTCTTCAACAATATGAGGTAAAATTCTATTATTTAATGGAGCATATTGAAATCGGTGATCAAAAACTAATCTATCATACTCCTCTTCAACAAAATTTATGAATTTTTCATCTAATCTCTTTTGTAAGGAAATGAAGGATTCATACATTTCCTCTGTATAGGCTAAATAAGAGATCTTACCCCAAATTTTAGCTGCTATCCCCCACTCCCTAATCGATAAATTACCAGTTAACAATTCTTCTAATTTTTCTCTTTCTATCTTAAGCTCCTGCTTTACCGATAGCCGATTGAGATTTTGAATTCCACTCCTGACCCAGTAATTTGCTCTTCCTTCATTAATTACTGTCTCTAAATCAATATCTTCATTACTTAAATCAACAGGCTGCATTAATCCCTGCTCGAAGCAATCATCTATTAAATATCTCAGCTTTGGATCAGAGAAATCAATCTCTGCTCTTTCATTGATTAAAAATTCTTTCCATTTTCCCTCTAACCAGATAAAGAAATCATCTCGTTCTCGAATCTGATTGATATTGACTGTATAATTGCTAGAAACTAATTTTTCCCCTACTAATTCATTAATTGCTCCTGTAATCTCTGATTTTACAAAAAAGTACTTAATTAGAAAAGCAACAATGTTCTCTATTTGATTCCCATTAAGAGCAACTTCATACAATGTTTTAATAACAAATTCCAATGTCTCTCGACTATCCAATTGAGTAAAGAAATCATTAGTTTGATAATAAAGATAAAGTTCTTCAATCTCCTTCTCTTCTAACCAATCTAGCACTTCCTCTGCTAATTGAGGAAAAATATCTCTATAACTAACCTCTACTTCGGGATATTTATCGAGCAAAAAATACGGAATATCATTACCACTTTCAAATATAATAATTGCTTCTTGCTCTTGCTTCAAATTGCGCCTTAATAGTAATTCTGACTGGTAAAGTTCAACAGTGGAATAAAGATCCTTTAATTTTTCTTGCAAGCCTTGAGATTTCAATAATTCTTCGCTATCAATAACCAATATAATATCTGCTTCTATACTCTTAATCTTATCTAAGATAGCATTATACCAACTATATTCCATAACTTTAGCCTCCAAATTTAACATAAGCTAATTGCTTACAGCTTAAATTAGGAAAGAGTTTGCTCTTTTAACTTCTTCTTTTTCTTTTGCTAATAAAACCTTAGCATAGGCCAAAAGGCCTATGCTGACTTTATACTCTATTGGTCTAACTTCATCCGTGCAATATCTACAAAATCTAGAATATCACCACTAGACCTTAATGTAGACTTATATAGTCTATCGGCTACAGTAATGATATCTTCGTAGTTTTCCTTCTGATAACATTTAGTAAAGCCGTGAATTAACGCTTCTTTCCGCACATTCTTAATCTTACGCCGTCCATTCTTGGCTTTATCCAGTAGATCCTTCCATGCCCGCTCTAACTCTCGTTCTCGATTCTCTTCTATCTTCTGTCGTTCTTCTTTTGTCTGCGGTCGACGGTACTTACCATCTTCCATGACAAAGTTATTATCGAGCATATCTCTAAGTTCAGGAATTAAATCTTTAGTTTTAGTTACTACCTGTTCATAACCAGTATAAATTTCGCTATACTCTTTAGGTTCATCTAAGAAATTATGTAACCAAGTTAAAGCAGATTTCTCATCAGTTACAAACATAACCTGATTACCTTCTTTAATATCCTCTATTTCATCTAACTTTAGCGATGCTTTCCAACGATCATATTCATCAGCCTGCTCCTCTAAAAACCAGTAACCATCTCGTTCAATAAAGCTATCGTGTAACAATTGATAGAAATTATTAGCGTTATACTGAATCTTAAAACCATTTTCCACATAATGGGCTAACATTTTAGAGTAAAGCATCTGCTCCGTTCGCTCTATATTAGCTTCTACTGGTAGATGTTCCAACTGTTGACGTATAAAATCTGCTTCAAGACCTTCACCAGCTGTCTTTAAGAATTTATCTTCAAATTCTTTCTTAGGCTTATAAGCATTAATTATTAAATCATTCTTTACTGCTCCTGGAGATACATTACTTACAAAACTGCCAGAATCTTTATCTAAAACCGCAACCTGTGCAATAATAAATCCAGCTCTAGTTAACGATTCTTGTATCTTATTCCAAATGGTTGCTTTTGAATTATTAAATTCTATAGTAATCCATCTATTTGGCTTTAAAATACGATAAAACTCTTTAAAAGATTGCTCCATTAAATTATTGTAGTCTACTAAATCTTTATTTTGAACACTATTTATAATTGCTTCTGAGTTATTATTTTCAATCACTTGTAACCATGAATCAGTCAAAAAATTCAGCTCTGAATACATTAAATTAGAGCCAAATGGGGGATCTATATACATATAGTCAAAACTATTTTCTGGTATCATTGATAAATCCGTCGCTGACCCCAAATTAACTCTAGCATTATCTTTTTTAAGTTGTTTATACTTGTTAAGCTTATTAGTCTTATTTACTCTTCGTTTAAAGTTTTCTATAACAGAAGTTTCTACTCTAAAAGAAGGAATATAAAGATTACCACTTATTGTAGTCACATAACCCCCTCCGCCATGAAAGAAATTACTAACATGAACTATACATTTTTTACTAGATCTTAAAAGTAAACTAGTAAAAATAAACATTAATTTGTCCTTTATTCTCTTATTATCTATTTTTTTAATTTCATTATAAAATTTAGCAAGTACATAAAGATTCCTTTTAGTATAAAAATGATGAATATGAGTCATTCCAAATTTATCATTTCTCCTTGACTCTTTACCTTCTGGCATTCTATAATTAGGCGTGAAATAAGGAATTGTAATATCATCTATTTTTTTAATTAATTCTAAATCATCTTTATCAGGTTTTTTTTCAAATCTTTTGCTTCCAACTGAATAATCAATAAGCACAGGAGATTTCTTGACCCTAATAGATTTCTCTCCTATTAAATTATCGTAATACTCTTCTTTAGCTTTATCACACTCTTTCTTTGTAATTTCAGCATTACAACTAGAACACTTAAATTCATCTTGCATTTCACCTTTTTCATGGTCTATTGCTTCTTCCCATAAAACAAATTCAGATTCACAATATGGGCAAATAAACATATCGCTCCAAATAATATGATTTATTTTCCCCTTATTCTTTTCAATATCAAATAAAGTCGCTTGTTTTCCAGTACGAGTATCTGTCGCTTCTTTCACATGATTAGTTTCATATACCCATCCACACTCTTCTTCTACTTTTGCAATAATTTCTTCTGCTTTCTGTTTTAACTCTTCTTCATTACAGGCAAAATTATAATTAGAAGTAATAAATGAAGCTGCTGGTGATAATTCATTTAATACTGCTTTTCTAGCCCCATATTCTACACTATCTAAACGATCTTCTATCTTTTTCTGCATTTCTTCAGATGGATTCTCACACATTTGCGCTGCAATTCCTGTCATTCCACTGCCAGCAAAACCATCAAACACTATATCCCCTGGCTTAGTATAATGCATAATAAAATACATGATAGCTTTATAAGGAACCTTCGTTACATATTTATGAGCTAAACTTATTGAATCCCTTTTAGACTCTTTTATATCTCCAACAAAAGGCTTCCGTTCATAATCATCACTCTCTGGATCATACTCTGTACCATACTCTCCAATAAAGTCATCCAGATACGGATTAGGACAGGCAGTATAATAAGGCGGATCAGACAATTCTAAGATATCTTCATCTTCACCTTTGGGAAAGCCTTCAATCTCTCTCATTTCATCCAGTAAATCTTCTAGCGGTTCTAATTTATCTTCATCCACAATTATTCCTCCTCTTCTCTATCATCAGCTGGTCTCTTAATTCTGAGATTAGTTCTATCACCCTGAGTTAAAATCTTCTCCTTCACTTCTTCTAATTTATTTGCAAAATCATCATAGTCCAATACTCCACCATTGGCAAAGATAATCTCTTCAATTTCTGCTCCTGATACCTCAATCTCTTCTAGCTCGGAGAAGAGATTATTAAGCGCTTTAACTAATTCTCTATCTATCTTATCCGGTAAAGTCTTCGCAGACTGAATCTCCTCAATTACTTCCTTTTCTGCCTGATCCAATAACCTGATATTATCTTCATAATTCTTAATCTCCTCTAAAATCTGTGCTTCCCATTCATCCTTAATATCATAAATTTCATCCCACATCTCATCCAGTGTATCATCGATATCTTTTAAACTTGAAGCATCAAACTCCGGAAATTGACAATAAGGACACTTATAATTCCCGCTTAAATACTCCTCTTCTAAACTATCGCACTTAGCCCGCGATAACTTATTGATCTTCATCTGTAACCGCTTAAAGTCAGCAGTATCTAAACCTCTGACATCCTTTAGAACCTTCAACTGCTGCAGCTCCTGATTATTCTTAATTTTTTCTAGCTTACTCCATTCAACTCCAGCACCTACCTTCTGCTCATGGGTCTGATAATAAATTTCCCGATACTTTCTCTGATACTGCTGGAGCTTACCTTTTAAAATCCGCCGTTCATCATGTTCTAATAACGTAGATAGATCATCAACAATCTCATCACACTTATCGGCAATCTCTTCTAAAGCAGCAATATCTTCATCAGCAAAGAAGTTTCTATACTCTTTAATAAAATCCATTGACTCTTTTAGATGAATATAAGGATCATAGATCTTCTCTTCAAAGTCAGCCAAAAATTCAATAAAGTTATCCAGAAACTTCAAACCGATTTCTAACTCTTCAAGTTCAAAATCATCAAGTACTATCTTCTTCAATCCCGGTACTGTCTTAACCTTACTAAACTTCTCAATCGGAATATTATCTATTCCACTACGTTTGGCCAATAAAGCATCAAGGTCGATATGTTCATTCGGCTTAGCCTTTATCTTTAAGTTACTTAACTGTTGATCAACTTCATTAATCTTATTCTCAATATCTCCTACTTCATTTTTAAACTGCTTTAAAGCATCCTTTCTATTCTTCTTCTGCTTAATTAGACCTGGGTTTATATCTAATACTCTCAATACTTTAGCTACTTCATTAACTGGAAAGTCCGTTTCCAAAGTAATATATGATATTTCATCAAAAGCATCCAGACCTGATGATAGAACATCCTTTAAGTCTGCTGCTGTAACAGTCTTCCCACCATGCTTCTTTAAATTCGTCTCTCCATTATAGGTCAAGACTACTAAAATTAAATAGACCAATTCTCTATTCAACCCGTAAGGCTTCCCGGCTAACTCTTCTACAATCTCCTCAATCTTAACATTCTTACCCTTATTGTTATTCAATTTCTTCAATATTAGCTTAGCATAAGGAGAGTTATTACTATCAGGATAATTATCACTATCTAACAGCTGCAAGGCCTTAAGCAGATTCTGTGAATTACTAACAGTAACCTGTTCCCCACTACCAAGAATATCCTTAATAGTCCGCTCCACTTCACCTCGAATATTCTCCGGCGTCAATTGATTGGCTAACTTAGGATACTTATCATATTTTTCACTGAAATAAGCACCAAACAAAGCCGGTTTAATCTCATAGTAATACTCCATTAACGTATCAGGCTGCTGACTTAGTAGCCCACCGGCCCCAGCATAACTGGTTCCATTCTCAATCTCCGTGTTAATCACCTTATCCAATAACTTTTCTTTCAACTCTCCTTTACAAGTTTTCAATCTAGAACGCATTATATTCTTCGGATAAGGCGAATTCTTGATCAATGAAGTTAAGGCTGCGGCTTTTTTAAGTAGAGTATCCAACTCATCATCATACTCTAAATTCAAAACCGCCGTACTTCCATCCTGTTTGATAGTAGTCCTATCTCGATAAGGAGATACAAAGACAAAATTGAAATCACCATCTCCCTTTTCTACTTCCGAAGAGCCATCATCATAGATAAACGAACCATATCTAAAGGACTTCTTATCCGGCCAGTAACTATAATCATCATAGACTCGATCATAGTCACTGTCACTATCCAATTCAAAAACACTCTTTAGAACTTTAACTAGCTCTTCATCCGTCGCTCCATCATATAAATCTTCAGTCTTACGCTTAATTATTACATCATAATCTCTCGTATGCTCTAGATCAATATAATAGTAGTTATTCTCACTCTTAGCAATAAACTGACCATCCGTTACTTCCCGCAGTTTATTGAGCACCATCTCAATTCGATCAGCTCCAGAGAACTTATCAGAGATAATTAATAGCTCATTAGCCAACTCCTCTGGAGTCGCTCCGTTATTGGCCGTCTGCCCATATAGCTTCAATACAGCCAGAGCTTTAACAATCCGACGAGCATCCTCCTGTAAATTATCTCTTAAAAGTGGTATCTTACTATTTAAAGTATCGATTGCTTTAACTACCTCTGCTACTTCATCCAGGCTCTTAACAGTATGCTTGGAAGCAATTAGATCGAAGATCCGGTCATAGGTAATAAAAGCAGGAAACTCTTCATCGAGTATCTTCTTAACTTCATCAACAGTAAACTGAATTACGCCCCGCTTCTCAAAGTAGGGCAGTTGATTAAATACTTCAATTACATAAGGATGGACAGGATAGAGATCTATAAATTCATCTATCTTGCTGTGCACTTCTTCAATCTGTTGTCCATAATCAGTAAGTAATTCCTCTAACTCCTCTCGCTGTTCTAAACTCTTATTTAAAGCCCGCTGTGAAACAACCTTTTTGATATCTTCCTTCGAAATAGTCACTATCCGATACCGTTCCGAAGTCCGACCAAAACTATCAGCTTCATCATTAAACTCCGGATCAGTTAAGATATCTTCCTGCATCGATCCAATTAACATAAAATCCATCGTCTGACTGGCCTGGGCCAATACCCGCATAAATTGAGTATCACGGTGCTTCTTCTCTTTCTTAACCTTCTGTTTAAGAAAGTCAGAAATCTCATCAATAATGACAACCAAACCCATCTGGGGATCTACTTCTTTAACCTTACCTAAAATCTCTCTTACTTTCTCTTTATGATCAAATACCTGATCGGGATCAACCGATGGAATCTCAATTCCGTACTTATCTCTTAACTTCATCTCTACTCGATCATAAAAATAATGGCTTAAATCAGTCCTGCCTGCTTGCAATTCAAATTGGACTACTGCAAACCTCCGATTAAGATTACTCTCAAAAGCTTCTCTTACTTTTTCATCCTGAATATAGGATGAAAAATCAGGATTGTCCAGTAGTGCAGATAAAAAAGCAAGCAAATGTGATTTACCGGAACCATAACTACCGATAATCTGACAGGATTTATGTTTAGGCTGAGCTAAGTCTTCAGCTATCTCTTGTAAGTATCCCCGTAATCTTTCAGAAATAATATATTTGTCTACAAGGGCCTTACAACTTTCTTCATTCTCTAAATCACTATCAATATCGATTACATCTTTAATTTCATCAAAATTAATCAAGTCTTTAACCTGCATTAATCATCGCCTCCAATAATTACATTATCTATCTGCTCACTAATAACCTCCGATAAATCCATTTCACAGTAATCATCACGTCCCGGACGGGAATAAATAGCTTTATTATCCCTTATTCTAGCATCTAAGAATAATACCGCTTCTCTACTACCTCTCATCAGATATTTAAATGCTCCAAGCGGAGTAATCTTATCCAGTTCCGGAGAACATAGTATACTGGTATTAGTTAAAACTATTCTATCACCTAAAGTATTTACCCACTTTTTTATCTTATCTCCAATCCTTAAATATATCTTACCTTCTGGAATATCTTCGATTAAATCCAATACATTCTCTTCAACATCATAGACTTCCCAATCTTTATCTTCCAAATAAGCAGTAATCTCATCAACTTTAGCCGGATTATCACCAACTAAAGTCAATAACTTATAGTGATTATCTCTGCTTACTCTTATGAGATCATCAAGATTGACCATTCTATCATCCTCACTTTCTTAATATATAATTGTTAATTGATAATAAACTCCATTACTTATAATTCTATACAATATCATTAGTCTCCTGTCAAAAACTAAAGTGAATTAATGAAAAATAGGGAATAATATCTTATAAAAGGTTAGGAATTACCCTAACCTTTTAATTTCTCTACATATTATGATTTTAATTTAATATGTTCTCTTACCCCTTGTTCAATCTGTTCTTCTACTTTTTCTTCCACTCGCTGTCTAACCTCTTCATAAATTTTTACTTCTTCGTTTTCATGCTCTAAAGTTACTACCACTGAATAGTCCTCCATAAAATCATCCCTAAAAGTAGCACTATCTCCAATCCAATTATCTTTGAATTCAACCACTAGATAATAAGTATCTCCATAATCTTCACTACTCCTTTGTTTCCTTTCAAAAATTACTCTTTGCAGGGTACTACTACTCCTCAAATTCTTCTTTGGCAATAACTCACACCTTGTCGCTGTTCTCAATTCACTATACTTTTCATCCTTATCATCATTACTAGCTATTTCTAATACTTCCTCTAAGCTCTTCCCTCTTATAAGTTCAAGATTCATAGAGTAGCCACAATAGTCCTTTCGAGTATTTTTTGTTGGTGGTGAGTAAGCCAAAGATACAACAATTCTTCTAATTCCTTTACTATCAGTAAATTCATCCGGAATAGGCACTTCATAAACATTAAATTTATCTACTCCAATTTTTCCTTCCGCATACATTGTTACTCTCTTCTCTGAAGAATAAATAGCCTTATCTAAATTTGGAACTCCATAACCACTAACTCGCAAAAGATACTCATCAAATTCAGCTGGATAACCAGGAGTAACTCTGAGTAAATCTTTTAATTGTGATGGAAGAGAATCACTCTTTAAAAAATCTTCCTTATCACTTTTAGTGATATAACCTTTATTTGAACAGTCTTCTACTTTTTCTTTCAAATCCTCACTTAACTCATCTTTTATCTCATTTAAAAATGCAATAATATCTACGTGACTTTCTTGCATATGCTCTTCAATAGTATCATCTACTCGTGAAGGTCTAATAGCTGAATTAGCCAATAAAGCCCTAACTGTATTACTGGTAAACTCAGAATTATAGTTGAGAACTCTAGCAGCTAAGTTAGCTATTACCGGCGCAGCATAGCTTGTCCCAGTAGCACAAGAAAATAATCGATTATCATTAATAAAATCATAATTTAGAGAAAAAGTTCCTGTCTCCATACTCTCTTCACCCATCAACATTTCATGTTCACCATGAAAATATATATTCCCTCCTGAAGCAATAAATTCAGGTTTTATCGTATCATTTATTCCCAATCCACTCCTAGTAAAGGGAGCCGGCTGTTTAGCTTTTGCTACAGGAATCTTTTTGATATTTAGCTTTTTTTCATTATGTTTTATAAATCTTCCCGAAGTTCTCAACTCATTAGCAACCGCTCCTACTGTTATGCAGTTAGTAGCCGTTGCTGGATCTAGTAATCCAGATTTTCTCCTGAATAAATATCCAGGATACTCTGTTACAACTTTTTCTCCCTCAAGATTTAAATCTTTATCAAAATGCATCTTACTTATATTCCCTGTTGGAACAACTATAATCAAATCTCTTTCTCTAGCCAAATCATCCAATATCTGAGCCCAATGACTCTGATATTGATTCCCCATAAATACTTTCTCAGGATCTCCCAAAGAAATATTAAACACACGACAATTAAATTCATCATTATAATATTCAATAGCTACCTTTATCTGTTTAATATATAATTTATCTGACGGACCAAGACAGTTATTTTCATCAGTCACCCGAGCACTAAATAATTTAACCTCAGGTATAAATTCTTTCTTTTCAATACACTCTTCAACATCTCCATATAAAGCAATACCAGCTACAAATGTTCCGTGTCCACTTTCATCTATACCATCATTTAAATCATCCCGAAAAACATCATAATGAACAAGAGCATCTTCCAATAAATCATGATTAGGCATAATACCACTATCTATAATACAGACACCATTTGCGTCTTCATCAGGCTCACCAAAACTAATATCATCCAAATCAAGACTAACTTTCTCTCTAGCCTCAGACCTTAATTTAGGAGGAAAATCTATCTGACAAACCATCTCTTGTTCAAGTAATTCCTTTAATGTAAAACCATCTGTTTTTATCCGTAACAAATGTAAGTTATCACTAGTATAATAATCTGTTATTTTTCCATTTTGATCCATGACCTCTTCTAAATCTTTTCTATCTTTTTCAAGTTCTGAATCCCTATGCCACAATTCAATATCTAACCAATATTTTTTATCATCAATTATCTCTTCATTTTTAAGTTTAGGACCCTTTCTATCCTCAGCATCTAGGGGTTTTATACTTATTATATTATCAAAAATATTTCTATATTGAGGATATTCTTTATCTGTTAACTCACCTTCAGAATATTCTTGCCATTTTTCTAAAAAAATCTCCATTCCCTCTTGATCTGAAAAAACAACCTGTTCCTTATTACCTGGTAAATTACCCAAAAAAATAAATCCTGCTCTTCTTAGCTGATCTTTAGAAAAAGAATTTTCATATTCAATTTTAAATATTAATCGCGGATTAATCCCTGTATCTTTTGCTTTTATATTAATTGTTTCTTGTACTTCATCTATATCTTCTTTTATTTTTCTAGAATGTTCTTTTCTATCTTTTTCAGAAGGGCCTATACCTCCCCCATATTTATATCTTTCATCTTTATTATAAGGTGCGGCATTTACAAGCTCTAAATGAGGATATACAAATTCATTATCCCCTGACATAAAATTATCACTCCTTATCTACGCCAGTATAAATTTTCTTCCGTCTATTCTCTTCTTCAATACATTCTTTTAACACCTCTCCATTAACTATTTCAATGTCATATAAGATTGAATACTTAATCGCATCTTTACAAATCCGTTCAATCTGAGCATGTGACATACCTACTAATTCTTCACTTGCTTTTTTAAAATCAATTTCACTTTTAAAAGTTCTTAACTTCTTCTTTAATAACTTTTGTATCTGTTCAATATCAGGTTTATCAAAATATACAATTTCATCAAACCTTCTCCAGATAGCATTATCCAATAAATGCTGATGATTAGTAGCTGCTATTAACAAAGTCTCTGTTTTGAAATTATCCAACATCTGCAAAAAAGTATTAACAGCTCTCTTTAGTTCACCATGTTCATTCTCATCATCTCGACTCTTACCTATGGTATCAAATTCATCAAAAAAGATAACCCAACGACCTTGCTCAGCATACTGAAAAATCTTTCTTAAATTCGAAGCAGTATCTCCTAAATATGAAGAAATTAAAGAATCCATATGAATATAAAGCAAAGGTAAATTAATTTCATTAGCTAGTGATTGTGCTGTCATAGTCTTACCACATCCGGGAGGGCCACAAAAAAGAATTCTTCTTTTAGCATTAAGATTATATCCTCTTAATTGATTAGCACCATAGTATTCAGCCATAATTCTATTAATAACTCTCTTGTTTTCATTAGAAAGAACTACATCCTCTAAATAATACTTAGGCTTAATAATAGATACTAAATCTGCACCATCCTGATCATCTCTGGGCATTTTATTAAAATAACTATCATTTATAGAGCTAGAATTATTCTGTTGATACTCTTGATTATCAGAAAAAGAATCTATTATTTCTTGTAAAGAATTAGCTAGCCTATGATGGTTTTTATCTTTTTCATCTTCAATAATTTTTTCAGCAATTTCTTTAAATAATTCATAATCATTATCCCTATATGCTTTTAATAGTTCTTCCACAAACTTACCCTTAGGCATAAATGACACCTCCTTTTATCCTGTTATAAAATCGCTTTTGCTAGATATAGTATTCAATAACCCTTAAAAAGATTATTGCCAATTAAAACTATATTTAAACAGAAATCCTTGTATCCACACATTTATTATAATTATATATCAGTTAATTAATTACCTCCGAGAACCAAAAAAAGTTTTCCTTGTTTTGCCTTATTGATCACAAACAAGAATACTATAACACTTTATAAAATATGTAATAAAATTAACCCCCAAATAATGAAATATAACATCCAATAATCAAGGAGGCAAATTATGCTTGCTAAACTCAGCTACCCAATGAAAAAGAAAGCAAAAAGATTAATCGAATTAAAAAATAAATTAGACAATACAAAGCTAAATAAATGGTTAATAGGATTAATGATAATCTCAGCTATCTACACTCTAGCTTTCAGTGAAAGATATTTAACTTACCTACCAATTGATGCTATTCTCCAGTCTTTATTAGATACTGAAGTTAGTACTACTAATTCTTTCATTAAGATTATAGACTTTACATTCCTCGGAACTCTCATTATTACAACATCGGCAACATATCTCCGAATAAAATCAATTAATAAGATAAAGGATAAATTCCAAACTTTAAGAGAAGATATCATAAGTGAATTGGACACTGATTTATGTCTCTGCAATGCCCAATGCACCTGTAAAGATGACTTCATTAAATATATGGAAGAAAAAGATATTAACTTAATCTTTAAATAGCACTTTTCATCTATTAGCAAACCAGACTACATAATCATTCAGATATTCATAGTTAGCACTATCATTCCTCTTATATTCAGCTCCGAATTAAGCTTCTAAATTAAATGAAAAGTCAAACTTGCTTGCTCTCTGCTGTTTAATCTTCTCCAACTTCTCTCGATATAGTTCCAAATTATCTTCCCGCTGATTAAGGATTGATAAGATAATTAGAGTTTTAAAAAAGTAACCAGATTTACCTTTAAAACTCATACGTTCCAGATAATCCAAACCCCTTTCGCTGCCTACTCTCTTCAGAGTATAAACAAATAATTCTTCCTCTAGTTCTCCCTCTTGATGGAGTTCAATCAAAAAAGAGGCCACAGAATCATAAGGCTGCCATTCCAAGACACTAGTCAAATAAATAATTCTTGTAAAATCACCCTGCGAGATAGCTCTCATCAATCTATCTATAGAGATATCAGCTATCCTTCGCAAAGCTTCGACCGCTGCTTCACAGACCATATCTTCCTGTTCATTATCAATAACCTCGATTATATAGGGTACTGCTGCTTTTGAATTGGCCTTGCCTAGCACCTCTATAGCCCTACTCACTCTACTGCTATAATCATCGCTGTCAATTAAAGAAATCAGCCTTTCTTCAAAAATATCTACCTTTTCTAAAACCAATTCAGTAATCTCTGCTGGTATGAACTCCCGATCAAGAATAAAGACTTCCCATAGATAGTCATCATCCTGGCGGGCTCTAGCAATATCACTCTCAAAATCGAGTTCTTCTAATAGAACTATCCAGAGCGATAACAGATAAAGTAAGAATAATTCAATCTCTTCCTCTAAGATATAATCTCTTTCCTTCTCAATTATGCCTAGGATAAATCCAATCCAGAAGTCTGTCTCTGACATCTCATCCTGTTTAGAATTAAGCAGCTCCAGATCTAGACTCTCTTCCTTCACTCCAAATGAATATCTTGAATCAAATTCCGCTCTGATATTATTTATTAAGTAGTTAAAACTAGTCTCATATGGCTCTTCAGTAAGAGTCTCCACTTCAGATTCATCAATTAATGCTTGCAAACGTTTAACTCCCGAATTTCCAGGCCAGTACTCTTCTAGAAAATCCAAAATTCTTTCAATATCACCCATCCAGCTAAAGAAGTTACATAAATAGTAGGAAAACTCATGCCCGCAAAATAATTTACTCAACTCCTGGAAGAAATGATTATAACTGCATCTATCCAAATTCCTCAATACTTTCTGAGTAACCTCTTTTACAGACTCAGGTCTTTTAAACTTAAGTAGACTGGCCAGATAAGATCTTGCATCCATCATTTCTAATTTAAGATCAGGATTCATCGACCTTAAATAGTTATAGGCCTCTTCCGTCCCTAAATTCCCCAGCGCTTTCTGCAGCCGTAAGAATCCATTAATATTAAATTCATCCTTCTCTAATAGCTGCTTAATCTCAGCCAATACCTTTTCAGGCTGATATCCCTGCCGGGCTAAAATATTAAGTAGAAAGGCCTTGGTATCTATATCTAACTCCTTCTTTAAACAGCCATAAATTAGACCTCCACTTAGATGCTTATAGTTCTCTTTCAAATAAGTAAAGATTATATATTGTAATTCATTATCTTCCTCTTTATCGGCCGCGGCTAAAAATTCAGGCAGATACTGAGATATTTCCTCAGTCTGTGGATATAGCGTAGTTAGATATTCAAAGGCCCAGTTTCTAACTAATGGCTCCGGATGTTTACAGTAATTTATAAAGTCTTCCTTAGTATATAGTCGTTCTGCTTCTTCAGTCATTTCTTTCACCTCTTTTTTATATTCTGGCACTCCATATTCTAGCTTATCTATTATAATACCATATTTTGATATCTTTTAACAACTTATCAGTTCTAACTTCATCCTCCATCCAGCCTTGCTTCCACATTATTAGAAAATTTATTAAATTAATTATTCAATAATCCCTTTATTCAATGCAGGATTTTAATACTTTAAAGTGAAAGATAATAATATATGTCGGATAATACTCTAGTTCTAGGAGGTGAAAGAATGAAGCTAGAGAACCAACTCAAGAAGGAAGTACAGAAAGTTAGCAATAGAGTCGTCGAATGGCGCCGAGACTTCCACCGCCATCCGGAGCTAGCCTTTCAAGAAGAGAGAACTTCCCGCAAAGTCCGAGAACTACTGACATCCTGGGGAATTAAGACAGAAACTGTAGCCCAAACCGGCATCATCGGTCTATTAGAAGGTAGTAATCGCGGTAAGACTGTCGCTATCAGAGCCGATATAGATGCACTCCCGATTACTGAAGAGACTAATCTACCTTACCGCTCACAGGAAGAAGGAAAGATGCATGCCTGCGGCCATGATGCTCATACCGCTATAGCCCTGGGAGTAGCAAAGGTGTTGACAAAGTTCAAGGACTCCCTTGACGGTAACATCAAATTCATCTTCCAGCCGGCCGAAGAAGGAGCCGGTGGGGCTAAACCAATGATTGAAGCCGGTGCCTTAGATAAACCGCCGGTAGAAGCGATATTCGGCTTCCATGTCTGGCCGGATCTCCCTTCAGGCAAGATAGGACTAAAGAAGGGGCCGATAATGGCCAGCGCCGATGACTTGAAGCTAACAATCAAGGGTCAGGGAGCCCATGGAGCTAGACCCCATCAAGGAAGAGATCCCATCACCATCGGGGCTGATACGATCGTAGCACTCCAGCAGTTAGTCAGCCGGGAAGTAGAGGCACGCCAGCCTACTGTCCTGAGCATAGGATCATTTCAGGCCGGCAGCACCTACAATGTAATTCCCGACAAAGCAGTTATTAAAGGTACTCTCCGTACTCTCAATCCCGAAGTCCGGAGTTATATCAAGGAGAGAATGACCGAGGTGATCGATTCTCTAACTCAGGCCCTGCAGGCTGACTACGAACTGGAATATAACTGTCAGCTGCCGCCTACAGTCAATACCCCCGGCTATATCGAAGTACTTAAAGAAGTGGCCGAGGAAGTATCCCCCGGCAGCAGTATAGTACTAAACGAAGCCTCAATGGGCAGCGAAGACTTCGGATACTTCCTCCAGGAGGTTCCCGGCGCCTACTTTATGTTAGGTACCCGTAATCCAGACCAGGGAGTAGTCCACCCGATCCATAGTTCAAAGTTTGATTTAGATGAAGCAGTACTACCGCTGGGAGTAGAAATACTCTGTCACAGCGTCCTCAAGTCCTTAATCAATTAGTTAAACTAAATTAGGAGGTCTAAAATGAATATTGACTGGAATTCAACTCTGGTAATGACAGCTTACTTAGCAATTACTCTAAGCGTAGCAAGTTACTACGGCGGAAAGAATACCGACTCAAGCGAAGACTTCTCCGTCGGCGGCAGAAAATTTGGAATTGTAATCTTATTCTTTACTATGTTGGCTACAGCAGTGGGAGCAGCCTCAGTAGTTGGCTACACAGGCTGGTACTACATTAGAGGGCTCTCACAGATCTGGTTTGTCATCGGTATCTCCGTTTCATATCTCATCTATCTCTTTTATCTAGCACCGAAGATTAGTGACTTCGGCTTCGAACATAATGCCTCTACCGTCGGTGACTGGTTAGAGTATCGCTACGACCGGATTACTAAAAATATCAGCTCGGTTTTGCTGATTATCGCCTACTTAGCAATCACCGCCTTCCAGTATATGGCCATGGCAGAGATATTTACTCAGGTGACTAATATTTCTTATAATTACTCCTTAATCATCACCGCTGCTATAGTAATTATCTATACTTCTATCGGGGGACTATGGTCGATAGCCGCCACCGATGTTCTCCAGGGAGCAATGACGATAATCGGTCTTTTGGTCTTAACACCGATTATCATCTCTAAAGCCGGCGGCATCAGCCAGATTCTAGCCGAAGTTCCGGACCAACATCTCCAGCTCTTCGGACACGTCGACCCCGTCGGAGCCCTCTCCTTTACTCTCGTCTTTATGCTAGGAATTATCTCCTGGCCGGATATCTGGCAGCGCTGCTACTCAGCCGAGAGTAAACAGTCGCTTAAAAGGTCCTTGGGACTATTTGTCGTCGCCTCAATCATTATTACCGGCGGCCTGGTCTTATTCATCGGCCTGGGAGCAAAAGTGCTCTACCCCGGCTACAGCAGCCCGGAGAAGATACTACCCTTTATGATCATGAAGCAGATGCCTAATCTATTAGGCTCTATCTTCCTGGCAGCTTTAGTAGCCGTCATCATGGGCACCGCCGACTCAACACTACTGATCAGTGCCGTTATGTTCGAAAAAGACATCTTTAGCCAGATTAAGCCCGATGCCTCCGATGCAACTAAGCTAAAAGTAAACCGCTATGCTACCATCATCGGCGGCGTCATCGTCTTAATTCTAGCAATTACCGCTCCTTCGATGTTCTCCATCTGGGTCTGGAGTGCCGATATCACTGGAGCCACTCTAGCAGTTCCCATCCTGTTAGGTATGGCCTGGCAGCGGCCGTCGCACTATGCTGCTTTAACTTCGATTATAACTGGATTTGGAGGTTGGGCTATCGCCCGCGCCGGCTGGATCGACTGGAAACCGATTCTGCTGGGATCGCTGCTATCTCTTCTCGGTTATCTAGCCGCTACTCTATTGACGACCAAAGAAACCCCTACCAAGCAAGAACAGCTTAACTAATCTTTTCGAAAGTAAAAGTTGGCCCCGAGTTCAGAGCTATCTAAACTCGGGGGTAACCTTTCTCTGTGATCAATCTGTGCTAATATGTATCTAATTTTTATCTTATTTACACCTCCAAAAATTCAGTCCTAATCTCATACTCATCCTCCAACCTTGCTTCGACTATTTCCGCATACCTATCCAACTGCTCCTCTTCCTGTGTCTTGCCGCTCTTATAATCGATGATTACCACTTCCTGCTGCTCATCATCCACTATCAAGCGATCGATTCGGTACTGCTTATCACCGCTGACTAATTCATACTCAGTATAGACATCCCATCTATCACTGAAGTAATCCTGGTGTCTATCAAGCAGATCCTCTACTTTAACAAAGGCCTCCTCTATTCTCTCAGGCCCTAGTAGATTCCCGTACTTGGCTAATACCATACTTCGGGCATACTCCCGCTTCTGAGGCGTATCATATTTAATATGCTCCAGATAATAATGAATTGCTAAACCCTCGTTCCGCTTAATCTCCTTCTGTATATTCATCTGTAAATCTTTATCATCATTTATTTCAGCTAGCCTATTCTCCGAAATCTCTTCAGCTTGGAAATACTTCTGCAGATCCGGCAGTTCAACCTGACTACCTTCCTCTTCACTCTCACTAACTACTAACTTACCAAAGCTCTTCCTCTCAGCCAAGTCCTTCAAAGAAGCTGCCTTAGCTCCTCCCAAGATCGCCTCCTCATAGATTCCATAATCCTTCCCGGCCCATTCCTGCTTATCCAGCAGCCGCTTATAGCTACAGGGCGCCTCGATATATAAAAATAGATTCCTTACCGGCCGAGTCATAGCTACATAGACATTATTGATCTCTTCGACAAAGGCCTTCTCTTCCTCCTGCTTATGGAAGTCTAAGTTCAAATATTCAAAGAGCTGGCTGTACTTCGAATTAGTCAACATATAGTCCTCGATATTCTCAAACCGCTCATCAAAATCCAGATAGAGCTCCAAACTATTTCCACGATTGCTCTGATTAGCACTGGGCTTCCAGTAAAAGAACTCCGTCTCAAAGGATAAGCCTTTGGATTTATGGATCGTCATCAACTGTACCGCATCAGCCTGCTTAACGCCTACCTGCTTTAACTCTTCCCTATCCTTATTCTCCTCTAAGTAAGCCATGAACTTCGGTAGCGATTCAAACTTTTTCATCTTACTAAAAAAGTAGTAGATATTCTTGAGAGCACCGGCATTATCCTGATATAGTTCCAACAGGCCCAGCTCTTCCACTAGATAACTGGTCAAAAGATTAAAGTCCAGCTTCTTTAAGTCTCTAATGGTAGTTAAGATCTCACTTAAAGCAGCTGCCTCTAACTCTATCTCTCCATTAGCCATATATTCTTCTACTCTAGCCTTATTTTGCAGCAGATACTTTAAGGCTCCATCATTAATCCCAACTAACTCGCTGCGCAGGAACTTAATTAATTCGAAGTAATCACTATAAGCTAGATAATTCAACAGAAAGTAGAGCGGCTTAACTGCTCTGTGGTCCACTAGACTATCATTACTCTCTAGAATATAGGGAATCCCTTCCTTATCCAGTTGGGCAGCAATCTCTGCTAACTCATTATTGGATCTAGCCAGAATCCCTACATTATTATAATTGGGCAGTTTCTCCTTTATCCTTTGGGCTATTTCTGCCTTTAAATCTTCGGTTACTCTCTGATTCAGATTATGTAGTTTCTCTTGATGATCCTCACCTAGCTTCCCAAAGGCCTTAGTATCAGTATTAATCTTGGCCCGTTCATCGCCATATAAGACTTCCACATAACCGCCGTCTTTTTCAGGTAGATGTTCTACCCCATCATAATCCCAGTTTTCATAGATCCCTGTAAAGAAGCGGTTCACAAACTCGATAATCTCTCTTTCACTGCGGTAAGAAGTCCCCAGCGACTCACTATCACCGCCTAATATCTCCTCTAAGTTGGCAAATAGCTCCTTCTCGCCGCCGCGCCAGCCGTAGATCGACTGTTTCTCATCACCGACGGCTACTATAGTCTCGCACTCAGCCAACAGCGGCTGTAGGATGCTCCACTGTAGGATACTGGTATCTTGGAATTCATCGATTAGGAGGCTGCTTACTTCACTGCCCAGCAGCTCAAAGAAATAATCACTGACACTCTGTCCCTCCAGTAGGTTCAATTCATCGCGGTAAAAATAGTAATAAGTGTAGTTACTGACATCGGCATGAGTAAATATCTTCTCTTTAAACTTGAGCCTATCATAGATCTCGAATATCCGCTGAGAGAAGTTAAAGACCTCTTCTTCATAGGGAATCATCTCTTGGTTATAGATATAATTAGCCAGCTTCCTTCGAAATTCATCATAAGCAGCCTCTAGCTCCTCCTTCAAAGCCTTCACCTTCTTACCCCGAGTCTTATTTCCATTCCAGAACTTATTCTTGATAAACTGCTTATAATTCTTAGTGATATACTCCTCTTTGTTGGTTAAGCCCTCCAGTTCCAGATAGCGGCGGAAGTCCTTCTTAAAGTAGGCCTGGGAAAACTCCTTTCCCTTTGCCTGAGCAATGCTCTTTAAGATATCCACCGCCTGTTCAAACTCTGCAACTAGATTGCCCACCTCTCGTTTGGGCCGTTCCTCTCTTTCGATCAATAAAAACTTCCATCTATCCTTGATTAACCGATCTATCAAAGTTAAGTAATTATCTATATCCCGTTCCACATTCTCCAACAGAAAGTCTTCCATTAACTTAAAGTCCGCCGGATTATTGAGCAGTTCTTTAAAGACCCTTTCTACTATTTCCCGGTTCTGGTCATCATCGACGATCTCATAGGAGTAGATACCGAGATAAGGAGCTATGGCTTCTCTAAAGATATGATTAATAAAGCTGTCTATGGTATAGACCTTAATCTGATCCTTATTACAGAGCATCTTCTCATAAACCTCTTCTAGCTGGCTGAGATCTACTTCTAAATCGTTATAGATCTCTTCTAAATTCTTAACTACTTCACTCTCAGCACCTTCAGCCAGGATATCCTCTAGATGTTCAAAGATCCGCTCCCTTATCTCCGCTGTTGCCTTTCTGGTAAAGGTCATCACCACTATCTTTCCAAAGTCCTCTCCTCTCAGCAAGGCCGCTACATACTCCAAGGATAGCCGATAGGTCTTACCCGTTCCTGCGCTGGCCTTTAAGACATTTATCATCTCCATCCCACCTTACATATATCAATGTAGTCACACCGCTTACACCGCGACTTAAACTGCCCCTGATACTCCTTACTATCGATAATCGCTTCCTCTAGCAGATTCCTTAATTTATCCCTGAATCTCTCTTCCGAACCGCGGTAGCCTCGATCAAACTTCTGATCCATTACATTATAAATACTCTTATCAATCATCTCCCCTGCTTCAAGCTCCTGATTATAGAGTAGAGAATAGAGATCCAACTGTTCAGTGTTGCCGCGGCCGGTCTTATAGTCGATAATATGCTTGCTTTCATCAGTCTCAATCACTAAATCGATTCGGCCGTTTAATTGAATCTCCACCTCTTCACTTTCCATAAAGACTCGGGATTCATCCTGGGCCGGCATCCATTCCGTAACAATATCTTTGATATTTCCTTTGACTCTGTCAGGAAGTACCGTCAAAAAGTACTCAACAGATTCCTGGACCGCCTTAAAGATTACTTCTTCATAGTACTCTTCATAATAGCCGGGAATCTTTAAGTCAAAGGAAGCTACCTTCTCTGTTATAACCTCTTTAATTACTTCTTTCTCAGGTTTATATCCGCCGTCCTTAATTCTATCTCCTACTCGATTAATCATTTCTTCAAAGACACGGTGGACAAGGATTCCTAAAACCTTCGGACTTAGCTCCCTACTGAACTCCATCTGCTCAGCTTCTAATCCTGCAAGCTGTTCTAAATAAAATCGATAACTACAGTACCTCTTCAAAGTAGAATACTTATAATAAGTCAGCGACAACCTCTGGTTTGCAAAGTCCTCCGCTTCTATCTCCAATCTATCCGAATACTTGTCAGCTAACTTCTCATCAACCCCTAATAAGCAAGAATCACAGTCAAAGATACTCTTAATAATCTCCGGATAGTCTGCGCCGGTAATCTCTACCTCTTTAGTAGGTAAGTTGTACTTCAGCTGCAGCTCTTCTATAAAGGAGCTAACAGCTATATTCTGCTCTTCATTCTTAAGGCTGAAAATCACTGCCTGCTCAGAACTGAGTAGATGTCGGAAGAACTTATACTTCATCTCCAGCCGCTGCTGTTGGTATGTTTTTAATCCTACTTGAGTCCGCTGGCTTTCAGTCAGTAGGAATGCAGCCTCCTCAGCCCGGGGAACTATACCTTCAACTACATTCAACATCATAATTCTATTCCGATTAACAAAGCTGCTGGTCAATAGATCCTTGACCTCAACTTCAGCTCCACTATCATCAACTGTAGTTTCAACCCGTTTAAACCGTAGATACCTTAAGATCAATAAGAATAAACCCTGAGCATTATTAGTAAAATATTGATTCCAAGAATCGACAATTCCCATCTCTGTAATGGAATTCAGTTCTGCCAGCGAGCCAAAGAAGATATTAAGGTCATTTTTGTACCGATTGTCAGCTAACTTCTCTACTACAAGCCCCTCTAAATAGCTACAGAAGCCGCTTAAACTTCTCAACCCACTTATCTGCTCTATCTCCTCTACAACCGCTCTAAATGGAGCCAACTGATCATCGATTAATTCTTCACAGAAATAGACATAGTCCTCCTGAGCCAGCTGATTAAGGCCATTCAGTTCACTTCTATCCAAACTATAGTAGTCTCTAAATCCAGCTAAATGACTGGCCTCCACCAAGTCGCCTAACCTCAATCTTATCCCACCGCTGCTAAAGTCAGCATTCTTAAGGAGAGTATAAAGTGACTCCAGAAATCTAAAGAGCCTGGTCTTAGTAAAACTGACATCTTTATCGACTTTAATCTTGCTACTGGATAATAAGTTATGGTAGTTACTATTCTCAAAATCACCATCCAGAATAGTGTAATTTGTCTCAGCTTCGTCTACTTTAACAAGAGCATTAACTAACTGTAGTAAGTCCTCATCAATCTGATAGATCTCTACCTTAGGCTCTAACTCATCAGGAAGAGTAACCGACTTTAATTGTAGAGTTTCTTCATCATAGTCTTCAGGTTTAATCTGATTATAAAGCTGCACCGTCTGGCCGGCTACTTCTAACTTAGATACTATCTCCTTTTCCAACGGTGTAAACTCAAGAACATTAACAAAGACTACTTCATCAAAATCCTGTAGGAAATCTAAACTGAAGTTAGCAGTTTCATAACTTAAAGTTTTATCCGTGTAATCCAATTCTTCCATCTTAGCTATATATCTCTTGCGCAGGTCCTGAAAGATATCATACTTCTCCTGCTGCCAATCTCTCAAATCCTCAATCTCATCTACTTTATATTCAGCCAGTTCTTCATAGAAGTTAAAGAAGTCATTAGCCAGATCAATTACATCATTATAATCACTAATCCCTAACTGCTGTTTATCCTCTTCTGTCAATAGCTCATAAAAGATGATTACTAGCTTCTCTTCCTTTAACTGTAATCTATCGCCGGGAAATAACCTCTCCTTCAACTCAGACATCATCAAAAATTCACTCTCTAGAGCTAAAAAAGGCCTGCAGTAGTAATTCTTGGCTTCTAACTTAGTTGCGTAGTTATTAAAGACATAGACTCTAGGCCTGCTGTCATCTACTACCGCTTCCAGAAGATTATCAAAGTAATCTACATAATTTATCTCCATTACTGACACACTCCTTAACTCAACAACTTTCTACTCTCCAATCTCCGCTAATATCTGTTCCACCAAGCTATCATTACCAGCTACTATAGTTATTCCCTTTTCTTTATTGAAGGTAACTATTTCTCCACCAGCCTCCTCTACTAATAAAGCACCAGCAGCTATATCCCAGAAGCTTAATTTCAACTCCCAGAAAGCATCAAAGACTCCACTGGCCACATTACATAAATCGAAAGCAGCACTACCGCTTCTTCTTATCCCGCGGATCTGAGGCACCAGCTTAGTAAAGTTATCGAGATTATTCTTCCGGGCAGTAGCCTTATCATAGGGAAAACCTGTTGCCAGCAGCGCTTCTCCTAAATTATTAGTCCTACTTATCTCAATCCATTCATCATTTAAAAAGGCCCCTTCGCCCTTAACAGCCCAGTAGAGATGGTCCAAAGGAGGAATATAGACTACTCCCAGCACAACCTCTTCTTTATATTCCAAAGCTATCGAAACAGCAAAGATAGAAAAGCCGTGCGCATAATTAGTAGTTCCATCCAGCGGATCTATCACCCATCTATAATCAGAATCATTATCTGCTACTCCGCTCTCTTCAGCTAAAATTGAATGATCAGGATAATTATTATTTATCTTTTCTATCAGTATCTCCTCAGACAGCTCATCAACCTCAGTTACTAAATCAACATCACTGGACTTGCAGTTGACCTGAAAATTAGAATCCAATCTTTCCAATTGGAATTCTCCTACCCCTCGAGCCCATTCCTTTACCTGCTTTGCACACTCTTTAAGATCTAACAATTGACTACCTCCTCTGATATTAAGATTACTTCATATATATTAACTTAAAAGATCATTCCATTAGTATATACTAATTCAAAAGTCACATATAAAGTCCTCCATATCTAATGGATATTTATTATAAGCTCCAATCTCCAAAATATAAAAGAGCAGTCTATCCACTAGACTGCCCGAAAACTACCTTATCCTATTCTTCTGCTATAATCTACTTAAAGCCTTCCAGCCTAATTTTATTATTCTTTAACTTGCCTTCTTTTTCTTTATCATCTCATATGCTTCCTGTATTTCCTTAAATTTTTCCTCCGCAAAATCCACAAACTCCTCTGATAAGCCTTTATTAATTATATTATCAGGATGGAACTCTTTAACCTTTTCCCGATACTTTCTCTTAACTTCACTCATGTTGGCCTCGGGAGAGACTTCAAGTATCTTATAATACTTGTCCATATTCTCTTCCTGATTTTCTTCCTGTGTATACCTAGCCTTAATACTTTTATACTGGCTGTCATTAATATTAAAAATCTGCTTTACTTTTCTTAAATACTTTCTTTCTTGCTTATGTAGGTTATTATCCGCTACGGCCACTCTCATAAGTAAGTCTAACATGCTGACCAATATAGATTCCTGCTCTTTAAAGTAATCATAAAACTGCTCCGCAAAGTCTTCAAAGCTATCCTGATTCCTTTTTGCCTCATCAAAGATCTTGATAGCTAACTCTCTGGCTTCTTTATCCAGCTGTAAATCCTTCTTTATAAAATTATCTACTACATTTATTTCCGACCTAGTTACCGCCCCATCTGCCTGGGCAAACTTGGCCAGCATTGAAAAAGTAGTAGTGAAAAACATCATATCCAGTTTTTCTCTTTCATCTAATTCAGGTCTTGACTGCTGCCGCTTATCGCTTTGATCGAATTTATTTCCTATCAATCCACCAATTACTGCTCCAATGGGGCCGCCAAACATATAACCAATACCGCCACCAATTAATTTTCCACTCCAACTCATAGACTAATCCTCCTTTTATAGACTCCAAAGTTTAAATTACAACAATATTTTCTTGCCTGATTATAATATTATATAAATTAGCCATTATTCCCTTTATTTGCTGATGATTTTCATCCATCTAAAAGATTAACTCTTGTTTAATAAGTTAATATATATTAAAATCATTATATGAATATTAATTATTGGAGGAGGAACTATGCTCTTTTTGTATTAGGAATGAACTTTGACTTAAGATAGGCTATTACAACTCCATTCACCTAGACATAAACTGCTTCCTATGTTAAAATATTAATATCTGATTAAAAGGAGTTTTTTGTAATGAAAGTAGAATGACTACTGATAATAAAGTTTTAATTATAGGAGATAACTTCGGAGAACCAGCGGCTGCAAATCACAAAAAACTTTAAGCAAGAAAGGGGACAAAAATAACAATGTCAAAACCAGATCTCATCTTACTACATCCGCCTAGTGTATATGACTTTAGAGAAAAATCAATCTTTTATGGGCCAATCAGTGATTTAATCCCTTCTTCTCCAATATTTGAAATGTATCCTTTAGGATTATTAACTATTCAGAGCTATCTAGAAAAAAAAGGATATAACGTAAGGATTGTTAATTTAGCTTTGAAGATGATGAAGAATAATGATTTTAATGTTAGAAAATTCATCTCTAACCTAAATCCTAAGGCCTTTGGAATAGATCTACATTGGCTTCCTCATGCCCACGGTTCGTTAGAAATTGCTAAGATAGTGAAAGAAGAACATTCAAAAATCCCAACTATTTTTGGCGGTTTATCCTCTACTTACTTCCATAAGGAATTAATAGATTATCCACAGGTTAATTATGTACTTCGGGGCGACTCTACAGAAGAGCCGTTTTATGATCTATTACAAGCAATCGAAAGAGAAACTTCCCTACAAAAAGTTCCTAATTTAACCTGGAAAGACAGTAAAGAAGAAACAGTAGTGAATTCCTTAGACTTTAATCCCCCCACGCTAGATCATGCAGATTTAGGAATAGATACTATGATTAAGAATGTATTCAAATACCGTGATCTAGAAAGTGTAATTCCCTTTCATGGCTGGCTAAAAAATCCGATTACTACTGTCATCTCCGTAAAAGGATGCCGGCAGGGCTGTATCACCTGTGGAAGATCAAAATACAGTAATGAATGCTACAATGAAAGACAGGGACCTATCTTTAGAAGTCCAGATAGCATGATAAAAAACATAAAGGAAATTATTAACTTTTCGCGCGGCCCTATCTTTATTGTAGGCGATATCAGACAGGCTGGCAGAGATTATGCCGAAGAGTTATTGGATAAACTATCCAGAATTAATTGTAAAAATGAGATTGTCTTTGAATTATTCAGACCTGCTGCAAGAGACTTCTTAGAAAAGATTAATGATTCAGTAACTAACTGGAGTCTAGAACTTTCTCCCGAAAGCCACAGTGAAGAGGTCAGAAAGGCCCAAAATGGAACCGCTATCTATACTAACGAAGAGATGGAACAAACGTTAGACATAGCGACTAATCTGGATTGTAACAGAATAGATGTCTTTTTTATGATCGGGCTTCCTAAACAGACTGCTAAATCAGTAGAAGAAACTATAGATTACTGTGAATATCTATTCCAAAAATATGATACAAAATTATCATGTTTCATTTCTCCTATGGGGCCTTTTTTAGACCCCGGCAGCTTAGCATTTGAAGAACCAGAAAAAATGGGATATAAAAAGTTTGCCCATACTCTAGAAGACCATAGAAAGAGATTAACCAACTCCTCCTGGGAAGAAATTCTAAGCTATGAAACTGAATGGATGACAAAGAAAGAAATTGTAGAACAGACTTATAAGGCAGGAGATAAATTAAATAAATTAAAGTCTAAATATGATAGAATTGATAATCAGACTAGCCAAAGGATCAACAAACGAATTAAACAGGCCAAAAAATTAAAGAAATACTTAGACAGAGAAAAGAAAGACCTTAAGATTAGCGGTGATTTCAATCTAAAAGGAGAAATCGATAAATTCAGTATTTCTACTGTCTGTGAAAAGAGTGAACTTGATTGGCCTACAACCTTCGGTAAATTTAAGATATTAGGAGGAATTAAATCACTAGTAAGCCATTTTTTGAGTTAAATATTACTTAAGATAGGCTCTCAAATATCTGAGAGCCTCTTATTATCTATCAAAAAAAGTAATACAGTTCTTTCCCACAGCCTTTGAAGTATAGGACTTCTTCTTTATTAGAAATATCAGGAATCGCCACTACAAACTCTTCTCCACCATATCTATCCACTAAATGATGCTTTAAAAAACAGTTACTATCGAATGTATATTCAATACAACATCTACTTTTTCCTTGGAAAAATTTATACAATTTAACTTATAAGCATAAATATCAATTATTAAAAATATGATTATATAAAGTTAGAACTTGATAGTTAAGGAGGTTTTACTTTGAGCAGAGCAATTAATAAAAGATCAGTCTATATTAAAGCAGCAATTGGAATCTTTATCACTATCTCATTAATCATATTCTCAGAACAAGGATTTGAAGCAGCAGTTCAAGGGCTACATACCTGGTGGGAAATAGTCTTCCCCGCATTACTACCATTCTTTATTATGGCAGAAATTCTTATGGGACTGGGGGTAGTTCACTTTATCGGTGCACTTTTAGAACCGCTAATGCGGCCAGTCTTTAAGCTACCGGGAGTTGGAGCCTTTGCCTTTGCTATGGGATTAGCTTCTGGTTATCCTATTGGAGCTAAAATTACTGGTAATCTACGGCGGGATAAGTTATGCACTCAAGTGGAAGGAGAGCGATTGGTTGCTTTCTGTAATACAGCAGATCCATTATTTATGATCGGAGCTGTGGCCGTTGGAATGTTCGGTAAACCAGAGATAGGTTTAACCCTGGCTGCTGCTCACTACATTTCCTGTATCATAGTTGGGTTAACTATGCGTTTTTATGATCCACCTAACAGTAATGAAGATGTAAAGACAAGTCCCCATCAAGAAGAAGGATTAATTAAACATGCTTTGGGAGAACTATATCGGGCCCGCAAAAGTGATGGACGGCCATTAGGCGAATTGATGGGTGATGCTGTAATGGAAGCAGTCAACACCCTACTTTTAATTGGCGGCTATATTATTCTGTTCTCTGTTTTGACAGAAATTTTACATTTAATGGGGATTACTAAATTACTCACTGCTATCCTAACGCCAATCTTAAAACCTTTTAACATAGATACATCATTGATTTTACCGATTATCAGCGGTCTGTTCGAAATTACTAATGGAGCAGATTTAGCCAGTCAAACCAGTGCTCCTCTGATCGAACAGATCATTATCACTAGTGGCATTATAGCCTGGAGCGGATTTTCGGTTCATGCCCAAGTAATTACTATGGTCAAAGGTACAGATATTCGGATTAAACCTTATATCTGGGCTAGAGTTTTACATGGTATAACAGCTAGTATAGTTACTGCTATTATTTTCAATCCCTTACAGAGTATAAGTCCATTAGATACAGCTCCGGTCTTTGCTAATCAGGGTTATCAACTCAGCAAACTTTCCTTAGGCATTGATTATTTACAGCGAATTGAGATACTTAGTCTAGGACTGATAGCCTTTTTAAGTGGATTAATTGCCATCTCAATTATCTTTTATATAATTCAAAAAATTACTGTAGTAACAATCAAAACGTAAAATATTCATCTTAATTAAAATACTTAATTTTTCTTACTCCCAGATTATTCTGGGAGTTTATTTTTGCTGAAAAAGCATATTTATTATTAATTAAATTAATCCTAATAATAAGAAGGTACATAAAAAGTAGAATAGAAGGGAGAAAACTTATGTTTAAAATTAAAGATAAGTATTCCTTAGGAATTTTAGCGGGATTAATAGCCAATATAATTAGAACAGTCTTTAATTATATAGCTTACTACTTTAATCTGAGTGAACTACTCGGCATTGAAATACCGAGCTTCATGGTCGCCTGCTTTTATGGGAGTTACCCATAATATCAAGCAAGTTACCCAATTGGCGTGTCCAACGCCACTACTCCTATCTAGCATAAGTGCTAGACTCAGAGATACTTTTACTCTGCTCAAGATAGAAGTGTAAGCACCTCTATAAGTGCTTACTAGAAGATTTAGTGTCTTCTATCTACAACGAGCACCCTGAATATTTTACACAGTAGAGGTTTAGCTACTGCAACCTCCAATATTCACTTGTGATTTACATCTATATTATAATAAATTATGGAGCAAATATCAATTGTTTAAATTAATATTTGCTAATCCTTATATCTCCCATTTGAAAAAGGTGTAGCTGTCTTTTTTGGAATAACTATAGTATATCTTTTATATTATACAGGTAGTGATTATAGCTGGATAAAAGGTATCTCAGTTGGCTTACTGTATTGGTTATTATTATTTGGAATGGGACTACGATTTGGACTTAGCAGAATTAATCCACCTGGTCTTAGTACAAATTTAACTTTTTTCACTAATCACATCCTGTTAGCAATTATCGTAGTTTGGATAATCAAACAATATGATTTAACTACATTAAAATAATTACTCTATCTATAGAGCCATCTTAGGAATGATTTTAGTCTACATTTTTAGACTAACTGGTAAAGATTACTGGTGGGAAGACCTGTTCCTTATTTTCCTTAACTGCATAGCCCAAAGATATTCTTAACGGTTCAAGCAATTCCTGTCTCTTATTATGCTGTTGAATCTTAGCTTGAATGCGGCTGCATAACAATTTGTTCCAAAAATTAAAGAGCTCGAGATATAATCCCGAGCTCTAACTAAATCCTTCTTAGAATTTTTCATAGATTACCGGCTTGTTATATTCAATTTCAGTAATCTCAAACTGGAACCAGTTAAAGTCTCCTGTTTCTAACTGCCAGGTTACTGCTCCCTGAACAGGAATGCATACACCATTACACTCTTTATATTCATCCATAGAAACTACCCAAGTTTCCAGATCATATTCCCCATTCTTCTCCATATACCTTTCGGCAGTAAAGTTAATAACTCTTCCTTGTGAGTCAAATTCAAATACCCCAGAGGCAGTTACTCCCCTATAACTCATAATAGCCTTAGCCGAAGTAGAATCAATCTCTTCCCATTCAATATAACTGCTTAAAGCTGCCGTGGGAAACCAGACTATCTCCGCAAGATATCGTACCAATGTAGCCTGGTCCATCTCCTGTCCCTTTGAATCGGCCACTGTTATCAGGGAAAGGATCTTAATCAGCATACTTCCTCTGCCGTTCTGATACTTATCTCTACCTACAATATAAAAGAAGGGAGCAGCTTTGATTCTAGCTTTCCAAATAAATCCTGGTTTATCCACTGTAAAGTATTGTTCAGCTTTAACAGACATCCAGGACTTATCTTCTTCTATTCTCATCACTGCTTTCTGTTTTAAGCGAACCGACCTAATTCTCTCTTTACCAACCACCTGAGAATATTCCAGCCATTTCTGAACAGAGTTTGGTAATTCCTCTAGATCTGATTCTTGAATAACCCCATTATTATTTTCTACAGTGTTATTAAAAAGCTCTTTTACTTCCTGCTTCACTTGTTGATTAAAAAGTATATTAGCTATAACTGATGCTACAAAAACCAGACAAGGTATAATTAGTAGAGTACTGAATATTTCAAATACTATTTTGATCATTTCCTCAACTCCCTTCTTCTATAATATATCTACTTCCATCTTCATTATGAATATCCTTCTTCCTCTGCTGCTTAAAACCACTTTTTTCGGCTATCATTTTCATAATTTTTCCATTAGACAATATATATTTATATGATAGTTATAATCCGTTTTAGATTATCAAGGAGGAAGTATTAAATGTCTTCAGATTTAATTAATGAAGTAACAAACCAACTGATTAAGATGGGGAATAGATATATTTTACTGCCCAAAAATATTATTCAAATAGGCATAATGCTTATAATATTCACTCTTACTCTATTGACAAATAAAAAAGTAACTTCCCAAATCAAAAGTATCGTGAAGAATATATTCGAAAGATCAGAAGTTGAATTCGATGAAAAGGTTGAAGCTTTAATTGAAAAATTAACCTTTCCTATAACCTACACTATCTTATTTGGGCTTTATATTCTGTTTGGAATCAATTTTTCCTGGCCTTATCAAATAGTAAATATCGCAGTTGAAATAACAACCGCCTGGATAATCATCCGGTTTATGTCTTCCTTCTTTAAAAATACACTCCTAATCCGGCTCTTTTCATTCCTCATACTTTCAATAGCTATTCTCAATATCATGAATATATATGATAGTACCATTAATCTATTGGATGATATTGCTTTAAGTACAGGTGAAATCAGAATTTCATTATTATTGATAATCCAGGGCTTCTTTTTATTATCAATATTTATGTGGATAGCAACAAAAATCACCTCATTTATAGAAAAAAAGATCAATAACTCTAAAAATCTAACCCCTTCCCTGCAGGTTCTAATTAATAAATTCAGCCGGTTTACTATATTTGGTTTTGCAATCCTTATCTCTTTAAGTAGTCTCGGAATTGATCTAACGGCCCTAACAGTCTTAAGTGGAGCTATCGGTGTTGGTATTGGTTTTGGACTACAGAAAATAGTTTCTAACTTTATAAGTGGAATTATTATTCTAATCGATAAATCTGTTAAACCGGGAGATGTAATTGAAATAGATAATACTTACGGTTTAATCTCCAGCCTGAATTCCCGATTTGTTTCAATAGTCACTCTTAATGGAGAAGAATATTTGATTCCTAATGAAGATTTCATTACTAAAAAAGTAGTTAATCTTTCCTATAGTAATAAACTAATCCGGTTGGAAGTACCTGTCGGTATTTCATATAATAGCAATGTTGAAGAAGCCATGAAACTTATAGAAGAAGTAGCAAATAAGAATGACCGAATTACTAATCTTCAAAACCCCTCCTGTCTCTTAACTGGATTTGGAGACAGTTCTATCAACTTAAAATTAAAATTCTGGATTACTGATCCTGAACAGGGATTAGAAAATATCAAAAGCCAGGTTCTTTTAGGTATCTGGAAGACCTTTCAGGAACATGATATTGAAATTCCCTATCCCCAATATGAGCTTCATTTATCATCTGTAAAAAGAGAATCCACAGAAACTTCTTTTAGTTTTCAGAAAAAAGAATCTATATAATTAACTCTTCCATTTCTATTATTTTTCTCATGTTCAACTTCTATTAGACAAATTTCGCTTATTAATCCAATTTTTTATTATTGATGAGAATATTGCAAATACTTTTAAAATAATTTTTTCGAGTTTAGGTATTGATAATAACTACATAATGGTATAGTATAAGGAACCGTAGTGATTAAATATGGTAAATTTTTTTAACCTAATTTTAATTCCATTATGACAGAGAAGATAGATTTAAAGTAAGGAGGCTCATATGCAATATTAATGTAATACTAATAACTTTATAACTTAAGCAAAAGTAGTAAAGCAGTTAATGATCAGCTGAATGAATTAATCGATATTAAAAAAGGAGAGTTTTATATATGAAAATAGCAAAAAAATGGACGAAGTTTCTGATAGGTTTAGTTGTTTTAAGTTTTGGATTAGTTCTAACTATTAAATCAAATCTGGGAGTAAGGCCCTGGGATGTATTCCATATCGGTCTCACAAAGTATTTTGATATAACTATAGGACAGGCTAGCCAGCTAACAGGATTGGCAGTAATTATAATCAGCTTTTTGATTATTCGCGTAAAACCAACATTAGGTACAATAATCAGTATTATAATAGTAGGATTCTTAATTGATTTAGTTGTAGCCTTCATTCCTCAGCCGGTCAATATAATCTGGCAGTACTTATATTTATTCTGCGGAATACTTATCTTCGGTACCGGAGTAGGAACTTATATCTCAGCCCAATGCGGAGCCGGGCCGCGGGATAACTTAATGATAGCACTACATAAAAAGTTAAAGTTTAAGTTAGGAATAATTAGAAACGGAATTGAAGTAATAATCCTGGTAATCGGCTCAATACTAGGTGGACCAGTCGGAATCGGTACAGTCTGTGCCGCCCTGGGAACTGGCCCAGTAGTAGAGTTTTCATTAAATATGATGAACGACTCTAATGATAATTAAACTATCACAAAAAACAAGGCTTTTGGATGATCATCCAAAAGCCTTGTAGACTACTTAAGCTTAAACTTCAAATTCTTCAATTAACTCCTTCAAATCCTGAGCCATACTTGCCAATTCCTGAGAAGAATTTGCTACTTCTCTAGCTACATTATCATTCTCTTCAGCAGCTTCTCTTATCTCATCACTATTCTCTACTAAATCCTGAGTAGCCGCAGCTGTCTGTTGAATATTGCTAGAAGTCTCCTGGTTAGCATTATTGATTTCAGCAAAGACTTCCCCTGTTTCTTCTGCAATTTCCAATCCTTTCTCCGCCTTAGCTTCTACTTCCTTAATTGACTGCAGGCCAATATTTGATTTCTGCTGTGTTTCTGTAACCAAATTATTAATTTCATCAGTAGCATTAGCAGTCTCCTCTGCTAACTCTCTAATCTCTTCGGCTACTACCGCAAAGCCTTCACCATGCTCTCCCGCTCTAGCAGCTTCAATTGAAGCATTTAAAGCCAGCATATTGGTCTGTTCAGCTATATTAGTAATTAAATCTACAATCTTTCCAATTTCCTCTGACTTACTATCTAGATTGCTGATCACTTCTACTGTCTCTTCCACTGCATTATTTATTTCCTTCATGCTGCTTACTGCCTGCTCAATATTCTCACTACCAATCTCAGCCTGTGAGTTAGCTTCTTGAGCTAAACCGGTTACTTCCTGAGCAGAAGCTGAAATCTGTTGAATATTAGTTGACATCTCTTCGATTAATTGAGTAGTAGTTTCTATTGCTGCATTTCCTTCTTGGGCAGAAGCAGATAATTCCTCACTATAGGCCGAAAGATCATCCACTACCCCCAAAATATTAGCCAATAACTTAGACTGCTCGGTAGCAAATTGATTAAAAGCCCTTCCTAACTCTCCAATCTCATCTTGACTATCTATCTCAACTGTAGCATTCAAATTCCCGTCCTCTAGTTCTTTGAAACCGGTTAATAATTTATCAAAATTACTTTCTAAGTAACCTGAAATCTTAAAAATTATAATCCCCAGTAAAAGAAGTTCAACAGCCAAAACAAGAAAAACAGATAATAGGATATCCCATTCTGTCTGCTGCACTTTCTTACTTTCAGCTTTTAGTTTAGGATTAATCGCTGATTCATAAGCTCCTGAACCGATAAACCAGTCTGTTCCCTCAATAGGTGCTGCATAACCAAACTTCTGTTCCATCTTATCAGTCTCCGGATGTTCCCAGAAAAAGTTAACAAACCCGCCTCCATCTTCGGCAGCAGCAGCTAAATCTCTAATCACATACTGGTCTTTTCTCTGTAAATCCCAGAGATTATCATTGATAAGCTGTGGTTTTGCACCGTGGGCGATGACTGTTCCTTGGTAGTTATACATATAAAAATAGCCATTTTCACCAAAATTAGCTTCATTAACCTCATTAACAAGCAGTTCTTTCAATTCTTCTTTAGATAAATTACCCTGCTGTTTGTCATAAATATCACTTAAAGTTCCAGACATTACATCTACTGTACTTTTAATCTGTTGCCTCTTTTCCCGAATCAATAATTCTCTAAGATTATGTACATTCTCATCAGTAAAAGTTTTAAATTCAAATAAGATTAAACTTCCTAAAATCAACATCCCGATTAAGACACTTAAACCAACACCTAATAAAATCTTATTCCTGATCGTAAGCTTATCTACTATTTTTTTCAGCATCACTAGCCTCCTTGATTTAATTATTCAATTATTATAATTCAATGTTATATATGATTATCCTTCATGAAATGTTAAATTTAACATATAATTAACAAAAAAACTACCTCTCAAGCTGTAATTTCCAGATAATAAACCATATTATTGCTTATTACTATAAAATGCAGTCTTATTTTCAATTATTATTCTAACTACTACATAAATCGGTACAACAAATAAAGCACCCAATACTCCAAATAATAGAATAGAAATTATAATCAAGAAGAGTACAACTAACGGATGAATATTAAGCTTACCGCCCTGGACTATAGGCCGTACTAGATTACCTTCTAAGTACTGGGCTACAGCCAAGACAATAAACAGCTTGACGATCATTAAGAAATTAGTTGTTAAAGCTACAAATAAGGCCGGTAGAATCCCTAAAGCTGGACCTAGAATAGGAACTAAAGAAGTGATTGCTATTATCAATGCCAGAGCTAAAGAATTCGGCAGTCCAATCAGCAGATAGCCGACAAACATAAAGCTCCCCAGAATAAAGGCTACGATCAATTGAGTACCGATATAGGTAGCTAAGGCTTCATCTATCTCTCTTAACATTCTTTTAGCCTGCGGTTTATTCTCTTCTGTAAACCAGGATAAGAGTAAATAATAAATTTTATGATCATCCTTTAGAAAATAAAAGACTACAAACGGAATTAAAACTACAATTGTCCCTAGATTGGTTAGTGAAGAAAAAGCTCCCATGAAGTTATAATTGCTGAACTTCTCTAACATCCTCTGCGCAAAGCCAAGTAGTCTCTTTTGAATATTGAAGTCGGATAAGAAATCAAGATGACCATTCCCTAACTTAATAATCCGGCTTATATTCTCCCTAATTACTTCATAATTAAGAGAAAAATAATTAATCAGCTTCTCTAGTTCAGTATAGATTATGCTTCCGCCGAAATAAATAACTACAACTGCAGCAATAATGATTAATAAACCGGTAATCAGAATAGCAAGATTCTTACTGTTGACTCTAGCAGTAAAGAAGCGAACTATCGGCCGCAGTAGATAATAAAAGAAACCGCCCAGCAAGACCGGAAGCAGAATAATAGATATTACTGTAGATAACGGATTCATGATATACGGAATCTGACCGGCTAAAAATAGAATTAATAAGATTAAAATTAATCCGTAAGCTGCTTTAAAAAATCTGCCTGTAAACATAATTTATCCCTCCGCTCTTCTTTATCAGGAAAACTCCACCCAAAATCTCTACTTTGATTTAGGGGGGATTTACATCAACTACAGACAGCTCTATCTCCTTAAACCCCCGTCACTTCTGGATCCCAGATCAACTTATGGAGTTGTATACTTAATCTTACCTTTAAATTAAATTGAGCAAAATAAGTTTGATGTTCTTGTAAAATTGATACTAATTTTTTAGGGGCTAACTCTTCAAAAACCGGCGAAAAATTAATAACTATTTCTTGCTTAGAAAGTTCATTCTTATAATCATCAATTACTTTTAATGCATAATCTATATCTGATTTATCTTGGACTACAAACTTGATTTCATCATTTAAACCTAACTGTTCCAAATTAGTAAATAAATTATATTCAGCCATATTAGAACTAGGGCACTTAATATCTAAAGTATAATTAATCCCCTCACCATCGAGTCCAAATTTCTGAAGTTCCTGTTGATTATAAACAGACCAGCTACCATTGGTTTCAATTCTAACTTCAAATCCTTGCTTAGCTAGATAAAGCGGTAAATACCTTTTAGGTTTATCTTCTTCTAATGGTTCTCCTCCCGTACAAATAACCTGTTGAGTACCAAAGTTATTTATTCTATTTACTATTTGTTGTGGAGTCAATAATTCATACTCTTCATCTTGATAACTGTACATAGTATCACAATAATCACATCTTAGATTACAACCGGCTACGCGAACAAAAGTTACTATCTCTCCAGCTGATATACCTTCTCCAGAAATACTATTAAAAATTTCAACTACTGGGAGTTTAACTCCTTCCATTTCCATTCTATCTAACTCCTTTAACTTCAGCATAACTAGTTGGAGTTTCCCAAACTTTAACACTTACAACTTCTATATCTAGCTTAGTAAAATTATTTTGTAGTATTTCCCAAAAATAATTAGCCATATTCTCTGCTGTAGGCCTAAAGTCTACACTAACGACCTTTCTATCTGCATCCTGTAATGTAGCAGCTAATTGATGCTCTACTTCATCAGGGGATTTAGCCCAGTATAAAAAAGCATGATCCAAAGGAGCAACTATCTCTTCTGTAACAACCTGTTTTAAATCTTTAAAATCAATTATCATTCCTTGACTAGCACCGGCTGCTTGTAACTTACCAGATTTACTGGTTACTTCTACTTCTAATTTATAAGTATGGCCGTGTAAGTTTTTACATTGGTCTTCATGACCTGCTAACATATGAGCCATATCCCAGGAAAAACTCTTTGTGACAGATACTTGTGACATTACTTGCACCTCACTATTTATATTCAATTGGATCATCATATCCTGCTTCTTCGAAAGCCTTTAATCTTAACATACAACTATCACAGTTACCACAAGCTAATTCTTCTCCTCGATAACAAGACCAAGTTAAGCTATAATCAACTCCTAATTCCATACCTAATTCAATCTCTTCTGCTTTAGTCAGATTGATAAAAGGAGCCTGTATCTTAATTGGGTTATCTTCTTCTGCTCCACAAACCGTCCCTTGATTAATTGCTTCTTCCATGGCATCAATAAATTCTTGCCGACAATCTACATAGCCAGAATAATCTACTTCACTAACTCCAATAAAAATATCATGCGCTCCTACAGCCTCAGCATAAGAAGCAGCATAGGATAAAAAGATCATATTTCTAGCCGGCACATAAGTAGTTGGAATCTCTTCTCTTTCTTTTTCTCCCTGTGGAATATCCATTTCTTGGTCAGTTAAAGCAGAACCGCCCCAGGCTGACAAACTAGTTTCAACTACCACATGCTCAGCAACTCCTACTTGGTCTGCTATTCGTTTAGCAGCTTCTAATTCTCGACTATGACTCTGTCCATACTTAAAAGAAAGAGCATAAACTTGATAACCTTTTGATTTAGCTAAATATAAAGCCGTTGTTGAATCTAATCCTCCAGAAAATAAAACTACTGCTTTTTTCATTTTTATCACCTCACAACAATTTAATTATCCATTAACAATCCATAATAACAACAACCAATTGCCCCATTAAATTGCGGCTTATCTAAAGCAATTACTTGGTCATAATCAGTTTCTAAATATCTTGTTATAGCCTGATTATAAGCCACTCCGCCGGAAATAATTAATCTTCTTCCTTTAAATTGCGTTAATAAAGGACGTAATCTTTTATACATTGAGTAATTAACTCCAGCACATAACCTCTCTATTTGAGCTCCTTCAGCAATTTTGCCAATCAACTCTGACTCAGAAAAAACAGCACAGGTAGAATTAAGTTCTACCGGATCCTGATAATAATTGGACATTTCAGTCAAAGAAACTTCTAATACATTAGCCATATTCTCTAAATAGCGTCCACAGGAAGCAGCACATTTCTCATTAAGCTCTAAATCTGTAATTAGTCCCTTTTCAACTTTAACTGCTTTAACATCTTGTCCTCCAACATCCAGTAAAATAAAATTTTTAAGTCCAGTTTGATAAATAGCACCGTAAGTATGTGCTTTTATTTCATTAATTGGTTCAAATTCCTTCAAATCAGTATTATTCTTTCCGTAACCTGTTGAAATCTTTATTTTAGTTTGAGAAACATCAAGTTTGTCCTTATCAACTATAATCCTTCCGGCAAAATTACAGTAATCCCGATAAAAAGACATAGTGCTAACCTTAAATTGGTCTATAATATTATTTTTATTCATAACTATAACCTTTACTTCCCGACTTCCTAAATCAATTCCTAAAACCTTCATTCCTGCCCTCCTTTAAATCTCCCAACATATCTAGAAATGCTTCTAACCTAAGCTTCATTCGTGAATCAAGCTGTCTAGACTTATCACCTCGGATATTTAAAATTGGTATCTCTAGTTCCTCCTTAATTACTACATCCTCTAATTCTCGATAACAAAAAGATTGAGTATAATGAATTAAACCATCTAAATTTCTAACTTCAATCTGTTCCTTTATCTTTTCTAGTCTAAAATCCAAGTCATAAGGATATGTGTAATCATAATACTGTTGATAAATGTTATCAGCTTGCTTAGCTCTAGGAAAAGCAAACTCTCTTTGCACTTCATTATATACTATATAAGCATTAAATTTAGTTACAAACTCATATAAATCATCCATCATTGGAGGGACACCTATATAACCTAACCTTACCTTTTTATCTATACTCTCTCTTTTTTCTATTTCATTTATTTTAGCCTTCAGTTCTTCTGCAAAAGAATCAACATCCCCAGTAAAATCACTACAATTAATCTGATACAGATGGTTTTCAAAACCTGTAGCTTTACTGTCCTTCCAAGTAAGTCGGTCTATTTCTTTAGCTAAAGATCTAATATTATTCAATTTATCCCTTACTTCTTCTACTTCCTTTCTAGTTACTCCAAATAAATCCATAAAGTGATTAATAGCCTCTTTCACATCATCTAACTTATGACTATAGGGATAAGCTAAAGGATACGTCGTTATTCCTCGAGCTTTTAATACTTCAGCTAAAGCATGAGTATTAGAACAATCCCCCTCTAGTACACTAATTACTTCTTTAATGTTATGTTTTAAACAAGCTCCGTAGATGCCTTTAATCCAAGCACAAGAATTTTTAGGAAAGCCGTCTCGTTCAGCCTGTTCAATATACTGGTCATACTTATCAGATGTAATAAATAAATTATTAAGGTCAACTGCCTGATAACCAGCTGCTAATAAGACTTCTACCGGTACTGTAGTAGTAATTCCTATTTTGTTCATGACACCATTACTCCTTTAAAATAAAAATTTAAAATCTGATAATCAAATTCCTGCAACCACATAATTATAACATAAAATATAATATTAAAGCAAATTATCTACAACCTGTAAAAATATAATTCCTATATGACAAAAACCCCTCAGGGATTTCCCTGAGGGGTTGAATGTTAACTAGTAGCTACTACTTAAAACTTAGTAGTTAAAGTAGTAGTAATTGTTTCATCATCGTCAGAAGCTCCATCAATATCATAATCATGGTTTTCATACTCTAAGTCTAAAGTAGTATTTTCAGCTAGATCATAAGCAAATACTAAATCTAAATAATCTTCATCCATATCTACATCATCAGCATCGTACATTGCATAAGAGAAGTCAACATTTAACTTATCAGTAATGTCAAAGTTAACTCCTGGCTGAATTACATCAAAGTCTGTAAGACCATATGGTAACTCAGCATTATTTAAATAAGAATCTTGGAAAGGCTGTACATAACCAGCTTCAACATCACCATAAGCTAAAGAAAGTGTAGCTCCCGGAAGTAACTGATCAGTAGATAAATCTAAGCTTACAGCATCTGCACTATCAATATTCTCACTATCTACATTACCTAAAGTTAAAGCAGTATCTACAACGCCAAAGTTTTTAGCAGCTTTTAGAGTATATCCATCAAAATCACTGTAATCAATATACTTTTCATTTAAGTTACCTAAATCATTAAGCTTATTACTGAAATCAAAGTAATTTGCAACACTAGTTTGGAAATCACCAACACCAATATAATCAAAGTCTAAGCTGTCAATTACTCCTAGGTCAGTTACTCCAAACTTAGCAACTGTAGCTGAACCTAGACTTTCATCACCATCATCATCTAAAGTATTACCAACCATAGCATTAACATTACCTTCTTCATAGTAGAAAGTAGCAAAGTTATTGTCTTTCTCTATTTCATCATAGTCATATAGCATAGCATCAGTAGAAACTAATTCCATTTTACCAGCCTTTAGACCAATAGGGCCAAATACATCCTTAACATCCACACCTGCTTCTTCAACATCAAAGTCATCTGTCATATCATCATTGTTATCTGCAATTTCTAATGTAGAAAATACAGATACTTTCTCAGATATTTGAGAATCAATGTATAGAGTTAAAGTTGTTTCTAATGTATCTTCAGTTCCAACAAGTTCAGTATTATCACTATTATTATCTGTCTGCTCAATCTCTACCTCACCGCTAATATTCACAGCATTGTCATTAACTTTTACTTCTGCTGCCATAGCTGGAAGAGCCATAGCTACAACTAATACTAAAGCCAGTGTAATTGAAAGTTTCTTCATTATTTAATTTCCTCCTTTAGAAAATTAAGTTAGTTTTGTGTTTGTAATTAATCTTTCTAATCAACCACCAATTTCGATACTTCGGCACAGATGAGTGACCTTGTTTCCTCATCCGAATAACAACAATTGTCTGCTGATTAAGTAGCCAATTAGAAAGCAAATCGCCTCAACCAATATTACCACTGCACAGGAGTCTAAATTTCCTGTTATTTATCTTAAATGCAGTTTTCTTGCTCTTACTCCCCCCCCTTTCATTAATAACTGCATTATCAGCCTTGGAATAAATGGTTATTATATTTAATTATGTTGCCCAACCAAAAATATCACTTCCATATATATATTTACTAGACTAGGATTTATTTTCCTGCAAAAAATTAAATTTTTTTCTGATTCTAGTTGCTATAACTACAAAAAACCCCTCAGGGAAATCCCTGAAGGGTTAAATATTAATTGCTAACTACTAATTAAAAGTTAGTTTCTAAAGTAGTAGTAATTATAGTCTCATCATCATCAGTTATATTTGAACCATCATAACTGTGATCTTCAAGCTCTACCTCTAATGTAGTATTCTCAGCTACATTATGAGTAATTAATAAATCTAGATAATCATCATCAGCATCATCATTATCAGCACTGTACATTGCATAAGAGAAGTCAACATTTGTCTTATCAGTTAGATCAAAGTTAACTCCCGGCTTGATCATATCAAAGTCATCTCCAGTAACAGTATCATTTAAATAAGAATCTTGGTCTTCAGCCTTTACAAAGTTCTCTTCAACATCAGCATAGTCTAAAGAAAGAGTAGCTCCCGGGAATAACTGGTCAGTAGATAAGCCTAAAGCAGTAATATCTGCACTTTCGTTCCAGTCATTACCAGATGCATACTCACCATCTGCAGTTCCATAAAGTAAGCTAGCATCTACTACATCAAAATCATTAGTAAGCTTTACAGTATATCCCTCATAACTATCGCCAGTAGCATTGCCATCTGCGTCAGTTAAATTATTATCTTTAGTGTAGTTAAGAGAAGCTTGGTCTAATAAACCTAAGTCAGTAGCTTTGAATTCAGCAAATGCTTCTGAATCTCCTGCTGTTGCTGGTGCATCATCGCCTTCACTATCAAGGTTATGTCCGAACTTAGCACTGACATTACCTGCTTCATAACCTAATCTTACAAAGTCATCAGAGTCATATTCATATAGCACATTATCAGCAGATTCTTCATACATTCTACCTAATTTCACATCAACCGGACCAACTACTTCATCAACCTCAATCCAAGCTTCATAAACATCTACATCTTCTTCATTCTTATTACCATCAAAATAACCAGTAAAATCAATTTCAGAATAGAAGTTTACATTCTCAGTTGGATTTCCTTCTAAGAATAAATATAAATATCCTTCTGTTGCACTACTTTCATCTTTACTATCATCATACACATTCTCCACACCTACAGTTGTGCTTACATCTACATCAGCTGCTGCCATAGCTGGTACAGCTAAGCCTAAAACTAATACTAAAGCTAATAGAATAGAAAACTTTTTCATTATTTAATTTCCTCCTTTAGATTATCGTCCTCGTCAATTATTTGTGTAATTGTTCCTTTAATTAACCAGTATCAAATGAGTGGCCGTGTTTCCTCATCCATACAGCAGTCAATTAAAGATTACAGTATTTACTAGCAGGATATCCACCAGTTTCCCTGCCGTCTATGTTATGTAGCCTCTTATGTTCTCCCCCCTTTCACTTAGCTACATTTCCTACCTCTTAAAAGAAAGCTATGTAAATTATACCTACGTACTAGCTGTTTTTCCATAATAACCATTTTTTCTTGGTTCTATAGAATAATTACTATATAAACGACAAAATTCCTGCAAAATAATTAATTTTTTTATGAAACTTCATCATCTCCATTAAAAAGACTAAACCCTCTCGGATTTAGCCTTAACATTACGAAGTCTGTTTTAAATCCTCCTGCTGTTTTAGCTCAGCCCGATTTCTGCGGACTTCATTCAGTTTCTCTTCTAACTTATCCTCTACCTCCGCCAATACTTCATCTCCATAAGTATCGACTCCTGTCCGAATTTCACTAGCAACTCTTTTAGCTTCATCAACTATCTCTTGAGCTTTATCCTCTGCCTTTTTAATCACCTGTGATTCAGAAATCTTTCTTTCCACTTTCTTTTCAGCCGCCTGTTCTGCTTCAGCCAGAATCTCTTTTTTGCGGTTGACAATCTCCTCAGCTCTTTCAATTTCAGCCGGCATCATATTCTTCAGCTTAGCCACAAGCCTTAATATATGATCAGGATTAACTAAGACTTTATTCGTTAAAGGCAGACTATCAGCAGTCTCAACTGTTTCTTCTAATTCATCTAAGATATTATTCAGCTGTAACAGATCCTTATCCTGCACAACTACTCCCCTCCAATCTTCTCCCGTAATTTCGGAATTACATTCTCCGGTACTAATCCTTCTATACAGCCACCTAATTCTGAAACTTCTCTAATAATACTGGAACTGAGATAAACATACTGATTCTTAGTCATCATAAAGATCGTCTCAATATCAGAATCCAGCTTCTTATTCATTGAAGCCATCTGAAACTCAGCCTCAAAATCAGATACTGCTCTCAAACCGCGGACAATAATCTCCGCTTTTTGCTCTCTAATATAATCGATTAATAAACCATCAAAGGCATCAACCTCTATTTCTTCATAATCAACAATTGCTTCTTCTATCATCTGAACTCTTTCTTCTCTGCTGAACAGGTGATCTTTATTAGGATTATTCGAAACTGCTACAATTACATTATCAAATATATTAGCCGTTCTTTCAATGATATCTAAATGACCATTGGTTATCGGATCAAAACTTCCGGGATAAACTGCAGCTCTTCCCATAGTTAGTCTCCTTTCATATATAGACTCAAGCATGTATTACCGTAATCTCTTTCTCTAATTAATTCTAAATTATCAAACTCTATTGCAATTTCATCCTGTTTATGATGTTCAACAGAAATAATCCCTGCTTCCTTCAACAGATCATACTGCATAATTTTTTCGATAGTCGGCTCCAACAAACCGGCTTGATAAGGCGGATCCATCACAATAATATCAAAGCTTTGTGGGGTAAATCTACCTAGCTGAGTCAACACATCGCCCTGAATTACTTCCGCCTGTTGTTCTAAACCAGTAAGCTTTAGATTCTCCTCAATAATCCCGATCTGTCTAGCCGAATTATCAATGAAAGTACTGCTTGCTGCTCCTCTACTCAAAGCCTCAATTCCTAAACCGCCAAAGCCGGCATACAGATCTAAAAAATCTATATCTATAATCTCTGGACCTAATATATTGAATAATGCTTCTTTAACTCTATCTATCGTCGGCCGCACTTCAGTGCCGGAAATAGACCTAAGATTATGTCCTTTAGATTTACCAGCAATTACCCGCATAAATCCAACCTCCTCTGGAAATCTTATTAATAAACTATTCCTCCCCATCAACTCTTCCTCCGGTTTTCCCTCTCCCGCACAAGAAGCTGGTATTTTACCAGCTTCTTGTTATCTATTAACTAACATCTATTAGCTCAAAACCATCCCCAAACTTAGCCTGAAGCAGATCAGCCAGCAGTTGATGCTCCTCCTGCTGTAGTTTAGGATCGCTGTCTACTACTTTTCTGGCTTCCTTTCGGGCTAGCTCCACTAGCCTACTATCCCGCAGCAGATCAGCCACCTCCAGATCAGGCAGCCCATGCTGGCGGGTACCAAAGAACTCACCCGGTCCTCTAAGCTGCAGATCCTCCTCAGCAATCACAAAACCGTCAGTGGACTGAGTCATAATCTTCATCCGCTCTCTACCAGTCTCAGTTCCAGGATCAGCAACTAGAATACAATAAGACTGATACTCACTTCTGCCGACTCTGCCCCGCAGCTGATGGAGCTGGGCCAAACCAAAGCGCTGCGCATCAAGAATAACCATCAGCGTAGCATTGGCTACATCGACTCCTACTTCAATTACAGTAGTAGAGACTAAAATATCGATCTGCTGGCTGCGGAAGCCCTCCATTACCGCTTCCTTCTCGTCCGTCTTTAACTGACCGTGTAATAGACCAATCTTAAACTCCGGAAAGATATCCTCATCCAGTTTCTCAGCCATATTTTCAGCCGATCTAACATCCAGCTCCTCCGATTCTTCTACTAACGGACAGACTATATAGGCCTGCCGTCCCGACTTGACCTCCTGCCGGATAAAATCAAAGATCTTATCAAAATCCTTCTCTCTTCTCCATTCAGTTATCACCGGCTTTCTGCCCGGCGGCAGTTCATCAATTACCGACAGATCAAGATCACCATACAGCGTTAGAGCTAATGTTCTCGGAATCGGAGTAGCCGTCATAACCAGCACATCAGGATTCTCACCCTTCTCCTTGAGAATAGCCCGCTGTCTAACGCCGAATCTATGCTGTTCATCAGTAATTACCAGCCCCAACTTGGCAAAGCTGACCTCTTCTTGAAGCAAAGCATGAGTCCCAATAACTATATCCACTTCACCGCTCTCAATGCCGGCAATTACTTCTTTTCGTTCACTCTTCTTTAGGCTCCCTACCAATAATCCTATCTGTAGTCCATACTCCTCTAATGACTCCTTTAGACTTAAGTAATGCTGCTCAGCCAGAATCTCCGTAGGAGCCATCATAGCTCCCTGATAACCGCTGCTTACAGCCTTAAGTAAGGCTAAAGTAGCCACCACAGTCTTTCCCGAACCTACATCGCCCTGCACTAATCTATTCATCACGATACTGCTTTCAAGATTATCCTTAATCTCCGCCCAGACTCTACGCTGAGCAGAAGTTAATTCAAAAGGTAAATCCGATAAAAAATTAGTAATTAATTCATCACTTCCGGTATGTACAAGACCTTCCTCTTCTGTTAAAAGATCAGTCTTCTTTAACAGAATTCCCAGCTGTAAAATAAATAATTCACCAAAGGCCAATCTTTGTCTAGCCTCTTTTACCTCCCGAATCTGATCAGGAAAATGTATCTTATAAAGTGCTTCTTTAACATCCAACAGATCATACTTATCCTTTATTCCCGGAGATAATGACTCAGGAAACCGATCTAGATGTTCTTTTAAAATTCTGCTCACTATCTTTCGCAGTAGATTCTGGCTTAAACCCTGCGTAGTCGAATAGACCGGCAGAATCTTACCTGGATCTAACTCTTTATCGCTATCCATTATTTCATAATGGGGATGAGTAATCTGTAATTCTCCATACTCCTGCTTTACTTCACCGCTAAAGGATACCGCCATTCCCGGCTTAAACTTCTGCTTAATATAGGACTGATTAAACCATACTCCAGCCAGCCGCCCGGTATTATCACTGATAATCACTTTAGTAATTGTCAATCCTTTACGCGGACGGAGCTCAGTAGAATCAACTACCTGACCTGTTGCAGTCACTTCACTGTCCGGGGATAACTCTCTAATAGGAAGGTTCTTACTCCAATCCCGATAATCACGCGGAATATAGAATAACATATCCCGCAGAGTATCTATCTCTAATCTAGCTAACTTCTCAGCCCGCTTCTTGCCGACACCCTTGACATATCGGATCGATTTCTGCCAGATTGGGGGTAACCGCTGCATAGAATCCTCTTCGACTGTTTCCTCTTGGATTAAATTAGATAAACTGTTAAATAATTCCTGCCCAGCCGCCAATTTTTTCTGTCTCTGTTTTATCTGAACCCGGGAGTAATCAGAAAAAAGTTCTTTTAAATCAGCTATTAATTCTAATACTCGCTCATCACTGCTTAATTCAGCCAGCCTATCAAGCCACTGCAGAATATAATTATCAAATCCACCAAAAACAGAAGAATTATTATAGCCAGCCTTCTTTTCAATTCCAACCGGCTTCAATAATTTCTGTAAAATCTCTTCCTTATCAGCCATCAAATCCACCTCAAACAATTAAAAACTTCTCCGTTTACTATATTATTAGGTTATCCAACCTCTTGCTATAATATTACAACTCCTAAAGCACCAGGGCCTACATGGGTACCGATTACAGGGCCGATCTCTGAAACTACAACACTCTCCCAGTCAGCCAGCTCTATAATCTCACTCTGCAGCTCCCGTAAATCATTCATAGCCGCTCCATGCAGTAATGCCAGCTTAGGGGGAAAATCCAGGGTCCGTTCTTTTAATTTCCGCCTTGCCAGCCGCTTAACCTTTCTGAATAATCTCTTCTTCCCCCGCACTTGAGAATGGAAATTAACTTCTCCAGTTTCATCAACCTCCAGAATAGGCTTTATATTCAATAGATCACCTAAAAAGGCCTTGGCTTTACCGATTCTCCCGCCCTGCTGTAGATACTCTAAAGTATCGATGGTAAAGAGAATGCTGACTGCATTCCGCCTCAATTTAATTCCTTCCATTATTTCTCCAATATCTCTATCCTGACTAACTGCCTCAGCAGCATAAATAGCCAAAAAACCCAAGCCTAACGAAGCACTTTTAGAATCTATCACTCTAATATCTACCTCAGCCTCTTCCTGTACAGCCTCCGCAGCTAACTGAGCCGTCCTGTAAGTACCGCTTAACTTATCAGATATGTGAATCGAAATAATAGTATCATACTCTTCAGCTAACTGAAAATACCTTTCCTTAAACTTACCTACCGCAGGCTGAGAAGTAGTCGGCAGCTCATCTTCCTGTTCTAATCTTTCAAAAAACCCTCTAGCCGAAATATTTATCTTATCTATAAAGAACTGATTGTCGATATTTACAGTTAGCGGAATCATTCCGATTCCAAACTTATTCAACAGACCTGAAGAAAGATCAGATGTACTATCAGTTACCACCTTAATTGCTGACATAATTTATCTCCTACCTTCACTTTAATAATTATTCTACAGCTATTAGATAGTAGTAAAGAGGTTGTCCTCCGTTACAGATTTCTAAATCCAATTCCATAACTTCATCCTCTAATCTCTCTTCCAATCTCTTCACTTCCTTCTCCTCAACCTCATCTCCAACATAGATAGTAACTAAATAATCCTCTAGCTCAATCAATTTATCCACTATTTCTGTAGCCGCTTCAATTCTATCTTTAGTTACAACCTCAATATTACCTTCTACTAAGCCTAATATATCCCCTTCTGCAATATTCAGATCATTGAGGTCAGAATCACAGACAGCATAGGTAACTTCTCCTGTCTTAACTTCACCGGCTTCCTCCTCCATCATCTCTTTAATCTCTGTCAACCGGCCTGCCGGGCTAAACATCATCATGGCTGCAATCCCCTCGGGCATAGACTTAGTTGTAACTACTTCTATTTCCTTATCAGCAACCTCTACTACCTGTTTAGCCGCCGAAATAACATTCTTATTATTAGGTAGGATGATTACTTTATCAGCCTTGACCTCTCTAATTGCCTCCAGTAGATCCTCAGTACTGGGATTCATCGACTGGCCGCCTTCAATTACTAAATCAACTCCTAAGCTGTCAAAAAGATCTATAATTCCTTCGCCAGCAGCCACAGCTATAACACCGATTCTATCTTTCTTCTCTTCTTTAACTGCTTCTTCTGACTCTTTGGCAACTACTCTATTCTCATGCTGTTCTTCTTCCATATTATCAATTTTAATTCCTGTCAAGCTTCCCGCCTCTAGGCCTGCTTCCAGCACCAAACCAGGATTATTGGAATGTATATGTACCTTAATAAAACCATTCCCCTCCACAACCAGCAGCGAAGCTCCATACTCTTCTATTCTACCCCTCAATTCCTTGCTGTTAAGTTCAGGCTCCTTAATTATAAATTCAGTACAGTACTTATACTCCAGACTCGGAAGCTGTTTGGATTCAGCTTTAGAATCACTAGCAATATCATCCTCAGCCGGCTTACTATGAGTTATATCATCTGCAGCAAAGTACTTATAGATACCTTCCAAAAAAATTTCATAGCCTCTACCGCCGGCATCAACAACCCCAGCCTCCTTTAGTGGAGACAGCAGCTGAGGAGTCTTTTCTACAGTAGATTCAGCCTGCTTAACTACCGCCTGCAAGAATTCATCCACTTCCTTTTTTTCTTCAGCTAAGGAAAGAGCAGTCTCCCCAACTTCTCTGGCTACAGTTAAAATTGTACCTTCAGTCGGTTTCATAACTCCTTGATAAGCAACTGCAGCTGCATTATCTAAACCGCTGGCTATTTCAGCTATCCCGAGCCCATCTTCAGCCTTAATCTCTTCCGAAAAACCACGCAGAAGCTGAGAAAAGATAACGCCTGAATTTCCTCTAGCTCCCATTAATGCTCCAGCAGCAAAGGATTCCAGTAGTTCAGAAACTGACTCTGTTGTAAGCCCTTCAATTTCATCTACAGCCTTCGACAGCGTCAAATACATATTTGTTCCCGTATCACCATCCGGAACCGGAAAAACATTTAATCTATCTATCTCCTCTTTAAAATCAGCAAAGTAGTCTACAGAAAACTTTAATGCCTCCTTTAACTGTACTGCATTTAAAGTATATAATTTTCCTTTTGTATTAGACTGCTTCACCTTATTCTTCGACCTCACCTACTCTCACTCCTTGCACATTAATATTAATCTCACTCACCTCAACACCTGCTAACTCTTCTAGCGTATACTTTACCTTATCAATTATATTATTGGCCACTTCAGAAATATTGACGCCGTATTCTACTATTATATATAAATCGATACTGACTGTTCCTTCACCAACTACAACCTCTACTCCTTTGCGGAGATTCTCCCTTCCTAGTAATTCGTTCAGACCGTCCTTAACTCGCTGTGTAGCCATCCCCACTAGACCATAACATTCAACAGCCGCCATCCCAGCAATAATTGAAATAACCTCTTTAGAAATTGTAATCTTTCCTAATTCATTTTCAAGTTCCTGCTGCATAATTTATTCCTCCTTCTCCTCCATTTTTTCTACTGCTTTATTTAAATCAGCTAACAGACTTTCTAAATCTATTTCATGGTTAAAAGCTATCTCCTCAATCTGGGCCGAATCAACCCCCAGACAGCCACTACAGCTTAGGCCATAATCCGATAAAACCTTTTTAACCTCAGGATACTCTTTTAAAACATCTAAAACATACATATCCTTTTTTATCTTCATCACTATCTCCCCCTACCTACATTAAATATTCAACAAACCTAGCTAAATTCCTCCGCCATCTAATAAATAAGAATTTAGTCTTGTCATTTAGTCTTATCTTATGATAAAATAATTAAGTAAGTTTGTCAATTCCAATCAAATATCCGCTTTGTTAGGGAGGTGTTCAAATATGGCTAAACATTGTGAAATATGTGGAAAAGGTTCAAATAAGGCAAATGCTGTTACTAGACGAGGTAAAGCAAAAAAAGAAGGTGGAGTTGGACGCAACGTAACTCAACGCGCCAAGCGGACTCAAAAGCCTAACCTCCAGAAGGTAAAGGCAATGGTTGACGGCAGTCCTAAACGTATCCACGTCTGCACTAAATGTCTTAAAGCAGGTAAAGTAGAAAGAGCATACTAATTCTACTTAAATATACAGCAGGCCTAGATAATTAATTATCTAGGCCTTAATTTTTATCTACAAATTATATTTCCTGCCTTGCTACTCCACTCTCTACAGCAGCTTTAGCCACTGCAGTTGCAACCTCTGGCACTACCTGTTTATTAAACGGATCAGGAATAACATAATCCGCCTTAAGCTCCTCTTTAAAAATCAAATCTGCTATAGCATAAGCAGCTGCTATCTTCATCTCTTCATTAATATCAGCCGCTCTGACATCCAAAGCTCCCCGAAAGATACCAGGGAAGGCTAGAACATTATTGATCTGATTAGCATAATCCGAACGACCAGTTCCTACTACCTTAGCCCCTGCTCTTCTGGCTGCCTTAGGCCTAATCTCCGGTACCGGATTAGCCATAGCAAAGACAATAGGATCCTCAGCCATAGAAGCCACCATATCTTCAGTTACAATCTCCGGCGCCGAAACTCCTATAAAGACATCAGCTCCTTTCATAGCCTCAGTTAGATCACCGGTTAAATTCTTTTGATTAGTCATTTCAGCCATCTCTGACTGAATCTCATTCATCTCTTCCTGGTCAGGATGCAGAATTCCAAAAATATCAGCTAAGATTACATCCTTAACACCGACACTCAATAATAATTTAGCAATAGCAATCCCCGCTGAACCGGCTCCATTGACAACTACAACTGCTTCCTCCAACTCTTTATCTACATATCTTAAAGCATTAATCAACCCCGCCAGAACCACAATAGCGGTACCATGCTGATCATCATGAAAGACAGGTATATCAAGCTCTTCCTTTAATCTAGCCTCAATCTCCATACAGGCCGGCGCAGCAATATCCTCAAGATTGATACCGCCAAAGGTAGGTGCCAACCTCTTAACTGTCTCAATTATCTCATCAGTCTCCTGAGTATCCAGACAGAGTGGAAAAGCATCCACTCCCGCAAATTCCTTAAATAATACTGCTTTCCCCTCCATTACCGGCATCGCTGCCTTCGGGCCTATATCTCCCAGCCCTAATACTGCACTTCCATCAGTAACTACTGCTACTAAGTTACCCCGGGCAGTATATTCATCAGCTAACCTATCATCTTCCTCAATCTTGCTACAGGGAGCAGCAACCCCCGGCGTATAAGCCAGACTGAGCTGATCTTTATTCTCTACTGGAACCTTACTTTCTATACTCAACTTTCCTTTATGTTCTCGGTGAAGCTTTAAAGCTTCTTCATCTACTGACATAATTAAATACAGCCTCCCTTGCTATCTTTAGCTATCTATATTATACAACACGACTCTAATTTCTAGATTATAATCATTATTTCCTGCTTTTAACCGATTCTTTTTATCTTATTTTCACAATCTCTTTAGAAGTTACATAAGTTGACAGCGGCATCTCAAGGGCTTCAATCTTAATATAATCCTCTGTTATATCAGTAACTTCAAAATAAACCTGCTTAGTCTCCGATGCCTTAATTACGATATCCCCAATCCGAAACTCATTATTCCGCTGAGGAGAATCAACCATAATACCCCCTCCATGATAAAAATAATTACTATTAAATTATATGCTGAAATTAATTGATTTAGGAGGGAGAAGCAAATACTAATTTACATAAATTCTAGGCACCCGCTTAGTAATCTTAGAAATAATCTCATAATTAATTGTACCGACTAAATCAGCCAGCTCCATAGCAGTTACCTCTTTATCATCCTGCTTACCGATCAATATAACTTCGTCACCAACACTAACCCCCGGTATCTCCGTTACATCCACCATAAACTGATCCATACAGACTCTGCCCCGAATCGGCGCCCGTCGACCGTTAATTAAGACATCCCCTTTATTACTCAATGCTCTAAAGTAACCATCTGCATATCCTAGGGGAATAGTGGCAATCTCAGCCTTATCAGCAGTAGTATAGGTTGCACCATAACTAATACCGCAGCCTTTATCCACCTCCTTGAGATAGACTATCCGTGCTTTCCAGTTTAAAACCGACTTTAACTGGAGGCTGTCGCCCACTTCATCCGACGGCCGCAGACCATAGAGCATAATCCCTGCTCTAACAAGATCCAATTCCATCTCCGGCAGGTCAATAATGGCAGCACTATTAGCACAATGCTTAACCGGAATTCTAATTCCAGCAGCTTCTAAACATTCAATAGCATAATTGAACTTCTGCCACTGCTGTCTAGTATACTCCTTATCCGCTTCATCAGCAGTAGCAAAATGAGTCAGCAGACCTTCCAGTTCTAGATGGGGGAAACTACTCAGCTTCTGGGCAAACCCAACTACCTCATCCGGCTTAACTCCCAGTCTGCCCATTCCGGTATCAACTTTAAGATGGATCTTCTGTCTGCTCTCTAATTGGGCATTAATCCTTTCTAATTCAACAGCAGTCTCCAGTTTAGAAACTGTAGGAATTAATCCATACTTAGCTAATAGAGGAATCTGTTCAGGAAGCACTTCTCCTAATATCTGAATCGGCACTTCGAATCCAGCATTACGCAGTTGGACCCCTTCTTCAGGCAGCCCAACAGCTAATCTATCTGCCCCTGCTTCAACAGCAGCCCTAGCTACCGGAACTGCTCCATGGCCGTACGCATCTGCTTTAACAACAGCCATCACCAGAGTATCAGCCGAAACCCTAGCTCTAATCTGCTTCAAATTAAATCTGATATTCTCCAGATTTACCTCAACCCAGACAGGTCTGTTGAATTCATTTCCCAATTTAATTTGATTCCTCCTAAAAATTTAATTTCGTTACAAATAGTATATTCACTTAATATATTATAACTTTAAAGCGGACTCCATTCAACTGGAGTCCGCTTTTCTGTCTGAAATTAGACAAGAGTCTTACTTTTCAATTTCTGTAATTAAGTTAGCCATCTCCAGAGCACTGACTGCTGCTTCCCAACCTTTATTTCCAGCTTTAGTACCGGCTCTTTCAATAGCCTGTTCAATAGTATCAGTGGTAATTACACCAAACATTACCGGAATCTCCTCTTGTAAACCTACCTTGCCTATTCCTTTAGAAACCTCATTACAGACATACTCAAAATGCGGCGTATCACCTCTAATAACAGCTCCCAGACAGATAACAGCATCATACTTTCCGCTTTTAGCCATTTTCTTTGCAATCAACGGAATCTCAAACCCACCCGGTACCCAGGCAACCTCTACATCCTCTTCAGCTACATCATGTCTCTTCAAAGCATCCATAGCCCCTGATAATAACTTATTAGAAATAAATTCATTAAACCGTCCTACTACAACTCCAAACTTCAGACCCTTCCCAACTAACTTGCCCTCAAATACCTGTTTCATTATAAAATCTCCTCTCTAAAATAAATTAATTATTTATTAAAACCGTCAACCAACATATGACCTAACTTTTCTTTCTTTGTCCGCAAATACTCTTCATTATTACAATTAGGTTCTACTTCTATTGAAACCCGCTCAGTAACCTCTAGACCATATCCTTCCAGCCCCACTATCTTGCGCGGATTATTAGTCATCAATCTAATACTACTTAAATTTAAATCAGTCAGAATCTGAGCCCCGATACCATAATCGCGAAGATCAGCATCAAAACCTAACATTTCATTAGCCTCAACAGTATCCTTACCTTCATCCTGCAGCTCATAGGCTTTAAGCTTATTGCTCAAACCGATTCCTCTACCTTCCTGCCGCATATAAAGCAGTACTCCTGCACCTTCTTCTTCGATCTTGGTTAGAGCTCTCGCCAGCTGCTCTCCACAGTCACAGCGCAGTGAACCCAAAGCATCACCGGTCAAACACTCAGAATGAACTCTCACTAAGACATCTTCTTTATCCTCTATATCTCCCTTGACCAATGCTATATGGCAGTTCTGGCCGTTATCCTCTACATAGCTATAAGCCTTAAAATGTCCATGCTTGGTCGGCATGTCTACTTCAGCAGTTCTTGTAACCAGTTTATCACGCTTAACCCGATACTTAATCAGATCTTCGATAGTTATTATCTTTAACTGATGCTCTTCTACAAACTCCATTAACTCCGGCACCCGGGCCATAGTACCGTCATCACTCATAACCTCACAGATAACTCCAGCCGGATACAGACCGGCTAACCTAGCTAGATCAACTGCTGCTTCAGTATGTCCAGCTCGGCGTAAAACACCTCCTGGTCTAGACCTTAGAGGAAATATATGTCCCGGACGAGTAAAGTCTTCCGGCTTCGAATCCGGATTCAACACTTCTCGAACTGTCTGGCATCTTTCATAAGCTGAAATACCGGTAGTTGTATCCCGATGGTCAATCGAAACAGTAAAGGCAGTTTCATGAGAATCAGAATTATGCTCAACCATCTGCGGAAGCTCCAGCTTATCCAGCCTTGTCCCAACAATCGGTAGACAGATTAATCCCCGGGCATGCATGGCCATAAAGTTAATTGCTTCAGGAGTAACCTTATCTGCTGCCATAATTATATCTCCTTCATTCTCTCTATCCTCATCATCAACTACAACTACCATCTTACCTTCTTTGATATCCTTAATTGCTGCCTCAATTTTATTGAATTCAAAATCCATTCTTTAGTCACTCCTTTATTGATTATAAAAATCCATTCTTCTGTAATAAGTTCAAATCCACATTAGACTGGTTATTATCTGACTCAATCTGAAAGTTCAACATTCTCTCTACATACTTACCGATTAGATCAACCTCGAGATTTACAGTATCTCCTATACTCTTCTGGCCTAAGGTAGTCTCCTGAGCAGTATGAGGAATTAGAGAAACTATAAATTCAGTTTCCTCCAGTTCAGCAATAGTTAAACTGATTCCGTCAACAGTAATTGATCCTTTAGGAATCAAATATCTTTTCAAATCTGAAGGCAGCGAAACGGTCACTAAAATAGCATTATCCTCCCGCTGCTTCTTTTTAATCTTACCTGTCCCATCTATATGACCCGAAACTAGATGGCCGCCTAATCTATCCTGCAGCCGCAGTGCCCGTTCTAGATTAACCTTAGAACCGATCTGTAATTCAGCCAGACTTGATTTACGCATTGTTTCCGGCATTACATCAACAGTAAAATAATCCTCACCAAAATCAGTTACCGTCAGACAGACGCCGCTGGTAGCAATGCTGTCTCCTATCTTTACATCTTCCAGCACCTTATCAGCCTTAATCTCCAGTTCAACCGACTGGCTACCGCGATTAATAGAACTAACTTCTCCCATCTCTTCTACAATTCCAGTAAACATTATCTTCACTCCTTATAGTCCGGATAGCCTACAATCAGAATATCATTGCCTATAGTAGACAGTTCATAATCTCCAAGTTCGATTCCATCAGCTACTTTATCAACCCCTTGACCGCCAACTGCTTGCACAGCCTCACTGCCCCCGATGAGTTTAGGAGCAATAAAATAAAGAATCTTATCTACCAGCTCTGTAAATAAAAAAGAGGTATTAATCCGGCTTCCCCCTTCTACTAATAGACTCATAATCTCCATTCTACCTAACTCAGCCAGTAAGGAATCAAGATCTATCCTTCCCTGCTTGTCCGGCAGAAAGATAACCTCAACTCCAGCCTCTTCTAGTTTAGCTGCTTTTTCTTCATCAGCAGTCTCAGCTGCAGCTACTACTGTTTTGGCTTCAGATTCTTGAGTAACCAGATTGGAATCCAGCGGAATCTCTAACCTGCTGTCTAGTACTATCCGGATTGGATCCTGGCCATCCTGCTCAGGCAATCTAGTAGTTAACCGCGGATTATCAGACAGGACCGTTCCAATCCCAACCAAAATTCCATCAACTTCATCCCGCAGTCGGTGAACATATCGGCGGGATTCTTCTCCGCTAATCCACTTGCTGTCACCGGTTTTAGTTGCAATCTTGCCATCCAGAGTCATAGCATTCTTTAAGATTACAAAGGGACGTTCTGTAGTAATATACTTTATAAATGCCTCATTTAACTCTTTAGCCTCCTCTTCTAATAAACCGCTTTCTACTTCAATTCCTGCGTCAGCCAGCTTCTGTAACCCCCGGCCGGCTACTTTAGGATTTGGATCTTTCATTGCCGCTACTACTCTGCTTACCCCCGCTCCGATTAACGCCTTAGTACAGGGCGGAGTCTTTCCGTAATGAGAACAGGGCTCTAGTGTAACATAGACTGTTGCATCTTCTGTTTTGTCAGCTGCATCCTGTAAAGCATTGACTTCAGCATGCGGCTTACCTGCAGCATGATGGTAGCCTTGCCCTACTATCTCGCCATCCTTAACAATCACTGCTCCTACCATGGGATTAGGACTGGTTCTGCCCCGTCCTTTAGCTGCCAAATCCAGAGCCAGCCTCATATAATCAATATCTCTATTATAATCCGCCATCTAAACACCTCATTTCTATTTTAGAATCATGCATTCACTTAATACATACTTTCCCAGTTAACCTGCTTTTATTAATATAATATATCACTTTATTGTAGTGCATTATCCAGGCTAAAGCTGCAGAATTATAAATAATCTTGTGCAGTTATTATTGATATATTTCAAAAAGCAACTTAAAGCAGCCCCAAAAGAAAAGAGGATTAAGATATAAAGTAGAAGTTTTAAGCCATAGCTTCAAGTATAATTTATTGCTAATTGATGAGGGCTGATTTTGGCAGCGTTTGAAATATATCAACTCTCAAGTGACGCATCATATTATATTAATAAATGAAAAAATTCCCAAAGTAACTCCGGGAATTTTATTCAGGCCTAACAAGGCCGTAGATGTCTTCTCCCCTCCAGACTTTACTGTCGGTTTTGGAATCTCACCAAATCAACCATTATAGGCTCGCGGACTGAATCTTCAAGCTACTGAAACTCCAAGCTAAAGATAATACCGCCGGTTAGGAATTCCACCTAGTCCCGAAGCAGTAATATTCAATTCTCTATATTAGAATATTCTATAGCCAATAGCTAATTCCTTGTTTCAATTTAAACTATTTACAGCTTTCTTGTAGGTCAACAACTGCTTGTCCAGGATCATCACTGCCAAAGATAGCAGAACCGGCTACTATTACATTAGCCCCAGCCTCAACTACTCGGTCTACATTATAAGGCTTAATACCTCCATCAACCTGAATATCAATATCTAAATTATTCTGCTCAATTCTTTTTCGTAATCTATTTATTTTAGGCAGCATATCCTCGATAAACTTCTGTCCCCCAAAACCGGGATTGACTGTCATTAGCAACACAAGATCAAGTTCCGGCAGAATATGGTCTAAAGCTGTTAGCGGTGTAGCCGGATTCAAAGCCACTCCAGCCTTTACCTCCTGCTCTTTAATATTCTGGACTGTACGATGCAGATGGGGACAGGCTTCAGCATGGACTGTAATTAACTCAGCCCCGCTATCAGCAAAATCAGGGATATACTGGTCCGGATTCTCAATCATTAAATGAGCATCCAACAGTTGATCTGTTTTATCACTAATAGCCTCAACTACCAGCGGTCCTATAGTAATATTAGGTACAAAGTGGCCGTCCATTACATCTAAATGTAGATATTCCGCTTTACTGACCTGCTTTATCTCCTCTTCTAAATTACTGAAATCAGCTGCTAAAATTGATGGTGCAATCTTTACCATTGGTTATCCTCCCCTTTAATCTCTGATAAAAAGCTTAAATAACTATCATATCTAGATTGGGGAATCTCTCCCTCTTCTAAAGCCTGCTTAACTCTACATTCTGGCTCACTGGAATGGAGACAGTCATTGAACTTACACTGTCCGGTATATTCTCTCATCTCGCGAAAGAAATAAGCCAGTTCCCTCTCTGCAATGAAATCGATCCGCAGACTGGTAAAACCGGGGGTATCAACAACCAATCCACCGTTATCTAAAGTTATTAACTCCACATGCCTGGTGGTATGTCTGCCCTGTTTTATCTTCTGGCTGACTTTACCAACATCCATCTCAGCCTCAGGACTTAATCTATTTAATAGGCTTGATTTTCCTACCCCAGATGGTCCGGCTAGAACAGATAGCCTCCCCTGCAGCTCTTCTGTTAACCTATTCAAACCATGCTCAGTTTCAGCAGAAGTATAAACAACCCTATATCCAATATCTTCATAATCAGCCAGTGCTTCTTGAGCCTCATTGAGTCCAACTAAATCCACCTTATTTATACAGATTAATATCTCAAATCCATAAGCCTCAACCAGAAGTAGAAATCGATCCAACAATTCATAATTCAACTCTGGCTGTTGGCTAGCAAAGACCAAAACAACCTGGTCTATATTAGCCACTGCCGGCCGATCCAGCTTTGTTGAACGCGGCAGCAATTCTTCAATTACTCCTGTCTGTTCATCCTCATCAATAATAGAAAATTCAACTCTGTCGCCTACATAGAAATCGATATCCTCCTGACGGAATCTACCGCGCAGTCTGGTTTCATAAACTACATCTCTTTCAAAACTCAATACATAATAATAACCTGCATAAGCCTTAATTATTCGTCCAGTTTCCATTGTTCCCTCCTCAATTATTATAGTCTCTGCTCACGGACCAATCTATCATTGACATACACCTGTACTACTGTCGATCCTACACTGACAATCTGTTGTTTAACTAGATCGCCCGGATGATGGACCTGATTATAGATAATTCGCCGGCCGTTATCATCACGAACAATTATTTTAACCCGCTGGTCTTCTTCGCCGGGATTAATATTGACTCTAATATTGAATTCATGGACTTCAGAACCATAGGGATTTCTGATTCCTTCACTAACTACTAAATTAATAGGAAAACTAGGTACTACCTCAGCACCAGACTTCGGTTCCTGGTCCATAACCTCACCTTCAAAATAGCTTAAACTCTTTTTATACTTAACTTCACCAATAATTAAATCAAAATCACGCAGCCTCTTTTTAGCATTCTCTTCAGTCAAGCCGACTAAATTGGGCACCTTTACCGGCTTAGCTTCTTTTCCTTTACTGATTATTAAATCAACCTCAGTATCTACCTTAACTTCCTTATTAGAACTGGGAGTCTGGCTAACAATCAGCCCCTTCTTAATCTCATCATTAAAGACATATTCAACCTCACCTACTTCTAAATCTTCTTCTTCAATCAAAACTTTAGCTTCTCTAAGCTGCTTGCCCATCACTCCAGGTACCTTAATTAATTTCGCACCTTTGCTGACAGCCACACTTATATCCCGGTTCTGCTTAACTTTTTTACCGGCTTCAGGATATTGTGAAATAATATGCTCTTCAGGAATATCATTATTATAACTGCGGTTATAAATTTCAAGCTGTAGCCCCTTGTTTTGCAAACTCTGTTTAGCAGTTTCTAAATCTTTTTCAACTAAATTAGGTACTTCAACAACAGGTACTTCGAAATAACTAATAACCTGATGATAACCAAATACTAAACTACCAGCAATCAAAACCACTACCAAAGACCAGATAACGAGGCTCCGATTCTTCTGACAGAAACTGGAGGCTTTATTAGACTGTATATAATTTTCTTCTCTGTAGTCCTCATCCGTTACATTCGATAACTGCTTTGTGGGATAATCATTCTTGGACATAACAATAGTCTCTTCCTGCTCCTTATCAGTCTCTGCCGCAGACTTATCTATATTATCCTTCTCCAACTCCTCTAATTCTTTCAAAGCCGCTTTAACATCAACTAGCATCTTCTTAACATTATCATAACGTTCCTGCGGCTTCTTACTAACTGCCTTTAAGACTATATTCTCAATCTGAGCGGGAATAGTATTATCAAACTTCGTCGGCGGTTCAGGCTCTTCTTTAATATGTTTTAAAGCCACAGAAACAGGAGATTCCCCTCTAAACGGAACCTCTCCCGTTACCATCTCATAAAGAACAATCCCTAATGAATAGATATCAGTCCGATTATCAAGCTTATCTCCTCTGGCCTGTTCTGGCGAAAAATAAGCAGCTGAACCTATCACTGTATCCGTCTGTTTTAGAGTCGAAGAAGAAGTTACAGCCCGAGCAATACCGAAATCAGTTAATTTAACTACATCTTCCGAGGCTAACAGTATATTACCAGGTTTAATATCACAGTGAATAATCTGTTTTCGATGGGCCGTAACTAAAGCATTACATATCTGTTTAGTAATCTTTAGAGCAGATAAAGAATCAAGTTTGCCCTGCTTTTGAATCCTATGCTTCAAAGTCTCCCCCTGAACATTCTCCATTACAATATAATGAGTACCATCATCCTCACCTATATCAAAGATATTAACAATATTAGGATGTGTGAAATTAGCTACTGCCTGTGCTTCCCGTTTAAACCTCTCTATAAACTCTTCATCAGTAGCAAATTGAGGCCGCAGCACTTTGACTGCTACCCTGCGGTTTAAGAGTTTATCTGTTGCTTCATAAACTAGCGCCATTCCGCCTGCTCCGATTCTGTCTTCAATTTTGTAACGATTATTTAAACATCCACCAATCATTCAAGTCACCTCTATAATTTTAGCTAACCGCAAAGAGATTAATGGTTATATTATCATACCCTCCGAATTCTTTAGCCCGCTGAACCAGTTTATCAGCCTTCTGTTGTAAACTCTTCTCTTCCAGTAAAATTGATTTAACTTCTCTATCACTCAACATAGTATTTAATCCATCACTGCATAATAAAAAGAGGTCGCCTGTTTTAGCCTCTAATTCAATCAGGTCTATATCTACCTGACTTTCAGTTCCTAAAGCTTGCAATAATACATTACTCTGCGGATGATCTTTGGCTTCCTCAGCAGTTATTTTACCGTCTTTAACCAATCTATTTACCAGTGAGTGGTCCTCAGTTAGCTGCTTAAACTCTCTGTTTCGCAGTAGATAGGCCCGACTGTCACCTACATGACCGATATAAACTTGATTTTCACTTAAAACAGCCGCCGTTAAGGTAGTTCCCATTCCCTGATACTCAGGATTCTGTTCAGCTTTATTTTTAATCTGATTATTGATAGCTTCAATAACTTCAATTAAGTCTCCAGGTACTCTATTGAAACTAAAATTATGATCTCGTAGCATCTCAATAGCTATTGAGCTAGCCACTTCGCCGGCATTATGGCCGCCCATTCCATCAGCAACAGCAAATATTTTAAGTCCATTCTGTTCAGTCTGTAGATAATTATCCTCATTCTGTTCTCTTATCTTTCCACAATCCGATTTGAATCCAGATTCCATTAAATCACCCCACTTATCAACTTCAAACTAACTATTTTCAGTCCTAAGCTGTCCGCAGGCAGCTTCAATATCATTTCCTCTCTCCTGGCGAACAGTAGCCTGAATATTATGCCGATCCAGTATCTCTTTAAACTCCTTAATAGCTTTCCGATTAGGCCTTGTAAGTCCCAACTCCTTTACTGGATTAACAGGAATTAAGTTAACATGACAGAGCAGCCCTGATAATAATTGAGCCAGCTTCTCAGCATCCTGGCGCCGGTTATTAACACCGTCTACCAAAGCATATTCAAAAGTAATCCGCCGGTTAGTCTTCTGTAAATAATACTCACAAGCAGCAATTAATTCTTCCAGGGGATACCGCTTATTAATCGGCATCATCTCACTTCGGAGTTTATCTTCGGCAGCATGTAGTGAAATAGCCAAAACCAACTGCAGCTCCTTATCAGCCAGCCTCTTAATCTGGGGTACTAAACCACAGGTAGAGACTGTTATTCTCCGCATAGATATATTCAAAGCTTTCTCAGAATTTAGAATATCAATTACCCGCAGAAAATTATCATAATTAGCCAGCGGCTCCCCCATTCCCATAAAGACTACATTCGATATCAATGATGGATCATAGCCATTAGACCCCATCAGCTGCTGCACTTTTAGAATCTGACTTACAATTTCACCAGTAGTTAAATTCCGTTCTAATCCCTGCTGTCCAGTTGCACAGAAGTTACAGCCCATTCCGCAGCCTACCTGCGTAGAAACACAGATACTATTTCTGCCATCCTGATAAGGCAAAAAGACCGTCTCGATCTCTTTGTTATCCTCCAGTTCAAAGAGAAATTTAACTGTACCATCCTCTGACTTAGCCCTAGTTATCTCCGTAAGCTGCTGGATATAGGCCTTGCTTTGGAGTCTACTGCGTAACCCTTGACTTAGATTAGTCATTTCTTCAAAATTAACAGCACCCTGTTTATAGATCCAGTTAAATATCTGCTCTGCTCTAAAAGAAGCTTCACCTAATTCATTATTAATAAAATTTTCTAATTCAGTTAAATCAAAAGAAATAAGTTCTGCTTTATCAGTCATTCTATCTTCCTTTCTACAGTCTAAATATCAAACCCTTTTCTTTAACTTAGCAATGAAGAATCCCTCATTGGTCTGCCAGGTAGGCAGTAGCTGAATACTGCCCTCTAAAATAAACTCAGAACTGATCCCCAGCTTATCAGCCCAGCTACTTAAATCGACTAACTCAAAGTCTGAATTCTGGGCTAAAAATTTATTTATTACTTCTAAATTTTCTTGGTGGGTAATAGTACAGGTACTATAAACCAATTCTCCTTTCGGCTTTAAGAATCTACCGGCATTATTTAAAAGCTCAAGCTGCAGTTCAGCTAATGAGTCAATATCCTGAGGCTTCTTCTGCCATTTGATCTCCGGCTTTTTAGCTATCATCCCTAGCCCAGAACAGGGAGCATCAACCAAAATTCTATCAAATTTTTTCTCAAACTTCAGACTGCGGCCGTCGCCAGCCCGAGTTCTGACGATTCGAATACCTAACCGGTTACAGTTTCTTTCAATCAGCTCCAGCTTATCCTCATGTAAATCATTGGCTACTATCTCCCCCTGATTAGCCATCAATTCAGCCAAATGAGTCGTCTTACCGCCAGGGGCACTACATAGATCTAAAACTATATCTTTAGGCTGCGGGTTCATAATATGTCCCGCTATAATAGAAGCCAGACCCTGAATCTGAAAGTATCCAGCTGTAAAGGAATTCGATTGGAAGAGAGAAGAAGAATTAGTAACTCTAAAGGCTTGAGGAATCTCAGAAATAGCTTCTGTTTCTATCCCTACCGAAGCCAGATCTGCCTGTAATTCTTCTGCTGTTACTTTAAGCCGGTTCTGCCTAATAATCTTGCTGGGTATTTGATTGAATGCAGAACAGATATCAACTGTCAATTCTACTCCATATCTTTTAACCCAGGTTTCTACCATCCATTGAGGAAAAGAATATTTGTATCTAATATGCTGTACAGGATTGCTCTTTAATTGAGGAAATTCAATTTCATCCAAACTGCGGAGAATACTACGTAAAATCCCATTCACAAAGCCGGCTGCACCGCTATGCTGATAATCTTTAGCCAGTTCCACTGTTTCATTACAGGCTACAGCATCAGGAATGCTGTCCAAAAACCGAATCTGATACAGCCCTAACCGTAATATATTCCGCGTCCACTTATCCATCTTATTTACTCTTCGATCTGCAAACTGATTCAGAATCCAGTCCAGATGATTACGCATCCTCAAGCTACCATAGATTAACTCAGTAGCCAATCCCCTATCCTGGTCCGCTAGATTATACTTTTTGAAGAGATGATTCAATATTAAATTCGAATAGGCTCCTTCTTCATTAACACGGTATACCGCTTCTACAGCAGTCTGACGTCCATTCTTGGTCACTATTTTACCTCCAATCAATAAACCTCTAATCTATCTGTTTTAACGAATAATTTCTGCGGCTGATTGCTAAGACTGATGCCAAAGAAATTATTAAACTCAGCTTCAGACCTAATCTCTTTAATCACCATACCCTCTACATCGGTCGAAGTAGTCAAGAATCTCTGAGTATACCTACCTACAATAGGCCCTAACAGCCTAGAACAGACAACAGCAACCAGTACATATAGAATAGTAAAATGTCCAGTTGATAATAATAAACCAAAAAAGATTAAAGCCGATAAAAGATTACCAACCATTAAACTGGTACCACATCTATCATGAATAACTAAGCCCTGCTCTCCAGCCTTCAGTCTCTGCAGCCCTTCCTGGGCTGCTTGCTGTAACACTACAGGATTGATAATTCCCTGAATCAAGAAACCATCCTCTCGGGCCAAACCGGACAGCTGCTGGTGACCGTATGATTCTTCTAACACATTAATGGTAGCATGTTCTAGAGCATGATTCCTCCTTAATTTAGGATTCACAGCAATCTTGATAATCTGTCCAGGAGCAGTCAGTAGAATAATTAATGAATCAAAGGTAAACTTGAAAGGAATAAATAGAACCAACAACATCATTAAGAAACCAACAGGAATTAATAATGACGGAAACAGTACTACAATTAATAATATAATAAATAGCAGCGGCATATTAATTATCATCCAGCATACTAGCCATCATCAGCAACCGCAGCATATGGCCTATAGAAACTAAGACGGCTGCTACATAGGTCAAAGCAGCTGCATTCAATACCTTCTTAGTCGATTTTACCTCATCACTAGCCAGGTAATTACCATTCCGCAGAAATTCAATAGCCCGAGTACTGGCATTAAACTCTACCGGCAGCGTTACAATCTGAAATAAAACAGCTCCCGCAAAAATAACCAGTCCTAACTGGACTAAAAATTGTGACCTAAAGAAGAAGAAGCCAAATATTCCTAGCGGCAGCCCTAATTTAGAACCAAAATTAGCTGCCGGCAGTAAAGTGTGACGAATATTCAACGGCAGATATTCTACAGCATGCTGTACAGCATGACCGGTTTCATGGGCTGCTACTCCTAGAGAAGCCAATGATCTCCCATTATATACTTCTGACGATAAGCGAACTGTTTTACTGCGGGGATCATAGTGATCATTTAAACTTCCACTGCCCTTTGCTCTTTCTACTGTTACATCTCGAATACCTTTCTGCTGTAGAATATCCCGAGCTACTTCTGCTCCAGTATAGCCTTTGCTAGCTGCTACATTTAGATATTTATTGAAAGTGCTCTTTACTTTATATTGGGCATACATTGAAATCAGTAACGCCGGTATCAGAATAAAAAATGTCGGATCAAAAAACGGAAAAAACATATTAACCCCCTCCTTTATAATAGTTTATTAATAGCTTTTTCTAACTTTTCGATCTCAACCAAAGTATTAATACAGGGGCCTTCCGGCCGAATATTAACCACTCCGATCACCGGCAGCGGATAAGTATCCTGAATTCCGCTGGTTAAGTCCCGTTCACAAGCCACAGCAATAATAGCTCTAGGCTGCACCTCTTTGATTATCCTTCGGGCTAGAGTCCCGCCGGTTGCCACCGCTACCTTAATACCATACTTATCCCTTAACTGAAGTATATCATCTACTGGACACCGACCGCACCTACGGCAGTTATCGAGATCATTGGTTATTCTATACTCACAGTCTACCTGTTGGATACAGTGCGGCAGTAACATTAGAATATTTTCCGGAGCAACCTCCAGCCTATTCGGTTTAACTAACTGATTATTAACCCGAATAAAAGAATTCTTGATTTCTAATCTGTCAAACCCCAATATCTTACCCAGATAAATAACTAAAGGGAATAAATAAGAAATCACAATTCTAATCGGTCCATAAAAGAAGGAAACCGGCTCATTCTTCCGCAGAATAATTAAAATACCGACTATTCCCAAAACAACAATTAAGCTAAATAAAGTAATTATTATTCCAACAACTAATAGAATAATCCGACTAATATGATTAAAATTAGTTAGATTTAAATACCAGATCCCACTTACTATAATTCCCAGAATCATCACTGATAATACCAGTAGACTCAAAAACAATTTTCGATCTCTGGTATTTTCTTCATTCTGCTGCATCTTAATCTTCATTCTGATCCTGGTCAGTAGCTAATAAAGTTCCCTCTTGTAGATCATAGCCCCTAAGGAAGTCATTAGCCGACATACGCTGTTTATTCTCCGGCTGAACCTCATTAATCAACAGTTGACCTTCACCGCTTTGAACTATAAAACCGGATTCTGCTTCAATATCGACTACTGTTCCAGGAATTACAGAAGGTTTGGTTTTCGAATCATAGATCTTACTGCCCCAGACTTTAAGTCTATTATCATTATAGAAAGTATAGGCACCTGGCCAGGGATTCATACCCCGAATTAAGTTCTTGATCTCATAAGCACTTGCCGTCCAATCAATCCGCCCTTCTTCCTTATTAATCTTTTGAGCATAGGTAGCCTTTCTATCATCCTGCGGAATTCGTTCAGCCTCTCCGGATTTAATTAACTCCAGAGTTTCAATCAAAACATCAGCACCTAAAACAGCTAATCTATCATGTAATTGGCCGACAGTCTCTTCAGAAGTTATCTCAACTTCTTCTTGTAAGATCATATCACCGGTATCCAGTCCTTCTTCCATATATATTGTAGTAATCCCTGTCTTCTCTTCACCATTAATGAGCACTCGATGAAGAGGACCAGAACCTCGGTACTTAGGAAGTAGCGAAGCATGAACATTGATACATCCTAATTTAGGCAGCTCAAGAATCTCGTTATCCAAAACTTGGCCGTAGGCAATTACTACAATTACATCAGGATTTAATTCTTTAAGTTTAGCCACTGAATCAGAACTGTTGATATCTTCAGGCTGTAACAGAGTTAAATCCTCTTTTAGAGCTTCTTTTTTAACTGGCGATGGGTGCAGCTTCTGTCCTCTACCCCTAGGCCGGTCAGGCTGGGTAACAACTCCTATTAGATCAGTAAACTCTTCTTTAATTAATCGTTTAAGTGTAGGTACTGCAAAATCAGGAGTTCCCATAAATATAACATCCATAAAATAGCTCCTCCTTTATATTTACCATGACTATTCTACTTTATCAACAAATAAAATCCCCTCTAGATGGTCAATCTCATGCTGCAAAACTCTGGCCAATAAGCCTTCAGCTTCAATCTCTACTTCTCTACCGTCACTATCTAACGCATCAACCACTACTCTAGCTGCTCGCTCAACATTACCATTTTCATTTGGAATACTCAAACATCCTTCCTCATCTATTTCAGAACCTGAACTCTCCACAATTTCAGGATTAATTAAAGCCAAAGGACCCTCTCCAACATCAACAACAATAACCCTTTTCGAAATTCCAATCTGCGGTGCTGCTAGACCAACACCTGAAGCATCATACATAGTATCCTGCATATTCTTGATTAATCCTTCTGTTTTTTCAGTAACCTCATCAACAGGCTTAGCCTCAGTCCGCAGAACTGGATCTCCAATCGTTCTAATCGATAATACTGCCATTTTAAACTCCTCCTTAACTGCTACTATATTATTATTTATCTATTATAACATTTTTATTGGATCAACATCAACACTAATTACAGTACTCTCTAAATTAACAGTCTTCTTTAAAGCCTCCAGACTGTAGCTATTTAGCTTTCTCATCATATCCAAATCTCTGCCTTTAAGAATCATCTGCCATCTATACTTGCCCCTTAATTTAGCCAATGGTGCCGGAATAGGTCCTAACAGTTCAACATTTAATTCCCTATCTCTAATCTGTTGGTTAAGTATTCCTCCTAGCTGATTGGCTACTTTGCTGACTTTAACCTCCTTCTCATGCTTGATAATCAGATTAATCAGATGAGTGAAGGGAGGATAATCCAATTCTTTTCTAGCCTCTATTTCCTGTTGATAGAAGGTTTCATAATCATGTTCTTTAGCTAATTGAATACTATAATGATCCGGATCGTAAGTCTGAACAACTACCTCCCCTACTATATCCCCCCGACCAGTCCGTCCGGCTACCTGAGTTAACAGCTGAAAGGTATGTTCGGCTGCTCTAAAATCCGGAAAATTCAAAGCAGTATCAGCTGTAATCACCCCAACTAAAGTAATATTAGGAAAATCATGTCCTTTAGCAATCATCTGCGTTCCCAGTAGAATATCAGCCTCATTATTTCTAAATCTATCCAGCATTCGCTGATGGGCCCCTTTGCGAGTAGTAGTATCTACATCCATTCTCAGCACCCGGGCAGTCGGAAACTCCTCTATAATTGCCTGTTCTACTTTCTGAGTTCCAGCTCCAAAGTACTTAATATATCGGCTTTCACACTCAGGACAGATGTCAGGGACCTTCCTTTGATAATCACAATAATGACAGCGCAGAAGCGTTTTATCAGCATGATAAGTAAGAGATACATCACAGTTAGGACACTCCAGTACAAAACCGCATTCGCGGCAGAGAACAAAGGTAGAGAATCCACGCCGATTCAAAAAGAGAATAATCTGTTCATTCTTAGCCAGTCTATCCTCAATAGCAGCAGTTAACCTTCTACTGAAGATGCTTCTGTGTCCTGCTTCCAACTCTTCCCTCATATCGATTACTTCTACCGGCGGCAGCGGCCTATTATCTATTCTATTCTCCAGGCTTACAGATTGATAATTTCCCTGCTGTACCTGATAATAACTCTCCAAAGCCGGAGTTGCTGTCCCTAGAACCGTTACTGCTCCGGTCAGTTCTGCCCGTTTGTTTGCTACCTTTCGGGCCTGATATTTAGGATGGTCCCCCTGTTTATAGGACGTCTCATGCTCTTCATCGATAATTATTAAACCTAGATTACTGAAAGGAGCAAAAATAGCAGACCGGGCTCCAACCACTACTTTAGCTTCTCCCCGCTTCATTCTCAGCCACTCATCATACCGTTCTCCATTAGAAAGATGGCTATGATAGATAGCAATCTGATCGCCAAATCTACTCTTAAACCGCTTTACTGTCTGAGGAGTTAAAGAAATCTCAGGCACTAATACAATTGCATCCTGACCATCATCTATTACTTGGGCAATAGCCTGTAGATAAACTTCTGTCTTACCACTACCTGTCACTCCCTTAAGGAGTAAGGTCCCACTTTCCGGTGCTTCCCTTAAATTTTCAATCTGATTTAAAGCTTTTTGCTGTTCAGTAGTTAAAGAGAAAGGAGTTGTAGGTTCAAAATCTATATCTGCTACCGGGTCTCTTCTAACTTCCATCTCTTCATATCTAATTAAATCCTTCTCATATAATCTCCGGACTGTACCGGAAGTAGTATTCACTTTTTCAGCTAAAGCAGTCGATGTTAAATCCTGATCTTGATTCTCAATCAAGTATTCTAGAACCTCTCGCTGCTTATAAGCCCGTTTACTTAACTTAGCAAGCTCTTGCTTTATCTCAGGTACAGAATAATTTAATCTAACAATCCTTTCTGTCTTCTGTGTTATGTCTCCAGATGGAATCACAGATTTTAAAACTGTAATTAAGTAAGTCTGGTAATAATCAGCAATCCACTTAGCCAACCTTAAAAGTTCTCTGTCAAATAACTGTAGTGAACTCTTTAGTTTAATTATTTCCTTTAGCTTTGTTGAATCAGACTCGACCTCTTCCTTTAATTCTATAACATAACCAGAAAGCTGTCGATGGCCAAAAGGTACTTTTACTTGGTATCCGATCTCAATTTCTTCTCTTAATTGATCGGGAATAAGATACGTAAAAGGTTTATCTACTTCATTAATAGGTAAATCTACAATTACTTCTGCATATCTAAACTCCATAATCCTGCCTCCAGATCCTCTTGCCATAACTAATTCTTACCACTATTATTATTCAAGACCTAGCTGAATATTCCTTTAAAAAATATAAAAGGACTAGACATTTCTGTCCAGCCCTCAACTTTCATTTTTATAATCCTGCCTCGTCCCGTAAAAGATCAGCCTTATCTGTCCGCTCCCACGGCAGTTCTAAATCATTTCGGCCAAGGTGACCGTAGGCAGCTACCTGATTATAGATAGGTCTCCTTAAATTCAGTTCTTCAATAATCCTACTGGGACGTAAATCAAAGTACTCTGTAATCAACTCTTCCAAAGCCTCTTCTTCAATATTAGCCGTACCAAAGGTATCCACCATGATTGAAACTGGTGAAGCCACTCCAATAGCATAAGACAGCTGAACCTCACATCTATCAGCCAGTCCTGCTGCTACTACATTCTTGGCCACATAACGGGCGGCATAAGTAGCAGATCTATCAACTTTTGTCGGATCTTTACCGGAAAAAGCCCCACCGCCGTGGCGAGCTGTACCACCGTAGGTATCAACAATTATCTTACGTCCGGTCAAACCAGCATCACCATGGGGGCCGCCGATAACAAATCTTCCGGTTGGATTTACTAAGTATTCTGTCTTATCATCCAGCATTTCTTCGTCAATAACCGGTTTAATCACTTCAGAAATAATATCTTCTTTAATCTGATCCAGAGATACATCCGGACCGTGCTGAGTAGAAACTACTACCGTATCCACTCTCACAGGCTTGTCCTCTTCATACTCAACAGTAACCTGTGTTTTACCATCAGGACGCAGATAAGATAACAGATTATCCTTTCTTACTTTAGCCAGCCTTCTAGCAAGTTTATGGGATAGAACAATCGGCAGCGGCATTAACTCTTCAGTTTCATTAGTAGCATAGCCAAACATCAATCCCTGGTCACCGGCTCCAAGCTCCTGGTCACCAGTGCTGCCTTCTTTAGCCTCTAGAGCCTCATCTACTCCCATAGCAATATCCGGCGACTGTTCATCAATAGATGTTAAGACAGCACAGGTCTCTCCATCAAAGCCGAATTTAGCCCGGGTATAGCCAATCTCCTTAACAGTCTCTCTAGCAATCTGCGAAATATCAACATAACAATCGGTAGAAATCTCACCGGAAACCAAGACCATTCCAGTTGTTACTAATGTTTCACAGGCAACTCTCCCCTGCGGGTCCTGGCTTAAAATAGCATCCAACACAGCATCAGAAATCTGATCAGCAACCTTATCCGGATGTCCTTCAGTTACTGATTCCGATGTAAATAAGTAATTTTTATTAGCCATTATATCACCTCTTAAAATAAAAAATCCCCTCCCGAAGGAGAGATGCTTAATCAATACGTTCTCAATGCCACCACATCTCCTAGGAATTAGCACCATGCAGGTTGCTGGTTGCCGGGCTTCATCGGGCCTGTCCCTCCGCCGCTCTTGATGCAGTATTTACAACCACATAAATACACTTAATATGTTAACATATCCAGAATTAATTGTCAATTAATATTTATCCAAAGTAACCGATTTTTCCTTATTGGGCTAACAACATCCGGTCATTCGTCAATTCTTTTCCCTGGGCTTGAGCAAATTTATCCAATAGCTCCTCTACTGTCATATGGCTGCGAGCCGAGCCTTTAATATCCAAAACTATCTCTCCAGTATCCATCATAATAGTTCTAGTTCCCATATCCAGAGCTTGAGTTAAATCATGGGTTACCATCAGTACTGTCAGATTATGCTTACCTACTATCTTATTAGTTAAATCAATAACCTGTTCTGCTGTTTTAGGATCTAAAGCAGCAGTATGTTCATCTAAAAGCAGCACCTTCGGCTTAGCTATCGTGGCCATAAGCAGCGTTAAAGACTGACGCTGGCCGCCGGATAAGAGACCGACTTTATCAGTTAATCTATCTTCTAAGCCTAATCCTAATAGGCTTAAATATTCTTTAAACTCATCTCTTCTTTCACTATCCACTCCGATACTTAGCCCCCGTCTTTTACCGCGGTCCGCTGCCATAGCTAAATTCTCCTCAATCGACATAGAAGCAGCAGTTCCTTCAAGAGGATCCTGAAAAACGCGACCGATTAAACCGGCCCGTTTATAATCAGGTTCACCAGTCAGTTCAATTCCGTTTACCTCAATACTGCCTTTATTAATCGGAAAAGTACCGGCAATTGAATTTAGCAATGTAGACTTACCAGCTCCGTTACTGCCGATAACCGTTACAAACTCCCCGGCATCCAGCTCCAAATCTACATCCCTGAGAGCTATATTCTCATTAACTGTTCCCTGACCAAATACTTTGCGTACTCCACTTACCTTTAACATAATGCCCACTCCCTTATCAAGAACTAGTATCAGATAACAGACTTAACTTTAAGTCTTCCTTTAAAGTAGGTGCCGCCAGAGCCAGAATCACTAACACTGAGGTCACTATCTTTAAATCCGTCGGCGCAAAACCTAAACGCAAAGCAGTAGTAATTGCTAAGCGGTAAACAATTGAACCGCCAATCACACTTAAAGTCGCCCAGAATATTTTTCGGGTACTGAAGACTACTTCTCCAATAATCACCGACGCTAAACCGATAATAATCATTCCAATTCCCATTCCGACATCAGCAAACCCCTGGTATTGGGCTACTAATGAACCAGCTAAAGCTACTAATGAATTGGATAAGGCTAAACCTAAAATAATCATCAGATCAGTATTAACCCCTAAGCTTCTAATCATCTGCTGATTATCTCCAGTTGCTCTTAGAGCCAGTCCTAGTTCAGTATGCAGAAACCAGTCTATTAATAACTTTAACAGAATAATAACAATCAAAAAGAAGATACCGGTCTGCCATAATCCAGCAAATCCAAGCGCTTCTATCTTAGTTAAGACAGTCTCTTGATTAAGCAGCGGAATATTGGCCTTCCCCATAATCCGTAAATTAATAGAATAGAGAGCAGTCATAGTCAAAATTCCAGACAGCAGTCCTACAATCTTTAATTTAGTATTTAAAAATCCAGTAATCATTCCGGCTACGGCCCCAATTAAGACTGCTATCAAAGTAGATATAATCGGATCTACTCCGCTGATAATCAGCTTAGCAGTGACAGCAGCTCCCAAAGGAAAGCTGCCGTCCACAGTTAAATCAGGAAAATCTAAAATTCTAAAGGTTAAATAGACACCTAGAGCCATGATGCCGTAGACTAACCCCTGTTCTATTGAACTCAATAATGTTCCCCACATTATCATTCTTCACCAACACCCCGATCTTATTTTATAATATTAGCTGCTCGATTAACTATATCATCTGGTAGATCTACATTCATCTCTTTAGCAGCTTCTTTATTGATTACTAATTCAGCTCCCTCTAAGTATTCTATCGGCATCTGAGCCGGATCTGCTCCAGCAATAACTTCTGCTGCCATGCTTCCTGTCTGCTGTCCAAGTTGATAATAGTTAATTCCAATAGTAGCCAGACCGCCCCGCTCAACCACCTCTTCTTCTCCAACAATCAGCGGTAGATCATTTTCATTAGCAACCTTCACTACTGATTCAACTGCTGATGCTACTGTATTATCTGTCGGGACATAGAAAGCATCTACTTTACCAGCCAGCGTTTGAGTAGTCTGAAAGACATCGCTACTATTACTTACAGCGCCTTCAACTAGATTAAGTCCTAACTCATCTGCCTTCTCTTTAGCCAGATCAGCCTGAACTACAGAGTTAGTTTCTCCTGCATTATATAGAATTCCAACATCCTTAACTTCAGGACTGATTTCAACCAACAGTTCCAGCTGTTTTCCTACAGGAGTTAAATCACTGGTTCCTGTTACATTGGTACCGGGTTTATCCAGGCTATTAACCAGTCCTGCCTCTTTGGGATCAGTAACTGCTGTAATCAGAATAGGAATCTCCGAAGTAGCATTCGCAGCCGCCTGGGCTGTAGGAGTAGCAATAGCTAAGATCATATCAACCTGATTATTCTTGAAATTCTTAGCTATCGTCTGAGCAGTAGACATATCTCCCTGTGCATTCTGGTAATCATAGTCCACATCTTCGCCTTCTTTATAACCCTGCTCAGCCAAAGAATCAACAAATCCTTTCCGGGCAGCATCCAAAGCAGGATGTTCTACAATCTGAATAACTCCAATTTTTAATTTTTTATCAGCTTCATTTCCCGTCTGACTCTGACCACAGCCTACTGTTATGATGATCAGTCCCAATATCAATAATCCTAATACAAGCTTTCTGTTAATTAAATCCATCACCTTTATCCACCCCTCTTAAAAAAATAAAATACACTCCAGGTAGGAGTGTACTAAACAACAGAAATAATATATACTAGCCACAACTTCATAATTTTAACTGAATAAAGAATACTAGCATATATAAGTTATCTCCTACCATCAAACCAAACTACTCTTTTGAAGTATAAAACTCTTTAATGAACTTCCCTACATATAACTACTATTCCTACATAAAGATACCTAATACTACTTATAAACCTGCTTGAAATATCAATGCCTACATCTTAACTATATCGTAATCTTTAATTAAAGTCAATTTAAATCGAATAATTATTCTTTAAATCCAGCCAGAACTTCCTCGGCATACTCTTTGGCTCCAAATAATGAATGATCACGATAATTACCGCATTCTCTAGCCGTAGTTGCTGGTACATCTTCCATTTCTGTCTTAATCACTTCCTGTAGTGAATCAACAACAGCTTCTTCTATTTCATCAAGTTCTGGACTGCCAACTACAATTAAATAAAAGCCTGTTCTGCATCCCATAGGAGCTACATCAACTACATTATCTATTCTTTCCCGCATATATCCTGCTAGAAGATGCTCCAAAGTATGCATTGCTCCTGTCGGTACAGCATTCTCATTAGGCTGTAATAATCTCAAATCATACTTTTGAATTAAATCTCCTTGAGGTGTCTCAATTCTACCGGCTTCACGCACATAAGGTGCATCAACCTGAGTATGATCCAGATTAAAGCTTTCTACTTCAATCTCCATTCTGCTCACCTCTCCTTTCCAACAGATTAGTAATCCGGTCCAGTAGTCTACTAGCTACTTCTTCTTTAGGTAAAGTAGGCAGTTCTTCTCTATCAGTTCTGCTAATTATTATTCCCCGGTTGGTATCAGTACCAAATCCGGCATCATCAGCAGTGATATCATTAGCTAGAATCAAATCCAGATTCTTCCGTTCCAGTTTTTCTTCTGCATTAGCAATTAAGTCTTCTGATTCAGCAGCAAAACCGACCAGTAATTTTTCTTCTTTTCTGTTACCCAGTTCAGCTAAGATATCAGGATTCCGCTCTAACTTAATTACCAGATCAGAATCATCTTTCTTAATCTTATTCTCAGCAATTTTTTGTGGGCGGTAATCAGCAACAGCAGCTGCTTTAATAATTATATCCTGCTCAGCCTGCAGTTCCATTACTCTTTCATACATCTGTTGGGCTGTTTGGACTTGAATAGATTCAACCCCCACCGGAGTCTGCAGGGCTGTCGGCGCTGTAACTAAGGTTACTTCAGCTCCGCGTCTGGCAGCTTCTTTAGCTACAGTATAACCCATCTTTCCTGATGAGTGATTACCAATAAACCTTACTGGATCGATAGGCTCCTGGGTACCTCCTGCTGTTATGAGTATTCGTTGGTCAGTCAACTCCAATCCTTTAGTCAACCGCTTAATTAACTCATTTACAATTTCATCCGGAGCAGGTAATCTGCCCTTGCCTTCAGTTCCACAGGCTAAATAGCCGGCATCCGGCTCTATTAGCTGATAATCTAATTCCTTAAGTTTAGTTAGATTTTGCTGTAGAATCGGATTATCATACATATTACAGTTCATAGCCGGAGCTAAAAGAACCGGAGCATTAGTAGCCATTACTGTGGTAGATAACATATCATCGGCAATTCCATTAGCTACCTTACCGATAATATTAGCTGTTGCTGGAGCTATTAAACAGAGGTCGGCCTTCTCTGCCAGCGAAATATGTTTAACATTCCACTGCTTTGGTTCAGTAAACATATCTACTATCACTGGATTATGGCTTAAAGAACGAAAACTTAAAGGCTGAACAAATTCAGTTGCTGACTCAGTCATAATCACATCAACTTCGGCCCCTAGCTTCTTTAAGCTGCTTACTATCTCCAGTGCCTTATAGGCAGCAATTCCACCGGTTACCCCCAATAATATACTCTTATTTTTCAACTTTTTCTCTTCATTAGGCATATTTATCAGTCCATTATAATTTATTCTTCGTCAACAGATTTATGCTTTAATCTACCAGCTAAAACCTCTTCTAAAGCATTAGAGACAGGCTTTTTAGTTTTACAATCAACTACCGGGTCTTCATCATTTAATTCTCTTGCTCTCTTTGCTGCTTCAATTACTAAGGTATACTCTTTAGCTCCAGACTTTTCCAACAGTTCTCCTATAGGTGGATAAGCTAACATCTTAATTCCCCCTTATTAATATAATTTTAGTCTACTTTACAGCGTTCAGCAATAATAACCGACTTTACTTTCTCTACTGCTTCCTCAACCTCATCATTAACAACTATATAATCATAATTTTCTGCCCGTTCCATCTCTTCAGTAGCATTCTCCATTCTAACCTCTATTGCTTTCTGGCTGTCAGTACCACGCTTTTGAATTCTTGCCTCCAGTTCTTCCAGAGACGGAGGGGCTAAAAAGATAAAAACCCCCTGTTGATAACTCTTCTTCACCTGGGCAGCCCCCTGAATATCTATCTCCAGAATCACATCCTGCCCACTAGCTAGAGTATCTTCAACACACTTTTTAGGCGTACCATAATAATTCTCATGTACTTTGGCCCATTCTATAAACTCATCATTATCGATCATTTCCTTAAATTCTGTTTCCGATACGAAGAAATAATCAACCCCATCCTCTTCATCAACACGAGGCTGGCGGGTAGTAACTGAAACAGAATAAGATATATCCTGGTATTCATCCATCAGTGCTGTAATGACTGTGCCCTTACCTACAGCTGATGGTCCAGACAGAATAATTAATTTTCCTTCTTCAGACTTTAACATTTCTACGCCACCTTCTTATTCTTCATCGTCTATACGCTGAGATACTGTTTCTGGTTGAACAGCTGATAGAATAACATGGTCACTATCAGTAATCACAACTGCTCTAGTTCGCCGACCATAAGTAGCATCAACTAGCATTCCTCGGTCTCTAGCCTCTTGAATTATCCTTTTAATCGGAGCTGATTCAGGACTGACAATTGCAATAATCCGATTAGCTGCAGCAATATTACCAAAACCAATATTAATTAATTTAATTCCCATTTTCAAATTCCTCCTTTACATCTTATTCTACATTCCTTACCTGTTCTCTAATCTTATCTACTTCACTCTTTAAATCTATAACATAATTACTGATTTCTGAATCATTTATCTTGGAGCCGACAGTATTGATCTCTCTGTGCATCTCCTGCGCAATAAAATCTAGTTTTCTTCCTACAGGCTCTGCTACATCCAGTTCCAATGTCTCTTCAAACTGTTCAATATGGCTCTTTAATCTAACTAATTCTTCTGTAACGTCACTTTTATCAGCCATAATAACTACTTCATTGGCTAATCTCTCTTCATTAACTTCAGCATCAGTCAATAATTCTTCAAGCCTATCTTCCAGCTTTGCTTTATACTTATCAACCATCTCAGGAATTCTATCTTCTATCTTTTCAATCAAACTCTCAATACTTTCCGCTCTGGCTGCTAGATCAGCTAGAAGTTTATTACCTTCCTTTTCTCTCATCTCTATAAAATCAACTAAGGCTTCTTTTGTTGCCTCTTTAATCTCAGGCCATAGCCCCTCTACATTCTGTTTTATTTCTTCTACTTCCAGAATATCATCAAACTGCGTTAATAAATTAATATTCAGTTCACCAGTTAAATCAAATTTATCCTTTAATCTCTTTAAAGAATCAATATACTCTGTAGCTGTTGTCTGATTAATACTTACTTTTACCTCAGCCTCTTCTTTATTCTTTATCTCTAAATTATAATTCACTTTTCCCCGTCCAACCCTGCTTTTAATAATCTCTTTGAGTTTGGGCTCCAATGGAGAAAAATGATCCGGAATATGTAAATAGATCTTCTGATATTTATGATTAACAGACTTAATCTCTACTATTATCTCATATCCTTCAATTTCTACCTGGGCCTGACTATAACCGGTCATACTTCTAAGCATCTTTGTCACCTACCTACTCCAATAATAGATTTACCCACATTACAGGAAATTATTAATACTTTAGTTGCTAAGTTAAACCAATATGACTATCTATTAATATAACATTCTTTAATTCTGATTGCAAGAAAAAAGATAGCTCTTGAAGAGCTATCTTAGAAAGAATGCTACTACTTTTCAAATCTACTGGCCAATTCATCATACACCTGATTTAAATTGATCTCGTGATAATTCAATAAAACCAATAAGTGATATAATAAATCAGCTATCTCAGCAACAATCTCCTCCTCATCGCCATTCTTCGAAGCAATGACTACTTCTGTTGCTTCTTCGCCTACCTTCTTTAAGATCTTATCCAGTCCTTCATCGAAGAGATAACAGGTATAGGAATCCTCTACCGGATTCTCTTTGCGGTCCAGTACTACCTGATAGACTTCCTGCAGAATCTGGGGCAAGCTGCCTTTCGGTACTAACTGATTCTCAGTCTTCTCTTCAGAATCATCGCTTACTTTCTCGCCGTAGACTTCATCAGGGTCAAATACCTTCCGGCCAGTAGCTTCAAACTTCTTGCTAGAATTAAGCTGGCGGTAAAAACAGGAGTAATAACCAGTATGGCAGGCGCCCCCTGTCTGGCGTACCTTAACTAGTAATGTATCTCCATCACAATCAAGCTTAATCTCTTCTACCTGTTGTAAGTGACCGGATGATTCTCCCTTCTTCCATAGTTTCTGTCGGCTGCGGCTCCAAAACCAGGTATAACCTGTCTTTACAGTCTTAGTTACTGCTTCTTGATTCATATAAGCCATCATCAGAACTTCATCAGTCTCAATATCCTGAACAATAGCCGGAATTAAATCGTCATCATTAAAATCAAGCTCATCTAAATAATTCATATCCTTACTACTACCTCCTCCTGCTGTAGATACTCCTTAACTTCTGTAATCGAATACTCCTCAAAATGAAAGATAGAAGCTGCTAAAGCTGCATCAGCCTTACCTTCAGTAAAGGCATTCAAGATATCCTCCGGATCTCCTGCTCCTCCAGAAGCAATCACTGGAATATTTAACCGGCTGGAAACAGCAGCATTCAATTCGTTATCATAGCCGTCTTTAGTACCGTCAGAATCCATACTGGTTAACAGAATCTCGCCTGCTCCTAGCTCTTCAACTCTTGTAGCCCACTCAACAGCATCCAGTCCTGTAGCTTTGCGCCCGCCGTGAATATATACTTCCCAGCCTGAATCATCCTCCTTGCGTTTAGCATCAATGGCTACTACAATACACTGGCTGCCGAACTTTTTGGCACCTTCAGCAATCAAATCAGGATTCTTAACTGCAGCCGAATTAATAGAAATCTTATCGGCCCCGGCCTTCAAAAGCCGACGCATATCAGCTATGGTCCGAATGCCGCCCCCGATTGTGAAGGGAATAAAGACCTCTTCTGAAGTCCGCTTCACTACTTCAACCATTGTCTCCCTCTTTTCTGCGGAAGCAGTAATATCTAAAAAGACCAATTCATCAGCCCCTGCCTGATCATAAAATGCAGCCAGTTCTACTGGATCACCGGCATCTCTAAGTCCCACAAAATTAACTCCTTTTACTACCCGGCCTTCATCCACATCAAGACAGGGAATTATCCGTTTAGCTAACACATATCTTCCCTCCCATCACTAATCTTGGTCATCGACTAACTCAATTGCTTCTTCTAAATCTAGATCCTTACTGTAAAGAGCCTTACCTGTAATTACTCCTTCAACACCAAACTCCTCTAACTCAGCTATGGCCTCAATATCGGCTAATTGGGATACCCCTCCAGAAGCTATAACCTTCAATTCTGTCTTACAGGCCAACTCTTTAGTATTCTCAATATTAGGACCAGTTAGCGTTCCATCTTTACTGATATCAGTAAAGACAACCCGCTTAACTCCTTTCTGCTGCATAGCCTTGCCTAGATCTACAGCAGTAGTATCCGATGTCTCTAGCCAGCCTTCAGTAGCTACATAGCCGTCTTTAGCATCAATACCGATGACTATCCTATCACTACCGAAGTTATCGATTGCCCTCACTACCAGATCAGGATTCTCCACTGCTGCTGTTCCGATAATCACACGTTCAACTCCGATATCTAAATAATTTTCTATTGTTGCTAAATCACGGATTCCACCGCCTACCTGCAAAGGTAATTCTACTCTATTCACAATCTCAGAAATGAGATCTAAATTCTTCGGCTTGCCATCCAAGGCTCCATCCAAATCAACAATATGAAGCCTGGTAGCCCCTTTAGCAGCCCATAATTCAGCCATCTCCAGCGGTTGACCATAGACTGTCTTCTGGTCAAAGTCTCCTTTATAGAGCCGGACACATTCTCCATCTTTAATATCTATTGCCGGAATAACCTCCATTATATCAACTCCCCAAAGTTTTTCAAGATCTTAAGTCCCTGCTTACTGCTCTTCTCTGGATGGTACTGAACAGCATAAACATTATCCTGTTGAATACTGGAGACAAACTCCATTCCATACTCAGTAGTAGTGGCAATTACTGACTCATCTTCCGGTACTACATAATAGGAATGAACAAAGTACTGAAAGAAACCTGATTCCAGATCCTTAAATAGTTCTGTCTCCTTTTCCAATTCAAGCTGATTCCAGCCCATGTGGGGAATCTTTTTATCCAACTCAGCAGGAAATTTGACTACTTTACCCGGAATAATATCCAGCCCTTTCTGCTGGCCCCATTCTTCACTAGTCGAAAAGAGCAAATGAAGGCCCAGGCAGATACCTAAAAAAGGCATTCCCTGCTCAATTACATCATTGATTACTCCAATCAGTCCAGCCTCTCTTAGATTATCCATAGCATCACCAAAGGCACCGACTCCCGGCAGTACTACACCATCAGCCTTCGCTATCTCTGCTGGATCAGAAGTTATTTCAGCAGCAAATCCCATCTTTTCAAATCCCTTTTGAACGCTGCGTAAATTTCCCATGCCGTAATCTATAATCCTGATCATTATTAACTACTACCTCCCTGCTACTCTAGCTTATCTTTGGTAGACATAACTCCAGTAATTCGCTTATCCTCTTCTACTGCTTCACATAAAGCACGGCCAAAGGCCTTAAAGGCTGCTTCGATAATATGATGCGTATTCTCTCCAGCCAGCTGGCGGAGATGGAGATTCAGACCACCATTCTGGACTACAGCTCGCATAAACTCTACTACTAACTCGGTATCAAACTCGCCTACTCTGTCCCGTTTCAATTCCAATCCATAGGCTAGATAGGATCTACCGCTTAAATCCAGTGAAACTGAAACTAAAGCCTCATCCATAGGTACATATTCAGTTCCATACCTCTTAATTCCTGCTTTATCTCCTATCGATTTATTAATAGCCCGTCCTAAACAGATACCTATATCCTCTACTGTATGATGAGCATCAATCTCCAAATCGCCATCTGCTGTAAGCTCAAGATTGAATAGGCCATGTTTACTAAACAGCTCCAGCATATGATCTAAAAAAGGAACTCCTGTATCTACTTTGCTGCTGCCGTCTCCATCCAGATTTAACCTAAGTTCAATCTCAGTTTCTGATGTCCGGCGTTTAATCTCGGCTTCTCTCATTTAAATCTTCCTTTCCTTACTTAATCTTCAAACCTAACTCTAACTGAATTAGCATGGGCATCCAGTCCTTCCACTTCAGCTAACTTGATAGCTTTATCCTTTACTTTGGCCAGTCCTTCCTTCGAATAAGACAGAATACTGGACTTTTTAATAAAGTCATCCAGATTTAAAGAAGAATAGAAGCGGGCTGAGCCTCCTGTCGGTAGAACATGGTTCGGTCCAGCTATGTAATCACCGAGCGGTTCAGCCGTATTGTGGCCTAAAAAGATTGCTCCGGCATTTTTGAGCTTACCTACTAATTCAAAAGGCTTATCAACAGCAACCTCCAAATGCTCAGGAGCAAAGCGGTTAGTAATCTCTATTGCCTCAGTTAGATCATCAGTTAAAATAATTGCTCCGTAATCCTCAAGAGCCTGAGTAGCTATCTCCTGGCGCGACAATTCAGCCAGCTGCTTTTTAAGCTCGACCTGTACAGCTTCTGCTAACTCTTTCGAATCAGTTACCAAGACTGATGAAGCCATAGGATCATGTTCAGCCTGGGATAGCAGATCAGCCGCCACATGCTTAGGAACTGCTGTATTATCAGCTAAGACCAGTACTTCACTAGGTCCAGCCAACATATCGATATCCACATATCCGTAGGCTAACTTCTTGGCCAGAGTAACATAGATATTCCCCGGTCCTACTATCTTATCTACTTTAGGTACTGCTTCAGTTCCAAAAGCTATTGCACCTACTGCCTGGGCTCCGCCTACCTTATAAATTTTATCTATATCTATCTTATCAGCTGCTACCAAAGTATAGGGATTCATCTCACCTGATTCATCCGGCGGCGATACCATAATTACCTCATCTACCTCTGCAACCTTGGCCGGAATTCCATTCATCAAAACCGAAGAAGGATAAGCAGCTGTTCCACCCGGCACATAAAGCCCTACACTCTCTAAAGGCCGAATCACCTGGCCTAAGACTACTCCATCATCATCAACATTCATCCAGCTTTCTCTCTTCTGGCGCCTGTGAAAATCCTCAATATTCTCGATTGCTGTCTCCAAAGCAGCCAGAAATTCATCATCCACCTGTTTGTAGGCAGCCTTAATCTCCTCTTCAGTTACTAACATCTCTTCCGGACTAAATTCCACACCATCAAATTTAGCAGTATACTTCAATACCGCTTCATCACCATTGGCCTGAATATCATTCAATACCTCTTCTACCGTTTCCATCTTCTCGGGATCATCAAAAGAAGAGCGAGTTAAGATATCCTCCAGCTTATCATCTACCTCTGCTTCATTAGTATTAATTAATTTGATCATCTTTACTATTCAAACTCCTTTCTATTCTTTGAACTATATTCTTGATTTCACCATAATGTGTTTTGTAACTAACGCGATTTATTATTAATCGGGCTGACGACTTAGCTACTTCAGCAATTTCAACTAAGTTATTCTTCCGCAGAGTCGTTCCTGTTGAAGTTATATCGACTATCATTTCTGCTAAATCCACTGCTGGTGCCATTTCAATCGATCCATTGAGCTTAATTGTTTCTACCTGAATACCATGTTGATTAAAGAATCTCTCAGCAGTTTGGGGATACTTAGTAGCTACTCTAGCCTTAGCCGGCAGCTCTTCTAATGTAGTAATCCCTAAATCTTTCGGCACTGCTACTACTAACCTACAGCAACCTAACCCTAAATCAACTACTTCACAGACCTTCTTGCCGGATTCTAACAACACATCCTTACCGGAAACACCGATATCAGCTGCTCCATACTCAACATAAGTCGGTACATCTACTGCCTTAGATAAGATAAATTCAAAATCACCATTCTGTCCGGATAATATTAACTTTCTCGAATCATCATCCAAATCCTTGTTAACTACTCCTGCCTCCTGCAAAATATCCACTACAGGATCAAACAGTCTCCCTTTGGGCAGTGCAATCTTGAGTGGCATAACCATCACCTCCTAATTTTATTTTAATCTAATCACTTCTTGGCCACATAAAGTATCAAGTTCATAATCTCTATCTTTAATTAATTCTTTAGAACCAAGATAAACCAACCGACTCCAATCACTTTTAGATGCATAGTCTATACTACTAGCCAAATCACGGTCAATTATCTCTAATGCTACTTTTTTATCATCTGCTCGTAAATCTTTAGCTAAATTAATTGCTGCTTCCTTCTTATCTTCCTCATACAGCAAGAAGATCCTCTCTTCTTCAATCGGAAGCTCAACTCCCTGATTCTCCAGTGCTATCAATAATCTATCAATTCCGACTGCAAAGCCTGTAGCCGGACTTGCAGCTCCAAACTGTTCCAGCAGATTATCATACCTACCACCGCCACAGATAGTAAATCCTAAATCCTGTGTATAACCTTCAAAGACCATTCCTGTATAGTAATTAAAACCACGGATAATATTTAAATCAAGATTAATACAGTCTGCCACACCTAAAAGTTCTAAGTTTTTATAGATCTTTTCCAGATTATCCAAAGCTGACTTTGACTGCTGATTATCCACTAATTCTCTAGCCCGATCTATAATCTCTCTACCTCCTCTTAAATCAGGCAGAGTTAACAGAGCCTTCCTCTGTCTAGCAGTTAAATCAGTTTCTTTTACCAACCTCTCTAAACCTACAAAATCCTTTTGGTTCAGTTTACTTCGAATCTTTTTCTTCATTTCTGTAGTTAAATCTGCTTCTTCCATTAAGCCTATAAAGTAATCAATCTGACCAATATCCAGTGAAAAGTTCTTTAAACCCACCTGCTGTAATACCTCTACAGCAATAGCTGCAATCTCAGCATCAGCTAACTGTTCTTTGGCTCCGATTAATTCTATTCCAGCTTGATAAAACTCACGCTGCCTGCCTGCTTGTGGAGCTTCATACTTGAACACATTGGCCTGATAAGAAAGTCGGAGCGGACGCGGTGCTTCTTTTAATCTATTTGCTACTAACCTAGCGATAGGAGCTGTCATTTCCGGACGCAGAGCTAAAATATGGCCCTTTCGATCAAATAATTTATACATCTTCTGCTGCAGTTCTGAACCGGTTCCGATTGATAAGGCAGCAAAGAACTCAATTGCTGGAGTTATAACTTCTTCATAACCCCATCTAGCAAAGATAGAATCAATCTCTCTTTCTAAATACTTCTTCTTTTTTGCTTCCTCCGGCAGATAATCCTTAGTACCATCGGGGGTCTGCATCTTAGTAAAATTCAATTCACTTTCCATTCTACCACCTCTTTATTATTTTAATACAGTAAAGTATTAACTTATTAAAATATAACATACTAATTTTTAAATGTCAATATAAATATAGAAAATCCTAACACCCCAATTAGTGTTAGGATTGTTAATCATTTATTCAGCAAAGACATGGTTTCCGATCTCAACGGTAGTTTCTCGAGTAGATAACCACCATAAAGTACGGGCTTTATCAGGATTATAAAAGTAAAGGGCATCTTTAGAAGGATCCCGCCCACTTAATGCTTCCTTGGCAGCTCGATAGGCTGTCTTATTTGGATTCAGATTAATCTGACCATTTTCTACTGAAGTGAACTGGCCTTCCTGATAGACAACTTCCTGAATTGTATCCGGAAATTGACTGCTTCTTACTCGATTTAATACTACCGCCCCTACGGCTACCTGGCCTCGATATGGTTCCCCTCGGGCTTCAGCATGGATTATCCGTGCTAACAGTCCTTGGTTTGAATCAGATATATTCTCTGCATTTACATCTTCTTCTAATGCTTCTCTAACTACAGTGAATAATAAAATTAAAGCTAATCCCTTCGAAATATCATCACTACTAACTTTAATATCAAGTCCAGAAGCATGAGCAACATTATCCTGACATAGTGGTAATAATACTGTTATGTAAGAAATTAATAGAGTAAATATTAACGTTAAGGCTACCACTTTTAAGCTAAATCCTGTCTTGTTTGTCATCAACATCTACTCCTCTATAACATTTATTTAGATGATTTCATCTTCACTAAAGAATAAATCTATCTCACGTTCAGCACTCTCAGGCGAATCTGAACCATGCACTACATTCCTATCGATACTTAAAGCATAATCGCCTCGAATACTTCCTGGAGTAGATTCAGCAGGATCTGTTTGACCCATCATCCTTCTGACAATTTTAATGGCACCTGGACCTTCAACTACCATAGCTACCACTGGTCCGGAAGTAATAAATTCTTTTAAATCAGAAAAGAAAGGCTTGTCTATATGTTCTGCATAATGCTTTTTAGCTAATCTATTTGAAATCTGCATCATCTTCATTGCTTTAATTTCTAAGCCTTTCTTCTCAATCCTAGAAATTATCTCTCCTACTAAATTACGCCTAGTACCATCTGGTTTGATCATGAAGAATGTCTGTTCCACAACAATTCCTCCTAAATTAATTTATAATTTAACTCCCAGCTGCTAATACTAATAATAATAATCCTCCGCCGACTAACATTTGATTCTTTGATTTAGACTTTAATTCCTCATTCTCATCTTTAGTTTCACTGAGTTCATCTTCTAAAACAGAAACCCGATTTCTCAAATTGCGGTTCTTACTCTCTAAAGTTGTTAATCTTGATTTAAGACTATGTTGGGTTGCTTCATATTCCTCAATATCTGTAATTATCTTATCAACTTCTTTTCTTACTGCCATCAATTCTTCTTTAGTCTTAATTCTATCCTCTTCGGCTACCTTATCTTGTTTGGCAAGCTTATCCAGTTTTTTATCAAAGATATCTGTCTTTTTATTTATCTCTACTAATTCAGATCTAAACTCTGTAGAAAGCTCTCGTAATGTAGCAGCATCTTCTTTGGAACCCTTTACCTGTCCCTGATCAATAGTCGCCAAAATTTCAGCTACAACTTTGGCCAATTGGTATCTAGTCACTTCTTCCTGTCCGTTAAAAGTATTATCTTCATGTAAAGACATAAATCCTCTATCTACTAATTCCTTAACACTTTGATAGGCCCAGTGGTCCTTTGGAACATCTTCAATCTTCTCCTGTCCAAAGACAGGTAAAGTAAATACTAACAACAGACTTACTATTAAGCCGATACTAACTATCTTCTTCATTATTCTTCCCCCTTTAACTTGGTTTAGTTATATTAATTATCAATTATAAAGCTAAGTCTTTCCTGATCATAATTTATTTCTTGGCCTGATTCATCAGTAATTAATAAATCTTTAAAGCTAATATTAGCAGACCCTGACCTCTTCACCTTAAAATAGAGGATCCCTACCGTATCGGATAATACATCTTCTTCCTTTCTAGTATTACCCGTTAAAGAAATAGTTCCTTTATTTCTATTGAGGTCTTGTTCCCAACTAAGCAGTTCATTATTCTGAACAAATAATGTTCCTCGTGAAGCATAGATCAGATCTAACCTATTCTGGTTATACTTTAATTCAGCAGCTACTTTATAAAGCTTTTCAATATTGGCTACTTTAAACCGGACCTTTAGATAATCTCCTACTTTTATATCCTGATTATCAGTCTGTAGATAGGCTGCTGGTTCCAATTTAGGAACATGTAGAAACTCCATCCCGGATTCATTTTCAGTATTAATCGCCTCCATCTCTACAGCATAAGGTAGTTCTCCCTCCATACCGACTGATTCCACCATCCACGGAACATCTACTTCTTCCTCAGGCTCTAAATAGCCTAAATACTTAATCTTTTTCTCTCCATCTGCCAGCTTCAATCCAGGCGGTAGAATAATAGATACCGTCGGATCATAAGCAGTAGAAGCTCCTCTGTTGGCTACTTTAGCAGTTACCTCAAAAGGATTAGGCTCTAACATTCTATTCTCAAGCTCCAATTTTTTAGGTCCTGAAAGTGATAATTTCAGTTTAGGAGGCCCAATTACTGTAACTGACCGGCTGACTGAATTATCATCAGTATTCTCAGCTGTAACATCAACACTATATTCTAACTCCTGCTTGGCTTCTTCTTTAGGTTCTACCTGCCAGACCACCTGGCTTGTAGATCCCGGTTTAAGATTTCCGAGAGATTTTTCTTTAGCTTCATCACCGGCCAAAGTTAATCCCTCTGGTAGATTAAGTTCTGTTGCTACTTCTTTAGCCTCAATCTCAGCTGTGTTCTGAATATAAGCAACCACTGGAAAAGACTTATTCTGTTTATCCAGCACTACCTCAGCTGGTGAACTAACTCCCAATGATAATAAACCGGGTACAGTAGTAATTCCGCCTAAACCATAATTAGTAACATAGGTTGTACTCTCACCAGGAGGTAAAGATTTAGGCTCCCAGAAAAGAGCCAAGGCACTATCCAATTGGAACTCACCTTTTCGCATGAATTCTTCACCAGGATTATAATCAAAACTCCAGACCCCATCAGCCAGACTACCCCAGTCAGCAACATAGAGTTTATCAGGAGCAGTTACCTGATTCCCTTTAACAGTACCCTGGGCTATAACCTGCGCATCATCTAATTTATCAAAAGCCTGCCAGAAAATCGGCAGCTTATCCTTAGTATACATTTTATCTGTCTTTAGAGCATTAGAACCGATTCGAAAAGGGGCCCCATCATTATTTCCTAACATAGTATCAAGCATAATTCTAAGTCCTATTTTATGTAATTTATCACCGCTATTTTTTACCTTATATTTAATCTGTGCAGTATCAGGCAGACCAGTAGTATTACTTTTAACAAAGCTCAAACTCTGAATTACAGTTATATCGCCGTATTTATAAACAGTCTCAATTGCTCCCTGTTCAGTTATATACGGAGCCTTAACCTGCTTACCATACTTACCTAACTTACCGGCCCGTTTATCAGTTTTGCCTCCAAACACATAGTTGGTATCATCAACTTTAATTGTAGTATATGACGTCCATGGCTTCGGTCTACCATAAATTAGCGGTTTCCCGTCATCATTATCATGCATTGGATCACCGCCGGTTACATCAACAGCAAAACGACTAGCATTCTTCTGATCCTGATTGACAACTATTGAAATATAATCATTCTTAATCTGTAAGTTTCCATGCTCATCTACAGCTGCTAAAGCATTGGCACTCAATAATATAAAACTGATTATTACTATTATTACCATCAATCTGGATTTCATACATCACTCACCTCTCAACAGCCGAAATATTATAAGTCAAGCCGGTTAAATTTAATCTCTACCTCCCCCGAAGTAAAGACAACATCTAAGAAGATTACATAACTACTGCCAGCTGTATCAAACTCCCAGCCTCGCTGAACAGTTAACTTAGCTACTCCATCCAAATTACTATCACCAGAAGATTCAAGAATTATAACATTCTTGACTTCTCCTGTAGCTTCGACCTCAACTTTGAGTGCAACCCTGCCCTCTACCCCTTGATTAACAGCATTCTTAGGATAAACAGGCATTTTCTTTTTAGCTACCATCATCTGCGGCGTCTTCTCTTTAGGCTGCTCTTGGCCTTCAGTTTCTTCTGCTCCACTCTTCTGTTGCTCACCATCTGAAGCAGCTGCCTTATCCTTATCCTGTGAATCTTTTTCCGCTTCAGCAGTTTTATCTTTACTTTTCTCAGTTTCCTTATTCCCTTCAGATTTTTCATTTTCAGATTTACTATCTTCAGTCTTATCTTCTTTGACTTCTACAGTTTCTTCTCCTTGTTTGCTGTCTAAAACATCAGAAGCAGCTTCAGGAGTCGAATCATCCTCAAGCTTACCTGCATCCTCAGAATTAGATGCTGTCTTTTCTTGACTCTCCTCAGCCTTTTCCGGTTCTTTCGGTTCTACTTCTTCTGGCTCTACTTCTTTCTTATTCGGCTCTTCTGGTTCTACTTCTTCAGGTTTAGTTTCTTCAGATTCTATTTCTTCTGATTTTTGTTCTTCTGGCTCCTGCTGTTCTGGCTCTTCTGATACAGTATCAGTTTCTTCTTTTGAGCCTTTATTTATATTCTCTTTTGATTCATTATTTCCTTTTGATTCATTATTTCCTTTTGATTCATTATCTTCTTTTGGCTCATCTTCATTATTTCTTTTATCTTTTTTCTCATCTTCGTTCTTATTATCTTCCTGATCCTCTACTTCATCCTTAGGTTCTTCCTTTTCTACTCCTTCTACTCTATTGACTGTATTAGAATCTGATTTATCCAAGTCACTGAATTCAATTACCCCTTGCTGCCTTAAGGGATAGGTCTTAAAAGCAGGCTTTGCTTCGTAAAAATTAGGAGACAAAGAAAGAATCAATATATGGAGCAAGAGTGAGATTAAAATATATCGTTTCATTAAACCAACCACCTTAAGTCATAATTATTTCTGGTCAACTTTATTATCAGCTGCTAAAGCCAGTTTAGAAGCGCCAACCTGGCGGGCTATATCCATTACTTCCACTACTTCATCATAGGCTACTGCTCTATCAGCTTTAATAATAACTACCGCTTTAGGATTCTGCTCAATTACAGTAGCTACCTCATTCTTTAAATCAGTCTTAGTCAACAGCTGATCATCTACATATATCTGACCATTAGCCGATACATTGACCATCAATTGCTCCTGCTTTTGTTCAGTGACAGTTTCAGCCTGGGGTAAGTCTATATCCAGACCGGCTGGAGTAGTTCGAAAGGTAGTAAATAACATAAAAAAGACTAACAAGAAAAATAACACATCAATCATAGGTAGGATCTTAATTTTGGTTCTGGATTTATTGTTTCTTTGAAACATAACTCTCACCTCTAGCTGTTGAGCTAGAGCAATTGCTGCTTGGATCCTCTGCTAACATCTCTATTAGCCTAGTTGACCACTGCTGCATCTCAGTCATCTTGGCTTCTACTTTACTATCCAGATATGTATAGAATAACATAGTAGGAATTGCAACTATTAAACCGATGGCCGTACTGATTAAAGCCTCAGCAATACCGGAACTTAAAGCACTAGGAGCAGCCATTCCCTGGGCTCCAGCTAAAATATCAAAACTTTTTATAATTCCAATTACTGTTCCTAATAACCCCAACAGTGGTGATACTGAAGCAATAAAATCAAGCACTCGCAGCCTCTTTTCCATTACCCTGATTTCATGCTGACCGCGGGCCTGAATAAATTCTTTCACTGTCTGCCGGTCATGTCTATATTTCTCTAGGCCGGCTAGAACCATAGCTGCAATCGGACCATTTGTCTTTTCGGCTTCTTTCTTTGCCTTTGATAGCTTACCATCTGAAAGCAGTAGCTTAACCCGCTTTACTAATCTAAAATCATTGTTATTTATACTCCGAAAATAAAAATATCTTTCAAGAATGATGGCAACACTTAAAATCGAACAGATTAATAAGGGTATAATAGTTGGACCGCCTTTAAATACAAAATTTAGCATCTCAAATCCTCCTCAGCAGAATACAATTTGGTTTCTATCTTCCATCTACTTCTAAATTTTCGACATTCGAATAGTTAATTCCTGCAAAAAATAAAAAATCACCTCTAATCCCCACTGGAAATTAGAGATAATTAAAATTCTGATTTAAACTAGAGCAGGCTAATCCTGAACCGCCCTCTCTTTGATTCTGTTTTAAGTCCCTTACAACTTTATCCGGCACCTCAACACTTCCGAGTAAAACATTATCCTTATAGGCCCCATGACAGTCAGAACCACCGGTTATAACCAAATCATATTTCTGAGCTAAATGCTTATAATGTCTAACATCAGACTGGCTATGTTCAGAATGGTATACTTCAATCCCTACCAGACCATCAGTAATAAATTCAGAAATTAATTCATCCCGTTCAAGTAAAGCCGGATGGGCTAAAACCGGAATACCGCCTGCTGCTTTAATCAATTCAATAGCCCTTCTAGGAGTAAGTTTATATCTACTTACGTAACTAGAACAGCCTTTACCAATATATTCATCAAAGGCTTCACTAATCTGATAAACATAGCCGCGCTCAACAATGGCTTGAGCCAGATGAACCCGACTTAAATTATTATCACCAGCTAGTTGACAGACATAATCAAAATCAATCTCTATTCCTCGGTCTCCTAATTTCTTTATCATCTTCTCAATGCGGTCATATCTAGCAGTCCGTAATTTTTTCAATTCATTCTGTAAAGCTAGATTATTATCATCAATATAATACCCTAAAATATGAATTTCAAGATCAAATAGTTCAGTATTTAATTCAATTCCAGAAATAACTTCTAAATCCTTATCAAATGCTTCAGCTTTAGCTTCTGGTATTCCACCAACTGTATCATGATCAGTAATAGCAATCACGTCTAGTCCCAGCTGAACCGCTTTGTTCACTACCTCACTAGGAGTAAAACTACCATCAGAAGCAGTAGTATGGAGATGTAAATCTACTGTCATCTTAATTCATCCTCCATTTTCTTAAATTCTTTACTATTTACCACCATTCATTATTATAACTGTTATTCTAGAAGATAGCAAACAGTTTTTAAAATACTAACTTAGTAATATAAATTGCAGCTAAAAAACCTGCTAAATCAGCTATTAGACCAGCAATAATAGCATATCTGGTATTCTTAATACCCACTGCTCCAAAATAGACCGCCACAACATAAAAAGTCGTTTCTGTACTCCCTTGAATCGTAGAAGCTAACCGACCGATAAATGAATCAGGACCGTGCTGTTGGATTAACTCTGTTACTATTCCTAAAGATCCTGTTCCTGAGAGTGGGCGTACTAATCCTAACGTCACTATCTCCCGTGGAACTCCAAGTAAATTTAATAACGGTTGAAGCAGGTCCAATAATATCTCTAAAGCTCCAGAAGCTCTAAAGATACTGATTGCCATTAACATAGCCACTAAATAAGGAATAATCTTAATTACAGTATTAAACCCCTCTACTGCCCCTTCAGTAAAGACTTCATAAACTTCAACTCCCTTATAATAGGCGTAACCGACTATAACTAAGATTATAATCGGAATTGCCCATTCCGATAAACACTTTAAAAAATCAATCATTTCTTCTCAACCTTTCTTTATTTCACAGCCAGATACGGCGCAGAATTCTATCAGCTATGATTCCTACAATAGTAGAACAGGTAGTAGCAAAGATAGTAGTACCTACTATCTCCAATGGTGCACTAGAACCAGCAGCAGTTCTTAAACTAATAATCGTAGCCGGAATTAAAGTTACACTAGAAGTATTAACTACTAAGAAAGTACACATTGTATCTGTAGCAGTATCCGGTTTATTATTTAAATCCTGCAACCGCTGCATTGCTTTAATACCTAACGGAGTAGCTGAGTTGCCTAAACCCAACATGTTAGCACTTATATTAAGCATAATTGCTCCTAAAGCAGGATGATTAGCTGGTAATTTTGGAAACAGGCGTTGGGTTATCGGTCTAATAATTTTAGCCAACAGATCAACAAAATTGGATTCTTCAGCTAATTTCATAATACCTAACCATAAAGACATCGGACCAACTAATTTAATTAACATCATAACCCCTTCTTCTGTTGTCTGCAAAACTGCTTTAGAAACCTGATCTAAATTACCAGTCATCATACCTGTAATTACTCCTAAAATAATAAGACCAAACCAGATATGGTTTATCACCGCAGCTTACCTCCTTCTCTAATAAATCATATGCTCTCAAACGAAAGGTATATGCATAAAAAAATACCTACCTATTAATTAATAGGTAGGTGAAAATTCAGAATTAATTCTTTTAAAAACAATTTATCTCGGTTCTACAATTAATTTGATGGCTGTTCGTTCTTCGCCATCAATTTCAATATCCGTAAAAGCAGGAATACAGATCAGATCAAGTCCACTCGGAGCCACAAATCCTCTTGCAATTGCTACTGCTTTAATTCCTTGATTAATTGCTCCAGCTCCTATAGCCTGAAGTTCTGCTGCTCCTCTCTCTCGCAAAACTCCAGCTAATGCACCAGCTACTGAATTTGGACTAGAATCAGATGATACCTTTAGTACTTCCATGTTAAATACCTCCTCTTTTAGTTAAATTTACCTTTTATTGGTTACTATAATATTACTTAAAGATTTAGAAAAAAATTCCTGCACCTTTTAAAAAATTCATATTCTTCTAAACTTAATTATCAAAAAGAGGAGGCAATAGAAGCCGATTATTGGTTTAAATGAACCTCTCTAACTCTTGTAATTGACTCAGCCAATCCGGTTTCCAGATCAAGCTCCACAATAACACCGGTTAATTGTGTATCACCAGTAGCCACTGAAAATCTCTGCGGAAGCTGTGTAGTTAATTTTTTTAAGGGTTCTTCTTCCTTCATACCAAGAATAGACTCTACTCCACCGGTTAATCCTAAATCAGTTATGTAAGCTGTTCCCTCCGATAACACTTTTTCATCAGCTGTCTGTACATGAGTATGAGTTCCTAAAACTGCAGCTACCTCTCCATCAAAGTATCTACCTAGACCTATCTTTTCCGCTGTTGCTTCAGCATGAAAATCAACTATAGTAAAATCTGCCTCTATATCAGGCAGTAACTCTTCTAAACTGCGAAAAGGACAGTCCACATTATCCATAAAGATTCTCCCCAGCAGATTAACTACTCCAATCTTAATTCCTGATTCCACTTCATAGACTCCATATCCACGCCCAGGAGTTCCAGGAGGATAATTATAAGGCCTAATTAAATTAGAATCATCATCAATAAAATCAAAAATTTCCTTATTATCCCAGGTATGATTCCCCATAGTCAGCACATCGATTCCATATCCATAAAGCTCTTCAGCTACTTTGTTAGTAATTCCAAAACCGCCAGCAGCATTCTCACCATTAGCAATTACAAAATCTATCTCTTCTTCTTCTTTAATTGCAGGCATTAATTCCCTTACTGCTCTTCGACCGGCTCTACCTACTATATCTCCAATGAATAATAATTTCATTATTCCTCTCCTTTCTATTTATATATTATAAACAGATTTAGACCACTTAATTATACGATTCTATAAAATATTACAAAAGCCTGAACCCATTAAAAAACCGCTCCAATTATTAATAATTGGAGCGGTTGACTGAATTAATTTGCATATTCTACTTCTCTAGTTTCACGTACAACTGTTACCTTAATCTGCCCCGGATACTCCAACTCTTGTTCAACCTGTTTAGAAACATCATAAGCCAATTTAGATGCTTTATTATCAGAAATTTTATCCGGTTCTACCATAATCCTTACTTCTCGTCCAGCCTGAATAGCATAAGCTGTCTCTACTCCATCAAAAGAATCAGCCAGATTCTCTAAGTTTTCCAGACGCTTAATATAGGACTCTAATGTCTCTCTTCTAGCTCCTGGTCTAGCTGCTGATACTGCATCTGCAGCTGCTACCAGGACAGCTTCAACCGATTCTGCCTCTATATCACCGTGGTGAGCAGAAATAGCATGAATAACCTCTGGTGATTCACCAAACTTTTCAGCTAAATCCGCTCCAATCTTAACATGCGGTCCTTCCATATCACGGTCAACAGCCTTACCTAAATCATGTAACAGACCAGCCCGCTTAGCTAACTTAGCATCTACTCCTAACTCAGCTGCCATAACTTCAGCCAAATGAGCAACTTCAATTGAGTGCTGTAATACATTCTGTCCATAACTTGTACGATACTTTAACCTACCTAATAGCTTAATAACCTCATTATCAAGCCCGTGAACTCCAGTATCAAACGTAGCCTGTTCGCCTTCTTCATAGATCCGTGAATCTATTTCTTCTTCTGCTTTTTCCACCATCTCTTCAATTCTTGCCGGATGGATTCTGCCATCAGCAATCAGTTTTTCTAATGCAATTCTTGCAATTTCCCGCCGGATCGGATCAAATCCTGACAGAATAACTGCTTCTGGAGTATCATCGATGATCAAATCAATTCCTGTCAAGTTCTCTAAAGCCCGGATATTACGTCCTTCTCGACCGATAATTCTACCTTTCATTTCATCATTAGGCAGCGAAACAACTGATACTGTTGTTTCTGCTACATGATCGGCAGCACAGCGCTGTATTGCTGTAGAAATAACCTCTCTAGCCCGTTTATCAGCTTCTTCCCGAGCCTGACTTTCTATCTCCTTAATCATTCGAGCCGATTCATGTTCAACCTCATCTTCAACCCGCTGCAGTAGAAGATCTTTGGCTTCTTCAGTTGTTAAACCTGACAGCTCTTCTAATTCTTTAACATGCTTCTCATGCAACTTATCAATCTCTTTTTTCTTCTCTCGAATTTCTTTTTCTTTTCTATTTAACTCTTCTTCTCTCTGCTCTACATTCTCCATTTTATTTTCCAAAGTTTCTTCTTTCTTAACTAAACGCTTTTCTAGGCGCTGTAATTCATTACGCCGTTCTCGACATTCATTCTCAACGTCCTCTTTTATTTCATGGGCTTTTTCTTTAGCCTCCAATAGAATTTCACGTTTTTTGGAATCTGCTTCACGCTCAGCATCATCTACAATCTGTTCTGCTCTTTTTTCAGCAGATTCTATCTTACTTTCAGCAATATAGCGTCTGACTAAGTATCCTACTCCGACGCCAATTACTAAACTTATTACAATATAAATTAACATGATTGACATACTCATTCACCTCCATATTAAGTTGTCAATTTTATTAAAATTAATTATTTTTCATGACGTAGAGAAATGTAGAGAAAAAAATACCCTGCATACATTGTATCTCTTTACCTAACCTATGTCAAGCTTTAAAATTCTGTAGTTACCTCACTTACCCCTTCTATCAGCTCTACTCGGAAAGATTTATCACCGATTTGACTAAGATGGCTTTTATGAGTAACAATAATTACCTGCCGTGAAAAATGCTGATTCACATACTTCAAAAACTGGGCTACATTACTGATATATTCTTCACTAACATGTTTAGCCGGTTCATCCAACACCAACGGCCCAGCTACCTTAGGACGATATGATTCTAAAATTGCTATTCTTAAAGCCAAGGATACAACATCAACTATTCCTCCGCCTCTAGCCATCTGTGGATTATTCTTTAATTTTCGATCCTGATATTCAGAAACAACATAAAACTCGGCTGACGGTCGTCCCCGTTTTTCTTCAATCTCTATTTCAAAGCTAAACTCTGCTCCAAAGATATACTGCAGAGCCTTAGTAACTAAATTCTCTATCTGTTGTTTAGCCTGTCTGCGGGCATATTCTGCTGTTTCCTGTAACAGAATCCGCGTTTCTTCAAAGATGTCTACCTTGTCTTCTAACTTCTCTATTCTTGTTTGGCGCTCCTGCTTTTCATCTACAAGCTGGTCATACTGGCCTTTACGCAGATTATATTCTTCTTTCTTCTTATCTATATCCTTCTCTAAATTATTAATTATTCCTTCCACCTGCATACTACCGCTCCTTACTCATTGAGAATATCCTGCGGAAGTAACTCTTTAGCTTCAGCAATCAATTCCTGAAGTTTATCTTCTAATTCTTCAATCTCATCATCTAATTCCTCCGGCTCTACTCCGCATTTATCCAATTTATCCATTAATTTTTGGCGTTGTTTCTTTAATTCTTCCATCCGGGCCTCATATTTATATCTCTTATTTTTAGCCTGGTCTAAATCAGACTTTAACTTCTTAATCTCTTCAGCAAAGTCACTCACTTTCGACTCCTCCTACGGAATAATTATCAATTATCTGTTCTAAAGTATCAGTTTCAATCCGGTTAAAACAGACAGGACATCTATTTAACTCCCGTAATTTTGCTTTATAGTCTTCTAATCGTGATTCTAACCTCTGATTTACTTCTGTTATGCATTTTTGGCCTGTATGCAAGTTTTTTTGATTCTCTTCCTGTTCTTCTTTAAGCTCCTTTAACTTATCTAACCGCTCTTTAACCTCTCCAATCTGTGAAATCAGCTGTTGGCTCTTCTCTATTTTAGGCAGCTTCGATAAGGCTTTCTGCTTCTTACTTAATTCCTTATCTACTTCTATTAAATCCTGCTTAATATCATTAAGAGTAGATAAATCTTCCTTAAGCTTCAAAACCTGAGTTAAAGCCTCCTCAGCCTGTTCTAATTTATCAGTCTGTTCTAAAATCTTCTTACTAGCCTCTAATTCTGCAGTTGACTTCTGTAACTTCTGTTGTAATTCAATTAACTTCTCTCTCTTCTGAAGAAACTGGACTGACTGCTGATAATTCTTTTCTATCTTATCTAGTTTACTTAACTTCTTAAGAAGCTTATCTGCTTTCTTTAACGCTGCAGTTAGCTGCTGCCAGTCTTGCTGTAATTCCTCTAAATTAATTCTTTCTTTATTATATTTATCAATCTGTTGATAGAGAGATTCTACTTTTTTTAAATGGGCTAATTTATTTAATACTTTATTTAATTCCCGTTCTTCTTCAGTTAAATCATCCCGTTGTTCCTTTAAACTCTGATATTCCTGTAATTTAGCATATACTTCTTTAATTTCACTTAATAATTTACTTTCTTTATTAATTTCTTCTTTCAATTGGGGTAGATCCTGATAATCAAGCAGCTTTTCATTTATTCTCTCTACTTCGGATGTCTCCTGCTTCATGCTGTCCTTAGTCCGGCGCAGATCCCGGGCTATATCTTTAATAGCAGCATCTATTACATGAACTCCGGTTAATTGACCGATAGCTTTGGCCTTTGTAGAACCGCTATCATTCAATAAGAAAGGGCCGATTAATTGGTAGTCCAGATTCAAAGTAGTTTCTAAATCATTATCCAAAGCTACTTTAGCCATCTGATGTAAATCCTTCACTTCTGCTGGTACTTTAGTTCCAAATCCGGTATAAATCTCCTGACTACCATCAGGTTCAACAACTAAGTATCTATTTTCTTTTTTAGAACGTTCCCGTATCACCCGATAGCCGTTAGTCAACAGAATACCTACTCGGCACCGCCTGGCTCCTACTCTGATAAAATCATCGCCTAATGGTTCATTATACAGAACCCAGCGCAGTGCCCTGATGACAGCAGTTTTACCGCTGTCGGAAGGACCAGTAATTAAATTTAACCCATCAGCTAATTTTAAGACTGTATCCTTATGTGACTGAAAGTTCTCAATTCTGATCTCTTCAATCACCTAAACTCTTCACCTCAGCTTCCATTTATGCCAAGTCTTCCTCAGCTTTAGCAATTCTATCCCGTGCTTCTTTTTTAACTTCCATTTTCAAATCCTTATTATCAGCTAACTCATCTAAAATTTCTTTTACTTCTAAGAAATTAAATTTTCCTGCTCCTTTAATACTTTGAGTAAAATCAGCCAACTTCTGGTTTCGATACTCATTTAATTCTATCTGACTGCGGTCTAACACTTCTTCTCCTGACTTAGCTGTATCCAATTGGTGTAACCTAATGTCCATCCCCTCAGAGGTCAATTCAACCACTGCTACCTGAGGAATTCGATTTAATTCACTGGGATAGGCCCCCACCCGGACTATACTACCGGGATTTAAACAATATTGCTGGTCAGCCATTTCTTCAATCCCAAATCCGGTATGGTAATGACCAGTAATGGTAATATCTGCTTCTGTAGCCCGAATATCATCAATTAAAGTATAATCTATATCTATTCCCAGCGGCTGTGGCAGTAAAAAGCCGTGGACTAAATTAACTGCATAATCAACATCAGGCCTCTTCTCCAATAGATACTTATCAGGCTCATCACTACTATCCAAATCATAGTAATAAGGAGAGCCCTGCAGCTGAAGTCTTATTCCATCAGATTCAATTATTCTTTCTTCTCCAAAATTTAAGACTTCTACAATACCGGAAGCATCCAACAAACCAAGCATAGTTCGAGGCAAAGTAGTTGGATTATGGCCGTAAAGATCATGATTACCGGCCACAATATAGATCGGCACTTCAAAATCACGCAGAAGCTGAATAAAATCACTGACTACTGAGGGAGCAGTATCCGGCCGGTCAAACAAATCTCCTCCATGCAGAATAAAATCAACTTCTTTCTGTTTAACTATCTCTTTAATCTCTAATAATTTTTCTTTTAGAGCAGCAGAAAAATCATCTATTCTATTCTGAGGAGTAGTTCCGCGAATATGAGTATCAGTTAAAACCAGTATCTTCAACTACGTTACCTCCTTTTAATACTCCTTAATTTTAATTCTCGATAAGCAATTACAACCCCTGCTTTAATTAATTAAAAAAGAACTTTCCACCATATATGGCTTCAAGTTCTTTTTGGAGTTATTCCAAATCTTATTCTTCTTTCTCTTCAGTTTCATTTTCTGTATCTTCAGCTTCTACCTCTTCTTGATCAATCATGCCTAATTCCTGCTTTACTTTCTTTTCAATTTCAGCTAATAACTCTGGATTCTCTTCTAAAGCCTCTTTAGAATTAGCTCGCCCTTGGCCTAAAGTCACATCATCACCATAAGAGTACCAAGCACCAGAACGTTCTACAATATCATGATCAACAGCCATATCCAAAATACAGCCTGTCTTGGATATACCTGTACCATACATAATATCAAATTCTGCTGTCTTAAATGGTGGAGCTACCTTATTTTTAACTACTTTTACCCTAGTCTTATTCCCTAGGAATTCATCACCATCTTTGATAGCCTTTCTCCGCCTGATATCTAACCGTACGGAAGAATAAAACTTCAAGGCTCGTCCACCCGGCGTCGTTTCTGGATTACCAAACCTGACGCCGACTTTCTCACGAATCTGATTAATAAAGATACAGGTAGTCTTTGATTTACTGATAGTACCTGATAACTTCCGCATAGCCTGAGACATTAAGCGGGCTTGAAGTCCAACATGTGAATCTCCCATTTCTCCTTCAATCTCAGCTTCAGGTACTAAAGCTGCAACTGAGTCCACTACTACAATATCAATTGCTCCACTGCGAACTAAGGATTCACAGATTTCTAATGCTTCCTCACCAGTATTAGGCTGTGAAATTAATAATTCATCTATATCTACCCCCAGATTCTTAGCATACTTAGGATCTAAAGCATGTTCAGCATCAATAAAAGCAGCAACACCATCCATCTTCTGTGTTTCAGCAATCATATGCAGAGCTACTGTCGTTTTACCGGAAGCTTCAGGCCCAAAGACCTCAACTATTCTGCCGCGAGGAATCCCCCCTACGCCCAGAGCTACATCTAATGATAAAGCACCTGTAGGAATTGCTTCTACATCCAACGTATTTGCTTCTCCCAACCGCATAATCGAACCTTTACCATGTTCTTTTTCGATCTGTTTTAAAGTCCGTTTTAAAGCCTCCTCTTTCTCTTCTTTCATTATTATCAACTCCTTAATTTAAAGTTCAATCGATTTTTAATTTCCATAAGCAATTTAAAGCAACATATCGTACATATTATAGAACAAATGTTCTTGAATTACAATACAAAGATAGAAGAATATTAATTAAATTTCATTCTATATGTAACTTCCATAATCAATCTATTTTTCCTTGTTCTTGAAAAAAATATTACTCTTTAATTATTCTTCAATTAGAGGAAAGGTTAATGATCCCTGAGGCATCAAAGTTACTGTCTCCACGCCATTTAAAATTTCTTCTGCCTTCTGATAGGCTTCCTTAGGAGTCTGGGCTGGAATCATTCCTGCATTTTCTATTACTTCATCAGCTAAATCACTAATTAAAATAACATTTGCTTTAGAAGCTATACTTACTGCTCGCAAAGCTACAAAACCAGCTATAGTGAAGTCCTCTTTTAAGGCCTCTCGTAAATTATCAACTCCAGAATAATCAAACCACTTCATAAAATTATCAGGTCCTCCGCCGTCAGAACATTTACTACATAAAATAATTACTCCATCATCTCTGACAGCATATCCAGCATTATTAAGTCCTTTAACAGACTGATATAACTGAATATCTTTAGGATATCCACCACAACTAGAGATTACTAAATCACTTTTTGTTTCAACCGGAATTCCAAAGGCCTGCTCAACCATCTTACAGCCTCTTTTAAAAGCTTTATTTAAATCTCCAGCTACCATAGCTAAGTACTCTTTATTGTCATTAACCACTACATTGATCATAAAGTCTGGATTAACTTTTTCTGCTATTTCAAACATATCTTCTGCTACTGGATTCCCGTCTAATACTCCAGTCTTAACCTGCGGATTGACCCCAGAAGAATCGATATCCTTTAAAGCCAAAGAATGATTCTGCTGAATACTATCGTAACCACAGATACCAGGCATAATACTCTTGCGCCCACCACCAAAGCCTGCTAAGAGATGATAAACAATCCCTCCGGTCAAAATGATCCGATCTGCTTCATAGACAGTTCTGTTGACAGCAATTTCAGTTCCTCGGCTACTTTCGCCTAAGTAAACCAGATCTTCAGCTGTGGCATCATGATTTTCAACTTTAACTCTATTATAAACTTCTGACCCTACCACCACTTCATCTTCCTCAGCAGTATGGGATCGGTGTGTCCCGGTAGAAATAACTATAGTAATATCCTCATCAGGAACTCCAATTTGATTCAATTCATCCACTAAAACAGGAAGATAACGGTCTGTTTTATAAGCTGAACGGGTAATATCACTAACAATTATTACTACCGTCTCCCCTTGAGAAACAATATCTTTTAATGGCGGTGAACCAATAGGATCATTCAAAATACTTCTAAATTCTGCTTCATAATCTTCAATTACAGATATTTTGTTGGGCTTAATTGATTGCATTTCAATTTCATCTGGAAATTGAAATGTTAACTTCTCTTCTCCGTATGGTAAATTATAACTCTTTATCATACTTTCCCTCCTAGTTCCTCTACTACAATTTATTGTAGCAAGGTTATTAATTAATTCATCCTTTAATCAAAGCTACCCGGGGAGGCAGAGTAATCTATAGCGGCTGGGCTAAGAGATATGGTAAGACTATAATTATTCTGAACTGGTCTGCTCTTGTTGGGGGCCAATTCCTTTTCTTTCTAAAATAAACCCGCTTGTTCGGCTGTAGATTTTAATTATATCAACAGCTTCTAAAGCTACCTCAGGCTGAGGATTGCTAAAATGGAGTAAAGCAACTGTATAAGGAATCTCTTTTTTGCTCTGCAGTCCTCGAATTCCGGCTGCTCCAGTAGTTCCAGCATCAATAATAGTCGTTCCCTGTTGTTGTTTTACTTCAAATTGATGGTCATGGCCGTGTAATAAAACCGGAACTCTTCCTACAAAGCCTGAGGCTATTAAAAAATTATGGGTTGCCAATAAATCAGGTTCTGCCGGCTGTTCTGTAACTAATTCTTCTAACTTCTGTTGATAAATACTTACCATTTCTGATTCAGGCGGCTTAATCTCTTTAGTAACTGCTGCCGGATCACCAATCCCAGCAATAGTGAGTCCGGATACCGTAACTGTATCTTCATCTAGAATAATCACATTATCAAATTCAGCCATCTTTTCAACAATTGTAGGGGAATCATGATTGCCAGGAACAAAGACATAAGGTAAATCCAACTTTTCAATCCTCTCGAATAACTTTGCCTCTACTGGGGTTCCATAATCACTGATATCACCAGAATCTATAATTAAATCTACTTCAAAGCTTTTAACAGCTTTCTCTATAAAGTCCAAGGCTACCGGATTATTATGAATATCACTAACATGTAGCACCTTAGTTCCACCTTCTACCTCTCCTAAACCACGCAGAGCCTCTACTTCATTAAACAGATTGGATATATTACTTGTTATTACTTCCATCTCTGTCCCCAATTTATCAATATTATTCAGTCCTTCTTCAATTAAACTAATCATCCAGGGAGCTGCCGACAACATTCCCTGATAATTAGGGTCACTTAACCGATCAACATCATAAGTAAAATAAAGACCGGTAAATAAAACTGAAAGAAGAATAAGCCCTACCAAACCACCGGCAAATAATCTAATCCAGTCCCTTGACCCCAGAATGATAACTCCCACTACTCCTCCCCCAAAAGCAATTAAAAGTGTTCGAAGGATAAACAGCTGGATAATCTCACTTGCCTTTACCTTAATCCCGGCTATAAACTCCTCTTTATCACTAATATTATTCAGCAGCTTTTCTAACCGGTCAGGATTTATATTCAATACATCTATCTTTAGCGATAAAGGAATAAAATGGGTATCAGCAATTAATTTTCCTACAGGAGGAAAGTTAATCTCTGTTACTGTATCAGCAGAAATTTTAGTCTCTATTTCAACTTCAAAGGCACTTAATCTATAAATAGTACTACTCATTAAATTAACTGCAACTACTGTTGTTAAGATAGCAATTAAGATCAGAATGATTATCTCCTGTTTCATCTAAATACCACCTATCAATTCTATTTATAGAACAATACTGCCTTCCAAATATCTTCTTAACTTATCTAAAGTATATTGGGAAGTAAGATACTTAATCTGTTTTCTACTTCCGTGGAATTTAAACTTAAAGCTTCCGACCTTTTTATCATCAGCCAGTCCCATGTAGACCAATCCCACCGGCTTCTCTTCACTGCCTCCAGTAGGACCGGCAATTCCAGTAACTGCTATGCCTAAATCTGTATCGGCCAATTCTTTAACACCTTCAGCCATCTCACAGGCAGTTTCTCTACTGACAGCACCATATTCTGATAGCGTTTCCTCCTTAACTTGAACTAAATCTTTTTTGGCTTGATTACTATAGACTACAACTCCCTGCTTAAAGTAATCAGAACTTCCGGATACATTAGTAATCCTATGGCCTATTAATCCTCCAGTACAAGATTCAGCTACTGCTAAAGTTAGTACTTCTTCTCTCAACCTATCTCCAACTACTTTCTCCATAGTTTCATCATCAATACCGAATATATCATCGCCTAACCTTTCTCTTAATTCAGCTTCAACTTGATTAATTAAGTTATCTGCCATCTTTTGATTGCCAGCTTTAGCTGTCAAACGAAGATGAACTTCAGCTTTATCAGACAAAAGAGCAACTGTCGGATTAGTCTGCGAATCCAGAATATCCTTAATCTCTGTTTCTAGTGAGGATTCACCATAGCCGCAGACTCTCAAAACTTTAGATTTAATCAGCTCTTTACTACCTGCTTTATCATGTAAATAAGGAATTACTTTTTTATTCATCATCTGCTTCATCTCCGGCGGAACTCCCGGCATAGAAATCACGGTCTTTCCATTACGTTCAATAATGATTCCCGGCGCAGTTCCCCGAGAATTGATAATAGGCTCTGCTCCAGCAGGCAAGTAAGCTTGACTGAGATTATTAACAGTCATTTCCCGTTCTAATTCGGCAAAGAATCCTCTAATCTGTTCTTCCAATTTCTCATCTTTAATCAAATCAACTCCCATAACTTCAGCAACTGCTTCTCTAGTCAGATCATCATCGGTAGGCCCTAATCCACCAGTGGTAATCACTATATCTGAATGTTCTAAACTCCTTTTTAATACCTTCTGTAACCGCTCTTGATTATCTCCTACTGTCATCTGATAATATAGATCAATACCTAAATCAGCCAGCTTTTCAGCAATATAGGCAGAATTGGCATCAACAATCTGGCCTAATAATAATTCAGTTCCAATTGAGACTATTTCTGCTCTCATCCTATCCCTCCCAGATTCATAATCATCATAACTATCATATCATAGATAAACGATATTTAACAGTCATTTAACCTCGATTTAAACCGAAATAGATTGACTATATATTACTGGATTGATATAATTAGCTAGGAGGTGAAATTAATTGTCTTTATCCGATAATCAGACTGATTCTGCAGGATATAAACAGGCCATTGAGAAAGCTACTGAAAGATTAGCCCGAACTGAACCAGAGGATATCGTCCATAAAACCGGAGTTGAATTCAGAAATAAAGAGAATGAGTTTGTTCTTACTGCCTTTAATCAAAGATACTATATTAAATACCCCACAGGAGAAATAGATGATTCTGAAGCCGAATTGCCAGTAACTACTGGTCTAAAAATAATTATACTACACTTTTTACTCACTGGAAATGACTGGCCGTTAGGAAATGAATTAATTTCCTTTAGAGAATTACCAGATGGAACTCCTTATAAAGATGCTTTTCAGCGGGAAGCAGTTAAACCAATAATAGATAGCTTCTGTCATAAACCACAGAAACTGAAGAAAGCCGCCCAGAAATTAGGTGCTGAATTTACCGACAGAAGTGATTTAGGATTTACTATCAATACCCTACCCACTATTCCTCTTACTTATCTTATCTGGTTAGGTGATAAGGAGCTTAATGGAGGAGCAAATATCCTCTTTGATTCTTCAATCATGACCAAACTCCATACAGAAGATATAGCATTTCTAGGCGAATATACTACAAAACTATTGCTAAGGTTTAGTTAATTCATGAACCAACATGACTAATTTATAAAACTTTTTAAAACGGCTCATATAATTTCTTTATATATTTGATCATGCTTCAAACCTTAACATAATAAAAAAGCATACCCTTTACTCAGGTATGCCACTTAATTAAAAATATATTAAAATTAAGTTAATAAGAAGTATATCTGATTAAAATAGATATGTCACTTAGTCAAGAAGAACTTAATAAGACCATTCAATAACATTTGCTCCCCAGGTTAATCCGGCCCCAAAACCAACAAAGAGGATCTTATCTCCTTTATCTATTTTATCAGCCTGTACGGCTTCAGCCAAAGCAATCGGAATTGAGGCTGCAGAAGTATTTCCGTACTTATCAAGATTAATAAAGACCTCCTGTTCATTTAAGTTCAACCGTTTAGCAGCAGCATCTATAATTCGAATATTGGCCTGATGGGGAATGAAAAAATCAATATCTTCAGCAGTCAAACCTAGTTCTTTTAACACCTGTAGTGCTGCTTTAGCTACAATTCTAACTGCAAATTTAAAGACAGCATTTCCGTCCATCTCTAAATAATGGAGATCATTTTCAATAGTCTTTTGTGAAACCGGCCTCTTTGAACCTCCTGCCGGCATCTTTAATAGATCACTATCTGAACCATCAGCTCCTAAGATACTACCTAAAATCCCGCCTGACTCTACTGGCTGAACTACGGCTGCTCCTGCCCCATCGCCAAATAGAATACAAGTATTTCTATTATTCCAATCAAGAATCTTCGAGATTGTTTCTGCTCCTATAACTAATATATTATCATAGGCTCTGCTAGCTATAAACTGACTGGCTACTGATAATCCATAAGCAAAGCCTGAACAAGCAGCTTCCAGATCAAAGGCAGCAGCTTCTGTAGCATTTAGTCTATCCTGTAGAAGACAGGCTGTAGCTGGAAAGAGCATATCCGGAGTCATAGTCGCTACTAAGATTAAATCTAAATCTTCAGCATCCAATTCAGCATCAGATAAAGCCTTCTTAGCTGCTTTAAAAGCTAAATCTGATGTAGCCTCATTATCATCTGCAATTCTTCTCTCTTCAATTCCTGTTCTACTTTTAATCCACTTATCGCTGGTTTCAAGCATTTCCTCCAAATCATAGTTGGTTAAGATATTTTTGGGTACATAATAGCCTACTCCAGTAATTCCTGCTTTTCTTACCTTCTTAGTCATTAATTCTCTCCCCCATTAACACCTCGACTTTTTTATAGTATTAGTCTAATCATAACATTTATATACAATATTGTTAATAAAGTAAGACGGCCAAATCATGCATAATTTGGCCGTTCTTTTAAGCTTTATTCAATTTCAAAGCGGTCTACTAATTCTTTTAATTCTCCTGCCATCTGGGATAACTGCTGAGCTAAAGTAGACATCTCCTGTGTAGCCTCTGCCTGTTCTTCGGAAGTTTTAGAAATCTCATGGCTACCGTCAGCCAAACTCTGTCCTGTCTCAGCTACTGTCTGAATCTGAGCAGTAATATTTTGAATCTTATCGGCAATTTCCTGAAAAGCCTCTCCAGTTTGGTTCACCATTTCTGCCCCTGCTTCAATTTGATCACTATTCTCCTGAATAGTAGTTACAGTCTGACCAGTCTGGGAAGTTAATTCCTCAATTATATTCTTAATATTTTCTACCGATTTTTGTGTTTCCTCTGCCAATTCTCTTATTTCCTCTGCAACAACAGCAAATCCGTGTCCAGCTTCCCCTGCTCTAGCAGCTTCAATTGCTGCATTCAAGGCTAATAAATTTGTCTGATCAGATATATCAGAAATCACATCAATGATATTTTCAATCTTTAAAGAATAAGAATTTAGTTCTTCAATTGCCTGTTGTGACTTTGAAGAAGTCTGGAGTATCTCTTCCATTTTCTGCTGGGTATCCTTCATATCTTCTAATCCATTCTGGGCTAAATCACTAATCTCATCAGCCGATCGGGCCATATCCTGGGCATTTGTACTTAACTGATCAACACTGGAAGTAAATTCTTCCGTTAAAGCCGTAGCTTCTTCTACTGCAGCTGCTGTTTGTTGGCTGCTAGCAGACAGCTCTTCACTGGTAGATAGAGTTTCGGCTGCTGTCTTTTCTGTTGTCTGAATAATATTCCGTAAATCATTAATCATAGTATTAAAACTATCGCTTAATCTGCCAATCTCATCTTCTCCTTGATAGTCTGAATAAACAGACAGATTACCTTCAGCCGCCTCTTCCATTAAACCAACAAGATTGAGAATTGGAGTTGTAATCTTGTTAGCTGCAAAATACATGGCAGTTATTACTAATAAGATTAGGCCGACAGCAATAATAATATTCTTATATCCTACACTTGAGACAAAGCCCATAGCCTCTTTTTTATTATGAACAGTAATTACAGCCCAATTATCAGAGTCACCTTTTAATTCAATAGGATAGTAAGCACTGATTACTCCTTCTCCTTCATTATTAGCATATTCTGCAACACCTGATCTACCGTTTAACGCTTCATTAGTTATTTCCTTTAGTTTCTCAGGAACCTCTATTTTACGCAGCTCTGTCTTCTGATTTCCTTCTTCATCTAATACCACATTACCATTACTGTCTTTAACCAACACCTTTTTGGTCATCTTTCGATAATTATAAAGCTGAGAAACCTGCTTTTTATTCGGATGAGCAATTACAACTCCTTGACCATCAATTATGTAGGCATGGCTTCCCTTTCCGAGGCTAAGTTCCTCTACTAGTTTTTGTAAATGATCCAGTTTGAGATCAGCACCAAAAATCCCTTGTAAACCTCTCTGGTCATAAATCGGCATAATTATTGAAGTAACAGGAATATTATCCTTTAAGGTAAAATAGGATTTGCTGATAAATGGATCCTTAGTTTCCATGATCTTCTTAAACCACCAGCGGCCCGACCTGTTACCTAATGTTCCGCTGCTTCTTGCAGTCTGCATTCCGGTAGTATCCTGAATATAGAATAATTTAAAGTAAGGATTCTGCTCAATCGTCTCTTTTAATACAGCTTCCTGTTTGCTGCCTTCAAAGCTTATAATATCAGAATTCTTTGTTAGCCGCTCTGATATTTTATAAGCTTTATTCATAAATTCCTCTACATTATTGGAGATACTGTGGGCTAATGTTAAGTTCTCCTCTTTAACTCTACTTTCAAACCCAGAAGAAATAAAGTAATAATTCATTAAATTAGAAACAATAAAAGGAATTAAGATAAGTACTAAAGTAATTAAAATCAATTTTTTCTTAATTGAGTTCATTAAAGCCACCACCTTTTTATAACTACACAATGCAAATTTTATTCCATAACTCCAAGGATAGAATACTGGATATTAGTGATGACTTCTGGATTACTCTAACAGTAATTACACTTCTTATTTGTAGTTTTATCCTTTTACTATAAAATCAATCCATCTATTGGTTATTCTTCATTCCTAAACTATAAAATTATTAAGATTTATACAAATCGTAATAATAGGTTATTACTGCTAAATAATCATATATTAAACACCTAATTAACCCATTGATCACTTCCGATATTTTAAACCTTAATTATTTAACCACCAACTAATCTTGGAGGTGAAAATGAAATAGTATCTCCTGATTTTAAAACTAATTCTAACTCCTTTACCTTTTTAAGACGCTTATCATTAAGAATAATCCAACTTACCGAATCTAAACTTCCTTCTTTAGTAAATAAACGTTTTTTAAAACCAATACCATACCTATCACTTAATCTAGTAATCAAATCTTTTACTGTTGCACCTGACTTTAACTTTATCTCTTCTTGCTGAATAAAATCAGTTTCTAAACAGAAGGTAGCAAAATACTTAACCTGTACTTGCACTCTTCTTAACCTCCCAGTTAAGATTTAGTTCTTCTAACTTCTGCTTTTTGGGAATTCCATTAGCTAGATCCCAACCCCGCAGACTGTAATACTCATCCAACATAGAGTTGAATTTAGCAGAAGAAAGTCCTTCTCCTGCAGATGGTCCAGTAGCTATTGTCTCTTCAAGCATCCGTTTAGGAGGCATATCATCTTCGCGGCTAAGGCCTTCTCGAATATTGAATAACCGCTCTAAATTCCAAATTCGCTCACCAATCTTCTGTAATCTATCTTCATCAAATTCCACTCCAGTAGCAGCAGATACTAACTGAGCAAAATGTTTAGGTCGCAGCGGTTTTAAAGCAATCCCCTCTAATTTACAGAGACCTAACGAATCAACAACACAGTGCCACTCCTCATGCCAGGCAATCAACCGCGGTTTAGTCTCATACTGAGTCCAGTATTCATCTTCTACTTCAATACCTAATTCTTCTTGGATAGCTTCTTTATAAACATCATGTGCTATCTCATATAAGGGCAGTGACTTTAAGTGGTCCCCCCCGCGAGAAGCAACTGCAAAACCTAAAGCCATCCCTTTAGTTCCGCGGACATCGACTGCCGGATACTCCATACCTTTACTGTGGACCACATATTCTTCAGCTGAATTACCTATCTCTTGCGCTGCTTTAAATGCTCCTTTAGCTAAAAGATCACCAAATCCTTTCCTGTGAGCAATCATCTTTACTAATTCTATAAGTTCCTGATGATTACCCCATTCTAATTCTAATCCTCCTGTATCTTCAGAAGTAATGATATCTCTTTGATATAGTTCCATAGCCCAGCTGATTACACTACCTGTTGATATAGTATCCAAGCCTAATTGATTTGCTAAAGTATTAGCCTTTAAAACAGAAGGTAGATTCTCATTGCCACACTTAGTACCCATAGCACTAATTGTCTCATACTCAGGCCCTTCTCCTACTGTTCCTTCATACTCCCCCTCATCAACTTTGTAATATCGGCTACAGCTGACTGGACAATTGAAACATCCTTTATGCTTAGTAGCATACTTCTCTAATATCTTTTCACCACTTAATTTATCGGCTCCAGAAAAAGTAGACTCTTGAAAGTTCTTCGTAGGTAAGAAACCTAATTCCTGAGCTAACCTGGTAATAGCAGTAGTCCCAAAAGTATTAGCTACTTCATATAATGGATCATCCATAATATCCTCCTGACTTTCTACTGCTATATCTAAAAATTCTTTTGGCTCTGCCACCTTTATCTCTTTAGAACCATAGACAGCAATTGCTTTTAAATTCTTAGACCCCATTACTGCTCCCATTCCTGTTCTACCAGCAGCTCGGTTGTGATTACAAATAATTGCTGCATAATTTACCAAATTCTCGCCAGCAGGACCGATTGAAGCTACCTGAATAGTATTATTACCCAACTTTTCCTGTAAGTATTCTTCTGTAGCCCAAGTCGTTTTCCCCCATACTTTACTAGCATCTCTCAATTCTACCTGCTCATCATTAATCCATAAATATACTGGCTGGTCTGCTTTACCAGTAATAACAATATGATCATAGCCTGCATACTTTAATTCCGGTCCCCAGTGGCCTCCACAGTTGGAATCACCAAACAAACCGGTCAACGGTGCTTTTGAAGTTACAGTAAATCGTCCAGAACAGGGGGCCAAAGTCCCACCTAGAGGGCCTACTCCAAAAATCAAGTAATTCTCTGGATCCAACGGATCAACCTCTGGCCCGACATTATCATATAATATCTTTGCATTGATCCCCGATTGGCCTAGATATTTTCTACATAAATCCTCGGATAATTCCTCCTTATACACTTCTTTTTCTGTTAAATCAACCCATAGGACTCTACCCTGCCAGCCGTCTAATTGATTATTCACTGCTATCTACCTCCTCTACTAATTCTAAAGCTCCAAATAAACATGCTTCTACACAGCGAGGAACCCTCTTTTCTGAATCTTCAAAAGGAGTCTTACCGCAGAATTCTTCTTCACACTGTTGATTAATCATCGGACGGTCTTTGGCTCCTTTCTCCAGTTTGTGAATCTTGATTCCTGCTTTCCGCGGGTTAACTCCACCTTCCTTCCCCCAGGAACAAGCTAATGCACAGCGCCTGCAGCCTCTACACTGCTCTGAATTAATACGTATTTCAATTGCTTTTCCCATCTTTTTAACCTCCTTATCAAAATATAAAAAGTCCTCGGCCATTGCTGGCCGAGGACTTTTCCATCATCCTCTAGCTTCCAGATACTAGAAAGCCGATAAGTTAGGCAGGTCTCCTGACTGATGGCTGGATTAACCACCAGCTGTCTTCCCTATTTTTTAGAAAAAATAGGTGGCAGCTGGTTCTAAAATACCAATCACAGTGACGGGATCGTTCAGGACTTACACCTGATTCCCTATTCTCCTCAACTAAGGCACCTAACTTACTTGGTATTTAAATTTTAAAAGTAAACATTACTTTTAACCAATCTCTTTCATAGATTTTCTTTCACTATCATTATATAACAATTTTCATCAAAAAGCAAGAGGATTAATTTTTCAAACATATACTGAATAGTTTATGATAATAATAAGAACAAATATCAAGAAAGGAACCTAACAGTGAAAACTAAATTAATCTCTATTCTGTTATTAATATGCTGTTTGTTCTTTAATTTAACCGGATGCCACGATAATCAAAATAATAGTAATTCAAAAATCAAACAGGAAGATTCACCTATTATAACTGCAGTTTCTGATTATAATTACTCACAGATGAGAAAACAGATGAATCAATTAGAAGATAAATATGAAAGTATAAAAGTTTCAACTATTGGAAAGTCGCTAGCTAAACGCAATCTATATCTTCTGACTTTAGGCAGTGGAAAGAAGAAGATTGGGGTGATTGGAGGTGTTCATGGTCGGGAAGGAATTACTTCTTTATTAACGCTCAAATTAGCCGAAGACTATGCTAAACATCTCAAACAGAGCCAAGAAATAGAAGGTTATAATTTAGAAGAGTTACTAGATAAGGTAACCTTCTGCTTTATACCTATGTTAAATCCTGACGGCATAGAGATAGCAACTCACGGCATTAAAAATGAAGTTAAAGACAGAAATTTCTATCTTAAAGCTAATGAAGGAAGCTCAGGTTTCAAACGCTGGAAGGCCAATGGACGGGGAGTAGATCTCAATAAGCAGTTTCCTGCTGATTGGAATCAAGTCAAATCAAAGAACAGCCCTCATTTTAAAAGCTATAAAGGTCCCAAGCCAGAAAGCGAACCGGAAAGCCAGGCTCTAGCAGATTTAACACGATCTAAAAAATTTGAAGCAGTAGTTGCTTTCCATAACAGTGGTAATATTATCTACTGGTACTACAACCAAAAAGGTGAAGAATATAACCGTGACTATAAATTAGGCAAACTGCTCAGTAAAGAGACCGGTTATAAATTAGTTGCACCAGAAGAAAGCAGCACAGCAGCTGCTGGTTATAAAGATTGGTTTATTAAAGAATTTAAGCTGCCTGGATTTACTATTGAAATAGGTGAAGGTAAAACCAAACAGCCGCTTCCTTCTGATAAGCTGGGTAAATACTTTAAAGAAAACAGAACTACTTTATTAGAACTAGCCCAAAATATTTAACCTCTGCTTACTTAAAGCCGCTGTGGATAATCACTGATAATGCCATCAATCCCCATCTGCTTCAATCTTTCTATTTGTGCACTATCATTGATTGTCCAGGTATTAATCATTAAACCTTTAGCCTTAGCATCATCTATCAATTCCGGCTATCCGCTTTAGGACAAAAAGTAAAGAACCCACCCTTATTTATATGGGTGATGAATTTACTAACCTATTCTTTGATTCAATATTAAAGAATAGGTTATTTTTTACTTGTTTTTTAAACCATGTGTAATTGCTTTAAATTTTGATATGCTTGATATTAAAAGTAATATATGATATACTATATGTGAGAGGTGATAACAATTGAGCAACCAAAATAATTTAATTCATGCCAGAACATGTGTTTATAATGTTGGCTATCATAAGGAGGTGAACTAATTGAAGCTAGCTAAGTATTTTATCCATAAACCTAATCAAACCCAACAAGTTGTATTAGGTTGTTTAGCCTATGCTAGTGCCAGATTATATAATATCGGCAATTATCAACGTAAAAATTGGTCTAAAGATAGTGATGAAGATTATCCTGATTGGTATAAACAAAAAAAGCAATTAAAAACTAACTTTTGGTATAAAAACTTACCCTCCCAGACAGCACAGGAAACACTTAAAATTTTAGCTGATAATTGGGATAGCTTTTATCAAAGTATGGAGGATTATCAAGATAATCCTGATAAATATAACGGTAAACCTAATTCACCTAACTATAAACCCAAAGATAGTAAGTTTAACTTTCGTTATCTCAATAATGGCTTTAAAATTATTGATGGTAAGTTAAGATTATCTATTCCTAAACAATTAAAAGAGTATCTGAAAAAAGAATACTCTATTACCAATAAATTTTTATGGATAAGAGTGCCTAATGAGCTGTTATCCAGTAATAGAGATATCCTTAACTCAACTACTAGAATTGAGTTTAAGCCTTTAAGTGATGATACTTATAAGGTAATCTTAACTTATAAAGTAGATACTCCTACTATTAAAGAAGATAACGGTAATTATTTAAGTATTGATCTAGGCATTAATAATCTAATGACTTGCTACAGCAATCAAAATCAAGAAAGCTTTATTATTGATGGCGGACAGTATTTAGCTATTAATCGTTACTTCGATAAAAAGATTAAACATTATCAATCAATTTTGAATGGTCAAGGTAAAAAGACTTCTAAACGTATTCAGAACCTATATAAAAAACGACGCAAACAATTATTTCACCTAATTCATAGTGCAACTAAAAAAGTAGTTAATTACTGTGTTGAAAATAATATATCTAGAGTAATCGTTGGTGATATTAAAAATATTCGTGATAATGCTGACCTAGGTAAACAGACTAATCAAAAGCTCCATAAACTACCCTTTGATATTATCTATCACCAGCTAGAGTATAAACTTAATTTACAGGGGATTACTTTAATCAAGAAGAGTGAAAAATATACCAGCCAATGCAGTCCTTATAGTAAAAAAGTAACTAAGAAATATGCTGATAAGTCTAATCGTATTAAACGAGGCTTATATGTAGATAAAGATAACAATCAAGCTTTTAATGCCGACAGCATAGGTGCATTTAATATCTTACGCAAATACTTACAGCAGCGACGTAAAGGGCCAGATATTACTTTGCAGGTTAAAGGTTTATCAAATCCGGTTAAATATAACTGGAATAATCATCAATTTGCAGCTTAAAAGTACCTCCAAGTCCAGTATTAACTGGATAGGAGTAGTGGCGTTGGACACGCCGAATGGGTAACTTGCTTGATGTTACGGATAACTCCCATAAAAGCAGGCGACCATGAAGCTCGGTATTTCAATGCCGAGTAGTTCACATAGCTGTACATCCAATTCTACCATATCCAAATCTAACTCCACTGCTTTCTTAAAAGCAGCTGCTGTATTCTCCGGAGCTAATCCCGCAGTACCGCGATGGCCTATCTTTAACATAAGTTTATTAACGCTATTTATATAGAATTTTAGATAAATAGATTAGTTAGCAATACTATCAACGGAATAACTATAACTGTCTTTTCTAAAAAGATAATTGCTAAATCTTTAAAAGTAACAGGGATATCAGAAGTAACTAATAGAGTTCCTACTTCTGTCATATAAATAATCTGTACTAATGACAATACCCCAATAATAAAACGCGTCTTAAGCGATGAAATACTAGAAGCTAAAATTGCTGGAATAAACATATCAGCAAAACCTACAATAGTGGCCGGAGCTGCTTTGAAAGCTTCAGGAACGCCTAAGAACTGTAGATAATAACCAAAGGGCAGTGATAACCAATCAAAAATCGGTGTAAAAGTAGCAATTATTAACGCTATTGTTCCCCAGGCCATTACTAGTGGTGATAGAGTAAATATAATATTTAAGAAAGTTTTAGCACCTTGAGAAAGAATTTCTGTTAAGCCTCCAGCTCCCTCAGCCCTTTGAATACCTTTCCGCAAAGCCCATTCTGATTTTTTCATTCCTTCTGGTTCTTCTTCATCAATCTGTTTTCCGGTATCTGAATGGTATGTATCCGGTAGAGTACTTAACGGCGGAATCCGAGACATAATCATTACGCTAACCATTCCAGTAATGACTACTGTAGCATAGAAGGGAATAAATAGAGCATCAACTTCCAATAATGCTGCAACTACCAAACAGAACGGCAGCGATACAGCAGAAAAACAGGTACCTATAGTAGCAGCTTCTCGTCCTGTATAAAAACCTGAGTTATACTGCTTTCTTGTCAATACTACTCCAACATCACAATTACCAACCCAAGAAGTAACTAAATCAATTGCTGCTCGTCCAGGTAGAGTAAATAAAGGCTTAACAAAACTTCTAACTACTGTACCAGTATAATCCATAGCGCCAAACTCCATTAAAAGCGGCATCAAAAATGATGCTGAAAAGAACCAGGTAACTAGAGAAGAAATTAAGGACATCATTGTTCCGCCAGTATCACTGGAGTAAATATATTTTACTCCCACTTTGTTCAATACTAATATAGCAAAGATAGCTCCTAACACTCTAAAAACTAAATAGAGTTTCTTAGTATAAAATAATTTATTTAATAGAGCATTATTTATAATAAATTTAGGCTTAAATAATGTTGTTAATGTTGAAACAACTGCAGAAAAAGTAATTAAAACAGTAACTACTATTGGTAAATATGCTTCACCTACAGCAGCTAACCATTCAGAAATTACTCCTACTGGAGTACTGATGGCTCCATCATATGGTACTGGACATAAGAACATAAAGATTCCAATTAAAGAAGGTATTAAGAATTTTAGTACTTTAGGTGTAGTTATTTCAATCTCTTCAGGATCTGTTTCAACCTGATTATGAATTAATTCTGCTTCTAGATTACTCTCCATACTCTTCTTCCCCCTTATTGATCATTTCTAACCTTTTAATTGCCTCATAAAAATCATCTTCAGTAACTTGGTAAGGCATATCAATCATATCTTCACCAGCTACTGCTTCTTTTAATATTGATTCTAGGTCTTTTCTATTCACTTCAAGTTTAAAGTGGTCCAATGAAACTGGAAGTCCTACTTGGTCAAAGAAGTGATAAAGCTTATTGAATTCATTCTCTCTTTCATCTATTATTAACTGGACTAAGAGACCATAAGCTACCAATTCACCATGTAGGAACTCCTCCTCTAACCTTTCAATTAAAGTTAAACCATAACATAATGAATGGGCACAAGCACCATTATACTTCTCTTTTACCAACATAGATACCAAACCAGTGGTAATAATATTATTAAGGACAACCTGTTTTAAAGCAAAGGAAACATCATTCTCCCTACAGTCTTTTAAGGCCTGAAAACCATACTCCACTAATGGTTCAACACACATAGTACTCATCTCTTTACCCAGAGCCGAAGCATGAGCAAGTTCATCTGGTCTGGACTTTATTTCTACTTCATAATGTTTGGCTACTGTATCCCCAATTCCCCCACGTAAATATTTAGCTGGAGCATTAGCAATTACTTTAGTATCAATAAAGATATGTACTGGCGGCTTAGTTAAATGAAAGAATGAATCGAAATCTCCCTTAGCTGTATAAAGAATAGACAGCGGAGTAGTAGCAGCACAGGTAGCAGCAATTGTTGGTACAGTAAAGATAGGTAAATCAGCCTTTTCAGCTGCTCCCTTCGCTGTATCAAGAGCCTTCCCTCCACCAACACCAATAATTAAATCAGCTTCAGTTTCTACAGCCTTCTTTCTTTTTAATTCAATATTATGTAAAGTACATTCACCACCATACCATATAAAATCAATAATTTCTAGGTCATTGGTCTTTAAAGTATTTTTAATCTCTTCTTCAGTTTTAGATAAAGCAGTCTTACCACCAATAACTAAAACCTTTTCTCCATACTTACTACATAGCTTTCCTAACTTCTCTATTGCTCCATTTTCGATGGTGTAATTAGGAAACCCAACTGTTGAACTCATTACCATTTCTCCTTTCTATACTACTCTCTTTCTATTACTGATTAAAAATCTTCATCTCTGCTAAACGGTCAAAAGCTGACTTTAATTTATCCTTATCCACTGTACAGGCTATTCGAATATATCCTTCACCACACTCACCAAAAGCAGTACCAGGAATCGCTAACACTCTAGCTTCTTCCAACATCTTTTTACTTACTTCAGCAGAACTTAGACCGGTATCCTTAATATTAACAAAGAGATAGAAAGTAGCTTCTGGAGGTAATACTGACATATTGGATATAGTCTTAATTCGTTGATAAGCATAATTAACTCTTTTTTTATACTCATCGACCATAAGCGGCTGGATTTCCTTATGCAGCCGCAGCGCATGAAGTGCTGCTCGCTGTGAAATCGAAGGTGCTGCATAACAGATACCCTCATTAACCCGCTGCATAGAATCAATTACAAAATCAGGTGCAATTACATAGCCTACCCGCCAACCGGTCATAGCATAATCCTTCGAAAAACTAGCAACTGTAATTGTCCGATCCTGCAGTCTATCTCTAGTGGCCAATGGAACAAAATCATGTTTAAAACTCAAAGCACCATAGACTTCATCAGCAAAAATAATTAAATCCTCTTCTATAACAACCTCTTCTAAATCTGTCAAGACTTCCTCACTAAAACAGACTCCAGTAGGATTATTAGGCGTATTGATAATAACTGCTTTTGTCTTATCAGTGACTAAGGCCTGTAAAGATTCAGCATTAATCTGAAAGCCCTCATCCTCTGTAGTTTCTAAAATTACCGGCTTACCTCCGGCTAATCTAATCTGCTCTAAATATGGTGTAAAGTAAGGGGCTGGAACAATCACTTCATCGCCTTCATCTAGAATCGATTCCAAGGCTAAAAACATACCATGACAGGCCCCTACTGTTACCATCACCTGTGATAAATCCACTTCATAACCAAATTCTTTTTGATTATATTTAATAATCTCCCGACGTAATTCAGGATCTCCTACGGCCGCAGTATATCTCGTATATCCCTCTTGAGCATCCTGAAACGCAGCTTCAGTTACTTGACTATTAGTCGGATAATCAGGATCTCCTAAACTAAGATTAATAATATCATCATACTGCTGTGCTAAAGCTCCTATCTCAGCAATTATTGTCTGCTCTTGGTCTAAATATTCTTCTGCTAAAACTTCTCTCTTCATTCTGGCACCTCTTCCTATAAAATTATCTATTATTACCTAGATAACTATTCATTACTTTAAATTACTACTTGAATTATTATAAACAATAATATATAATATTGCAAACATTAGTTGTGATTCTTGATTTTCTGACTATTGATTAAGTTGTAAAATGAATTTTCAGATTACTAATATCCTGCTTCAAAATCAACTAAATTCTTTAGAGGCTTTCCTTCGCTATATCGGCATAAATTTTCTTTAAAGATAGTCAGCCAGCGTTCAGAATTAGTCGGTGAGCTGTGAGCAATATGCGGCGTCAAAATTACATTCTCCATCTCCCAGAGCGGATTATCCTCCGGCAGCGGTTCCGGAGTAGTTACATCCAGTATAGATTCTCTATCTTCTCTACCTGCTCTACCTCTATCCATCCAAAAATAACTTCAGCTTCCTGTAACATTTTAGTAGAAACCTTATCATATTCAACTGTCTTTATTGAAGCTTCTGGTGCTATATTATGTAATTAAGCAATTTCCTTTTCATTGAATCTAAAGTACTCATTAAACATTCCTTCTTTTTAATATTTAACCTAAAATTAACATCAAAATTAAAATAGAATTTATGATTAAAATTCTCCTGAATTACACATCTTAATCATGAAAAGGAGGCGATATTAAAATGCAGCTTAAAAATATAATGACTAGTGATGTATCAACTATTGATACCAATTCTACCGTTCAGGATGCAGCTAAAATCATGAATGATTTAGACGTTGGAATTGTACCTGTCTGCAGCGGCCAAAAACCTGTTGGAGTAGTTACTGACCGGGATATTGTACTTCGAAATACTGCCCAAGGCGGCGATATTAATACACCAATAGAGCAGGTTATGTCTGACGATCCAGTCTACGGAACCCCAGATATGTCCCCCCAGGAAGCTGCCCAGTTAATGTCTGAAAAACAGATTAGACGGCTGCCGATAGTAGAAAATGATAATATTGTCGGTATTATCTCCTTAGGAGACCTATCTACAGAATCTAGAACTGATATGGAAGCCGGTAAGGCCTTATCAACTATTTCAACTCCTAGCCGTCCCGAAAAATAACAGCTATCTACTAAAGTCCCTACTTGTTAAGTAGGGACTTTTAATTTATTAAATCACTATTTACATTGATAGAATACCCAATATTATTATAATGAGGAATAGAAGCAAATTTCCTTCTACAATTCCTCGTAGATTGCTATCTAGCATTAACCTTATTTATAAAATATTGGTGAAAGTTTGAATCAGTAGTTAACTCAGGATGAAAGGAAGTAGCTAAAAAGTTCTTCTCTTCTACGGCTACAATATTCTCATCAATTCTTGCTAAGACCTTTACTTCAGACCCTACTTCCGTCACATAAGGAGCACGGATAAAAACCAATGGCAGACTCTCTTCAGCCACAGCTGGAACTTCAACTTCAGTTCGAAAACTGGCTAACTGATTGCCATAGCCATTCCGTTTAACTGTAATATTCATTAATCCTAGATGATTCTTACCACTGCCTAAAATCTCTTTAGCCAGCAGAATCATTCCTGCACAGGTACCCCAGATAGGAAGACCAGCTTTACCTAATTCAATTAATTTCTCTTTCAATCCAAAAATCTCAATTAATCTACCTATTGTTGTGCTCTCACCGCCTGGAATAATCAATCCATCCAATTTTGTTAATTCACTCTGTTTTTTGACTGGAGAGGCTTCAACCTCAGGTAGAGATTCTAACAATGATAAATGCTCCTCTACTCCGCCCTGTAGTGCCAGGACTCCTACTTTAACCACTGTTACCAGCCTCGCTGGGCCAGTTTTTCATCATCCGATAAGGTATCAACATTAATACCAACCATAGCTTCGCCTAGATTTTCTGATACTTCAGCTACTACTTCCGGGTCATCGTAGTGGGCTACAGCTTCAACAATGGCCCGCCCCCGTTTGCTGGGATCTCCTGATTTGAAGATACCTGAACCGACAAAAACACCGTCACAGCCTAACTGCATCATCATTGCTGCATCAGCCGGAGTTGCCACACCGCCCGCTGCAAAATTAATCACCGGCAGTTTACCATTCTCAGCAACATACTTAACCAGTTCAAATGGAGCTTTTAATTCTTTAGCTGCTGTCATTAATTCTTCACTGTCTTTAGTAGTTAATTCTTTAATCTGTGCTTTAATTTTGCGCATATGGCGCACTGCCTCTACTACATTACCGGTACCTGCCTCTCCCTTGGTCCTAATCATACTGGCTCCTTCGCCGACTCTCCGCAATGCTTCGCCTAAATCAGTTGCACCACAGACGAAAGGAACATCAAACTTAGTCTTATCAATGTGATTATCTTCATCAGCCGGGGTTAGAACTTCACTCTCGTCTATGTAATCTACACCTATTTCCTCTAATATCTGAGCTTCTACAAAGTGACCGATCCGTGCTTTAGCCATTACCGGAATAGTAACTGCTTCAATGATCTCTTTAACCATTGCCGGATCTGAAGCCCGAGCTACACCGCCGTCCTGCCGAATATCAGCCGGTACTCTCTCTAAAGCCATGACTGCTACTGCTCCTGCTTCTTCAGCAATCTCTGCCTCCTTAGAATTAGTAACATCCATAATTACGCCGCCTTTTAGCATCTGAGCTAAATTCTTATTCAATTCATACCTTTCCTCTTCCATTTCTCTTCATCTCCTTTACAGTAGTTTTAAAATCAAGTATAATAATTGTATGGGTATAATTGGCCCAATCACTGCTTTGTACCCATAATTCATTATATATTATTAAATATTGTACTGTCAATAGGGATACAATATTAATTCCAGAAAATAATGAACCGTTACAATTATAAGAATATCAGCTAAGGGAGGAAACAATATGATTGCAAGTATAGAATTGAAGAAATCAGCTTCAAAACATCTCTATCTCCAGCTTTACAGTCAGCTTAGGGAATTAATCTTAAAAGGAGAACTAGAAGCAGATACCAAATTGCCACCGATTCGTAAGTTTTCTAAAAAACTAAGCGTCAATAATATTACGATTGTAAATGCCTATAATCTCCTAGAAGAAGAAGATTTAGTCTATAAAAAAGTCGGTAGTGGAACCTTCGTAGCTCCATTAACCAATCAGCATAAAGAAGAACAGAATAATTATCTCGATGAACAAGTCTATATTGATGAAGATACTAAGTTTACTGAACAGCAGGAGAAAATGATTAATTTTGCTACTGGAGCCCCAACACCTGACCTGTTTCCTATTGCTCCCTTTAAACGTTTAGTCAATAAAGTCTTAGACCGAGACGGCGGCTATGCCTTCGGTTATCAGAAAAGCCAGGGCTACCTTGAATTACGTAAAACAATCAGTAGTTATATCACTAATTACAATATCAAAGCTGATATTGATGAAATCCAGATCATATCTGGTGCTCAACAGGGAATCGATATTTTAGCTAAAACATTTCTTGATTATGGCGATACTGTCTTTGTAGAACGTCCAACTTATCCTGGGGCTATCTCCGTCTTTAACTCTCGAAAAGCTAATATTGTGGAAATCCCGATTACTTCTGAAGGAATAGATACTGCTGTATTAGAAGAAAAGCTAGCCGAATATAATCCAGAATTTCTATATTTAATGCCTAATTTTCAGAATCCAACAGGATACAGCTATTCTAAAACCACTAAAGAAAGAATTATTGAATTAGCTAATGAATATAGCCTTCTTATCATTGAAGATGACTGTCTTGGTGATTTAAATTATACTTCCAAAGATAATAAATCCCTGAAGTCACTAGATCAAAACCAACGGATAATCTATATTAAAAGCTTTTCTAAAGTATTTATGCCTGGCTTACGGCTAGCTTTTCTGCTGATTCCTAACCGTTATTTTGAAGACATCCTTATTTCCAAGTATATCTCAGATATCTTTACGGATGGATTAGTCCAACGAGTATTGGACCTTTACTTTAAAGAAGAAATGTGGGAAGAACAGATTACCACTTTAAAAGATACCTACTCTCAACGCTACCAGACAATGTGTAATGCTCTACAAGAATATCTACCGCAAAAAGTAGAATTTACTATTCCCCAGGGCGGTCTTAACTTCTGGCTTGAATTACCAGCAGAATTAACGGATAAGAAATTACAACAGCAAGCACTGAAGAAAGATATCAATTTAGCTCCCGGTTCTGTCTTCTATGCTGCTGCTCCGCCTGATAATAGAATCAGATTAAGCATTGCAGCAGCTTCCCAAAAAGAAATTAGGCGGGGAATTAAAAAATTGGCCAGTATCATAAAAGATCAATTAGAAAATAACGGTTATCAGCTGAATAATTCATTTTTACCGTTAGTTTAAGAAACTGATTAGACTCTCAATTGAGAGTCTAATCAGCCTTCAATATTGGATGTATCCAGTAGCCAGCTACAGTGTTGGATAGGTCATAAGCTGTTAAGCTATTCCAATTCACGGTAACTGCCTCTTCTTTAGTCATCACAAGTGCTAATACCTTTCTCAGTTTTCTCTCTCCTCTACTGTCTGGTAATTCTAAATACCAATTTAAAACTACCTTCTTTATATCCTCCCTATCTATAAAAAACTTTTTTAATATCTTGATGCTAGATTGATTTATCTTTCGCTGCGTCTTCTTCTCGGAATAGCTCTCATTGGCATGAAGTTTTAATAATAACATATCACTATTTACTTTATAGCTAAGCAGAGTATCAGAACCAAAATCAATTATTCCTCCTGTTGTTTCTTTAATAAGATAGGGAATATAATCATCTAGTTTCATTTTCGCTGGATTAGTATTCCCAGCCTTTCTATTATTAATTACTCCACTAAAGTAAATTCCCACTAAAACTAAGAGTATTAATACTGCCGCTATTAATTTCTTTTCCAACTGCTGCATTATTGACTCAGCTCCTTTATTATTCCTAGAACAGAATGTAGAATTAAATTGATATATTGTGTCACTCTACAATGTTTCCGTATATACCCTTTATTTGTAATTTTCTATCATAATCGGTATAATCTCATTCATGATATTGCGGGAATAATCAATATGTATCCGCCGCTTGCCGTTCGTTCGACATCCTGTCTCACTCACTGTCAAAAACTGGCCCTCCATCGTCCGTGATTCCGGGCCAGTTTTAAGAGTCGCTCTGGACACATATTGACTATTGATAATAAAATATATTGCTGTGATTATCACCAATGAGAGTTATTGAAAGCATATATTGACTATTTATGGTATTACAGAACAGAAATTTCATTGGTTTGGGTTTTAACGCTTTCCCTCAGATAATTTTGCACAATTTAGTTGATATCTTGCAAAAAGCGACTTTAAAGCAGTCCCACAAGAGAGAATAGTTAACATATAAAGCGGAATCTTTAAATCATAATACTAAGATTTATTTACTGCTAAGTGACTAGGACTGATTTCTGGAGCGTTTGCAAGATATCAACTCTAAACTGCAACAATATATCAATATTATTTAGATGCTTCTCTATTTTAACAAAGAATTAACATCAGTTTAATAGATTATTTATATTTTACTGCTATAATATACTCAACAGTTGGAGCAGGGACTACTACAGCCTTGACTCCAACCTAGCTCCCTCTTTTGAAAATAATAGAAGTTAACTGCTTCTGTATACCATACATCTAATTTGATTGTCACAAAAACTTCCCTTAAGGACCTCCTATTTTAAGCAGCCCTTCCCCTGGGCTGCTTTTTTCATATCTTACAGAATAAATATTGTAACAACAACAGATTAAAGATCCCAATTTCAAAACCATACCTAATTACTTCTGCCAAGCATTAACCAATGAAGAAATCCCCTGAATAATAAAGATTCCAGCAACCCAGTAATAGACAAAACGGGGATACAGTAGAATTAAAATACCTACACAGACATAGGCTATTCCTGTAAATATCAAACTAGCTCGCTCCGTCTTATTCAGCTCTTTACTCACATTATCAACCACCTTTATGAAATCAGAATGGACTAATAGAGTATTCCAAGTAACAGAATCAGGTCTAGACTTTAAAATATTATTCCTGACCTCATACCAAAAATCCGGAAAGAAAATAATATTTAGAAATATTCCAACTAAAAATAGACTCAGCAGATAAGTTAAACTGGAATAATAATGGCCCCAGGTCAATAATAAGCCTATCTCATCCATCAATAATCCTAATCCCGAACCATACATCAAAGCCAAATGTCTATTAGTAAACTTTGTAGAACCTACTATTGAAAGCCAACCTGCTAAGCTAATTAATAGAATTCCAAAGTAAAAATGATGAATATGATGTCCAAATAAGATTATATTCCGGCCAATATAGAAATCAATCTCCAAAGTTCCGCCTTGTTTTGCTATTTCAGCAAATGTACTCTCAGCTGCGCCGGCTATCAAAACCATTAGCCTAATACTTAAAAAAGATAATAAATAAGAAATAGTAATTAAAAAAGGAATGCCTTCATTATCTTTAGACTCTATAGTACCACCCCTTTCATCTGGCTCAACTTTACAGATGACCACTAGCTGGATCACGAAACTCCGTTTCATTTATTTCTAAAGCACGATTAATCTCCTGTATCATTTGATTCTTATCTTCAGGTAGCTTACCGCTTACATCCCAGTAATTAGAAATATGGTCGCTCAGTAACTGACTGCTAATATCTTTGAAATTCTGAATCAACATTTTAGTCTCCTGTAAAGCCTGATGAGGACTAAGTAAATTAAGCTCTCCTGTTTTATACTGTTGATACATAGGTGTTCCAGACAGCGGTATAAAGGTTCTCAGCCTAATAAAGTCAGGATCTATCTGATTAAGTGCTCGGGCGCTATTGATAGCATGCTTCTGGGATAATTCAGTTCCGCCTACTCCTACCATATAGTATTCACTCAATTCTATATCAGCAGCTTTAACCATTCTTCCTGCTTCAACTATTTCTTCAAAGGTTACTCCTTTATTAATCATCTCTAATACCTCATTATCACCAGACTCCATTCCCGAGTGAATCCGTGTCAACCCGGCTGACTGCAGTCGACGAAGTTCAGCTAAAGACTTTAAAGCAATAAAGTAGGCTGAACCATAAGTAGTTACCCTTTCTAAATCAGGAAAGACTTCATAAGCATACTCTAATACTTCTATTAACTGGTCAGTCTTCATCAGAATACTATTTCCATCAGCCAGAAATAGTCTACGAGCATTAACTCCATAATGATTTTTAGCTTCATCCAAATCTTCTTTAATCTCTTCTATTGGGCGTATCTTAAACTTCTTTTCCTTATACATATTACAAAAATTACACTGATTATGAGGACAGCCTACTGTAGATTGGATAATTACACTACTGGCTTCACTGGGCGGTCGATAGACTTTACCTTCATATCTCATATAGTATTCCTCCTAGTATAAACATTAATCAATTAAAATTACAATTGCTTTGTTATGGGGTGAAAATCTTTATCTCTTGAAAATGAACACAGGCTTCTATGGGCAGCAAAGGGCCCTCTTCTCCATCAATATCAACTCTAAAATCATCTATACTATCATCTAATAATTCTACTTTTATATAATCACTTTTACAGTGGATTATATTCTCATCCTGAATATGACTCCCCTGCAAAATCTTGACTAAAAGGGCCGGTAGCTTATTAAAAGATACATTTTTGACAGCTATTAAATCAAGTAAACCATCATCAATTTTAGCAGCTTTACCTAAATTATTAAATCCTCCAGCACTACTGCCGTTAAAGATTAAAAAAAGCAGAACTTCTTCTTTAATCACAGTTTCACAAGTTGTTATTTCCAAAGGTACAGCCTCAAAGGTTGATATTTCTGTAAGACCGTTTAAGTAATAAGCCAGCTTTCCAAAAGCATTTTTAAATCTTCTATCTGTCTGATGGGCCACATTAGCAAAAAGACCGCCGGCACAGACATTTATAAAAAATTTCTCTCTATCTCCCTTAATTTCACCTAAGTCTACCGCTTTAATATTGTCTTTAGCTATCACATCAAGGGCTCCATCTAAATTATAAGGGATAGTTAAATGAACAGCAAGATCATTTGAAGTTCCAGCCGGTATTATTCCTAAAGGCATATCTAGATTATACCGTTTCATTAAATTTATCACTTTATTGATTGTACCATCTCCGCCTGCTGTAATAACACCATCATAATTCAACTTTTCAATATCAAAAAAGGCTTTTGTAAGCTCCTGATTTTTTTCGGTTCTATATAGGCTAACTAGATAACCTAATGACTGTAATCGCTGGATACAGTAATCAAGAGATTCAGTAAAGTCTTCATTTCCTGAAACTGGATTATAAATTAACTTTAGTAATTTCAACTTATAAATTCACCCTCACTTTTTTACCTTTATATCAATCTTAATTTAATTTCTCCAGCTTATATCTAGCCACTTTCGGAGTAGATAGAAACTCCCAACTGCCTTTTACACCAGCTTTTAATGCTCCCAACTCAAAATGCAGCATAGCTATTCCGCAGTCTAATTCCTTAGGTATATCATACTTATCTTTAGTATTATCTAAAGACAGAAGCACACTATCTTTATCATAATTAAACCGCCAGGGCTGACGGTTAACAGCCGACGGGGCAACTCTAGCTGCTTTAAGCCCCTGCTTCACCCAGCCTGGCCAGTTATCTTCATTATAGCCAGCAGCAATTTCTGATAGTGATTTTCTCTGATGAGACTTAGCCATCCACCCCATCACCTTTTCCTCAAATGATTTGCTCTCTTTAGTATAACCCAGCGGCGTTACTGCAAACACCTTCTCCTTCTCTGCTAAATCAATCTGTTTAGCAGCTACTTCTGGTTTAAAGAAACCACCAATCCAACAAGTAGATAATCCAAGTAAGGTAGCCTCCAAGACTAATCCTTCACCTAAATAGCCTACCTTGGCCTCTACATTGGGAGTAGTAGTATCACCTATAAAAACAATATAACTTGAAGTCCCTTTCACACTCCCGTAAGAACCAATTACTCCAGAAAAAACTTCATCAGCCGAATCTTTCACTAACTTACCTCTTACTCCTGAAAAAGGACGAAACCCAACACAGCATCTTTCCATTCTAGTTATTTTTTCCTCTTCAATCGGCCTATCAATAAAGCGGCGCCTAGATTTCCTTACCTTTACTGCTTCTAACCATTCATCTACTGGTAACTTCATAGCTATCAATCCTATCATTTAGAATTTATATTAAGAATTAAGTTCCTATCTCTACTACTTCTACATCAATCCCCTGATTCTCAAACTCAGGTAGAATATCCTGTTTCTTCCCTACAATCACTGTCAAAAATCTATTAGGATAGGTATATTCTGCAAAGACCTTCTGAGCTGTGGCAGCATCCAAATTATTATACTCCTGAATATATTCATTCATATAATTCGGCTTTCTATCTCTGATCTCAGCATTATAGATTACTTTATTCAAAATGCTTAACTTTGAATTATAGACCTTGGGAAACAAAGCGTTATATCGATTTATAATCTTAAATAATTCATCTTCACTTATTTTATTCTTCCCTCTTTTAATAGACAGCATTTCTTTTTTAATTGCTGCTATAGTTTCATCACTCTTAGCCGGCTTGACTTCCGTAGTAATATAATAATCACCGCCTAACTCATAATAATTATCCCGGGAATAAACGCTGTAGACATACCCCTTCTCACTGCGCAGATTCTCCATCAGCCTGCTGCCGAAGCGGCCGCTGCCGTAAACACGGTTAGCCATCTCAAAAGGAATTTTATCTTCAAAACTATTACTGAAGAAGTTATATCCCATCTTAATTGTAGCCTGTGTTGCATCAGGTTTATTGATTAAAATCACCTTATTATGATCATCTTTATTCTCCTTAATTTCCGGCTGCCTAATTCTAGTTTCTCTTTTCGACCAATCACTAAACTGTTCTCTTACTAGCTTCTCCATTTGACTTAGATCAATATCACCAATAATCCCCAATACAATATTATTAGGAGCTACATTCCGACGGTGAAATTTCTGTAGACTGGATGGAGTTATATTATCTAAAGCCTTCATCTTCAAATTCAGATCACTACTAAAAGAATAAGGATGATCTTCATATAGATTCCGATAAAAGTACATATCCAGTAATGAATCTTCTTCTGTTTTAGCTTGGGCTAAACTTCGTTTTTTCTCCTGCTTAATTCGTTTAAAGTACTCAGCATCAAACTTAGGATACCGTAATATATCAGCAGTTAAAGATATAAGTGCTTCTTTATCTGTGCTCAAGGCATTACCGGAAAACTTAAAGTAATCCTTATTAACACCAAAATTAAAACCAATACCATGTAATTCCTTATAACGTAAAAAATCCTGTTCAGATAACTCTTTAGTTCCAGTATTCATCATTTCAAACATAAAACCAGAAATTCCAGCTATATCTTTCTTCTCCTGCCGCCTCCCTCCTTTAATATAACCGGTCAGCTCAACAATCGGCAGTTCATCATTCTTAACTAAATAAATAATCATTCCATTCTCCAGCTCTACTCTTTTATAATCAGGAATATCTATTTTGGGAATCTTATTTTTATTCTTAGCTAACTCCTTAAATAACTCCTGGTCAAAATCAACTCCAGCATAAGAAGTCTGTACTGCCACCAGCGATATAATTACAACTAACATTAAAACCAGAGTAATCTTTTTCATCGCACATCACCACTCTCCTCTCAATTAATCCTCTTTATCTTTTTGAGGCATGACATATCCGACTGTTCGATTATCCTCTGTAAAGTACTTCTCGGCCACTCGAATTATGTCTTCCTTAGTTAGATTCTTCCACCGCTTAATTTCTGTTTGATAAAACTCAGGCTTGCCGTAACGAATAACATTCTGGGCTACTGTTCGAGCAGTAGAAGAAATATTCTTCTGTTTAAATATTCTCTCTTTCAATACTGCCTTTTTTACTATTCTTAATTCTTCATCAGTAATACCTTCCTCGATTAATCTATGTAATTCCTGATCAATCCCCTCCTTGACCCGGTCCATCATCTCCTCCGACATAGGCATAACATAAACCAAAACATGTCCCGGCCGGCGAATAGCAAGCGGAAAACCGCCCGCTTGAATAATTATACGCTGTTTCTGTTTTAACTCTGTCTTTACCCGGGAAGTTGCATTATTAATCCAGATATTAAGCAGCGCTTCAATTGGAACAATATCAGGATGGTTGCCTTCAGGAATCTTATACATCATACCTACCATCGGCAATTCAGTCATTTTTTCTAATTTAATAAACTTCTCCTCAGTCTGCTTAGGCTCCTTCATCTTTAAACGCTCAATCTGTTGGGGGTGATAATCTCCATAATACTCTTTAGCTAACCTATAGACTTCTTGGGCATTAACATCACCGGAAACTACCATTACAGCATTATTCGGAGCATAATATTTTGTATAGTAATTCTGCATATCCTCGGCAGTTATATTACTAAGACTCTCCATCTGCCCAATAATCTGATGCTGAAGGGGAGATTTCGTAAAGGCTTTAGCCTGTATCTCCTCTAAAGCTGAACTATAGACATTATTTTCTAGCCTCATACGCCGCTCTTGCTTAACAACCTTACGTTCCCGCTTAAATTCCTTCGGATTAATTCTTAGATTCCTCATTCGATCTGCTTCAATAGCCATAGCCAGCTCCAGTTTAGCCGATGGAATTTCTTCATAATACATTGTATAATCATAATAAGTTCCAGCATTATTTGTACCGCCAACTGACTTTATTAATTGATGAATCTGATCCTTCTTTAATGTATCAGTCCCTAAAAACATCACATGTTCCAATAGATGTGATATTCCAGCTACTTCTTCCGATTCATCAATAGAACCAACTTTATACCAGAGAGAAAAATTAGCTAATGGAACCTGATGATCCTCAAAAACATAGATCTGCAGACCATTCTCCAGCTTAAAATGAGAATAATCAACCTCTGGTATAAATAATTTCTGATTACTATTACTTTCTGCCAAAGCTGTACTAACAAAACAGCTAATTATCAATAAAGAAATTAATAAAAGCCTTACTATTCTCTTCATTCTCCAAATTCACTTCCTTTCTTTTACCTTAAAATAATTCTTTTACTTTCTTTTCTGCTTTTTCCTTAGTTCGTTCTTTGATTCTAGATTTATCCCACTTAAGTGTAGGAGCTGAAATATCTCCTATTAAATCAAAATCCAACTGCACCTGATCATTCTCAGTAACATAAAATAACTCCTTATGAGGCAAGTTTATTTCTCTTGATCGATCTTTAGATAATAAATAACTTAATTCATAATCTAAACTTATAATTTGCTTCTCCAGACTCATTCTTCGCTAACTGAATAATAGGCTTAACTAATTTAACCTCTTCGATCTTTATCTCTCTCTGTAGCAGAGGTAATAAAGCTATATCTACAGTAAATTCATCGACTTGAGCTAAATACTTTTCATTAAATCCTTGATCATTGGCAATCTTTACTTCATCAACCCGAATTCCAACTCCTCGCCAGAACTTAAGATTAATATCTTTCACTTCAATATTACGATTCAAAGCCGCTTCTAATTTCGGTATAACTAACTTTTTTAATCTATTACTATCGAAATAACTCTTTAAGTATGTAAGTCCACCACCTACTACTAAGACCCCAATTAATATTAAGATAATAAAAACCTGTTTAAAACTGAATTTTCTCTTTTTTTCTGGCTGCATAATACTCCTCCTATTCTTCTGCTAATTCATTATATCATATATTGCTAAAAAATTACATCACAAAGCCAACTTTCATAATAATAAAAGCGACATATCCCTGTAGGGACATGCCGCTTTTATTACTCTATCCGACAGTAACATGGGGTGAGGAAGACTATTTCAAAAAATCTAGATGAGATTATCAACTCTAAGATGGAACGGGAGTTCAATTTAATTCAAAATATTATACAGATTTACTTTTATGTAAAACTTTTTAAAAGGTTTATAAAATATTTCGCAGTAAAATTGTAGTTATTTATAATAAATATTTTGTGTCGGTTGTTATAAACTACCACAACCGACACATTTGTTTTATATACATTCTTTAATTAATCCATACATTTTGGAATTGCACAAACAAAAATAACTACACATTCATTAATTTTTCTGGGATTCACAATTGTAGTTGAAACATCTTCAATAAAAACCTTAATCTTTTTTACTTTAAAGGAATCAGGTAATTTCAAAAATTGACAGAAAGAAGTTTGGAAGTGAGCTGCATGGACAGATTGTTCTGGATTGTCTGCTACATATAAAATTTTCTTATTAATTTTACCTTGGAAAATTACTTTTAATCCTTCTATTGTATTTATAGTTTTAAATTTAAATACATCTGCATTTATTAAAATTTTGGCTAATTGTTCAATATCTGGTTTTTCCTCAGGAACTTTCAATTTTAACTCTTTAACAAATTCTTTTTTTGGTAACTTGCAGTATTTTTTAATATCCTCTGGTTCATATAAACCCTGTAATTCCACTAAATCATCGTTAAAATCAAATTCATTTTTTATGAAAATCACCTCCCCGCCTTTATAAGTAATCTATTTCATGGTATATATTATGTTAATTTACTTAAAGATGTTATATGGGATCATCTAAATTTGATAATTTCTTTTTTAAAACCATATTTAATAGTAGATTTATTATATAATATTAATTTTCTGAAAAATGCAAAAAAAGAGACAGAATATTTCTTCTGTCTCAGAAAAAGTATTTAAAACAAACTCCTCTTTTATATTATTAGTTGACTTCTAAGATTGTTACAAATAGTTTAGATATTATATAATATCTAAATTTTTTCAAATTGTAACATTCTTCCTAAGCCATCCATATTATAAAACAAATATAAATTAAGGAGGTTAAAAAATGGGTGCAATACAGAATCCCGACGTTGTTCAACTTTGTCCCGCTTTTCCTGACAGAGAAGCTTTATATTTCAAGGAAATATTCGTATCCGATACTTTTAAGATTCCGGAAGAAAAACCAGACAAAGAACAGATTGTGAATGTTAATACCAGTGTAGACTTAGTAGATGTCCAGACAATAGAAGTCGAACTCCCCGATGGGGAAACCGGTGAAAAGGTTTTTACAGCCGGTAACATCTACCTTGATGTCCAATATTCCTCAACCAGGGAAACACAAACAGTTCACTTTGTTCGTTACCAACTACCATTTCAGACTTATATTGTTACAGACTGCGGAGACCTAATTACTGAAGGAGAACTGCCTGATGATTATGTCGTCCACGTCTGTATTGAAAAGATGCTGGAAGAACAAATTGATGAAAGAACTATTAACTTTGAACTATTACTGCTGGTATGGGTTGAAGATGCAACCCCCCCTGTCCAGTAAAAATATTAATTGAAAGGAGGATAAAAAGTGAATAAATTAACCGAAAAAAGCCTGGCACAAGAACAGTGTCCAGAAGAAGATGTGCTTATTAATAGCTTTACTGAAGTAATTGTCTGTGAAGAATTAGAAATACCACCACAAAAACCACCTAAGGAACACATTGCTGATACCAGTGTAACCCCAATTGTTGATGATATTGAAGTGATTGAAGTTGATCTGGGAGACCAGGAAGAACCAAGGAAAAAGGTTGTAGCATCAGGTAATCTAAATATTGGTATAGAATATTCTGCCCTTGAAGATGAACAGCAAATACACTTTGCACACTTTGGTGTTCCATTTCAGGGGATAATAGGATTAAGACCCTGTATATCAGATCCTCAAGTAGATGGATTTAATAGAGGATTGTTACCAGCCTGTTTTGACCTGGATGATTTTAATCTTAATGCATGTGTTGAGCACAAACAGTTCCACCAGATAACTGAAAGAAAAATTAAAGTTGTAATAGTTGTTCTCCTGTGGCTTGAACCAAAATTTGAATTGAACTTCACTCAACCGGCAGAAGATGGAACCGAAATTTCTAATGATGCAGATTTCACCCTTGAAGCAGAAGTAGTTGATGGGATACCCCTCAGTGAAGGTCAGTTTGAATGGGCACCGGTAACCGATCCCGATGATACAACTACAATTTGTACGGATGCTGATCCTGATGGTACTATTTCCTGTGATTGGTTAGTAGGTGATTTACCTGCCGCTGATACCGAAGTAATAATAACAGCGACAGCAATACCAGAATGTTATTCCTATTTAGAAATTCAGGATACAGTAACAGCTACAATTGTCGCAGCACCATAACTTTGAAAAGTAATTTAGGAATTTAATCAACAGGAAAAAATTAATTAAAAGGAGGGAAAGATATATGCTGACTTTTACCGGTATTTTTGATCAGGTTCCCATAGATAGTAAGCTTGTGATTCCACCCCAGAAACCTGAAATGGAATATATTCTGGATACTAAAGTGAATGTAATAATTAATAAGGATGAGGTTATAGATACCCCCCTGCTGGTTCCTGAAGCAGAAGATGAAGTTCAACTTCGAAAAGTTGTTGTTAGTGGTATAGTTGAAATTAAAATAGTTTATTCGGCTCTTGTTCCAGACCAGAAGGTTCATGCTGCTCATTTCAATGTACCATTCTGTGAATTAATTGAATGGCCGGATGGACCACCGCAGGGAACCCCGATTGAAGTAGATCCTGTAATTGAAAAAGAAGTATTTATGAAGGAAGATGAACGCAGGATTTTTAAATCATTACTAATTCGACTTGATATCTATAGGTAAAAAATAATTGTATTTTATATTCTTCAGGCCCTCCATGATGGAGGGCCTGAAGAATATATGAAAAAGGAGGTTGAATGGTTTGCCAAAAAAGTGTTTTGGAGATAATGTGGGGGATGAAATGTGTCCTGGAGAAGGAGACGTAATAAGTTTTCATATTCAGACTACTTTAAGCGGTTTACTTGATATACCCCTTCAAAAACCACCAAAGGAAGAAATTTTTGATAGCACCCATGAAATAGATATAACCAAACTCAAATCAATAACTGTGGCCAGACCACAGGGAAAAAAGGTGCTGGTAACCGGTACCTTTATGGCCGGAATTGAATATTTAGCTAAAACCGAAGAACAGACGGTACACTTTTTTCATTCCGATATCCCATTTCAGGTTCTTATAAAAGATAATGATGGTACAATGCTAGACTTAGATTTTGATTTAAATGAATATATTGCCCATGTATGTGTGGAACACGAAGAATATCAGCAGGTAGATGAAAGAACTATTGCCTATGAAGTAGTTTTATTAATCTGGCTGCAGAGAAAAGATAACTAAAAAGGAGGGAGTTTTGTTGTTAACATTTATGGATATGGCCGGGGATCCGGAAGTGTTTGACGAATTAGTTATTAATCATAACCTGACCATACCAGAGGAAAAACCGGTAATGGAAAAACTCCTCGGTTATAAAATAAAGTATAAAATCAAAAAAGCAGCGGTTATTGCTACACCTCTGGTTGAAAATGGTCTTCCGGTAAGAAAGGTTATAATCAAGGGGGACGCTAAAATTACAATTAAGTATGTTGCGGATGTACCTGACCAGCAGGTACACGGAGCTCACTTTAAAGCACCATTTTCCAAACTGATTATGTGGCCCGGGGGACCAGCTCCAGAAACACCGCTGTGTGTGGAGGTTCTGGAAGAACATGTTCAGATTCATATGTTGGACAGTAAACATTTGTCAAAAGTAATTGTTATTCAGCTCAATGTAAGTGTTAATAAAAAAGGAGGTGACAAAGACTAATGGCAGTAATAGGTGGTATTGATTTAGGAAATTTAACTGATTATCTATTATTTTTTGCTGATGCCAATGAGGATGCTAACTGGCAGGGAGCCTCTAAAGGTTTTGCTGGTGATGTTGCAGTTGACGGAATTCAGGCTAACGAACGTACTTCAGGTTTTGTACCCTATGCGGGAACTATTACTACTAATGATCTTACACTTGACGCCTGGCAGGATATTGTTGATGATAACCCCTTGCAGGCAACAGGTGTAACCGGCCAGGTAGCTCTTATTAATGATTTAGAAACAGACCTCATTAATGCTTTTCAGCAGATAAATGCCCTTTCTACTAACTTACCCCCAGGGGTAACAGCTCCAGTATCCTCGACTGATTTAAATGGAGTAGATACTACCAATGGAACGGCAGAAACCTTTGTTATCGATATTGTTGATGGACTCAGTTTTTCCAGTAAAATATTTATCACCGGGGATCCAGAAGATGTTTTCATCCTACGCTGGGATGAAGATCCGGGAACTCCCGGTTATCAGGGGCAGGTAAAACCACAGAGTGGAGGAGCAATTGTTCCCCAGGGTGGATTGGAGCCCGGTAATTTCATTAATGTGGCTGGAGATATTAATGCATCAGGTGGTGGCACTACCCCAGCAGCACCCTATCCCCAGGGTCCTCGTCTGGATGATGGTCAGGGGGCACTGATAAACGGTGGTGATGACTTTGATGGTGGCGGCTTTTTTACTGGTTATTGGCTGACAACAGGTTCACCTACTGATTCAGGACCGGGTGGGCTGCTTATTGGAGATACTTCATCACTCAGCAACGGTATCTTTGTCGGCGGTTGGTATACACTGACAACTAAATTCAGCATGACGTCCGGTACCAGTGGTGTCTATGTCTCACCAAATCCCGCAACACTGGGAGAACCTTCAGTTGATGTTGAGAAATTTGTCTCACCTGATGGTGGAACAACATTTTTCGATGCCGATACACCTCCGGGGCCAAATATAGTAATGGGGACAGATCCGGAATACAGGATTGTGGTAACAAATACAGGTAATGAAACATTAACCAATATAACTCTCACTGATGATGTTTTAGGTGCTTTTGCTACTCCGGCCAGCCTGGCTCCAGGAGATTCTTTTGAAGTGACTGCTACTGGCACCTGGGCAGAAGGACTCAATACAAATACAGCCACTGTTACAGCAGATGGTGACACAGTAACAGGACTTACAGACAGTGACCCGGCTAATTATACGGGGGTAACTGCTTCAATTGATGTAGAAAAATTAGTCTCAGCTGATGGTGGAATGACATTTGTAGACGCAGATACTCCACCCGGACCGGATATAGTGACGGGTACAGACCCAGTATTTAAATATGTAGTAACCAATAATGGTACAGAAATCCTTACTGATATTTCCTTGATAGACAGTAAACTCGGCCCTATTACTATTCCTACAACTACTTTAAATCCCGGAGAATCTTTTGAAGTAACTGCCGCTGGCACCTGGGCTGAAGGTCAGCAGACCAATACAGCTACAGCCACAGGTACATTCGATAGTACAATTGTAGAAGACACCGATCCTGCAAATTACTTTGGGGCTGCAAATGCAGCTATAGATATTGAGAAACTGGTTTCAGGTGATGGGGGATTAACCTTTTTCGATGCCGATACACCTACCGGACCATTAATAAATGAAGATACTGATCCGCAGTTTAAGTTTATTGTTACCAATACAGGTGATGCTCCTTTAACTGATATTACTGTTACTGATACAGTATTGGGTTTTATAACCACCATTCCCAGCTTGAATCCTGGTGATTCAGATGAGACAATAGTGATTGGTACCTGGGCAGGGGGACAACAAACAAATACTGCAACAGCTGAGGGCACATTTAATGATCAAACCCTTACAGATACAGATCCAGCTAACTACTTCGGTATCCCGGAATGTTTTTCACAGTTATTGATAGACGGTGATCTTGAAATTCCGGAACCAAAACCCGATATTGCAAAAATAGTTGATTTTAATGTAAAATCAAAGGTTAATGATATTGATATTTTTGATACAGTAGATGGAACCAAGATTATTGTTGGTGGATTTGTTAAAATAGGAATAACTTATGTAGCAGACAATGAACAGCAAACAGAACATTTTGCTCATTTCAGAGTTCCGTTCAGTGCTACCCTGGTCTGCCCGGAAATACCCCTGGATGCCAAATTGGAGCCGATTATAGTTATTGAACATGAACAGCACCATATAATAGACGAAAGAACAATCAGCAAAGACATTGTAATGCTTGTGGGAGTAATAGAAAACTGCTGATGAATGATATATTTCTGATTACTTCCGCTGAGAGATGGTTAGACTATTGTTGGATGCTAAATATACTGTTTAAATAATTAAGGTAAAAAATTACATTACAAAGCTAAATTTTATAATAAAAATAGCGGTATATCCCAGTTGAGGATATACCGCTACTATTACACTATCCGCCAGCAACGCGCGGAAAGATAGTTACTACATCTTTAGTTTTTAGTTCAGTCTCTAAACCATCTAAATAAAGTATATTTCTACCATTAACTAGAATAGTCAAGCTCTCTCTAACTTCCTTATCATCCAGTAACTTATTCTCCATAGCTGAGCCGTATTCAGCAATTAGTTCATCTATAACTTGGTTTATATTAGACGCTTCTAAGCATACTTCCTTACAGTCTGTTATATCACGTAAAGTAGCCAACAGCTTAACCTTCATTACAATCCCCTTTTAACTATTTATAGGCCTAAAGCTTCTTTTTTCTCTTCTTTAATTTCACCTTCAGGCGTCCAGCCGCGTAGTTCATAATATTCTGCTAACATAGTATCCAGTTCGACTACTCTACCTTCTGCTGCTCCTTTAGGTGCAGGTTCCTCTAATAACCGCTTAGCCAGCTTATCCTCATCGGGACCTATACCGGCTTCTAAATTAAACTGACGTTCTAGATTCCAGATGCGCTCACCAGCTTCCATCATCTCTTCTTGAGTATACTCAGCACCAGTGACTGCTTCTAGTAGCTTATAGATATCTTCGCCGCCGAGAGCAAAAGTGGTAAAGAGACAGATACCACTGGAATCAACTACTGCTGTTAAGTCCTGAAAAGTCTTAGTCAGTTCTGCCTTTCCTTCTACAGTAAGCGGATCAACGGGTTCAGGAATTCCCAATACCTCTGGCGAAGTAAGGTATCCACGCACATGGCAGCCGCCGCGGTTAGAGGTAGCATACTCCAGTCCCATTCCCTGAGAACCACGCGGATCATAGGCAGGATACTCCTGTTTCTTGCTGGACATAGAATACTCCGGATGGCCGTAGCTATCGGCTACCCGCTTAGATCCTTCGGCTAGCTTAGCACCTATTCCTTCTTTCTTACCAGTCAGTTTCACTGCCTCTATCATAGCCTCAGCATTACCAAACTCCAAATCTAAATCTATCTCATCACTGTCGATAATACCTTCCTCATACATCTCCATAGCACAGGCAATAGTGGTTCCCATCGTGATAGTATCCAGTCCTAATTCGTTACAGATATAGTTGGCTTTAGTAATTGCCTCTAAATCATCAATGCCGCAGTCCGGTCCAAAAGCCCAGATTGTTTCATACTCCGGACCTTCGCCAAAGCCTTCATACTTATCACTGGAGAGGGCAGTAACTCTACCACAGCCGATCGGACAGCCAGCACAGGCCTTATTCTTAACCAACAATTCATCGGCTAACTTCTCCCCACTGACCTTCTCTGCTCTATCGAATACATTCTCTTGAAAGTTCTCTGCCGGTAGATTACCATGTTCATTGACGATATTTACTAATACTGGAGTTCCTAAAGCCGGCAGTCCTTCATTGGTTACTCCAGATTCTTCTATCTTAGTTAAGCAGTCTCTTAATACTTCTTTAAATTCATCTCTATCAGCAGGTTTAATTCCCTGGCTGCCGCGGACCATTACTGCTTTAATCTTCTTAGAGCCCATTACTGCTCCTACTCCAGAACGACCTGCAGCCCGTTCACGATCATTCATAATACAGGCAAACTTAACCTGCTGTTCACCGGCTGGACCGATAGCTGAAATCTTAAAACCGTCTCCATATTCTTCCCGCAGCTGATTATCAGTTTCTAGAGTCGTTAAGCCCCATAGATCTTCTGCCGGCTTAATCTCAACTTCGCCATCATCAATCAGAATATATACCGGTCTATCAGCTTCACCTTCAAAGATGACCACATCATAACCGGCATACTTAATTTCAGATGGAAAATAACCGCCTGAATTAGAAGCAGCAATTGTACCGGTTAATGGCGATTTAGTAACCACATTATAGCGGCTAGCCGAAACAGCAGCCGTTCCTGTAAGAGGACCAGTAGCAAAGATAAGTTTATTATCAGCACTTAAAGGATCTACTTCAGGGGCTACTTCATCACAGAATAGCTTAGTACCTAATCCACGGGCACCAATATAATCTTTAGCTAGCTCTTCATCCAACTCTTCTACTGTTGCTTCCTCTGTAGAAAGATCAATCCGTAAAATCTGTCCCATCCATCCTGCCATCTATATCGCCTCCTCAATTAAATTATTTAACCGTTTAGCTAACTTTTTTTTGCGGTCCAATAAGACTTCATCCGGACGTCCATACTCTAAAGCACCTGTTGGACAGAATTCTACACATTCCGGTTCACCACCACAGAGGTCACACTTACTGTTATGAGCTGAAGTTTCAGTCTCTGCAGTACTGATAATACCAATCGGACAGACCATCATGCACATGTTACAGCCAATACATTTATCATGATCAATCACTACTGCTCCTGTCTCTTCTATTTTATTAATGGCTCCAGTTGGACAGGCTTCCTGACAGCTTGGGTCTTCACAATGAAGACAGGTAATAGGAATTGTATCTATCTCTTCAGGAAAGTTAATCATTGTAATCCTAGCTAGACTGGGATTAAATTCGCTCTCATGTTCTAGAGAACACATTAGTTCACAAGTCCTACAGCCAATACACTTCTCTGGATTAATTAATAGAGTCTTTTTCACTATAATCCCTCCAATTTTAATTTTAGCCCTAATCAACTAAAAGATTCTATTATATACATTCTTGACCAGGATTGAATAACCTTCCGACAACGTTATGTCAATTAAAACATAAAATATTAGCCATAAAAAAAGAACAGATGTCATTTTTGACATCTGTTCTAAACAAGTTCTTATTTAATTTGTAACTTTTTTCGAAATTCCTCTCCAGTAATACTCTCTTCTTCCAGCAATCTTGCTACCACTTCCAAAATCAAATCTTGTTTACTACTTATCCATTGGTTTACCCGCTCTTCTTCAGCAGTAATAATCTTATTAATCTCCTCCTGAACCTTATTCGGAGCTAAATGATCCTTGCTAACTACTCCAAGGTCAGACATACCAGCAAAGATTATCTTTTTAGCTAATTCAGTTGCTTTTTCAAAGTCATTTGCTGCTCCTGTACTACGGTTACCCAGAATTATTTCCTCTGCAATAGCACCAGCTATACAGATAGCAATCTGTCCTTTTAGATAATTCAACGTCTGTAGGTAATGATCATCTTCAGGATTATGGCGTACATACCCTAAAGCCTTTCCACGCGAAGTTATATTAATTGTAGATACTGAACCAGGTTTAACAAACTCTGCTACTAAAGCATGGCCGGTTTCATGATAGGCTATCCGCTCTAATTCTTCCTGCCGCGGCCGCCGATTTAATTTCTCACCCATCATTACTTTATCAATTGCCTCTTTAAAATGGCTAGACTTGATCTCCTTTGAATTAGCACGCATAGCCATAATTGCCGCTTCATTGGCCAAACTTTCAAGATGGGCCCCGGAAAACCTGAATGTCTCCTTTGCTATTTGCTCTAAATCCACATCCTCAGCTAATGGTTTATCACGCGTATGGATTTCTAATATCTTATGTCTTCCATCTTTATCCGGCAGATCTACTTTAACAATTCGATCAAATCGCCCCGGACGTAAAATTGCTTTGTCCAGAATATCAATTCTATTTGTTGCACCAATAACTAAAATATTTATCTCATCATCTATCGACATTCCATCCAGCTCAACTAACAGCTGATTTAAAGTCTGATCATATTCTAAATGGCTTGAATTCTGTCCCCGTTTACCGCCTAAAATTTCAATCTCATCAATAAAGATCACAGCATTAGTCTTATTCTTTTTATGGGCTGAATCCTTTGCCTTCTCAAATAATTCCCTAACTCTTTTAGCCCCTACTCCGGCATACATCTCTACAAATTCACTACCAGAAGTTGAAATAAAGACTGAATCTATATGTCGAGCAACCGCTTTAGCCATCAAGGTCTTTCCCGTTCCCGGCGGTCCGCTGAGCATAATTCCCTTTAGCGGTCTAATCCCCAGACTTTTTACCTTATTTATATCACGGACGAATTCTAAAGCTTCAAGCAGCTCATTCTTAGCAGTTTCTTGTCCGCCAATATCTTCAAAAGTAACATCAGAAAAGCTTTCTTCAGCTCCCTGGTGGGTATTAAAGCTCTTTTTAGTACCTAATCCCTGATTTTTAAAAATATTAAAGAGAAAATATCCAATCCCTACTAAGATTAAAGCTGGAAATAAATTAATTCCGCGAAAAGCTAAAAAGATAACTACTGCTATACCAACTCCTAGACTTATCTCTTTAACCACTACTTCCACCTCCCTGCAAAGCACCTGCAGGATAACTTCGTTTAATCACTTTATAATATTCATCTCCACCAACACCTAATTTTAGATAAATATTACTTTCATCTACACTAACTTCTGCTGAATCTAATTTTAATCTATCCTTAAGTTCACCTAATTTATTACCTAAGTCAGTAAATCGACCAGTAATAATCGATTCATAAACTGATAGATGAATCTTCTGGTAAGCTGTCATTAATTTCTCATTATCTGAATTTTCTAACTTTATAATGTAATTACCTCTTCCTAGGGAACTGTTTAATAAAGAATCCAATTCTTGATATAGATTCTGTAGGTTTCCGACCTGATTTAAAGTTATGCTGACCTCTCTTGTTTCATTTAAATTATTTATCTCTATCTTCTCTACTTCTTTAATGGCTAAAAGTTCTTCTCTTAACAAGTCTTCTGTCCGATAATTCTGAATATAATAATTCCCTCCAAAGAAGATAACTAAAGAAATAATCAATCCAACCGCTACTAACTCCAGACGAACTCCCTTAAACTCCATTATTTTCCCCCTTCCACCTACAACTTGAACATTTACTAACTTATATCGACATAAGTATTATAACACAGCCGGCTCCAGGTAACAACTGTTAGAAAAATGTAAATAATGGAATAGAGGAGCGCATCTCCGCTTCTTTTCGCTCGTTCATGATATTGCAGGAATAGTCAATATATTATTGTGATTATCACCAATGAGAGTTGTTGTAAGCATATATTGACTATTCTGGGTTATTTCGGAGAGAAAAAAGTATCTGAAAAGGAAAAACTTTCTAGACTGAACAGAGCAGAAATTTCATTGAGTTGGTTTTAAACACGCCCTTCAGATAATTTTGCATAATTATTGTTGATATATTTCAAAAAGCAACTTAAAGCAGCCCCAAATACAAAGAGTATTAATATACAAAGTAGAAGTTTTAAGTTATAGCTCTAAGTATAATTTATTGCTAATTGATAAGGGCTGATTTTGGCAGCGTTTGAAATATATCAACTCCAAACTGCAACATTACATCAATTTAAAGAAAGTTAAGTACTAATCTCAACAATACATTAGCCATTAGTCCTGCCAAAATATCATCCAGCATAATTCCTATCCCGCCGTGAAACTGCTGTAAGTTTTTGATGGGAGGCGGCTTAAGTATATCAAAGATGCGGAAAAGAATAAAAGCTGGAATAAAGTTATCTACTCCTAAACCGAAGACCGCTATAAAAAAGCCGGCCCATTCATCAATCACTATCTGAGCAGCATCTTTAACACCATATAATTCTTCTGCCCACTGCGAAATTAGTGTTCCGGCTATCACAAAGAATAATATAAAAGCAAAATTTATCGTATATTTCTGTAGCCAGATAAAAGCAAACACTAAAGCTGCTATCGTACCAACAGTTCCTGGAGCTATAGGGCTTAAACCACTGTAGAATCCAGTAGCCAACAGCTTAATTATTCTTTTCTTCAGCATCGTTATTCCCCTTAACATTAGGCATAATCACTTTTCTACCTTTCCAGAGATAATCAAGCCCTGAAATGACAGTTAGCAACACAGCCAACCAGAGTAATACAAGGCTATACGGAAGATTAATGATGATAGCTATAATAGCAATAATCTGTAAAGTAGTCTTATACTTCCCCAGCTTACTGGCCGAAATCACTATTCCATCAGCAGCAGCTACTACCCGAAGACCGGTTATAGCAAATTCACGTCCGATAATAATAATTGCTGCCCAAGCACTAATCTCTCCCATATCTACTAAAGCTACTAAAGCAGCAGAAATCAATAATTTATCAGCTAAAGGATCAATAAACTTACCAAATCTAGTAACCAAATTCTCTTTGCGAGCAATATAGCCGTCCAGACCATCAGTTACAGCTGCCAGACTGAATACAGCCACAGCAAGATAACGGGTATAAACTGCAGATTCCCCCGCTGAATTGAATAATAAAAAGAACATAAAGATAGGTACTAATATGATCCGTAATAATGTTAATTTATTAGGCAGATTCATTCTACTCTCTCTCCTATCAAATCATATTCATAAGCATCTTTTATTCTAACCTTAATAAACTCTCCAGGTTCTGCCTTGACATCCTCAACATAGACTAAACCATCTATTTCTGGTGCATCCTGCTGAGTTCTACCAACAGCTAATTTCTGATCTTCATTCTGCTGTATCTCTTCTATCAAAACTTCAACTTCTCTGCCAATCCACTCTTGATTACGCTCTAAAGAAATTCTCTGCTGTAAATCCATAATCCGTTCATAACGTTCTTCTTTTATCTCTTCTGCTACTTGATCCGGCATCTCAGCAGCGGCAGTACCCTCCTCACGAGAGTAAGTAAAGACACCCAACCGATCAAACCTAGCCTGCTGAACAAAGTCCAACAGATTTTTAAACTCATCCTCTGTCTCTCCGGGGAATCCAACAATCAATGAAGTTCTGATACTTATTCCCGGAATTCTATCTCTCAATTTCCGAATTAAAGACAGAATATCCTCCTTGGTTCCCCGCCGCCGCATCTTACTTCTAATCTTATCATCAACATGCTGAATTGGCAAGTCTATATAATTACATATCCGTTCATGTTTGGCCATCACTTCAATTAATTCATCACTGAAATCATTTGGATAGGCATATAGCAATCGAAACCACTTAATTCCTTTCACTTTCATCAACTCAGTCAATAATTCCACTAACCTCGGCTCTCCATATAAATCACTACCATACTTAGTAATATCCTGGGCTATGATATTAACCTCTTTAACTCCTTGATCTGCTAATTCAACTGCTTCCGTAACAATATCCTCAATCTCTCTACTATGCAGTTTCCCTCTCAACTCAGGAATCACACAGTAACTACAACAGTTATTGCATCCCTCAGCTATCTTAAGATAAGCAGTATAATCCTGGCCTATTCTCTTTTGAGGCAGTCTATTATGATAATTAAATTCTGGATTACCAACTTCAGCTCTACTCTTTCCTGATAATGTCTCTTTAATTACTTCCACTATTTTATCAAAATTACCTGTACCTAAAATTCCATCTATCTCTGGAATCTCTGCTTCTAATTCTTCCAAGTGGCGCTGGGCTAGACAGCCGGTTACAATTAAAGATTTACAGTTATCTTTCTTATACTCAGCCAACTGTAGAATTGTATCGATAGATTCTTCTTTAGCATCCCCAATAAATCCACAGGTGTTTACAATTAATACCTCTGCCTGGCTGTAGTCATTAACCAATTTAAAACCTGCTTCATCAATAAGTCCTAACATAATCTCTGCATCTACTTGATTCTTAGCACAGCCTAAATTAACCAAACCAACAGCTACCATCAATTACACTCGCTCCCTTCTTAAATCTATTATAACATTTACTCAAAAAATTAAACAGCAATTTCACTTGCTGTTTAATGAATATTAGCATATACAATTATATATTATCTCAAGAATATTGTCCATATTTATCCTTAATCAATCTTAACTAAATCATACTCCCTGCTTCCTAATCCGATTCTTTCCGCATGAATCAACTGGGCTTTCCAGTCTAGATCAGGATCAACCCCCTTAAATTTATCCTCACCAGGTTCATGGTTACACTGCAGAGCACTATCTTCCTTTCCAGCCTGTTGATTAATTAAATCAACAGAAGCTTGGTCAATAGCAACCGGATCTTTAGAAGCCAAGATCCCGATATCATCAACTATATTCCGGTCATTCCAGCCTACACAGTCACAGAGAGGGGTCACATCCATAACAAAATTAATATATCCTACTTTATCTTCTTTACCTTTTACAGCTCCTAAAGTATATTCAGCTATTCTCTCCTGTATATCATCTGCAGAATCGTCAACAAACCGAGGGGTAATAGCATCCGTGGGACAGGTAACTATACATTCACCACAGCCAATGCATTTTTCTTCATCCAATCTGCTTACCTCATCAATTTCAAAAGCATCCTCTGGACACCAGTCACTACACTCTCCGCAGGTAATGCACTCCTCTTCTTCTACTTCTGGTGTAACTACTGCATGCATCTGCTGCTTTCCTGCTCTGCTGCCAAGTCCCATTCCTACATTCTTAATTGCTCCGCCAAAGCCTGTCAATTCATGCCCCTTAACGTGAGCAACACTCAACATACCATCAGCTTCACAGATTTCACTGCCGATCTTGACTTTATCAAAGTGTTTTTGATTAATCTCTACTTCATAAACATTTCTCCCCTGTAGACCATCAGCAATCACTATTGGAGCCTGAACAGTAGAATAACCAAATCCATTAGCAATAGCAGTATTTAAATGATCTACAGAATTTGCTCTAGTTCCAACATAAAGAGTATTAGCATCAGTTAAAAATGGCTTCCCTGCTGCTTTCTTAATTTCCTCTACTAATCTTCTAATATAGACCGGGCGAATAAAAGCAGTATTCCCTTCTTCACCAAAATGAAGTTTAATACCAAACAATTCCTCTTTATCAATCATTTCATCAAAACCAGCTTTATAAAACAGCTGTGATAATTTGTTAATTAAATTACTATCTTTATCTTCAGCTTTCATGTCTGCATAATACACTTCACTCATTACTAAATCCCCCTATCACTAACAGCCTGTACTTCTTTAATCTTTAATTAGCTTCAAAGCTTCCTCTCTAGCTGCCTGGTCATTCTGTAAAATTCCTCTAACAGCTGAAGTAGTAGTTAAAGAGCCAGGCTTTTTGATACCGCGCATAGTCATACACATATGCTCAGCCTCAACAACTACAATTACACCGCGAGCCTCCACATTTTTCATTATAAGGTCTGCTACCTGACTTGTCAATCTTTCCTGTAACTGTGGCCGTTTAGCAAAAGAATCAACTACTCTAGCCAACTTACTTAAGCCAGTGACTTTACCATTCTCAGGAATATAACCTACATGGGCTTTACCATAAAAGGGAAGTAAATGATGTTCACACATTGAATAGAAAGAAATATCCTTCACTAAAACTAACTCTTCATGAGCTTGATTAAAAAAAATCTGCAAATCATCTGCTGGATCTTTATGCAATCCGCTAAAAACTTCCTCATACATTCTTGCTACTCTATCAGGAGTTTCTAATAATCCCTCCCGGTCAGGATCTTCACCAATTGCATCTAAAATCATACCTACCGCTTCTCTAATCTGCTCTTTATCCACCATTGATTACCCTCCAACTTTCTTTATTAATAAATTTTCTTAATATTATATTTTTTCATCATTCTTTAAATAATCTTTGCTTTTTATTATAATTGGATATAATAAAAAAATCAATATCTATAATATTTTTTCCCTATATTAAACTTAAAATTAAATTTTTGCAAGGAATCTCGAAACTAATCATCAATTATATAAGTATAATACAAAAACAAAAATGAATAAATAAAAAAGGAGAGATTAAAATGAAAAAATATGAACAGAACAATTTTATCATTGCCCGTAAGAAGGCTAGGAAAAAGTTTAAGGAGATACCGCCTCAAGAATTAGCTGCTAATAGCGGAGCAGATTTCCAATCCGACAATAATCGTCTACGATTAAGATTCTTAGCTGATGATTACTTTATAGACTATCCTGAGGGAGAAATCTATCTTGCTGATAAACAGGATAAGGAGATAGACCTTAAAATTCAAATACTTATTTTATATTATCTTAATAAGGCCAGCGGTGCTCAGGTAAAAGATGAATTAATCTCCTATCGCGAAATTCCTCACGGCGGCAATCAATATTATGATATTTTTAAACGCCGAGCTATCGACCCTTTAGTAAATAAATTTGGTCACCAGCCAGAAAAATTAATTGAAGCTGGCAAAAAATTAAATGGAGAAACAGCTGATACTGGTGACTACAGCATTACCATTCCTGTGTTACCTAAAGTACCTATGACTCTTATTATCTGGGCTGGAGATGATGAACTTCCACCTTCAGGCAATATACTTTTAAACAAATCTATTCTAGGTTATTTATCAGCAAAAGATATATATGTAGCTGCTGGTATAACTGTTAAAGTCCTAACTAAAACAGCTGAAAACTTAGAATAAAACGATAAAATAAGTCCGTAAGCTGCTTGCGGACTTATGAATTTTTGTTCTTATATTCTAATTTTCTTTGTGGAGAATTAAGCAGCTGTTCCTTTCCTAATCCATTAAAGCTGCGCAGAGATTCAATCACTATCTCCACTTGTGGTAAGTTCAACACCTGAACTAAGGGGAAAGAAATATAATCATTCGGCTGAATAGTAACCGGAATTACTGTTTTTATTTCCTCATTCTCTACTAATGCTTCTTCCCAGGGATTAATAATTCTAACCTGATAGATCAATTGAATATGGGAAACCAATCTTCGACCTGAATTAAAAATATTAATATATAAATAAGTTTCATCTTCATTTACAGTTAAAGCATCATCTTCTAAATCACCTTTTATCAATTGCTCATTAGTTACAAATTCATCTACAATTTCTTCTTTAGGCTTCTGGATAAACATAAATTTTATATCTTCTTCGTATTCCTTTTTAAAGGATTCCCTCATAAAATCAAGAGTCTTTCTCCCCATTACAACATAACGCCAGGTAGCATAAGCTAAAATTAGACTTGTAAGCAAAGACAGAAAACCAGAATATTTATTTCCAAATTGCACAACTCTTAATAGAATAGCTTTAAGAGTACTGAATTCAACAATTCCTAGCCCCATCAATATTACTAATAAAATAATTATCTCCATTCTAATCTTCACCTCTTTAAAAACGGCTCTGCTTAATAATATTTACAGCCAAGACAGAGATTATACCAAGAATAAAAAGGAGCTTTCCTGGTCTTACTTAAGTTTTATAATATGGAGAAAAGTTGAAGGGGTTAAATTGAAGGTTAATCAGTCTGAATAGTATACTCTTCATCAGTAAGCTGAATACTTAGAATACTTTCTAAATTAAAAATCATCTTTTGGTCTCGTAGATGGCAGTAGCCGTATAATTTTTTATCAGTCATTTTATAAGGGTCCACCCGCCGATAGCGAATATCCTGTTGAGAATTCTTATAAACTATCTTCACTCTTTTATTTTTTCTAATAGCAAGCCTTAAATCTTGAAACATACTTCTGCCCCCCTATATTAAATAGTTTCCTACCGCTACTGCCTTCTAAAACACTACTTTACCAAGCCATTCTCTTTCATTAAACGCATAGTCTTATCAGGATAATCAGTAACTACAAATACTTCCTGAATCGAAGAACTAGTTTTAGCTAACACCTTTATTCCGGTTGGGGTATTATATTTTAATTGTAAATACGGCTGCATTCCGCTACCACCGCGCTGATTAATCCGCCCGGGAATGATGCTTTTAATACTCTTTAAAGCAGCTAAGTCCTCTAATAGAGGTAATACATCCTCAATTATAGTATGTTCTTGTTTAATCTTATTGATTCGATATTTACCGCTCATTTTCGTCACTCCTTCCTGCTTCTTATACTCTTTATTCTGGATAAAATAAAAAATTACCTGCTGAATCGAGCTTAAATTTTATAAAAAGAAAAAAGAAGGGCTGATAAAATTCATTTTATCAACCCTTCCCCTTCTTTATTGGCATTCTTTCTTTTCAGCTGTAATCGCCCGCTTAATCTCCTCTTTAGCCGGTCCGCCGACTGAATCTCTGGCATCTACAGCCGTTTCAATATCTATCTTCTGATAGATATCATCGCTGAATCTATCAGAAAAATTCTGCCATTCTTCTAATTCAAGTTCAGACAGTTTTTTATCCTCATTAATACAGTATAGAACTGTCTTACCTACTACTTCATGGGCCTCTCTAAAGGGAAGTCCCTGTTCTACTAAGTAATCGGCTACCTCAGTAGCATTAGTAAAGCCGTCCTCAGCAGTTGCTTCCAGCTTAATCTGATTAAAGCTTGTCTTGGCTAACATTCGAGCAAATAATTCTAATGCTCCCTTCAGAGTATCTACTGTATCAAATAACCCCTCTTTATCCTCCTGCATGTCCTTATTGTAAGCTAGAGGTAAACCTTTCATCACTGTCAGAAGCTGCATTAGATGGCCATAAATCCGGCCTGTCTTACCGCGGATTAATTCCGGTACATCGGGATTCTTCTTTTGAGGCATAATACTGCTTCCCGTACAGAAAGCATCATCAATATCAACAAAATCAAACTCCTGTGAGGTCCAGAGCACCAATTCTTCACTGAATCTACTTAGATGCATCATCAGAGTAGAACTAGCAGCTAGAAATTCAATTACAAAGTCCCGGTCACTTACTGTATCCAGACTATTCTGGCTTACTCCATCAAACCCAAGCTCATCAGCCACAAACTGCCGGTCAATATCAAAAGTAGTTCCGGCCAAAGCTCCTGCTCCTAACGGCAGTACATTAGTCCGCTTATAGACATCTTCTAAGCGGTCATAATCACGCTTTAATTTATAATAATAGGCCAACAGGTGATGAGCAACTCGTACCGGCTGTGCTCTCTGTAGATGCGTATAGCCAGGCATGATAATATCAATATTTTCTTCAGCTAACTCCAATAGTACCTGCTGTAATTTTTCGATTAAAGCCTGAATAGCTTCAATCTGATCTCTAAGATAAAGCCGCATATCTAAAGCAACCTGATCATTCCGACTACGGGCAGTATGCAGCTTACCGCCTACTGAACCGATCTTATCAATCAGGCGCTGTTCAATATTCATATGGATATCTTCCAGTCCAATCTCAAACTCAAAATCACCGGCTTCTATCTCTTCTAAAATTTCTTCCAAACCGGCAATAATCTGGTCTCGCTCCTCATAGGTTAAAATTCCACATTCTGCTAACATCTTAACATGGGCAATACTGCCCTGAATATCATATTTATATAGCCGCTGATCAAAGCCGATAGAAGAAGTATATTCCTCCACTAGCTGATCAGTCTCAGCTTCGAATCTACCACCCCATAGCTTCATAATCCTGCTCCTCCTTAATCTTTCCCGCATCAACCTGGTCTAATTCTTTCTGAATTACTGCCCGAGTATAATCAGGGTCATCTCTAATTTCAATAATCTCATAACCTAGTTTTTGATAAAACTCCATCAATTTTTTTGAACTGTAAGCCGAATAGAGAGTAATTCTTTCTCCCCCCTGGGCCTTAGCCCATCTTTCTACCTCTGCTACTAATCTCTGGCCGACACCTTGGTTCTGATACTCACCTATTACTCCCAATCTACTTAAGTAAAAGTCTTTTCCATTCGATGAATAGAACCGAACTGAGCCAACAGGCTTATCATTAAGGTAAGCAATTAAAATATTCTTCTCTTTAATATCTTCCTCAACATCCTCTATCGTCTCCGACAACGCTGGAGTCGTTGGGGAGCGAGAAGGAACATTATAATGTTGAAAAGCACGTTTTGTAAGCCTAAAAACCAAATTACTGTCTTCCATCTCTGCCTTCTTAACTTTAAATTTCATCTCTCTTCTCCTCCCCATTTAAATATATTTATTACTCCTTATGAATTGTACTATCAACCTTTAACGGCAGCCCAAAGAGTTCAATAAAGCCGACAGCTGCATCATGATTGAAGGTATCCGACTTTTCATAAGTAGCCAGATTCTCCTGATAGAGAGACTCATCGGATTCTCTGCCCACTACAGTAGCATTGCCTTTATACAGCTTCAATTTAATCGTACCGCTTACATATTTTTGTGTACTTTCAACAAAAGCATCCAAAGCATCCTTCAATGGTGAAAACCACTGTCCATAATAAGTCAATTCAGCATACTTTTCAGCAATTACTTTTTTATAGTGAGCCGTTTCTCTATCCAACACTAAATCCTCAAGATGTCTATGCGCAGTCAATAAGACAGTCGCTGCCGGTGCTTCATAAATCTCACGCGACTTAATACCGACTAATCTATTCTCTACCATATCAACCCGACCGACACCATGTTTACCTGCTATTCCATTTAACTTATCTACTAATTCTACCGGACCATACTCCGTACCATTTAAGGCTACAGGCTCTCCCTGCTCAAAAGTAACCTCTACATACTCCGGTTCATCCGGTGCTTCCTCTGGATCAGTTGTAATCTGATAAACATCGGCTGGCGGCTCTTCAGCTGGATCCTCTAAAACACCGCATTCGATGCTGATTCCCCAGAGATTCCGATCGATACTGTAAGGACTCTCTTTTGTAGCTCCTACTGAAATTCCTTCTTTATCAGCATAATCAATCTGTTCCTGTCTAGAGCCAAACTCCCATTCTCTTAGGGGAGCAACAATCTCAATTCCCGGTGCTAATGCTTGAAAGGAAACATCAAATCTTACCTGATCATTTCCCTTACCAGTACAGCCGTGAGCTACAGCATCTGCCCCTTCCTGTTTAGCAACTTCGATCATCTTTTTAGCAATTAATGGCCGAGAATAAGCAGTAGCCAGTGGATACTTGGCTTCATACTTTGCCCCTGCCTTCAGTCCTTTAAATGCATAATCAGTCAAAAATTCTTCCTTCAAATCCTCTACATATGCCTTGATAGCTCCTGTTTCTAAAGCCTTCTCCTTAACCGGCTCTAAATCTTCATTCTGTCCTACATCAGCAGCAAAGGCAACTACTTCAGCATCATACTTATCCTGCAGCCACTTAACTGCAACTGAAGTATCCAGTCCTCCTGAATAGGCTAATACAATTTTGTTGATGTTTTGTTTATCCATTATAATTCCTCCTTAATTAGTTTATCCTAATTTAGACGTCTTTTATACTTATACTCGCAAAAGATTATAAATCCTCTTTTTTAGCCTGATCAGCCATTAATTCTACCATAATTGCCTTTTGAACATGCATTCTATTCTCTGCTTCATCAAATACTACTGACTGTGGACCATCAATTACTCCAGCAGTAACCTCTTTACCGCGATAAGCCGGCAGACAGTGTAAAAAGACTGCCTTATTCTGAGCTGCATTCATAACTTCTTCATTAACCTGATAATCTTTAAAGGCTTTCATTCTCTCCTCTGCTTCATCCTCATCGCCCATACTGGCCCAGACATCGGTATAGACAGCATCAGCATTTTCAGCTGCCTGAAGAGGATCAGTAAGAATCTCAATCTGACTACCGCTCTCTTCAGCCTGTTTATCTGCTGTAGCTACTATATCTTCATCTGGTCTATAGGCGTTAGGTACAGCCAGCGAAATATCCATTCCTACTTTAGTAGCACCAATCAGTAGAGAATGAGACATATTATTGCCATCACCTATATAAGTTAGTTTCTTATCCTGCAGTGATCCCAGCTTTTCCTGAATAGTATATAAATCCGCTAATACCTGACAGGGGTGCAGTAAATCAGTTAAACCGTTGATCACCGGAATTGATCCTGCTGCTGCCAATTCCTCTACATCACTGTGATCATAGGTTCTAATCATAATACCGTTCACATATCTAGATAGCGTCTTGGCTGTATCACTGATCGTCTCTCCTCTACCCAATTGAATATCATCAGAACTTAAGAATAATCCATGGCCTCCTAACTGAAACATACCTGTTTCAAAGGAAACCCGCGTTCTAGTTGATGATTTCTGAAAGATCATCCCTAAAGTCTGTCCGGCCAAAACTGGATGATCAATTCCCTGCTTATTCTGCTCCTTTAATTTATTAGTTAAGCTAAAGATCTGCTTTATCTCTTCATCGGTTAAATCAGAAATTGTTAATAAATGATCCATAATTACTACTCACTCCTCATCTCTTTTTTATAATTATACATCTTTGAGAATAATTATTCAAGGTTTTTTATAAAAAAATTGGGATTTCTCTATTTTCGGGCACTTACACTATATTGATATATTGTGTCACTCTACAATGTTTCCGTATATACCCTTTATTTGTAATTTTCTATCATAATCGGTATAATCTCATTCATGATATTGCGGGAATAATCAATATGTATCCGCCGCTTGCCGTTCGTTCGACATCCTGTCTCACTCACTGTCAAAAACTGGCCCTCCATCGTCCGTGATTCCGGGCCAGTTTTAAGAGTCGCTCTGGACACATATTGACTATTGATAATAAAATATATTGCTGTGATTATCACCAATGAGAGTTATTGAAAGCATATATTGACTATTTATGGTATTACAGAACAGAAATTTCATTGGTTTGGGTTTTAACGCTTTCCCTCAGATAATTTTGCACAATTTAGTTGATATCTTGCAAAAAGCGACTTTAAAGCAGTCCCACAAGAGAGAATAGTTAACATATAAAGCGGAATCTTTAAATCATAATACTAAGATTTATTTACTGCTAAGTGACTAGGACTGATTTCTGGAGCGTTTGCAAGATATCAACTCTAAACTGCAACAATATATCAATTATATTCTTTTATAATCCCCTAGCTTCTGTTATAATACGGATAATAATCAATATACAGGAGTTGATAATATCAATAATCAAAAGAAGATAAAGAAGGAAATTAAAGAACTGGAAGAACAGATAGAAGAGTTAAAGGATAGAATGCCGGCCCATTCTGTTAATATTGAAATGATGGACAAGTTAGAAGAATTAGAAAATAAATTAGAAACTTTAAAGGATAAACTAAATTAAGTGCCAGCCATCTCGACTGACACTCAACAACTTTAAGCTAAGTATTCATCTAAAGAAAGAACCTGTAAGTTATTCAAATCCTGTTTCAATATCTTCAAGAAAGCCTTAACCGTACTCAACGAAGTTAAGCAGGTCAGGCCGTACTCTACAGCAGTTCGCCGCAGCTGAAAGCCGGTTCTGGCAGCTATCTTACCGCGTGTTGGCGTATTAACAACTAAATCAACCTGGTTCTCTTTAATTATATCAAAAACATCCTTTTTATCATTCTGCTTAGAAATAGATTCAATCTCGATTCCTGCTTCTGATATTCTCTGGGCTGTATTAAGTGTTCCTACTAGACTAAAGCCTAATTCAACAAACTCTTCTGCTACTTCGATAGCCTCTTCTTTATCCCGATCGGCTACTGATAATAAGACTTTACCTCCCTGCGGCAGATTAAAGCCTGTCGATAAAAGCGACTTATATAAGGCTTTAGAGAAAGTAGTATCAGTACCCATCACCTCACCGGTTGATTTCATCTCAGGACCTAAGAAGACATCCAGATCTGTTATCTTCTCAAAAGAGAAAACAGGCGACTTAACTGTAATCAAGTCTGACTCCGGTACTAAGCCATAATCATAGCCTAATTCCGGCAGTTTCTTCCCTAACATCGTCTTAGTAGCCAGCTTCACCATCGGTACTCCTGTTACCTTACTCAAAATTGGAATGGTTCGACTGGCCCGCGGATTAACCTCCAGCACATAAGGCTTACCTTCCTTATCAATCACAAATTGAATATTCACTAATCCATTCATCTCTAACCGCTTCACTATCTTGATTGTATCCTCTACTATTCTATCAATCTGCTGGTCTGTTAATGTCTGCGGCGGATAGACAGCCATACTGTCTCCGGAATGGACTCCGGCCTTTTCGATATGCTCCATAATGCCGGGGATCACTGCATTATTACCGTCAGCAATAGCATCTATCTCTACTTCTTTGCCCGGTATGTATCTATCAATTAGCACTGGATGATCCGGGGATACCTTGACTGCTAACTCCATATATTCTACTAATTCTTCTTCTTTATAAACAACTTGCATAGCTCTGCCGCCCAATACATAGGAAGGCCTTACCAACAAAGGATAGCCCAAATCATCAGCAATCGCTAATGCTTCCTCCCTTGAAGTTGCTGTCGTCCCTGCTGGGTAATCGATATTTAGCTCATCCAGCACCTGTGTAAACTTATCCCTATCTTCTGCTAAATCCATACTCTTAACCGGAGTTCCCAACACTTCCACGCCTCTTTCAGCCAGCAGCTGGGCTAAATTAACCGAAGTCTGACCGCCAAACTGTAGGATAACACCATCGGGATCTTCCCGGTCAATAATATTCAATACATGTTCAACAGTTATCGGTTCAAAGAATAACTTATCAGAAGTATCATAATCAGTGCTTACTGTTTCCGGATTATTATTAATAATTAACGACTCCATACCTTCTTCCGAAAGTGCCTTAACTGAATGGACACTGCAGTAATCAAACTCAATACCCTGACCGATTCTTATCGGCCCGGAGCCAACTACTAATACGCTGTCCTTCTCAGAATCGAATGTTTCATCCTCCCGTTCGTAGGTAGAATAATAATAAGGAGTTGCCGCTTCAAATTCTGCTGCACAGGTATCCACCATCTTAAAGACTGCTTTAACTCCAAGTTCTTTTCGTTTAGCTGCTACCTCTTCTTCTGGAGCCTGAAGCAGTTTAGCTAAATAAGCATCGGAAAAACCATTCCGCTTCAGTTCTTCAAGTCTATCAGCCTCTAAATCATCTAAACTACTTTCCTTTAATTCATCTGCCTGTTCCACTAAGTAAGCTAACTTAAAGACAAAGAACTTATCTATACCTGTCAGTTCAACTATCTCCATCAGATCAAAACCGCGCTGCAGGGCTTCGATAATAACAAATAACCGCTCATCTGTCGGCATCTCCAGTTTTGTTATCAATTCTTTCCTTGATAATTGGCTGAAGTCAGCAGCAATCAGATCAAGATCACTGTCCAGCGATTCAATAGCCTTCATGATTGATTCTTCGAAGTTTCTGCCGATCGACATTACTTCTCCTGTCGCCTTCATCTGGGTTGATAAATCCCTATCAGCCGAACTGAACTTATCAAACGGCCACCGCGGAATCTTGGAGACGACATAATCTAAAGCTGGTTCAAAACAGGCAGTAGTCTCCTGAGTAATGGAATTCTCTATTTCATCCAGCCGCAGTCCGGTTGCAATCTTGGCTGCTACTCGGGCAATAGGATAGCCGGTTGCTTTCGAGGCTAAGGCACTCGAGCGGCTGACCCGTGGATTAACCTCAATAACATAATAATCCAGACTATCAGGATGAAGAGCAAATTGAACATTACAACCGCCTTCAATTCCTAATTCCTTAATTATCTCCAAAGAGGCAGATCTAAGCATCTGATACTCCAGATCTGCTAACGTCTGACTGGGAGCCACTACGATACTATCACCGGTATGGATACCAACCGGATCAATATTCTCCATATTACAGATAACAATACAGTTATCAGCTCCATCTCTTAAAACTTCATATTCAATTTCCTTCCAGCCGGCAATACTCTTTTCGATTAAGACCTGGCTTATGGGACTATTATTCAGTCCTCGACTGACAATATCCTCTAATTCCTGGCTATTGTCAGCAATTCCACCGCCGGCTCCCCCCATAGTATAAGCCGGTCGAATGATAACCGGAAAACCAATTTCAGCAACAAACTCTTTGGCTTCCGCTAAAGTATCAATAATTTGACTCTCTGCTACCGGCTGTCCGATCTCTTCCATAGTAGCTCTAAATCTATCTCTATCTTCTGCCCGCTGAATGGAATCCAGGGAAGTACCTAATAGTTCAATTCCGGTCTCTTCTAAGATACCAGCTTCAGCCAATTCTACAGCCAAATTCAATCCTGTCTGACCGCCCAATGTAGGCAGAATTCCATCTGGCTCTTCTTTTTTAATCACTTCCTCAACAAAATCTATCGTTATCGGCTCCACATAAACCTGATCGGCAATATCAGTATCCGTCATAATCGTAGCTGGATTGCTGTTGACCAATACAACTTCAATTCCTTCTTCTTTCAAGGCTTTACAGGCCTGAGTCCCTGAATAATCAAACTCAGCTGCTTGCCCGATCACAATTGGTCCTGAACCGATTACTAATACCTTCTCTACTCCTTCTTGCTTTGGCATTTACATCCCTCCTAGGCTGCTGAATCTACTATTAACTCAATAAATTTATTGAATAGAAAGTCTGAATCATGTGGGCCTGGTGCTGCTTCCGGATGATACTGGACTGAAAAGATCGGCAGTTTAGTATGCTTCATTCCTTCGACGGTATCATCATTTAAATTCTTATGGGTTACTATCATCTCTTCCGGCAGTGACTCTTCCTTGACGGCATAACCGTGATTCTGGGAGGTAATATATACCTGCCCAGTGCTTAAGTTCTTAACCGGATGATTGGCCCCCCGGTGACCAAACTTCAACTTATAAGTATCGGCTCCTAGCGCCAGGGCTAGAATCTGATGTCCAAAGCAGATTCCAAATAGCGGTAGTTTACCGACTAGTTTCTCCACCTCTGCTATCACCTCAGGATTATCCTTCGGATCTCCTGGTCCATTAGAAATAAAGAGACCGTCAGGATTTAGCTCCAGAATCTCCTCAGCAGTAGTATCAGCCGGCAGAACAGTTAAATCAGCATTACACTGCTTAAAGGAATCTAACATATTCTCCTTAACTCCCAAATCTAAGACAGCAATATGGTATTTGGATTGAAAATCAGCCTGAAGAAAATATGACTCCCCAACAGTTACTTCCTGGACTAATTCAGAGCTTAGACTACTCTCTTTAGCCTTCTGGACTAGACTGTTCGGATTTAAATCTTCTGTCGAAATTACTGCCTGCATCATTCCCTGGTTTCTGATATGCTTAGTCAAAGCCCGGGTATCTATATTCTGAATTCCAATTACATTATTCTCTTTAAGAAACTCCTCATCTGTCTTCTGGCAGCGCCAGTTACTGGGATAATTACAGCTTTCTCTAACTACAAATCCGCTTACCTGAGGCTCATCCGACTCATTATCTTCATCATTAATACCGTAATTTCCGATTAATGGATAGGTCATAGTTACAATCTGACCGCGGTAAGAGGGATCAGTCATTACCTCCTGATATCCGGTCATACTAGTATTAAAGACTAACTCCCCTGTTACTTCACCTGCTGCTCCAAAGGATTCTCCTTCAAAATAAGTCCCATCCTCTAAAGCTAAAATTGCTTTCATTATTCACCCTCCTAAATTTATATAAGCTTAATACTATTCTTTTTATAATTATACATAAGAATGAATAAAAATTCAAGGGAGATATAGAAAAAGAGCTGAAGAATATCCTCCAGCTCTTTTAAGCAGTATTCACTCTTTAAGCATTATTCATTTCTTCCGCAACTTCATTAAATTCAGTTAAGATGCCAGCACTTTCCTCACCTGCAACTAAGTTAACAATTGAAATGGTTAAAACATTAACAATAAATCCGGGAACTATCTCATATAAGGAATTACCGAAGAATACTGCTCCCAGGTCAAACTCTTTCCAGACAATTAAAACAATAGTTCCCATAATCATTCCCGCCAGAGCCGACTTCCAGCTTGTATTCTTAGAAAAAAGAGCAAATAAAACAATCGGACCAAAAGCTGCTCCAAATCCACCCCAGGCATAGGCCACTAAACCCAATACTGTATTATTAGGATTTAAAGCTAAAAAGAGGGCTATAAGTGAAGTCACTAACACTGAGCCTCTACCAACATATATCAGTTCCTGTTCAGAAGTATCTTTTTTAATCTTTTTATAGAAATCTTCAGTTATAGTAGAGGATAAAACCAACAGCTGTGAATCAATAGTAGACATAATAGCTGCTAAAATAGCTGCCAGTAATATTCCACTAACCCAAGGATTGAATAATTTATCAATCATATAGATAAAGACCTTCTCCTGATCTCCTCCGGATAGATTTTCAAACATCGGAATTGAAATTAAGCCGATGATAACTGCTCCCCCTAAAGAAACAAAGACCCAGATAACAGCTATCCGCATAGCTTTAGGAATCTTTTTTACTGAGTCAATTCCCATAAATCTAGCCAAGATATGGGGCTGTCCAAAGTACCCTAAGCCCCAGGCTACCGCTGAAATAATACCCATCATAGATATGCTGCTATCAGCAGGTAATAGACTTAAAGAAGCTCCTTTAGCCAAGGCTGCCGTCTTAACTCCTTCAAATCCGCCCACAACATTATAAGCTAAAATAGGTACAATTATTATTGTCGAAACCATCAATAATCCCTGAACTAAATCAGTCCAGCAGACAGCTGAAAAGCCTCCCAAAAAAGTATAAAGCATAATCACAAAAGTACCAATCAATACTGCCGCAGCATACTGAATATTAAATATCGATTCAAACAGCTTCCCTGCTGCCACAAGTCCAGAAGAAGCATAGATTGTAAAGAATAATAATGTGATCAGAGCCGATATAATCCGCAGCAAACCGGTTGGATCCTTAAATCTCTCTTCAAAGAATGAAGCTAAAGTTATAGCATCTGTCTTCTGAGTATAAACTCTGAGCCTACTGGAGACAAACTTCCAATTTAGATAAGTACCAACAAAGAGCCCGATAGCAATCCAGGCCTGTTCTACTCCGCCCAGATAGACAGCACCAGGCAGTCCCATAAGCAGCCAGCCACTCATGTCGCTGGCCTGAGCTGATAAGGCCGTCACCCAGCTACCGAGACCTCTGCCGCCTAATAAGTAATCTTCAACATCAACTGTTCGCCTATAAAAATAGATCCCAATTGACATCATAAAGATAAAGTAAACTATAAAAGCTAATAATGTCTGAATCTGAATCATATTCTCCCCTTCCTCCTTAACAAAATATTACTTTTAGAATAACATAACCTGTAATATTATTCAACTTCTTTTGTAATTATTATTAAGAGAGGAATAATTTAAAATATATTCTTAAAATTGATCTTTTGAGTATTGGGTACATTCTGGACCAATCTCCTGCTAACTGCTATTTCAAGTAAAGCTTCTGTTTTCTCCTCTTCATTTACTGCTTTCTTGATTTTGATCAAAGAATTCTCCAGCCCATCTACCCGGCTGTGGTCTACTAAAGGAGTCCATAAGTTTTGGGTCTTTTCCCATCTATCCTGTAGGGCTTCATTAGTTGTTTTTGCTGTCTGCCAATCTTCATTCTGTATCTCAGTTTCCAATTTATTCAGTTTATCCAAGATTGGTTCAGCCGAATTGACTACTTCTCTGTAACCATAAACAGATAATCCTAATAATAAAATTAAAAAGATAGTTATCCCGATTACTAGCTTATTCATATTTAACCCCTCTCTAGGTAATTAAGAATCATATAATTGATAGAATATATTGCCTGAAGAATCAATATTAGCAAATAAAACATCTGATAAATCATTAATTCCAAAATTGGATAATTCATTCTTTAACCAGTCTTTTGATAAGCCAACCTCATCTAGATTCGGCTGGTATACTTTTCCATCAACTATTAAGGAATAAGCAACACCTTCATAATCAGTCTCTATTTCCAGATCCTCGGGAGTAACCGGCCTATTTTGTGATTTAGGAATTACACTTACCTGACCATTAGTTTCAATAAAAGCAAATTCTATTTCAGCTAGATTATGATATCCTTTTACTCTCAATTCCTCTAATAATTCATGAATACTAATTCGATTCTTTCTCAATTCCTCTTCATTTAATTGTCCATTCTCAATTAATATATCCGGGCTGCCACAGACTATCTCTCTAGCCTTAAAACTTTTAGTATTAATTACAGAAATATAAATCTGTAAAATTAAGATTAATGAAATAGGCAATAAACTATTAATCAATGGAACATCTGTATTCTGCATCGGCATTGCTGCTAACTCTGAAACCATAATTGTAACTGCTAAATCAAAAGGCTGCAGCTCTCCAATCTGTCTTTTACCCATCAACCGCAGAACTACCAACACAGCTAAATATAGAATAACTGTTCTGATAATTACAATTAACATATTAACCATCCTCTTCAATTATAGTTTCAACTATAGTATTGACAAAAGGATAAAGCCAATATGTATCTTCTAACCCATTATTAACCTGGATAAACTTTACTTCCCTTTTTATAAGTAGCCAGCACTTCTAACTCTTCATCAACAACGACAAAATCAGCCACATAATCAGCTTTTAACCTCCCCTTCCTTTCCAGCCCTAGCTTATAAGCAGGATTAACTGTCGCCAGCTTTAGAGCCTGACTGAAATTTAATCTCGTAAACTCTACCACATTAGCTACAGCATCTATTAATTTTAGAGTACTGCCGGCTAAAGTCCCATCAGTTAGCCGGGCTCTACCCTGCTTATCCACTGTCACTTTTTGATTACCTAAATTATATTTACCAGCCCCCATACCGGCAGCTTGCATGCTATCACTTATTAAAATTACTTTATCCACTCCCTTGATCTTAAGCAGTAACCCTATCACTTCCGGATGAATATGGATTCCATCAGCTATTACTTCACAGCTGCAGCTGTCATTATTCAGTACTGCTCCTACTGTACCCGGCTGTCTATGATGTAGACTATTCATCTTATTAAAGATATGAGTAGCACAGCTTAAACCATAAGAAAAAGCCTGCTGCATAACCTCCAAGGAAGCAGCAGAATGGGCTACAGAGGTAGTAATCCCTTGTTGTTCTAAATAATCCACCATTTCTAAACCACCATCAACTTCGGGAGCTAAAGAAACTATCTTGATTAAGTCCTTATAATCAGTTAATAACCGGTCAACATAACCTCTATTAGGAGCAGTTATGAACTCTTTCTTCTGGGCTCCAGCCTGTTTAGGATTAATAAATGGTCCTTCTAGATGAGCACCTATAATATTAGAACAGCTTGTCTGGGCTTCTTTAATTATCTCTAAAGTATCCAGCAGCAGAGATTTAGGAGCTGCTAAAGTAGTTGGCAGCAGAGAAGTAACCCCCGTTTTAAAGCCGTAATGAGATAACCTTTTGACACTTGCTAAACTGGCTTCCATCACTTCTACACCTGCTCCACCGTGAATATGAGTATCTATCAAACCAGGGATAATCTGACAGCCAGAATAATCTACTAATTTAAAATTAGATAAATCATATTCAGCTAAAGTATCAGTTATCTTCAGTACAGTACTGTCGGCTATAACTAAATATTGAGCCTTTGATTTCATAGGAGTATAGATTAAATCAGCTTTAATAATGCATTTCATTCTATCGCCTCACTGAGAATATAATAATCATTAATCATCATCTATTTCTATGACTCTGCATTTTCACCTGCAGATATAATTTTTTCTTTGAATTAATCGTATAAAAAAGGATATTATAATAAATCATAGTTATATAGTCATCTTTTTAATCAGCTTGATATTATTATTCAATATAGTATATACTTTATTGAATACAATTATTTTACAGAAGGAGGATTAATATGTTCAATCTAAACAGAGCCTTTAACTTAGTAATTTTGTTTTTGGTAGTTGGATTAATGTTAAGTATAGTTAATCCAGTAATGGGGCAGGAAACATCAACAGCCTATGTCAGTTTCTATCCTTTATATGATGCAGCAACTAAAATTGGTGGTAATCAGATAGATATCAAGTTAGTAATTCCTAACGGAGCAGAAGTACATAGTTATAAACCGTCTCCGCAGAAAATAGCCCAGTTAGAAACAGCAGATATCTTCTTTTATAATGGAGTTGGACTTGAATCCTGGGCCGATAAAGCAGTTCAGAATCTCAAAGGTTCCAAAGTAAAGACAGTTAATCTCAGTAAAAGTGTTGACCTGCTTCCACTTGCTGACCATCATAACAAACATCATAATGACCCCCATATCTGGTTGGATCCTCTCAATATGAAGATGATTGGAGAGGTAATAACAGAAGAATTCTGCAGACTGGATCCTGAACATAAAGAGATCTATCAACAGAATTTTGACCAGTTTGCTCAACAAATTGACCAGCTCCATAAGGAGTATAAAACAGTATTAGCTGATAAACAACAGAAGTATATTCTAGTCTCTCATTCAGCTTTTGGTTACTTAACTAACCGTTACGGGTTAGAACAGATATCGGTTACTGGAATAGCCCCTCACGAAGAACCATCACCGAATACTTTAGCCCGGTTGACTCAAAAGGCCAATCAATATAATCTAAATTATATTTTTAGAGAGACATTATCCAGTCCAAAAACCGTTAATGCCTTAGCCCAGGAAGCAGATCTTGAAATATTACCGCTTAATCCAATTGCCGGGCTAACTGAAACAGAACAGCAAAATAATGAAGATTACTTTTCCTTAATGAGGCAGAATCTTGATAATTTAAAGAAAGCAGTGAAGAAGTAATGGATAAGGTAATTACAGTTAATAATCTATCCTTTGCTTACGAAGAAGAGCCTATTCTTAAAAATGTTAATTTACAGGTTAACAGAGGAGATTTCCTTGCTTTTATCGGGCCTAACGGTTCCGGCAAAAGTACATTATTAAAGCTGTTACTGGGCTTGTTAACAGCAGACCAGGGAGAAATAAAGCTACTAGAGACTGAAATTAATGATTTTACCGACTGGACTAAGATAGGTTATATTCCTCAGAATGTCAGAAACTTTAACAATAGCTTTCCAGCTACTGTCAGAGAAGTTATCGGCTCTAATCTCTATTCAGAAATGAACTTTTTTAAATTATTAACAGCCGAGTTAGAAGAAAGAATTGATAAAGCATTGAAGTTAGTTAATATGCTGGATTATAAGGACAGCCTGATTGGTAATCTCTCGGGAGGCCAGCAGCAGCGCATCTTTATTGCTCGAACATTAGTTACTGAACCAGAAATTATCTTTCTGGATGAACCGCTGACTGGCGTAGATATCAATGCTCAGAATGAATTATACGAATTGCTGACCAAGCTAAACCAAGAATTAGAGATTACAGTCACTATGGTCTCTCATGATCTTAATTCTATCTATAGATATACTGATAGAATTATCTCAGTTAAAAACTGTCAACTTGTTGATAAAAAACAATTACGGGAGGGGGAGATATGTTAGAAATTCTGAGCTATTCCTTTATGCAGCGGGCCTTCATAGTCGGAAATATTATCGGAGTCATCTGTCCTTTAATCGGAACCTTTCTGGTCTTAAAACGATTAGCCTTAATCGGCCATACTCTATCCCATGTAGCCTTAGCCGGTATAGCCTTAGGAATGTTTTTAGGTGTTTATCCTCTTTATATGGCACTTATAATTTCAATTATGGCTGCTTTAAGTATCGAAAAGCTGCGGCAGAATTATAAAGACTACGCAGAATTATCACTGTCGATAATTCTAGCTGCTGGTCTGGGAATAGCTACTATTTTAATCGGTTTAATTAATGGCAATTCAGGAATCTTCAGTTATCTATTCGGCAGTATCTCGCTAGTTACTAATCAGGATCTATTTACTGTTCTCCCGCTGGGAATTATAATCATCGGTATTATTATCTATTTTTATTACGGTTTCTTTGCTATTGCCTTCAATGAAGAGGAAGCCAGACTGGCCGGAATTCCGGTTAAAGGACTTAATATTCTATTCATGATTCTAGTCTCAGTTACTGTATCATTATCGATGAGGATTATCGGCGGCTTATTAGTATCTTCGTTGATTACTCTTCCAGTAGCAACCGGCCTCCAGCTAGCAACTAGCTTTAAAGACACAATTAAGTACAGCATCATCTTTAGTCTGCTGGCAGTTAATCTCGGTTTAATTATCTCTTTCTATCAAGATTTAGCTCCAGGAGGAACTATAATTCTAATTAGTGTAGTCTACTTATTGGGAGCATTAGGATATAAGAAGATCAAACAGACGCTTCATAATTCCCAAGAAAACAGACTGGACTCAGATAAAAAAATTTAGAATAAAAAAAAGCAAATTACAAAGAATAATTTGTGAGCTAATCTTAATTCTCTACTTTTTATTGATATATTGTGTCACTTCCCACTTGTAGCTAATATGGTCTCATTCATGATATTGCAGGAATAGTCAATATGTATCCGCCGCTTGTCGTTCGCTCAACATCCTGTTTCGCTCACTCTCAAAAAACAGTTTTCCGCCGTCCATGGCTCCAAACTGTTTTTAAGAGTCGCTCTGGACACATATTGACTATTTATAGTACAGAAATTTCATTGGTTTGTTTTTTTTAACGCTTCCTCAGATAATTTTGCACAATTAGTTGATATCTTGCAACAAGCGACTTTAAAGCAGCCCCATAAGAGAAGATAATTAACATATAAAGTAGGCTCTTTAAATCGTATCTCTAAGATTAGTTTATTGCTGATTGACTAGGGCTGATTTTCGGAGCGTTTGCAAGATATCAACTCTAAACTGCAACATTATATCAATAAAACTATACTTACTTGCTTAAATAAAGGAGAAGGTATATATATGTGGCAGCAGTTAAAGAAGTGGCTACAGGATAAGTACATAGCACAACAGAATGAAAAAGAGGATACTGCTGATATGTTTTTCAACAGTCTGGCTGAAAATGAAGCAGTGCTGAAAAAACGTCTAGACAAGATCGATGATGTCCGCTTTAGAGATATCAAACCAGCTGATGGAGATAATAATCAGCTTAAGATGACCCTGGTCTATATTACTGATTTAGTCGATAAAGAAATAATTAATAATCATATCTTAAAGCCTATCCTATCCCACAAGCAGAACTCAGACTTGGAGGCATTGATAGAAGATAAAGATGCAGAAGTCCTTAAAAACCAGATTATTGATGCTGAGGATATGACCAAATTAGATAAAATAGAAAAAGCAATAACTGACTTAATGGCTGGAAAATCAATCCTACTTATCGACCAGACCCCCTATGTATTCAGCATCGCCACCCAGGGCTGGGAAGAGCGGAGTGTCCCTGACCCAGTAGTCGAACGAACTGTCCGCGGTCCTAATGTCTCCTTTATGGAGAATATCAAAACCAATACCGGATTAATTCGAAGAAGAATTAAAGATGATAACTTAAAGATAGAGCCCTTCACTAAAGGAAGACAGACCAAAACTAAGATAAATGTAATCTATCTCGACGGAGTTGCTAACCAAAAGATTGTAAAGGAAGTCAAAAAACGAATTGAAAGCATTGAAGTAGCCGGAATTAATAGCGCCCAGCATCTGCTGGAATTAATTGAAGATAATCCGCTGTCCCCTTTTGAAACAGTATATTTGACTCAGCGGCCTGATATAATATCTGCCGGCTTATTGGAAGGACGAGTAGCTATCTTAATTGACGGTACCCCTACAGTCTTAACAGTTCCTAAACTCTTTATGGAGAATTTAATCAGTCCTGAAGATTATTATTCCCGTATTTATTATACTCTTGTAATCAGAATAATTAGGTTTTCTGCCTTTCTAGTTGCTGCCACTCTACCGGCCTTCTATATTTCACTACTGGGCTTTCATCAAGAAGTACTACCGCTGACCTTGGTTAATTCAATCTATACTGCCCGGGAAGGAGTTCCTTTTCCTATAGCTGTGGAAATGATAGTCTACGGCCTCTTCTTTGAAGGGATTAGAGAAGCCGGAGCCCGAATTCCTACCGGCTTAGGCTCTTCAGTAACTATCGTCGGCGCCTTGATTTTAGGTCAGGCAGCAATCAGCGCTGGTTTTCTAAGCCCTGATGGAGTAATTATCGGTTCACTGACCGGAATTGCTGTCTTCTTAACTCCTACATTAGAATTTAGTAATACTTTATTAATACTAAGGCTATTATTTGTTGGAGCAGCAAGTATAGCTGGATTTTATGGGATGACTATTCTCTTTTTGTTAGTTACAATGCATCTAACCAGTTTAAGATCCTTCGGAGTCCCCTATACGAAACCGATAGCTCCACTGCAGCTTACAGACTTAAGAGACTTCTTTATACGGGTACCGTATCTACTGATGAATACGCGGCCTGAATCTCTAGAAAACGAAGATCAGACCCGCCAGGATAATCAGCCCAGCAGACGGTTCTTCTTCAAGTATAAACTAACAGAAGATGATTAATAAAGGAGAATAAAGAGTGAAGACAAGAATCTCTACTTATCAGACAGCTCTATTATTAGTAGTTACCATCTTAGCTACTTCAATAGTCTTTTTACCGGAATTAATCATTACCCGGGCTAAACAGGATGCCTGGATAGCAATCATTCTGTTAATCGGGTTTATGGGAGTTATTTCCCTTATCTATACTCTACTAACTAGACGAATGGGAAGCACTGACTTGATAAACTTTAACCGCCGAGTGCTAGGCCGAGTTTTGACTATTCCTTTAGGATTGGGCTTAATAGCTTACTTTCTGATCAGTAGTGGGGTGATTCTCCGCGAAACTTCAGAAATTATGGTTGCTGTTTATATGCCTGAAACTCCACTCTGGTTCTTTATTCTAACCGGACTCTTAACAGCAGCGGCTTTTGTCTATTACGGACTAGAGGTTATGGCCCGTTCCTTTGAAATATTATTCTATCTATACCTTGTAGCCTATCTATTTGCATTCTTGATTGTAATTAAAGACTTATCCCTATCCTTCTTACGGCCAATGTTAGCAGAAGGAATCAAGCCGATACTGCAGGGAGCCTATCCCGGCCTGCTTTTTTTCGGTGAATTATTTTTGATTCTGCTCTTTGCCCCGCAGATGTCTAAACAGAATCAGGCCCATAAATCATTATTAGGAGCAATTGGTATTATCGGTACCTTATTTTTAATTGCTGTTATCTCGAGTTTAGCCTTGTTTGGAGCAGAATTAGCCAGTAACTTAACCTTTCCGGTATTGTCAGTCCATAGATATGCTGAAGCCTTGGGCTTTTTAGAGCGGCTTGATCCGCTATTTATCTTTTACTGGATCGGCAGCGGAATCATTAAGACGGCTATTTTCTTTTATGGTGGTATCTATATCGGGCAGAAGCTGCTCGGACTATCTACATATTATGCTTTAATTCCATTTGCTTTACCGCCAGTCTTTTATACTGCCTTTTATTACTTTCAGAATGTAGCAGAGATCGCTGAATTTTTAACTACTGCTATACCGTATTATCTCTTTATTCAGGTGTTCTACCCACTATTATTATTAATCATCAGTCTCATCAGAGGAATCAAAGCTGAGGAAGGGAGAGACAGATGAAGACTAGAATCTCTACTTATCAGGCAACTCTATTATTGGTAGTTACTGTCCTGGCTACTTCGATAGTCTTTCTGCCGGAATTAGTCATTACCCGGGCTAAGCAGGATGCCTGGCTGGCAGGTATCTTATTAATCAGTTTTGCTGTAATCAATGCTGTTATTTATATATTATTAACCAGAAGAATGGGGCGAACTGATTTGATTAACTTTAACCGCCAAGTATTGGGGAATCTCTTAACTATTCCGGTAGGACTAGGATTAATAGCTTACTTTCTGATCAGTAGCGGAATTGTTATCCGTGATACTGCTGAAATCATGATTGGTGTCTATATGCCGGAGACTCCACTCTGGTTCTTTATTCTGACTACTCTATTAACAGCAGCAGCCTTTGTCTACTACGGCTTAGAAGTGATGGCCCGTTCCTTTGAAATCATCTTTTACTTCTTTATAATTACTTTTCTGGTGATATTCTTAATGATAGTCCCGGACTTATCAACTGCCTTTATTCAACCTGTCTTAGGCGATGGTATAGCACCGGTACTAAAGGGTGCTTATCCAGGTTTGAGATTCTTTGGTGAATTCTTCTTAATCCTTATCCTTGCCCCACAGCTAGCAAAGCAGAAAGAAGCTTATAAATCCCTATTGGGAGCAATTATAATCTTAGGTATTCTATTCTTAATGACTATTCTCTCGGCTTTAATGTTATTTGGAGCAGAACTGGCCAGTGAGTTAACCTTTCCTCTGCTGTCAGTACATAGATATGCTGAAGCTTTGGGCTTTCTCGAACGGCTTGATCCGCTATTTATCTTTTACTGGGTCGGAGGCAATATCTTTAAAGCAGCTATCTTCATCTATGGTGCTGTCTATACTGGACAGAAGCTGCTGGGGCTTTCTACTTATTATATTTTAATTCCCTTTACTCTACCGATCATCTTCTACTTTGGATTTTATTACTTTCAAAACGTAGCAGAAATATCTAAATTTATAATGTCAACTATACCATACTATCTAGCTATTCAGACCTTCTATCCGCTGGTATTATTGATTATTAGTATCTTAAGGAGGATTCAGACCAATGAAACCAGCTAACCTCAAAAAAACAGTCATTCTTCTGCTGATCCTATCTCTAGCAATTACTTTAAGCGGCTGCTGGAGCGCCCGCGAATTCGATACTTTAGCTCTCGTTAAGGGCGTCGGCATTGATCTAGCCGAAAAGGAAGACCGCATTAAGTTTACTATCCAGATGATCAGCCCCAATCCACAACAGGGAGGAGGCCAACCCGGTGGCGGTGGAGGACAGGCAGGCCAATCAAGCCAATTCTGGACTACCTCAACTACCGGCTACAGCATCTTCGAGGCCAACCGTAATCTAGTTAAGACAATCGGCCGCAAGCCTTTTTATCCTCATACTGAAGTATATATCATCGGAGAAGAACTAGCGCGGCAGGGGATCAAACCCTATATCGACTTCTTCAACCGCGATCCTGAGATCCGCCGCCGGGCCTATATAATAATTGCCAAAGGAGAGGCTGAAGATATTCTTAAAGCTCCGCATGGAGTCGAAACAGTACCGATCTTAGCCGTCAAACAGATCATCGATGGTCAGAGCATCAGCGGATCGATCTATTCCACCAATCTACGGGAGTTTACTGTTTCGGCGCTCAGCAATACTACAGATCCAGTTACAGCTGCAGTCGAGTTAAGGCCAGGCGGTCCCGAAGAGGAAGGAGAGGAGAATAAAGATAACTTAATCTACATCAACGGCGCCGCTATGTTTAAAGGAGATAAATTAGTCGACTGGCTAACTAGAAAGGAAACCCGCGGCCTAAACTGGGTTCAGAAACCGTCAGAAATCATCGGTCCTGTCTTAATTAAAGCACCAGATGAAGATAAAAGAATCGGGATTGAAGTGCTAAAAGCTACCTCCAGTGTAGAACCAGAGCTTGAAGACGGAGAGTTTAAAATGAAGGTAGAGATTACTGTCGAAGGTAATATTTCAGAAGCCCAAATCCGCAAGTATGATATCACTAAAGTGGGCAACATAACCCACTTGGACCAGCGCTTTGCCCAGGTAATTAAGAATGAAATTATCAATGGTTTACAGAAGAGCCAGCAGTATCAGGCCGATATCTTCGGCTTTGGAGAAACCATCAGGAATAAGTATCCCCAGGAGTTTAAAGAGAAGCAAGATAACTGGGATCAAATCTATTCCAAGCTGCCGGTGACAATTGAAGTTAAATCCAACATTAGACGGCCGGGTATGGTCAAGGAAGGAATCGGGACTTATAAATAAAGGAGGATTGTCATGTTCAACATCAAGGATAAATACTTCTCAGGTATAATGACCGGTATTCTTATTAATATACCAATTAATATCTTAGATTACATCTTCTATCTACTAAATATTAATCAGTATCATATGTGGCAGATTGCAGCTTCAGCTTACTTTAGAATTCAGGATGTAGATACTGTACCGGCTTTAATTGTAGGAGCAATCAGTGATTACTCAACAGCTATACTCCTAGCAATAACTATAGTATATCTTTTATCTATCACAGGTACAGATTACTTCTGGGCTAAAGGATTATCTGTTGGAGGCATTTGGTGGCTATTTGCTTTTGGAGTAATGTTACGCATTAAAATAGGTAGAATCGACCCTATCGATGCCGGCACCAATCTCTATCATGTAAGTGAGCATATGTTATTCGGAGTTTTAGTTGCCTGGATAATTACTAAATACGGCCAGGAAGCGTTGGCAGAATAACAAAATCATCTCTAACCAAACTAATAATGTAGGAGGTTATGAAAATGGAATTTTCTGATTTGCTACCCGATATCTCTATCTTCAAAAAATCAATTACTACTGAAGAACAGATTTCTTCAACAGAAGCATATAATCTCTGGAATGCCCTAAGGGCTAGATATATAAGTATTGAAACTTATAAGCTCTATCGAAACTTTGTCCATGATCGCGATTTTGACTTGCTACTTGATGGACATATCGAAGATTTTCAAGAACAGATAACTATGCTGGAGAATTTAGCTGATAAGTATAAAGTTAAAGTTCCCGCCAAACCCTCTGATCAACTACAAACTTCTGCCCATATTGATATAATCACTGATAAACTGATCTTTAGAAGAATTTATTCTGATTTAATATCAGAACTATACTTTTTAAGCCGTTCGATAAGCAGTACTACCTATAATGATAAGTTAAGAAGATACTTTATAGACTTTGTCGAAAATCACCTAAATAATTATGAAAACCTCTATAAGTATGGGAAAACAAAAGGCTGGACTGATGTAGCCCCTTCATTTAAAACCCACCAACCGGGTGAAAAAGAGCAGTTATCTGCCGGAGAAGCAGGCCATATCTGGGATCATCTTAATCTAAGGTATGACCAAGTCCAACTGACCCGTATCTTCCTAGACTTCGTTCACGATACAGAATTTAAATTAATATTGGAACAGGGAAACAAAATCCTTCAAAAACAGGCTAAATTACTGGCAGAGAAAGCAACTGAATATGAAGTACCAACCCCGGAAAAACCCCCAGCTTCTCAAAAAGCAAAGATAGATCCAGAAATCATGGAAGATAAATTTGCCTACCGGGTCATTCTCAAAGGAATCCAGGAAGCTATTGACTCCCACATTGGAGCAGTAATCGAAACCATCAGAAATGATAAACTGCGTAAGTTGTTCTTTGATCTCTATAACGAAGAGGTTGAACTCTTTAATGATTTAATTGAATACGGTAAGATGAAAGGCTGGACACATATAATACCTACTTATAGAAAAGCTTAAAATATATTGAGATAATGTTGCAGTTTAGAGTTGATATCTTGCAAACGCTCCGAAAATCAGTCCTAGTCATTCAGTAATAAATTGCCCTTATAGCTAATTTTAAAATTTTAGCTTATATGATAATCATTCTCTCTTTTGGGACTGCTTTAAAGTCGCTTGTTGCAAGATATCAACTAATTGTGCAAAATAATCTGAGGGGCGTGTTAAAACCAGATTAATGAAATTTCTGTGCTGTAATTGCAGCAATACATTTTGTTATCAATAGTCAATATGTGTCCAGAGCGACTCTCACTGGCGCTAACCGCAACGTCCTGTTGCAGCGCCAGTACTAGGACGTCCTGTCCGTCGTTAAAACTAACCCGGAACCATGGAGGCTGTAGAGAAACAGATTTTAGCTCCTTGTTTTTAAATCAGAGCATTAATATTATCTCTTTGCTCAATAAGTTCATCCCATAGCCAGCATTGGTTTGTATGCTGGCTATGGTGGAAGGCTAGTTTTCGAGAGTGAGTGAGACAGGACGTCGAACGAACGGCAAGCGGCGGATACATATTGACTATAATCTGCAATATCTTGAAAGTACAAAACTGCAACAATTTAAGTTGACATCTATGACTCTGCAATTATCTCTTCCAATATTGCCACTGCTTCATCAATATCACTCTCTTCTACAATCAGCGGCGGTACAAAGCGCAGCGTCGTATCACTGACGGCATTAATCAATAAACCCTGCTCGAAGGCCTCACTGACTATTTCATTAGCATCAAACTCAACTTCTAGGCCAATCATCAGCCCCTTACCGCGGATGCTGTCCACTACATCATACTTTTCAACTAAATCCTGCAGCTTAGCCTGGAAGTAATCTCCCATCTCAGCTGCATACTCAACTAAGTCTTCCTCCAGAATGGTACTCAGCGTTGCATAGGCTGCAGCACAGGCTAAAGGATTACCGCCGAAGGTAGAACCGTGATCACCGGGAGTAAATGCATCAGCCACCTCTTCTTTAGCCAGAAAAGCACTAACCGGTACGCCGTTGCCTAAAGCTTTAGCTAGACTAAAGATATCCGGCTCAATGCCGTAGTGCTCGTAGGCAAAGAGCTTGCCAGTCCGGCCAAGGCCTGTCTGAATCTCATCTAAAATAAGTAAAATACCTTCCTCATCACATAATTCTCTGATGCCCTTGAGATACTCTTGAGTGGCCGGATTGATACCACCTTCACCCTGAATCGGTTCGACCATAATGGCAGCAGTCTTATCGGTAACTGCTTCCTTGAGAGCTTCTAAATCATTATACGGTGCTGATTTAAAGCCTTCGGGCAGCGGTACAAAGGGCTTCTGATACTTCTTCTGGCCTGTGGCAGCTATTGTAGCCAGCGTCCGGCCGTGGAAGGACTTTGTAGTTGTAATCACCTCATAACGATCCTCATTCTGCGCTTTAAAGTATTTCCGGGCTAGCTTAATTGCTCCTTCATTGGCTTCCGCTCCGCTGTTGCCGTAGAAGACTTTGTCACCGGCTGAATTCTCCACCAGCAATTCATTCAGTTTAGCCTGCGGTTCGATATAATAGATATTGGTACAGTGAATTACTTTATCCACCTGCTCCTTGATTGCTTCATTAACCTTCGGATGACTGTGGCCTAAGGCATTAACTGCAATTCCGGCTAAAAAATCAAGATATTCATTACCATCTTTATCATAGATTCTCACGCCTTCTCCTTTATCAACTACAATCGGTACTCGATCATTGAAGACATTCATAAAGTAATCTTTATCTGCCTGGACAATCTCTTCCTTCTTCATTCTACTCCCTCCTCTTATTTAGTTATCATAGTTCCGATTCCTCTATCAGTAAATATCTCCAACAGCAAAGAATGGGATATTCTACCATCCAGAATATGTGTTCTCCTCACTCCGCCATCTAAGGCATCAATACAGGAGTTCACCTTAGGAATCATTCCCCCGGCTATCTGTCCTGTTTCTATCATATCCTCAGCTTCTTCTATTGTCAGCGAGGAAATCAAAGAATCTTTATCACTTTCTTCTTCTAAGATCCCCTCAACATTTGTCAGTAGAATTAACTTATCAGCATCTAAAGCCGCTGCTAGCTGTCCAGCAACTAAATCAGCATTAATATTATAACTCTCACCTTCTGAACCGACACCGATCGGCGATACAACCGGCAGAAAACCGCTGTTTATCAGATTATCCAGCACCTCAGGATTAATCTCTGTTACCTGTCCAACATATCCTAAATCTACATCATCCTCCAGTTCATAATCCTCAGCTTCAATCAAATTACCGTCCTTACCGGAGATGCCGATGGATTTACTGCCGAATTGATTAGCCAGCGAAACAATCTCTTTGTTGACCTGTCCTACTAAAACCATCTCCACAACTTCCATAATCTCTTTAGTCGTAATTCTAAGTCCCTGATGAAACTGACTCTCGATTCCAAATCTATCCAAGGTCTCATTAATTACTGGCCCACCACCGTGGACAATCACCGGATTAACTCCTACATACTTAAGTAATGTAATATCCTCTAATACTGACTTCTTAATCTCATCATTAACCATAGCACTACCGCCGTACTTAATTACTACTGTTTTATCATGAAATTTACGCATATAAGGTAATGCTTCAACTAATATATCTGCTTTCTTAATTAAGTCCTCCACTTTATCACTCCACTTCTCAACTATAAATTATATTTTTACGTATGATATTCACCATTAATCTTAACATACTCATATGAAAGGTCACAGGTCCAGACTTTGGCCTGTCCCGAACCTAAATGTAGATTAAGCTTGATCTTAATCTCATCACGGGCTAACAGATCACGCAGCTTTTCAGGATCAGTTAATTCCTGTTTTCCGTCTACCAGCAGTTTCTGGCCATTAATCTCTAAATCTAGCCTGTCTAATTCTATCTGACCGCCGGAATAGCCTGCGGCAGCTACTATTCTGCCCCAATTAGGATCTTCGCCGAATAATGCAGTCTTAACTAATTGGGAGTTTGCTATTGCTCTAGCAATGGAATTAGCATCACTTAAAGTCAGAGCATTTACTACCTCTATTTCTACAAATTTAGTTGCTCCTTCGCCGTCTTTAACTATCTGTTGGGCTAGATACTTGGTTACTTCCTTTAATGCAGCCAGGAATTTATAGTAATTATCTCCCTTATGATTGATCTGTTCATTTCCTGCCTGACCGTTAGCCATAATAGCCACTGCATCATTTGTACTCTGATCACCGTCCACAGTAATCCGATTGAAAGATTCATCGACAGCTTCAGTCAATGCTTCCTGCAGCAACTGCTGAGAAATATTAAGATCAGTTGTAAGAAAACCCAACATTGTCGCCATATTGGGTTCAATCATTCCTGAGCCCTTAGACATACCGCCTAAGATTACTTCCCGGCCATCTATTTCAAAAGCCACAGCCATCTCCTTAGGATAGGTATCTGTAGTCATAATCGCCCGGCAGGCCTTCTTTCCGCCGGCGGGATGGAGCTGATCTGTAATCTCCTCAATTCCAGAAGTTACAGCCTCCATCGGCAGCTGCTGACCGATAATTCCTGTCGAAGCCGGAAAGATTAAATCAGCATCGATCCCTAACTCCTCTCCCAGTGATTCATTTATCCTATTAGCATTCTTAAATCCTTCTTCGCCGGTACAGGCATTGGCATTACCGCTGTTGATAATAAAGGCCTGAGCCGTACCGCGTTCCTTGATCTCTTGACCAATCAAGACCGGCGCTGCCTTAACTTGATTCTGAGTAAAAACAGCTGCCAGATTTGCCTCTGTTTCACTATATATCAAAGCTAAATCCTTTTCATACTCTTTGATGCCACAATTAATCCCTGCTCCCAAAAATCCTAGCGTATTAGTAATTCCCCCTGATAGATCTTTGAACTCTACTTCTACTGGATTAGTAACCATACCATCGCCTCCTTTATTTATTACTACATTCACTAGACTATGGAATTATTCCTGCAAAATCCAAACCTTCTTTTTCATCTAAATCAGACATTAGATTCAGATTTTGGATAGCCTGGCCGCTGGCTCCCTTGATTAAATTATCTATCACAGAAATAATTATTAGTCTTCCCGTCCGCTTATCTAGCTTAATTCCTAAGTCACAGTAATTAGAACCTGTTACCTCTTTAACCTCCGGCATCTTTTCCTCCTGTCTAATGCGGGCAAAAGGTTCTTGACTGTAGAATTTCTGGTATAATTCTATTAACTCTTTGCTGTTTACCTTCTGGGTTAAATCAGCATAAATCGTACTCAGAATCCCCCGTTTCATAGGCACTAAATGAGGTGTGAAAGAAAGTATAACCTCTTTAGCTGATAAACCGGCTAAATTCTGCTCTATTTCTGATGTATGGCGGTGCTCACCAACTTTATAGGCCTTAAAGCTTTCGGCTACTTCCGAAAAATGGGTTACCCGACTGGGCTTTCTACCGGCTCCTGTCACTCCGGATTTAGCATCAATAATGATGCTCTGACTATCAACAAGCCCTTCTTCTACTACCGGCGCCAAAGCTAATGTAGCCGAAGTAGGATAACAGCCGGGATTGGCTACCAAACCGGCTTCTTTAATTTCTTCTTTATTCAGCTCCGGCAGCCCATAGACTGCTTTATCAATCAACTCAGAGCTTTCATGCTTCTGCTGATACCAGTCTTCATAGATCTTCTGGCTACTGTAACGATAATCTCCGCTTAAATCTATCACTTTTACGCCAGCCTTAATTAACTCCGGTACTACCGACATAGAAACACCGTGCGGTAAAGCCGTAAAGACTATATCTACTCTTTTAGCCTGCTGTTTTATATCAATCTCTTCACACTTTAGGTCAACAATTCCCGCTAAAGCAGGATAAACTTCAGATATCTTCTGTCCCGTAAAGCTTCTCGAGGTCAGAAATTCTATCTCTACTTTAGAATGATTGGTCAATAAGCGGACTAATTCAGCTCCGGCATAGCCGGTTGCTCCTATAATTCCTGCTTTAATCATTGGTATCACCTCTTTTTTGATAATCAACTTTTAAAAGTTGCAACTTTATTGATATATTGTGTCACTTTCCATTTGCAGCTAATATAGTTTCTTTCATGATATTACGGGAATAGTCAATATGTATCCGCCGCTTGTCGTTCGCTCAACGTCCTGTTTCGCTCACTGTCAAAAACTGCCCCTCCGTCGTCCATGACTCCGGGTCAGTTTTAAGAATCACTCTGGACACATATTGACTATCTGTAATAAAGTGTTATCATCAATGAAAGTTACATTTAGAAGTTACTCTAGATACATGATAATATATTAGATTACAAATAGTCAACATTTCTCTAGAGCGACTCTTAAGATTAGTCCGGAACCACGGACGGTGGAGGACTAATCTTTGAGAATGAGTGAGACAGGACGTCGAACGAATGGCAAGCGTAAGAGATTTGTTGACTATAATCTGCAATATCTTAAACGAACGGCAAGTGTTTGCAAGATATCAACTCTAAACTGCAACAATATATCAATATAACATTGATTATAATTATACACAACAACGTATAAAAATGCAAATGTTTGATAGAAATTAAAAAGAGCCTCCCGCTAAACGGAAGGCTCTTATCAGAAGAATTTATATTATTCTCCATAATAGGCAGTTATATTTTAGTTACCTCTTCAGCTTGAGGACCTTTATCGCCCTCTACTACTTTAAACTGCACCTCTTGTCCTTCTTCTAATGTCTTAAATCCTTCTTCCTCAATTGCAGAAAAATGTACGAATACATCATCTTCTCCTGGTACTTCAATAAATCCATAACCTTTTTTTCCATCAAACCACTTTACTGTTCCTGTTTTCATAATTACTAATTCCTCCTATTTTTTCTTACACTTAATAAATTTATTCAACATACTTAGTATACCATGTTACTATCCATCTGTCAAAGGAAAAACCACTATAAATCAAATTATTTGTTTAAAGATCTCAACTACTCTTTCTCCATTATTCTTCTCTACAGAAGTCGATTCACCGGTTAAAGCAGCCTCCTGTACTTCCAGATTATTAGCAGAGATAATACGGAGGTCAGCTCCAACAGCATCTCCTGCTTCCAATTCAACAATATCGCCGGGAACCAACTCTTTTGAATCAATCTCTCTCCATCTACCGCTACGCAGTACTCGAGCTGTAGGCGTCTCCATTCTGCGTAAGGCCTGCAGCGACTCCTCTGCTCTATGTTCTTGAAAGACACCTAAAACAGCATTCAGAATAACAATTACTGAAATCACTACTGTATCCTTCACTTCACCAACAATTCCAGAAACTACAGCAGCCAGCAGAAGAATAATCACTAAAAAGTTCTTAAATTGATCCAGAAACATCTCAACAAGAGTCCGCTGATTCTTCTGCTGAACTATATTCTTTCCATACTCTTTTAACAGTTCTGCTGCTATTTCATCAGTCAAGCCTTTTTCTCTGTTAGTCTTAAATTCTTTTAATATCTTATCTATCTCCACTTGATACCACTTCTTATCAGCCATAACTGATTCCTTTCCTTGTTGATACTTTTACTTTATCTGTTCAGTAAGCAGTTCTTCAAGGCTTTTTTCTAATTCCTCCCCTTCTTGATTAACAATAACATCCAGAATACTTTTGTCCAGATTATGTTCTTTTGAATTATTAACTATCTTATCCAGATTACCGACTACTGATTCAAAGAGATTGATCTTATCATGTAATACATTCACTATCTTCTCTTCAATAGTTCCCTTAGTACAGAGATTATAAATCTTTACTTCTTCAGTCTGGCCTAAACGATGGACTCGGCCAATACGCTGTTCTAGCTTCATTGGATTCCAGGGTAGATCATAATTAATAATTACATTACAGAACTGGAGATTAATTCCCTGCCGGCCAGCAGCAGTACTGACTAACACATCTCCCTGTTCAGCAAAGAAGCGCTTAGCCCGCTCCTTTTGAGTATCATTCAAAGTTCCATCGAATTTGACAGGCATCAGCCCGCGCTGATAAAGATAGTAACAGATATAATTCTGGGTAGCCAGATATTCAGTAAAAATAACAGCCTGTCCATCAATCTCTTTTAATAACTCCTCTACCACTTGTACCTTCTGATTAATCTGAATTTCTTCTGCTAACTGTAATAGCTGTTCTACTTTCGGCACTAATTCTTCTGCAGCCGAGTTCAAAAAATTCTGTAGAGTTTCAATCACTGCAAAGGAACTGCTGCAGATCTCCCGCTGGAGAGTCACCAGATGGAGCAGATTCCTATTCTCTGCTCTACAGCGGTCATACTCCTGCTTAACTAATTCAGTAATCCCGTCATAGAGCTGCTGTTCTGGCGACGTTAATTCCAGCGGAATCAGCTTTACATCCCGGTCAGTAAAGTCCAGTTCTGAATCAGTTCGCTCATTCCTGATCATTACCTGGTCTAAATTCTGTTTCAATAAGTCAGAATCATTAACCCTAAATAATTCCGACTTAAGCAGCGAAACAAGATTATATAGTTCATCCAGATCATTCTGTATCGGCGTTGCTGTCAAAAACAACATATACTCTGGAGATAGATTATTTACAAACTGCCAATTTAATGTATCACTATTCTTCAATTTATGGGCCTCATCAACAATCACCATATCAAAATCTCTCTGATAGATCACTTCAGCATGGCGTTCTCTTTTAGCTAAATCTATCGAAGCAATCTGATGGTCAAAGTAATGCCAGCCCTTTCCCTTGCGGTTATTGAAGATATCGATATCGAACTTATTAGTTAATTCCACCCACCATTGGTAGCTCAGCGAAGCAGGAGTCAGAATCAATACCGTTTCTACTTCACCGCGCAGAATATACTCCTTCAATATTAAACCGGCTTCAATTGTTTTACCCAATCCTACTTCATCAGCCAATAATGCTCTACCATCAAGTTCATCAATCACCCGCTGGGCTGTCTCTATCTGATGAGGATATAAAGCAAAATCCCTTTCTGCCCAGAAGTCTGCAAGCTCATCTAGAACAACTAAATCATTATCCACTGCCCGTTGGTTAATAGCCATTTATCTCTACTCCTTTTCTACTTTTAGCCTACCTTTAGGATATTCGACCTGCGTCTAAATCATAAAGGTAGTTTTCGGCAGAAAAGAAAATTCAAGTAAATATGCTGTTTAATCCTTGAAATTAATTCCGGCCATACCTCCAATGAGTCCTGTCATCGAACCAATACCAAGCATAATTAAACTTCCCAAAGTAAATAAAGTCTCTACCCACATCAGACTCAAAAGAAAAATCAATCCAATATGCCCTAATCCAACTAAGCCTCCATTCAGCCAGCCATTTCCCTCTACATTGAGTCCAGTTAAGAAAGATCCAGTCAGAATCGATAGATAATTAAATATAATCAATATCTTTTGAATTATTAGATCATCTATATCTATAAAAGTAATTATCAGTCCCCCAATAATACTTACAGCCAATAACAGCAGAAAGCTAACAACTATTCCTCTGAAAATCCATTTCACCGATAAAGTCGACTTATCTGCACTAGAATCAGAATATCTGCTCATCATAAAGCCTCCATATAAGTCATAAAGCAGTTTAGTATATTATATTGTGTTAAAATGATTTTATGAAAGGCTAGAGAAAATAAAAAATGGCCTCTATCGGCCACACCTCTTAACAGAATATTGATATATTGTTGCAGTTTCAAGATATTGCAGTGATAGTCAATATGTATCCGCCACTTGCCGTTCGTTCGACGTCCTGTCTTACTCACTGTCAAAAACTGACCCTCCGCCGTCCATGGCTCCGGGTCAGTTTTAAGAGTCGCTTTGGACACATATTGACTATTGATAATAAAATATATTGCTGTGATTATCACCAATGAGAGTTGCTATAAACATATATTGACTATTTGCGGTATTACATTGTAATCACAACCTGGTTGTTTCGGAGTGAAATCTAGCTTTTTTCATCACAACTTCTGATTGCTTTCAAAATAACTCAGCCACATCATGAGAGTCTAACTTATTTGCAATTAGCAACAGAAGAGAAAAAAGATCTAGAGCGGAGAAACTTCCCAGACTGTAATTACAGAACGGAAATTTCGTTAATATGGTTTCACGCCACTTCCGATAATTTTGCACAATTAGTTGATATCTTGCAACAAGCGACTTTAAAGCAGCCCCAAAAGAGAAAATGGCTAACATATAAAGTAGGGTATTCAAACAGTAGCTCTAAGGTTAATTTATTGCTAATTAATCAGGGCTGATTTTCGGAGCGTTTGCAAGATATCAACTCTAAACTGCAACAATATATCAATTTAACTTTATCTTTAAAAAATATCCAAATCCTTCTGACTTAATTCCTCAATCGCTTCAAAATCAGTCAAGTTAAGTCTAATCGGAGTAATCGAAATCCGCTGTTGATTAACAGCTGCTACATCAGTCTCTTCATCATTGCCCTCTTCTACAATATCGCCGCCCATCCAGTAATAGTCTTCCCCCCGTGGATCTGTACGCTGATCAAAAGTGTTAATGTAACTTCTATTACCCAGCTTAGTAATCTGAACTCCTTCCAATTCTTCTCTATTACAGGGAGGAATATTAACATTTAATAATACTTCCTTATCCAATCCTTTTTCTGCTAAATCCTCTACTAATTCGGAAATAAATTCAGCAGCATAAGTAAAGTTTAAATCATCATAAGCTGCCAGTGAAACTGCAACAGCTGGTACTCCTAATAATATTCCCTCAAATGCTGCCGATACAGTACCAGAATAGAGAACATCACAGCCTAAATTAGGTCCCCGGTTAATACCGGAAATAACTATATCAGGCTTTTCTTCTAGAATTGCTTCAATTCCTAATTTTACACAGTCGGCCGGTGTACCATTAACAGCTAAACTCTCAGCATCAGCACTATCATAATTAACTTCTTTTACCCGCAGCGGGCGATGCAGAGTAATAGCATGTCCTGTTGCACTCTGTTCTCTATCAGGTGCTACTACCAATACTTCATTATCCGGATTCTTCGCTAAGGCTCTAGCCAGCTGCTGAATTCCATCAGCATAAATTCCATCATCATTAGTAACTAAAATTTTCATCATTTCTCTCCCCTTCCATTACCAAATAAATCACTGTCTTAATTGGAGCATTAGTTAGTTCTACTTAGTTTAATTAATTTAATCTCATTTAAAACTTGCTAGCTACAATTGACAGCATAAGCAATATAAGTTATACTACATATTGTTCGCTACGAAATAATATTCCTTACGGAGCATGGCGCAGCTTGGCTAGCGCACCTGGTTTGGGACCAGGGGGTCGCAGGTTCAAATCCTGCTGCTCCGACCATTGTGGACCCATAGCTCAGTTGGTCAGAGCCATCGGCTCATAACCGATTAGTCGTAGGTTCGAATCCTACTGGGTCCACCATTTCTTATACTACCCCATTCACCTGCCAAAGTACATATATAATAGTAACTATAATAAAATTCCAGGTAGCATGAGCAATAATACTGGTATATAATGACTGGCTTACTTCATAAAGAATAATTAATCCTAGTCCACCTAAAAAGGTAGCTAAAAAAGACCATAAACTAAAATGTAAAGCCCCAAAAATCACTGCTGCTAGAAGCCCACCTTTAAATAATCCAAATCTATCCTTAAAATACTGATACATTAAACCACGAAAGAATACTTCTTCTGTAATCGGAGCTACAATAACAATCAAAGAAGCATATAGAATAAAGGTCAATTGATTCTGGCTCTCCATTAACTCCGTTATTATCGGTTGAGAAGGAATCACAATTCCCCACCATTCCATAATCAGTTTCTGAACTCCCAGATTAACCAGCATTGCCATAGAACAGATACCAAAACCGCCTATAATCCCTAAAGTAACCATTTTTTTAAGATCAATCATCTGAAAACCTAAAATTTTTAATGATAGACCATACTTAGTAAAAATTATATACATACTTACTATTAACATAGTAGCAAACTGTAAAAAATTAACTATAATCTGTTTATAAGACAGCACCCCCGGTATAATATAGGATAAATGCTCCAGCAAAGAAGCTACCAAAAAATTAAATAACAACGTCATACTTATAGTAATTAAAATTATAAGTAAGATATCAGTTCCGGTCCAGACAACTTTTTGGTTCTGATATCGGCTTTTAAACATACCTGCCCCTCCTTTGGTACAATTAATTGTATTATAAACTACTTTAGAATATGTTGCAAAATTAAAGAGATATACTTACATCTGGTGAATGCAAATATATCCCTACTTAATCCATATTTAATTCATTCACTTTTGAGTGTAAATTTCCTCTCTATAACTTCACCCTGTCTGCCAAAAGGTCCAAACGCCTCACCATTAAGGACAACTTTGACTCCAGCCGCATTGGCTGAAAGAAATTCTACACTCCGGTCAGCATGCCAGCTTCTTTCTGTACCTGAACTCAGCATTTCCTCTAAAACTATCTTTCCATCCACTACTACCTTTATCCAGGATGTTTCGAGCACCTTAATCGTAATATTTCTTTTCGAAGGTTCAGTATTTCTATCCTTGACCTTAATTTCTTGTTTATTCGTATCAGCCTCTATTCCTGTACTGACAGACTCTTGAGAAGTATTATCCTTCTTTTCCTCTGATAAAATCATATTACTCTGCTCCGTTTGGGTTAAATTGCCTATAATTCCCTGCTTATAAAGAATAGTCCCGCCCAAAAAAACCATGAGTAAAATAACTACTGCCGCTACAATCTTCATTAGGTGATTGCTGATAAAACATAATACTTTCTCTGCTGTTGATTCATCTTCTTCTATCTCCGTTTTACCTTTTTTAACCTCTTGACGTAGATCTATTAATTCATTATACTCATTTAATATTTCTTGGCCGTCAAGCCCAACATAATTAGCATATACCCGCAAAAACCCTTTCAAAAAGACTTCTTGAGAGATTACTTCAAAATCCCCTGCTTCGATTGCTTTTAGATACTTTTTTCTAATTTTAGTCGACTTCTGTACTTTATCAATCGTAATTCCACGGTCTAAACGGGCCTGCCTAATCTTTTGACCCAATTCTTCCATATCTCCCATTCTAGTAGCCCCTTTCCACTCTCCTTTCAGTTTTCCTAAATTAAGCTAATAAAATTAAATACTAAAATCAAACTTCCGATTCCCCAGACATAATAAGCAAAGTATTCGAATTGATCCTTTTCTAGCGCCTTTAATAAGAATTTGATAGCTGCATAGCCAACCACCGCTGCAGTAACCGTTCCTATAAGAAGGGATAAGTAATTAACCTCTATACCGCCTACTTCAAATAAATCAATAACTTCCAATAAAGTAGCACCTAAAACCGCTGGAATAAAGATCAAAAATGAAAATCTAGCCGCCGCCTTTCGCTTCAATCCTATAAATAATCCAGCTATAATAGTAATTCCCGACCTAGATATTCCAGGCGTAATTGCTATTCCTTGAGCAATACCAATTATTATAGCCTGTAACAAACTTAAATTTCTAACTTTTTTATCAAATCTAATATTCATATTCTCCACCCACCATAACAGACCACCAGTTACCAGTAAAGCAATACCCACAGCTGAAACTGAACCAAATAAGCTTTCAAAAGTATCTTTCAGAACAAATCCCATAACTGCTGTAGGAAAAGTAGCTGTTATTATCAGTAGTCTTTCTTTATTATATTTAAAATCAAGACTTAATAAATCCCTAATATCATCCCAATAAAAGACAGTTACTGCAATCAAGGTTCCAAAATGAAGAAAGACATCATAGATTAAGTGTGGTTCTGTAAAGCCCAATAAATTCTTAAAGATCACTAAATGGCCTGAACTGCTAATCGGTAAGAACTCTGTTATTCCCTGTACTATTCCCAAAATAATACTATCCAATATTGACACCAATTATCCACTTCCTTTATTTTCATAAATTTAAACTTCTATTATTTATCATTATATGATTATTCTATATAATAACTGCTATTCCCTTTATCAAGTATAATATTAATAGAAAAATCTATACCATTTTGTAAAATGGTATAGATCCACTATGACAATATCCACAATTAAACTATTTTTCTTCTCTATTAGCTATAACCTTATCAACTACACTGAGATAATCCAGTAAAACCAATCCGTTAGCCTCTAACTTATATTTATCTATGGCTATCTCCTCATAGGGAATACTCTTTCTGCCGCCCTGCTGTTTTTTAATCATATATTCATCCAATAATTTAAAGGGAAGATAATAAGATTCATCCAACTTTTTGAATCTAACTAATAAAAAAGCTACTGCTCCACATTGATTCTGGTCTTTTAAATACTGGTACTGATGCTGTTTGATATTCTTAAGATCAAATCTTGTCTCTACATTAGTCTCTTTAGCATCAAATACAATAGTTCGTCCTTGATAAGTACCGATATAATCAACAGTTGATTTCTGCTGATAAAAAGCTTTAGTAATCTTACCAGTCTGCGGATTAAAGTTAAGAACTTTAACCGGAATCGGAATTTTTTGTATCTTGGCTATTCCCTGTGAATTATAATATTGATTAGTAGTCTCTAATTCAGTCTCCAACTGCCGTCCACGATTAGCATAACCCTGGCGATACTTAGTCATCTAATCACTCCAGATATCCTTTAAGCTGCTTAATTCTTGTCGGATGCTTCAAGCGGTTTAAAGCCTTAAGCTGTATCTGTCTAATCCGCTCTCTAGTTACTCCCAATTCTTCTCCAACTTCCTTTAGAGTACGGGGCCGACTGTCACGCAGACCAAAACGCAGCCTGATTACTTCTGCTTCTCTATCCGATAATTCTGTTAACAGCTCCTCTAAATCCTCCTTTAGAAGCTGTTGGCTTGTCCCTTCCACCGGATCATCAGCACTACCGCTTGGTACTAGCTGACCTAATTCAGTATCCCTATCATCACCAACAAACTGATTTAAAGAAGCAAGATTCTGATCTGTTATTACCCGCATTACTTCCTTTATTTTCTCTAATGAAATATCTGTCTCCTCAGCTATCTCCTCAGCAGTAGGTTCTCGGCCTAACTCAGTCTGGAGATCATCCTTAACTTTAAATATCTTATTTGTCTTCTGCCAGACATGAACCGGAATTCTAATTGTCTTTCCCTGGTTAGCAATAGCTCTAGTTACTCTCTGTTTAATCCACCAGGATGCATAAGTACTAAACCGATATCCTTTATCAGGATCAAACTTCTCTACTGCTGTAATTAAACCAATATTACCTTCTTGGACGAGGTCCTGTAGATCCAGCCCCTTCCCCTGATGTTTATTAGCAATACTAACTACTAAACGTAAATTATGGCGTATTAATTTATCTTTCGCTTCAGAATCTCCAGCCTGAGCCTTTCTAGCTAAAGAAATTTCCTCTTCTTTTGTCAATAAGTCATGTGAAATATCTTGATAATATTGATTAATAGAATTAATCATACTTCCCTCCTGTTATATATAAATTATTTAAAAAATATTGGATTCAAATTAATACACTACTCTAAACTCTTCTTTAAAACAATCAAACATTCCTGCTTAAATTACAAATCTAAAAAATCTTTAATTTTTTTACCATAAATTATTTTTATAAAAACTGTATATCATTACTTCTAGTCTTACACAATAAATGCCAAAGGAGTGATTTTAAATGGATACTCTTGATAGATTAGCACTTATTCTAGTAATTATTGGTGCTCTAAACTGGGGATTAATTGGATTATTTGAATTTGACTTAGTAGCTAATCTCTTCGGCGGACAGAATGCTGCACTTAGTAGATTAATTTATTCTTTAGTTGGACTAGCCGGCCTATACTCAATCACTTTCTTATTTAGAGAAGAAACCGTTCCAACTGATGAAAGCTAAAAATACAAGGAGTAAAAAGCGACTACCGCTCGGTAGTCGCTTTTTAGTTTAAAAAGAAATATTAATTCTCTTCTGATCCAAACTGCTATCTTCAGCTGTCACAAAATCTATTCTGTGTGATCCTTCAACTGAAAACTCTTCTTTAGTTACTTTAATTAGATGGTAGCCTTTAGGTTTATCAGTTACTACCACTTTAAGAGTTCTATCTTCTAAATCTAATGCTTCAATATCATATCCGACCGCTCCAATAACAATGTTTTCTTCAAAATCAATTCTTTCCGGAGCTTGAATCCCGAAATTTTCGAGAATTCTTTCCAATCTAAATTTAGTATCAGCAGTAAATAAATTATCCTTGACAGTTCCATTGAAATTATTTTCATTATCTCTAGCTAAAGTATCAAAATATATCCCATTTTCATTATTACTTTCGTTAGCCACCTCTATATCTCCTTCATATTCTTCTAAACTTTTTTTCTGATTATCTTGATTATCCGGACAAGGAATCAGCAATATTCGCCCAGGATAGATTAAATCAGAATCACTGATGCTGTTATAGTAAACTAACTGATTTACTGTTGTATCAAATCGCTGTGCTAATCTAAACAGCGTATCTCCCGGTTTCACTGTATATTCAAAGTAACATTCCGGTCTTTGAGGTAGAATAATCGGAAGATTAATTACCATTCCGGTCTGAATCACATCTGGGTCTTCTATATCAGGGTTTACACGAAGTATGCGAGCTACAGTGGTATTATATTTACGAGCCAATAAAAATAACGTCTCTCCCTGCTGAACTATATGCTGGGCTAATTTAACTGACGGTGAAGGTGGTGTTGGTTCTTCCAGTCCAGAAATTAGATCATCCAGTAGATTCAATTGTTGATTTTGAATCCGGCGCAGCTGACGGATTATCTGTTCTGGATCAGAATCTGTTACCTGTTGGTCTAACTGTCTATAATTTTGCTGTAATAACCTTTCCCGGCTACGGACCACGCGCGATAATGAAATTCCATTCATTCTATTCCTCCTTTCTACACTTTACAGTATATTTATGTATTAATCATTAGTTTGTGAGTCCAATTAAGTTATTTACCACCTTCATTCAATAATTCTTCTAATTCTTCTTCATCAATCAACACTTCGCGCGCCTTACTACCTCGATGTTCACCAACAATCCCTTCTTCTTCCATAGTATCAATTAATCTAGCTGCTCTGGTATAACCGATTCGCAATTTACGCTGCAGAAGTGAAATAGAAGCCCGCTCTGTAACGGCTATCCGTACAGCTTTCTCATATAATTCATCTTTATCATCAGTTTCTATAGTAATATCTTTATCCTTAATTTCAGCTAATTTCTCAGCATACTCCGGATTATCCTGGCGTTTAATATACTTAACTAAGTTCTTTACTTCCTTTTCCGAAATAAATGCCCCTTGAATTCTTGTCCCCTGCTGTGAACCTACTGGCGAGAATAACATATCCCCCTTACCCAATAGTTTCTCCGCTCCTCCAGTATCTAAAATTGTCCGTGAATCGGCCTGAGAAGAGACAGCAAAAGAGATTCGGCTTGGAATATTAGCCTTAATCACTCCGGTAATTACATCTACTGACGGCCGCTGAGTAGCAATAATTAGATGTATTCCGGCTGCTCTTGCCATCTGAGCCAGCCGACAAATAGCATCTTCTACTGCATCGGCTGCTACCATCATTAAATCTGATAATTCATCTATAATCACTACTACATAAGGCAATTTCTGGTCAGCCTCATCTTCAGATAACTGGCGATTATAACTAGCAATATCCTTAGCTCCGCTGTCAGCAAATAATTCATAGCGATTCTCCATCTCCTGGACAACCCATTTTAGGGCTGAAGCTGCTTTTTTAGGATCAGTCACTACTGGTGCTATCAAATGGGGTATCTTATCATAAATATTAAGTTCTACCTTTTTAGGATCAATTAACATTAATTTAAGCTCGTCCGGACTTCCGCGATAAAGAAGGCTACTGATAATACTATTAATACAGACACTCTTTCCCGAACCAGTAGCTCCTGCCACCAACAGATGAGGCATTCCGGATAAATCTGCTACTACTGACTTGCCGGTTATATCCTTGCCTAGAGCAATCCCCAGTTTAGAATCAAAGTTTTGAAATGCATCAGACTCTAGAATTTCTCTGAGTGAAACCATGATCTGTTCTTGATTAGGCACTTCAATCCCCACTGCTGCTTTACCCGGAATCGGTGCTTCAATTCTGACATCTGAAGCAGCTAAGGCGAGAGCAATATCATTCGAAAGGCTCGATATACGGCTGACTTTCACTCCCGGAGCCGGATGAACCTCGTAACGAGTAACTGTTGGTCCATAACTTACATCTCCAACTTTAGCATCAACACCAAAGTTATCCAGAGTTTTCTCTAATAAGTCGCCGTCAGCCTGATTTACTCCAGCACTACTTCCTACCTGAACCTTTTGTAGTAGTGATAGGGGGGGGAGAATATATTCATTATCCTTTACTTCTAATTCTTCAGCAAAAAGCTCCGGTTGTTTAATCTCCTGTTCAGTACCAACCTGCAGCTTATTCTGTTTTTCAGTATTTGACCGGTCTGCTTTTTCTTGTTTTGGCAGCTGTTTTTCTTTATTATCTTTGCTGTTTTTATTAACTTTAACCTGACTACTTTCTTTTTCTTGAACAGTTTCCGAATTTTTTGTAGCCTTCTTCTCCGGAATTAACTTCTTTTTGAACTGATTTAATTTATTTTTGAACTTAACAGATAATTCCATAAAATATTCAGTTATCTGTTTTACAAGTGTGGATAAAAATAGATCAGTCGCCAGTAACATTCCGATTAAGCTAACAGCTCCTAATACAATATAGGCTCCTAAATCCTCTAAGCTTCTCCGTAATATATATAGGATTACTGCGCCAACTAGGCCACCGCCTCTTCCCTGCAGAGCAAATTTAAATTCTAATTTAGTCCCAGACTCAAAATGAAACAGAGTCAAAATAACTAAAAAGAGCAGACATAAACCTATTGATCGTCCAGTAATCTTGAATTCTTTATCTCTAACTAAATTAATCCCCCACATTAAGAAAACAAAAGGTACTATATAGGCTCCATTTCCCAAAATCACTTTAAATCCCTGGGTTAAAATCCTACCTACCAATCCTGTAGCTTTAAAATAAAAACTAATTCCTAATAGAATAGCCAGTACGATAAGAAATATTCCCAATAATTCATTATTCCGTTCCTGATATATTTTAACTAGCGTTGACTTCAACTTAAACCACCTCACCACCTTATTCGAGACCGGAATTAAATAATCCTGCAATTTATAATTAACCAAAAAAGAATGTATCCTGGCAGGATACATTCTTTTAATTACTATTATTCACTTTTCAAGTCTTCTAAAACTGAATAAGCAATTTTAGTTACTTGGTCACCTATATGTTCTACATTTTTAAGTACATCTAAAAAGACAACTCCGGATACCGGTAAACAGTCTCCATCATTTAACCGTCCTAAATGAGAATTGCGATAATCCTTTTCTAAAGTATCGATTTCACCTTCTAATTCTAAAAGTTTATTAGCTTTCTTAATATCCAATTCCTCTAAAGCTTTAATGGAAATCTGCACAGCTTCATCTACCTTTTTAAACATATACTCAATATCTTCTATAGCCTGTCCAGAAAACTCAAGCTTATGTTCAATTTTATATTCAGCTAATTCAGCAATATTCTCAGCATTATCGGCTACACTTTCAATAGCATCTACTAGCTTTAAGTATCCATTAAGTCTGCTGATATCCTTTTCCGATAAAGACTTATTCGAAATATCAGTTAAGTAAGCTACAATACTGCATTCTAAATCATTAATAACCTCTTCAATCTCTTTAATCTCAGCTGCCAAGTCCTCATCTTCACTTAAAAAAGATTCTTGAGCCTTAATAACAGACTTTTGTGACAATTTACTCATTCTGATCAATTCTTTTTTAGTCTGATCTAGAGCAACACCTGGAGTTTCAATCATTCTTTCATCAATATACTTAGTCCCGCTCTTAAACTCCACATCTTTTTCAGGTATTAATGAAGTAACTACTTTTACTATAACGCCTACAAAAGGCAGCCAGAGAAGAGTATTTAAAATATTGAAGGCTGAGTGGGTATTCGCCAATAATCTACCGGCACTGACCTCCTGCCCAAAATAATTGGATAGACCAATAAAGAACTTTTCTAATGCTGCTGGTAAGTCTGGAATCAAATATAAAGCAGCAATAAATGTAAAAGTACCAAGTACATTAAAGATCATATGGGCCATAGCTGAACGCCTAGCAGTAGAGTTAGTCCCAACACTAGATAATAAAGCAGTTATAGTAGTTCCGATATTATCTCCTAATAAAATAGGTACTGCCATCTGATAAGTAATGGCATTTACTGATATAAGACTAATTAAGATACCAATACTAGCACTACTGCTTTGAACCATAACAGTCACTACAGTCCCCAATATAACTCCTAAAATCGGCGAAGATCCAAACCTCTCCATCGCAACAGCAAACATCTGTGAATCACGCAGAGGTCTCATGGTTTCCTTCATAGTGCTTAAACCTAAAAAAAGAATACCAAACCCTAGCAGAACCTGACCTATATACTTAGTCTTCCGCTTCTTTCCAAATAAGTATAGAGCAGCTCCTATAGCAATAGCATGGAAGGAATAATGTGATATTTTAAAGGCAATTAATTGAGCAGTAATTGTAGTCCCAATATTGGCCCCCATAATAACTCCAATAGACTGTTTTAAAGTCATCAAACCAGCATTAACAAAGCCTACCACCATAACAGTAGTAGCACTACTGCTCTGGATAATAGCAGTTACACCTGTCCCCACTAACACCCCTGCTATGCGATTAGTGGTCAACATCTCCAATAACTGTCGCAGTTTTTTTCCTGCTGTTTTCTGTAAACCATCTCCCATCTGCTTCATTCCATAGATAAAAAGCCCTAGTCCCCCTAACAGATTAAATATCATTCCTAGCGACAAAACACTTCACTCCTCCACAAATTATTAATTACCTCAATTATAACATATAAAAGTTAGAAATACTAGTTTTAAGTTCTACTAAATGCATAAGTAATTGACTCGACTAACCAGTAGAATCTGTCAAATAACAAAAAAAATAAAATAGCATTAATTAAATTAAATCCAGTATGTCCGTTAGCAATTTGGCGGGCTAGATTACTGCTAGTAAGAGTAATTAAAGAGGAATAGAAGTTAACCATAGGTAGAAAGATTAATGCCCCTACAAAATTAAAGATAATATGTCCTATCGCTATCTTCTTTGCTGTTGCAGAGCTATTAACTGCTGCAATCACAGCAGTAATACAGGTACCTATATTACTACCTAATAATAATCTAAGTGCAGTAGACAGCTGAATTAAGTTCTGTTTAGCTAAAGCAAGGATAACTCCTATAAAAGCACTACTGCTTTGAAGAATAGCTGTTCCAGCCACTCCGCTTCCTAAAGCCAAAAATGAATTCCCTGATAATCTAAAGATAATTCTTAAAAAAAATTCTGTATCTTTCAGCGGAGCAAAAGCAGCAGTCAATAAATTTAATCCGAAAAATATAAGCCCAAAACCAATAAAGACTCCAGTATAACTCAACCATTTATCATCTTCTGACTTATAATAAATAAAATAACAGATTACTCCTATAAGAAAGAATATCCAAAGATAATTCTCTAGATTAAACGAAAAGAGCTGACCAGTAACTGTAGTTCCAATATTAGCACCAAGTACTAAGCTCAATGCTTGATATACCCCCAACAAGCCAGCATTGACAAAACTCATAATCAATACTATTGTGGCACTACTGCTCTGAAAAAGAACTGTGATTAACATCCCAACTACTAGGCTGAATAATCTATTCTCAGTAATTTTATGTAGTAAAAACTTAATCCGATAATCAACAGCATCCTTTAAACTGATATTAGTTAGCTTCAAACCATAGATAAAACTAAACAAACCGCTGAACAGAATTATTAAAACCATTTAGTCCTCTCCCCTGTTAATTTATCTTTACTTACACTAAATTAATATGCAATCACTGCTGTTAAATCCACTTCAAACTGACATTTTATTGATATATTGTTGCAGTTTAGAGTTGATATCTTGCAAACGCTCCGAAAATCAGCCCTAGTCACTCAGCAGTAAATCAACCTTAGTGTTACGATTTAAAGATTTCGCTTTATATATTAACCTTTCTCTCTTGTGGGACTGCTTTAAAGTCGCTTGTTGCAAGATATCAACTAATTATGCAAAATTATCTGAGGAAGCGTTTAAGACCAGATCAATGAAAATTTTGTGCTGTAACCACAGCTTGGGAAGTTTCTCCGTTCCAGATCTTTTTTCTCCGAAATAACCCAGGCTGTAATTGCAATGTGATACCACAAATAGTCAATATATGCTTGTAGCAATTCCTATTAATGATGACCATAGCAATTTATTATATTATAATAGTCAATATGTGTCCAGAGCGACTCTTAAAAACAGTTTGGAGCCATGGAGGGTCCGCAGGATTATAAATCCTTGCTCCTAGCCTTGTCAATTAGAGCACTAATACTATCTTTTTGCTCAATGAGTTACTCCCATAGCCAGTATTGGTCTTTATGCTGGCTATGCGGAAAACTGTTTTTTGAGAATGAGTGAGACAGGACGTCGAGCGAATGGCAAGCAGCGGATACATATTGACTATTCCCGCAATATCATAAATGAGACCACATTAGTCGCAAATAAGAACTGCAACAATATATCAATAAAACCATAGAGATAGAAGAACAGAATTCTATCCCCATGGTTACAATTAACAATATCTTATTTTAATACTTAAATCTGTGGTTCAAATTTAATCATAGTTCCAGGTTGATAATCTGCATTCAGATAATCTTGAGGATTAGAACTAATAACCTTGACTATCTCTCCTTTATCAACCTCTGTTTGATTGATTAACATTGTTACTCCATCAACTTCAAGCTCAACTAACTCTTCTTCAGCTTCTTCATCTTCCTCAGCGAATATATCTCCCGCTGGAATGATAGAGTAATATACCATTTACTTCACCTCTACATTAATGTATTTTGCCTGACTACTTCTATAGCTTCAGTTGCAACATCTCCATTATTGGCTTCAATATCTACTTTACTATCTTTATTATCTTCTTCAGCATCAATTTTTTCTTTTAGTGCTTTAATAGCTTGGCTCAAGCCACCTACTTCATCAATCATCCCTTTATCCACTGCTTCCTCTCCAATCAAGACTGTCCCTACATCTCTAACTAATTCACCAGTTCTAAACATTAAGTTCCTGAAATCTTCATTGGAAATATTAGAATGTCTACTGACAAAATTAATAACTCTATCCTGCATTTTATCCAGATAATCATAAGTTTGAGGAACTCCAATTACTTTCCCAGTTAAGCGAATAGGATGAATAGTCATAGTAGCTGTTTCAGCAATAAAAGACTTATCCGTAGCTACAGCTATCGGCCCCCCAATGCTATGTCCACCTCCTAACACTAAAGAAACTGTAGGTTTAGAAAGGCTACTCAACATTTCCGAAATGGCTAATCCTGCTTCTATATCCCCTCCAACAGTATTCAGAGTTATAATTACACCTTTAACCTTCGGATTCTGCTCTACAGCTACTAATTGAGGAATTAAATGTTCATATTTGGTGGTTTTATTCTTCGGTGGCAGACTTCTGTGGCCTTCAATCTGGCCTACAATGTTGATGCAGTGAATATCATTATCTATATTCTTAGGCAACTTTGTCTGGCCTAACTGTTTTAATGTTTCTAACTTTCCTGCAGATTTCTGAGAAGAAGCCTTCTTTTTTCTTTTAGGTTTAGATTTACGCGGAATACTAATTTTATTCTCTTCTTCAGTTTCTTGCTCTTGATTATATTCGGACAAATCAACTACACCTCCATAAGAAATAATTTATTTTTAGTATGATAATCTCAAGATTATTTATGCATTTAGCTTATTGAATAACTAAAATTAAGTATTGAAATTAATGATAAAATGATATAAAATATAAGTACAATCAAATAATCAAGCTAGGGGTGCCTTAAATGGCTGAGAGGAGCTTAGCTTCAACCCTATAACCTGACCTGGATAATACTAGCGTAGGGAAGCTGCCTGATAAAGTTAACTATCAGTATATATCAAAAATGCTTCCTTATAAGGAAGCATTTTTTTATTATTTAATATTAAGAAAGGAGGATAAAATGAAGATAATCTTAAATGGAGAAGAAAAAGAATTAACATCAGAAATACCATTAACTGACTTTTTAACTGCTCAAAACTTAGACCCTGATAAATTAGTAATACAATATAATCAAGAAATTATTCAACAAGAAGAATGCTCCAGTATCATCTTAACTGCTGGAGATAAATTAGAAGTACTTAAATTTGTAGGAGGAGGATAAAAATGTCTGATAAATTAATCATTGGTGAAGAAAAATTGGAGAACAGATTATTTACCGGAACAGGAAAGTTTCCAAATCAAGAGATTATCCCTGATACAATTAAAGCTGCTAATTCCAAAGTAGTAACAATGGCTTTAAGAAGAGTAAACTTTGATACCCCAGAAGAAAATGTGATTAATTATATCCCTGATAACTGCAGATTACTACCTAATACTTCAGGGGCTAGAACTGCCGAAGAAGCAGTCAGAATTGCTAAAATTGCCAGAGCTGCTGGTTGCGGTAATTGGATTAAAATAGAAGTTATCTCAGATAATAAGTATCTACTTCCAGATAACCAAGAAACAATTAAAGCTACAGAGATATTAGCTAAAGAAGGATTTGTAGTACTGCCTTATGTAAGTCCCGATTTAATGGTTGCTAAAAAATTAGAAGAAGCAGGAGCAGCCGCAGTAATGCCTTTAGGAGCCCCTATTGGTTCTAATCGCGGTTTAAAAACAAAAGAATTAGTTAGAATCTTAATTGATGAAATCAAATTACCAATAGTAGTAGATGCAGGAATTGGTAAACCATCCCAAGCTGCCGAAGCTATGGAAATGGGGGCTGATGCTGTATTAGTTAATACTGCAATAGCTACTGCAGAAGATACTGTTGCTATGGCTAGGGCCTTTGATCGAGCTGTTAAGGCTGGACGAGAAGCATATTTAGCTGGTACCGGAAAAGTTAAAAATAAAGCTTCAGCTTCATCACCACTAACAGGCTTTTTAGGTGAATAAAATGAGTTATTATGATACCTATAGTAAATTTAAAGATGTTAACTTTTCTGATTATCTAAAGCAAATAACAGCTCAAGATGTAACCAAAGTACTAACTAAAGATAACCTAGATCAACAAGACTTTTTAACTTTATTAGCCCCTGCAGCTAGTAATTTTTTAGAAGAATTAGCTCAAAAAGCACACGAATTAACTATTCAACATTTTGGTAGAACTATATCCCTATATGCTCCATTATATGTATCAGATTACTGTGTTAATCAATGCAGTTACTGTGGCTTTAATGTAACTAATGATTTTCAAAGAAGCAAACTTGATTTAAGTGAAGTTGAAAAAGAAGCTCAAGCAATAGCTAAAAAAGGATTTAAAAATCTACTAATTTTAACAGGAGAATCTAGAACCCATGCTCCTATTTCTTATCTGAAAGAAGTCATTAAAGTACTTAAAGATTATTTTCCTTCTTTAACAATTGAAATTTATCCTCTAGAAACCGAAGAATATAAAGAATTAATTGCCGCTGGAATTGACGGATTAACTATTTATCAAGAAGTTTATGATGAAGAAATTTATGATCAGGTACATGTTAAAGGACCTAAAAAAAATTATCAATTTCGTTTAAATGCTCCTGAAAGAGGATGTCAGGCCGGAATGAGAAAGGTAAATATTGGTGCTTTATTAGGGCTTAATAATTGGCAAGAAGAAACATTTTGGACTGGTTTACATGCCCAATATCTTCAAAATAAATACTTAGAAACAGAAATTAATATCTCTGTACCTAGATTAAGACCACATATTGGTTCCTATCAACCTAATTCTATCGTAGAAAATAAAGACTTAGTCCAAATTATGTTAGCTTACCGATTATTTTTACCTCGAATAGGGCTTAATTTATCAACTAGAGAAAGTGCTCAACTAAGAGATAATTTAATCCCCTTGGGAGTTACTAAATTATCTGCTGAATCATCTACAGCAGTAGGTGGATATGCTCATGATAAAGATGAAAAACAATTTGATATTTCTGATGATAGAACTGTTGATGAAGTTAAAAAAATGCTAATAAAGAAAGGCTACCAACCAGTTTTTAAATGCTGGCATAGAATATAATGGAGGAAGAATAATATGGTCAAAAATGTTTTAGACACAGATTTGTACTGCCTAACAGCCGAAGAATATTCATTAGGACGAAGCAATATTGAAGTAGTTGACAAAATGTTAAGAGCAGACATTGAAATTATTCAGTACCGAGCTAAAAAGAAAAAAATGCTTTACAAATATAAAGAATGTCTTAAACTTCGTAAAATGACTAAGCAAGCTGGAGTTAAATTCATTATTAATGATGATGTTGATCTGGCTTTAGCTGTAGATGCTGATGGAATTCATATTGGTCAAGAGGACCTCCCCATTGAAGAGGTAAGAAATCTTGTCGGGCAAGATAAGATCATTGGATTATCAACTCATTCACCCCAGCAAGCTAGAGAAGCTCAAAATCGTGGAGCTGATTATATAGGAGTTGGTCCAATTTTTAAAACCAATACTAAAGAAGATGTCTGCAATCCTGTTGGATTAGAGTATTTAGATTATGTAGTAGAAAATATTGATCTTCCTTTTGTAGCAATTGGAGGTATCAAGGAACACAATATGGATATAGTAAAAGCTCGAGGAGCTAAATGTATTAGTATGGTAACTGAAATTGTAGGTGCAGAAAATATAATAAATAAAATTAAAAACATTAGAGAAAAAATAAATCAAAAATAAAAAATGAAAACAATATAACTGACTCTATTGTTCCCTCCTATACTATACATTAAAAAAGCAAGTAAAAGGCTTTAAAGCCTTTTACTTGCTTAAAAAATTACACTTCCATAATAATCGGTAGAATCATCGGTCTTCGCTCTATCTTATGATAAATAAAGCTACCAAGAGCATCCTTGATCTCAGACTTAAGGATTGACCACTCAGTAACATTATTCTGTTCACACTTGCTTAATGCTTTCTCTACTCTTCTAGTAGCAGCTGAAATCAATTCTCCCGATTCGCGAATATAAACAAATCCACGCGAGATAATATCAGGACCGGCTACAATCTGACCGCGATCATCTATCGTAACTACCACAATCAAAACTCCATCTTGTGAAAGTAAGCGGCGGTCTCTTAAAACGATATTTCCTACATCGCCAACACCTAAACCATCTACTAACACCCGGCCAGCTGTAACTGAACCGGTCGTCTGTCCATCATTATTACTAAATTCCATTACATTACCCGGTTCATTAATAAAGATATTCTCCTCTGGAATTCCTACTTCTCGAGCAAGTTTAGCATGACAATGCATATGGCGATATTCGCCGTGGACGGGAATAAAGTATTCGGGTTGGACTAAATTCAGCATTAATTTCAACTCTTCCTGGCTGGCATGACCAGAAACATGAACACCTGAAACAGATTCATAGATAACATCTGCTCCACGCTTAAAGAGCTTATTTATTGTCTTACCAACAGACTTTTCATTACCAGGAATAGCTGTAGCTGAAACAACTACAGTATCTCCAGATTTTATATTAATCTGACGATGATCACCGCGGGACATCCTGGTTAAAGCAGCCATAGGTTCACCCTGGCTACCTGTAGTAATCAAGGCTATCTGATCATCCCGAAGATCCTTTAATTCATCTAAATCAACTAACATTCCATCAGGAATATCTAGATAACCTAATTCGCTAGCAATTTCAACGTTATTGATCATACTCCTCCCGGTGACAGCAACTTTACGATTCTGATTAAAGGCGGAATCTATAAACTGCTGAATTCGATCAATATTAGAAGCAAAAGAAGCAACAATAATTCGGCCATCCGCATCACTAAATATCTCATCGATCGTCTCGCCTACTACTTTTTCTGACATAGTATATCCTTCGCGTTCAGCATTGGTACTATCAGAAAAAAGAGCCAACACTCCTTCTTGCCCCAATTCAGCTAACCGGTGTATATCCGCCATTTGATCATTTACTGGCGTTTGATCAAACTTGAAGTCACTGGCATAGACTAACGTACCAACCGGAGTATGGACTGCTAACGCACAGGCATCGGCAATACTGTGATTGACACGAATAAATTCCACATTAAAATGTTCACCGATTTGGGCTGTATGGCCAGGATAGACATGCTTAAGGTAGGAATCTTTCAACAAACCATGTTCTTCTAGATTACCGCGAACCAATCCCAAGGTAAGTTTAGTACCGTAAACCGGAACATTAATCTCTTTTAATAGATAAGGCAAAGCCCCGATATGATCTAAATGTCCATGTGTCAAGACGATTCCTTTAATTCGATCCCGATTCTTCTTTAGATAAGTCATATCAGGAATCACTAAATCAATCCCTAACAGATCATCCTCGGGAAACATAATACCCGCATCAATAATTAATATTTCATCTTCTATTTCTACTACCATCATATTCTTTCCAATTTCACTAACCCCACCTAAGGGAATACATGAAAGTTTATCTATTTGATTGTTCGACATCTAACTAATTAACACCTCCACAGATTTATAAAGTACTATTTTACTTATCGTTTAATCTATAAACCGGTCCCGTCCACAAGTAGATTAAAATAAAAAAACCCGTCCCAGATTACTCTGTTACTATTATAAAGGATTTATTCTATGAAAACAAGTGAAAATAGAAAAAAGAAGCCTTTAATAACTTTAATAAACTAAATCCAGTAAAAAAGTGTGCAGCTTTAGCTGCACACTTAAATTAATCTTTTACAGTAAATTATGATTCTGTAAAAGTGATTTTAGAGCTTCTGTCTGCTGTTGATTAGCATCAACAAGCGGCGGACGGACAGGTCCAGCTTCATATCCTATTAAATTAACAGCCTTTTTAACCGGAATTGGATTAGTAGTTATAAATATCTTAGCAAATACATCACCTAATTCAGCATTTAATTGAGCCGCTTTCTGTACTTGGCCGGATTTATAACAGTGAATCATCTCTTTTATCCTATTACCTACTAAATGCGCAGCAACACTGACTACTCCTGTACCTCCAACACTCAAAATTGGCAGCGTTAATCCATCATCACCACTGTAGATTAAAAAGTCATCATCAGTCAGCCGATTAACAGTAGCTACCTGTTCTAAATCTCCACTTGCTTCTTTAACAGCTACTATATTCTCTACTTCTGCCAGCCTTGCAACAGTTTCAGCTTCAATATTCTTCGATGTCCGGCTAGGTACATTATAGAGAATAACCGGTAAATCAGTTACTTCAGCCACCTGTTTAAAATGCTTATCTAACCCGTCTTGAGGAGGCTTATTATAGTAAGGAGTAACCAGCATTACTCCATCTACTCCTAAATCCGTTGCTGTTTTAGTCATCTCTATACTGGCCTGAGTTGAATAGGAACCGGTTCCAACAATTATGTTAACTTTATCTCCTACTTCTTCTTTGACTACTTCTACCAGCTTAATCTTCTCTTCTTTATTCAGTGTCGGTACTTCTCCTGTAGTTCCAAACAACAAAATGCCATCTGAACCATTATCAGCTAAGTAATTAGCCAATCTAGCAGCCGCTTCATAATTAACCTCTAAATCATCAGTAAATGGCGTTACCATCGCGGTAATAACTTCTCCTAAATCAGTCATCTAAATCCCCCCATGGAATTATTCTGCTAAATTAAACTGCTCATGTAGAGCACAGAGCGCCTTTTTTTCTTCATCTTCCCTAATTAGACAGGAAATAGTAGTATGAGAATCAGTAGTTTGATAGATAGAAACTCCATCTCCTTCTAAAGCCTTCACTACCTTTGACATCACCCCTGGCTGTCCTGTCATTCCTGCCCCTACTACTGAGATCTTAATTAAATTATTACCAATCTCATAATTATACTCTGTTTCTGCTAAGACTTCTTCTGTCTTCTCTATTAATTCGTTATTGATAATGAAGGTAACCATCTCCGGCCGCACATTAATGAAATCAACGCTGATTCCTGCTTCAGCTAAAACCTCAAAACAGCCTAAATCAGTAGCAAATTCTTTCTCTTCCCGCGGAATAATCTTTACTAAACTGACATTAGTGCGGCTAGCAACTCCAGCAACTAACTGATCTCCCTTAATGTCCATTTCATCACTATTTTTAAACTTATCAGAAATAACTGTTCCAGCTGCATCACTAAAAGTAGATTTAATCATTACTGGTACCCGTTCCCGCTTAGCAATTTCAGCTGCCCGCGGATGAATTACCTTGGCTCCTTGATAAGCCAGTTCACCAACTTCTGTATAGGTAATATGTTTTAAAGTCTTAGCATCAGGTACTAAATCAGGATCGGCTGTCATAACTCCTTCTACATCAGTATAGATCTCAACCATCTCTGCATGGAGAGCAGCGCCGAGCACACAGGCAGTAGTATCGCTCCCTCCCCGTCCTAAGGTAGTAATTTCACCTTCTTCAGTAATCCCTTGAAAACCGGCTACAATCGGAGTGAAATTATTCTCCAGCGCCTCTAAAATCCGGCCAGGATTAACTTCTAAAATTTTTGTACTTCCATGATTATCATCAGTTACAATTCCTGCTTGAGCACCAGTCAAGGCTTGATAATCATAGCCTCTAGACTTCAATTTCTGGCCTACTACAACAGTAGAAATCACTTCTCCACAGGACATCAATAGATCTTTATCCCGGGGATTAATATATCCATAAGCCTCTTTAGCTAAATTAATCAGAGTATCAGTAGCATAAGGAGATCCTTCTCGACCCATAGCCGAGACTACAACTACCGGCTTATATCCCTGATTAATGCTGTTGATTATTTTATCTACCACCAGCTCTCTCTTTTCTGGGGTATCAAGAGAAGAACCGCCGAACTTTTGAATTAAGACATTACGCATTCCCCCACCTCTCTTTCTAGCAATTAGAATTCAGTCTCAATTAACTTTTCAGCAATCTGAATTGTATTTAAAGCAGCTCCTTTCCGCAGATTATTAGCCACAATCCAAAGATTTAGACCTGCTTCTAGCGTCTCATCTACACGAATTCTACCCACTAATACATCGTCATCTTCTTCAGAATCTATCTGCGTTGGATAAGCTAACTCATCAGGATTATCAATGACTTTAACTCCCTCAGTTTCTGATAATAGTCTTTTGGCCTCTTCGGCTTCCAACTTAGAACCTAACTCTAAATTAACTGACTCGCCGTGGCCGATCAAAACAGGAATTCTTACTGTTGTTGCTGTTACTTTTATCGAATCATCATTCATAATCTTTTGAGTCTCATTGACCATCTTCATTTCTTCTTTAGTATAATCATTATCAAAGAAAACATCAATATGTGGTAAAGCATTAAAGGCAATCTGTTCAGGATATACTTCCGGGTCAATTTCTTCTTCATTCAGAATTTTTTCCGATTGTTCAACCAATTCATCCATAGCATCCTTTCCTGTACCTGAAACAGCCTGATAAGTAGAAACAACAATTCGCTCGATACCTACCTTATCATAGATAGGCTTGAGGGGAACTACCATCTGGATTGTAGAACAGTTAGGATTAGCAATAATCCCCTCATGCTGAGCAATATCCTCTGGGTTTACCTCAGGTACTACTAATGGCACATCATCATCCATTCTAAAGGCACTGCTATTATCGATCATTACTGCTCCTCTACTGACTACTTCCTCAGCCAAATTCTCACTTGCTGTGCTTCCAGCACTAAACAAGGCAATATCTACATCCTCAAAGGATTCTGGGGTAGTAACTTCTACTTCATACTCCTCTCCTTTAACTGTCATAATCGTTCCGGCTGATCGTTCAGTAGCCAACAGCTTCAGATCATCATAAGGAAAATCCCTCTCCTCTAAAATATTCAGCATCTCTCTTCCTACAGCTCCAGTAGCTCCAACTACAGCAACATTACATCTTTTCATAGTAAATACCTCCTGATTTTAGATTAATTAGATAGATTCATCTTAATTTAATATAATGCTTCACTTTGTTACAGTGCATTATAAAGCCTGGGAAGTTTCTCCGTTCCAGATCTTTTTTCACTCCGAAACAACCCAGGCTGTGATTACAGAGTAAAGTTTTACATAAATATAGCCAATATATTAGATTACAAATAGTCAACATTTCTCTGAAGCGACTCTTAAAACTGATTCGAAACCACGGACGGTGGAGAATCAGTTTTTGACAATGAGTGAGACAGGACGTCGAACGAATGGCAAGCGTAAGAGATTTGTTGACTATATCTGCAATATGTTAAGCAGAAGCTGCTATAATCAAATCCCTTTATACTCTATTAATACCGGCTGAATCTGTCTTTCCTCTAGAGCATACTCTAAAGTATCCGGTATCAAATCCATCCGGGCTACTAATGAATTAATCTTTCTCTGTGGATTATCCTGCCCAAAGGGAACAAAATATATATTCTTAGTATTCAATAATTTACCTAAATTGTGAGCATTATTGCCTAGACCATCATTAGAAGCAAGTGCTAACACCACTGGACGATTATTTCTCAAGTGAGACTTAACTGCCATCAATACCGGAGTATCAGTAATTGCATTGGCTATCTTGGCCAATGTATTTCCGGTACAAGGTGCAACAATCAAGATATCCAACAGTTTATCAGGACCGATCGGTTCAGCTTCTACTATTGTAGTTTTAGGTTCTTGATCTGTAATCTCTGTTATCTTAGTCTTCCATTCCTCAGCTGTACCGAACTTAGTATCCATATTCTGAACTGACTTTGATAAGATAGGTGTAACTACTCCCCCAGCCTCTACTATCCTCTTTAATTGAGGAAGCACCTGATCAAAAGTACAGTGAGAACCAGTAACTGCAAAACCAATTCGTTTACCATCTAACTCCAAACAGATACACCTCCTTTGGAAGGCTGACCTTAGATTCTTTCAGCAATTAATCGCGGAGTTATTCTACCTAAAATCTCTCCAGCAGTCTTAGGAGCTACTCTCCCCGGCAAACCTAAACTTAAGACAGCTTCAATTCCTAACTCTTCAGCAGTGGCAAAGTCCGTACCGCCCGGCTCTGATGCTAAATCAATAATTAAAACTTCTGACTTTACTTCACTTAGCACCTCTTTGTCCAGCACTACAGCCGGTACAGTATTGAAGATAAAGTCCATTTCAGAGATTACTTCTTTTAAATCAGAAAACTTGACAGGAATTATTCCCAGCTCTTTGGCGCGGGCTCTATCAGCAGGATTTCTTGCTGCTCCGTAAGTCTTACTGCCTAATCCTTTCAACATCCTGGCTTGAGTCAGACCTACTCTACCTAGCCCCAATACTATAGATTTATTGCTATGTAGAGTAATATCAGACTTTTCCATAGCAACCTGAATAGCTCCTTCAGCTGTAGGGATCGAATTTAGAATGGCCAACTCATCCAGTTTAGCCAGCTGGATTAATTCCAGATTATTCTGCTGGCAGTAATCCTTCATCTCTTCATCTGCTATTCCGATCATAAATATACTTTCTGGAGCTAATTGAGTAAAAAAATCCTGTGTCAATTCTACAGCTCTATCACCAAAGGTTGCCTTGAGATATCCTTCTTCGTTAGTTCCAGTCATAGGAGCAATCACTACATTAGCATCTTTAACTACTTCCAAAACCTTATCTTCAACTATTAAACCTTCAATTTCACTTTCCGGCCGGCCTAAGGTCTTAACTTTAGCATCTACTGCTATCAGAGATTCCAACATAACTTCTTCTCTAGTTCCACCGCCCAAGACTGCTATCTCAACTCCAGTTAACTTATTATCCATTCAAACCCCTTCCTTTAGTTAGTAATCACTTATATTATATGGTCAACCTCCCAAAGTAGTGCCTGTCAAATTTAAAATTCCATTAATTTTTCCAATCCATAGACAACACCATCTACTTCATCCAGGCTTTCCAGAGCCAATTTAACTCCAGGCATAAAGGAACGGCGATTGATAGAATCATGTCTGATCTTTAAAGTCTGTCCTACTCCTCCAAATAAAACTTCCTGGTGAGCAACTAATCCTGATAATCTAACACTGTGAATATTGATATTACCTTCTTCACCGCCACGAGCCCCGATTATCTTCTCAATCTCATCTACTTCCTTTTCTGTGGCATTCTGAACTTCATTAATCAGTTCAGCAGTCTTAATGGCTGTTCCCGAAGGAGCATCCAATTTCTGATCATGATGCAGCTCAATAATCTCAGCCTGATCTAAATATTTTGCTGCCATCTGAGAAAACTTCATCATTAAAATAGCACCAACAGCAAAGTTAGGAGCAATAATCACCTTTGCTTCAGCTTCTTCAGTCCAGTCTTCTATTTTATCAATATCGGCCTCTGTAATCCCTGTCGTTCCTATCACCATATTGATTCCATTCTCTAAACCTGTTTCAATATTCTCCATCACTACCTGAGGAGTAGTAAAATCCACTACGGCATCAGGTTCTGTTTTAGAGATAGCCTCCGCCAAATCAGATTCAATCTCTACAACCGGAGCTGATACCCCCAATAACTTATGAATATCTTCTCCAATATCAACTTTATCTACAGCACTTACTAATTTAAATCCATCAGTTCTATTAAGTAACTTAACAACTTCCTGTCCCATCTTACCTAGGGCACCATTTACTATTACTTCTTTTGTCATCTTTTTTGACTCCTTCCTGACAGCTTGATAATATTATTAATATTAAAAAAATGATTGGCACAGGCACCAATCATTATATATAAACTACTTATAATGATTAAGACAGCCCTTCATCAGTTTAACTGATGACAGTTCTGAAGTTATTAACTCCAGCCCCAATCTGAATTCAATGATCAGCTTAAATTCAGATTTCGAAAATAATCCCTTTCTTCAGAAGAAGATCTGATCCATAATCCTCTGAATACTGATAATTATTCCAGCCTCCATCTTAATCCTATTTAATTTTTCCAGTTATACTTTATTTTCTAACAAATTCAGTGAAATGTCAAGTCTAAATAGAAATTGGGGAGAATTAATTCTCCCCAATAAATCATTTAATGAGTTTCAACATCTATAGCTCCATTTCGCTGCATAATAGCTGCTATTTCTGATGCTTCCTCGCTACTTTCAATCCCTTCATAGATAGCTAGCATATTACCGCTACGGATCTGTTCCTCATAATCTTGACTAGCTTCCTGTGGAATTCCATAATCGACCAATGCCCCTGTTAGACCGCCGGCTGCAGCTCCACTTAGACCGGCAGCAATAGGACCAGCAGCAATAATTGGACCTACACCTGGAATCGCTAAGGTACCTGCTCCGGCTAATAAACCAGCAATTCCACCAATTGCTCCTCCAGTAGTAGATCCATCAGTTAAATTCTGATCTCCAACTGTCATTTCTTCTCCAGCTTCTACATCCTGCTGGCGTCCAGCATCTTCATCCTCTTTAGCTACTAAAGACATATCAGCTTCGCTATAACCTGACTCTTTAAGCTCCTGTAGTGCTTCTTCTGCCTGACCTTGGCTATTGAAAATACTTATTACTGAGGACATAATTTTAGCCTCCTTTCATCTAGAAATTAATATATCCTAAATGAAAGGAGGCTATTCTAACATTATATAGAAGCCCGCTGCGGCTGCAGATCATTATCCAGATCAACAATGATAACTTCCGAACCAACCTTCTTTACTGCCTGCCAAGGAATTATTAGATACTTTTCTTCACCAAAAATACTTAAAAAACCGCCCTGATCAGGAATAATTATGGATTCTATATCACCAGATTTTATATCTAAAATCAATTCGGTATCACCTAAAATTCCTAATCTACCTCCATCATGCATATTTATGATCTCTTTACCCTGCAGTTCACTTAGTTTCATTTTTATCCTCCTTAACAAGTTCTTTCTATATATTTATGCAGAGCACTTGGAAGGTATTAAGATTAGTCCCTAAGTCCGGTATGTCCAAATCCGCCTTCTCCCCTATCTGTAGTAGATAATTCCTCTACTTCCTTCCATTCTACTTCTTCATACTTTTGGACTACTAACTGAGCTATTCTAGTTTTCTTCTTTACTTTAAATTCTTCCGCTCCATGATTAATCAGTGGTACTCCTATCTCACCGCGGTAGCCGGGATCTATCACTCCATCAGCATTTAAAACAGTAACTCCATAGTCTACAGCCAGACCGCTTCTAGGATTAATAAATCCCGCATAACCCCGCGGCAGAGCAATTGCTATTCCTGTCTTAAATAATCCATACTTCCCCGGTTTTAAAACTCCTTCTTCGCGCGAATATAGATCCATTCCTGCATCCTCACCGCGGTGTTTATATTCCGGTAGCGGCAGTGAATCATCCAGTCGCTTAATCTCAATCTCCATTTCTGTCTCCTCCATTCTAATCCATTATTCAGTACTTGGTCTATTTCAGCAAAAGATAATTTATTCCTGCTGGTAGCCTAAAATTTTAATCACTAATGTCCTCCCATGTACACTGCCTTTAATAATTAATGGAAATAAATACTGATTATGGAACTTAAAGTCCAATAGATTCCAGGCTACTGCTGCATCCTGTCCCTCCGGCACATATCTTACTGGACTGGAATGGGGATATCTTTCTATTATCTGTAAATTGGCCTCTTGCACTGCATTATAGAGAGTACTTGAAACCTGACAGACGCCGCCTCCAATCCCTGATCCTGCAGTACCATTATATAGAACAGGACCTTCCTTATATCCCTGCTCTTCTGTCCGCGGACCTACTACCTGATTAAAAGAGAATACCTCATCAGAATAGAGAAGTTGATTATTGATACTCTCCGCTGCTAACTTAATATTCTCCAGCCTGCTGCGGCTGCCGCTAATAGATGTTTTATAGCTACCTATCACTTCTGTAACCTTTTTTAGATCCTCTTCAGTTGGATAAGAATCTATCTGATAAACCTTGGCAGTTACTGCAGTCCCCGCTTCGGCTTCCATAATCCTTTTTACCGTACTCTCTATATCTATAATCTTCCCCTCTTTTTCTGCAATTATTCTTCCTGTCTTAGCATCTATATCAGCACTCCTACTCCAGACCCTCCTCTTTTCGGCATCTTCCCTTACTAAGTTACGAACTTCATTCCAAAATAGATACTCCACCGACTCTCCTTCATAAGTAACGCCTTCAGCTACTCCATACAGCCTCCGCTTAATTCTTTCAACAATTAAATTAGTAATCAATAATAACGCTATAATAACTAAACTGATTATTATTAGAAGTCTTTTTTTCTTAAAATCATTAATAACATTTAGTACCATTTAATCACCTGACTCTGTCAACAGTTTAGATACAGTTACCAGTTTATATCCTTTAGCCCGTAGCTTATCGATCATCTTCGGTAAGGCTTTGGCTGTTGGCTCTGTAGGATGCATTAAAACAATTCCTCCCTTACCAGCCTTCCGCATTACCCGATGAATAATCACTTCTGGCTTTGGCCGCTGCCAATCAACTGTATCAGCCGTCCACATAATAGTCTTATAGCCTAATTCATCAGCTACTTTAACCACCTGATCATTATACTCTCCATAAGGCGGAGCAAATAGTTCTGTCTGTTCTCCAGTTATCTCCTGTAGGAGCTTCTCATTCTTTTTAATTAGCTCTGTTAACCGATTTCTGGATAACTGATTAGGATGGAAATGTTGATAACCGTGATTGCCTACTTCATGTCCCTTATCGGCTATTCTTTCTGTCAATTCCGGAAACTTCTTCACCCATTTACCGAGAAAGAAGAAAGTAACCTTCACATCCTTTTCTTCTAATACCTCAAGCATCTTAGGAATATGCTCCTGTCCCCAGGCAACATTAATTGTTATAGCCATCTCTTCTTTAGTCTCTGGACCATGATAATAAGGCTTTATTTCATCATTAACTACCGGCGCTACATCGGATGTTAATGTCTGAACCATAAAGCTGGCTGTTATCAATAAAATAATGACTGCAAATAGAGCTATTCTATGTAAAGGAATAAAGTAGAATCTGAACTTATTAAACATCTAAAATTACTCCTCTCCAGATTTTTTTCTCTTCTTTTGAACTCCAGAATGGCTTTCAATATAATAATTATCATCATAAGTTAACTCAGATACCTTCACTATTTCATATCCCTGCTTTTTCAACTTAGGGATCAAAGTTTCAAGCGCTTCAACAATATCTGTAGCATTATTATGCATCAAAATAATATCTCCAGGACTTACTTTATCCAGAACACGATTAACAATAGCCTCATTCCCTGGGTCCTTCCAGTCCAAAGAATCAATACTCCACTGAATTGTCTGAAAACCTAACTCTTTAGCCACATTGATTACTTTATTGCTGTATTCTCCAAAGGGCGGCCGAAATACCTTAGGCTGTCTGCCAACTAAACTTTCAATTAACTTCTGATTTCTAATAAGCTCCTCTTCAATCTCCGATTTACTTAAAGAATTCAGATGAGGATGGCTATAGGTATGATTACCGATCTCATGTCCATTCTCTGCTATCTTTTTAGCCATCTCGGGATTATCCTCTAACCAGTTACCGCCAAAAAAGAAGGTGATCTCAACATCATGCTCACGAAGGACTTTCAAGATATCTTCTGTATATTTAGCTCCCCACATTCCATCCAATGTAATTGCTATCTTCTGTTGAGAAGTATCTACTTTATAGATCGGTACTAATCGATTGCTAGTTAATAGGCTTACTTTCTTGCTTAAATCAGGACTTAAATTGCCTACAAAAAAGATACTCGTTCCAATAATCAGTAATAAAATTAAAGCAATCCTTTTTGAAAGATAAAAGCTCATACTAAACTCCTCCCTATTATCATTCCTCTGCTAACTATTTATTCATAGAGAATACTAAATATAATAAAGTAACAGCTGGTAAATTTTACTCAGCATACTTTTATAAAGAATTTAATAACTATTCTATAGATTCTAATAATAGGGAGTTTTAAAATAAAATGATTAATTTTTGGATAATCAGCAAATATAAATTTATTATCATCTTAAGTATGATTATCTTTTTAGTCAGTTTCTTTGCTGGAGGTATTACTAAGCATAATAACTTCTCCCAACTTGAAAAAATAGTTGTTATCGATCCTGGACACGGTAGTATTGATAAAGGTACTCATCGAAATGAAGTTTATGAAAAGGAAATTAATCTAAAGATAGCTAAAGAATTAGCCGCTCTTCTTGAAAAAGGAAATCTACAGGTAATCCTAACTAGAACTGATGATTCATTATACAAAGATGATCGCAATAAAGATATTAAGTATCGGGCTAGATTAGCAAATAAAAAAGATGCTGACCTCTTTGTCAGCATCCATGTTAATAGTTTTCCCGGGACCAGTTCTTTTGGCGGACAGACCTTCTATACCCCTAATTCACCTCAAAGTAAGAAATTAGCTAAATTTATCCAGCAAGAGTTAATCAATATTCAACCGGAAAATTATCGTAAAATAAAACCTGGAAACTTCTATGTGCTGAATAAAACTGATATGCCGGCAGTCTTGGCAGAGGTTGGATTCTTAAGCAATGATGTAGACTTTAAACGCCTAACCAGTACCGAGGAAAGAAAAAAGATTGCTAAAGCATTGAGCAAAGGAATAATTACTTATTTTAATAGTAATCTACCGCTCCCCCCAACAGAAAAAGAGGCCCAACAGACTGTCCAAACCAATACTTCTCTCAACAATAAATTTAAAGTTTATTTCCCTAAAGTTACAGCCACTGAGGCAGATTTAATCCCAATTAATCAAACAGTCCCTACCACTGAAATATTTGTTACAAATTCTAACTCTTTAATTGAACAGATAGCCTCTAAAGCCTTAGAAGCTTTGATTGCAGGACCGGAACTTAAAGATAAATTCCAAAATATAATTCCAGTCGAAACTGAAGTATTAGAACTTAAAGTTAAGAATAAAACTGCTTATGTAAACTTCAGTCGTGAAATAATGACTAACTTCAACGGCGGTAGCACAAAAGAAGCCCTAGCCGTCAATGCTATAGTCCAAACACTAACTCAGTTTTCGGAAATTAATGAGGTAGAGATTCTAATTGAAGGCCAACAGAATAAAAGTATTGGGGGGCATATATTCTTTGAATATCCTTTAACCAAAAAAGACCTACCTATAATCAGGTAGGTCCTGTAAGCTAATCTATTAAATTTATCTTGCAAAAACATGATCTCCAATCTTAACTAATGTACTTCTAGTTGACAGCCACTGCATAGTCTTAGCTGTTTTAGGATTATAGAAGTATAATGCTCCACGTGAAGGATCTTGTCCATTCAATACTGTTTCAGCAGCCCTGTATGCCTGACGTGTAGGCTGATTATTGATCTGCCCATCACTAACTACAGCAAACTGCCCCGGTTGATAAATTACTCGTTTAATGCTGTCAGGAAAATAATTACTAACCACACGATTTAGAACAACAGCTCCGACAGCAACCTGTCCCACAAAGGGTTCTCCTCTAGCTTCAGCACTGATTAATCGGGCCAATAAATTTAATTCTTCCCGTGAAATAGTCTTTGAAATTACCTGCTTAGGAGTTAAATTATTAATCGGTAAAGCAATCTTATCCCCGCGTCTAATTACATCAGTATCTATGAGATTATTTAACTTTCTTAACACTCTTACTGAAGTATTGAATTCACGGGCCAATTCATATAAAGTGTCTCCCGATTTTAAATAATAATCCAACGTTCTGAGATTTGAAACATCAACTTTAGCAGTAGATTTATCCTTTATTTTTACAACAATCTCTCTCTCAACAAAATTTTTTTGTCGAAACTGACCATCAATTATTCTATCCGTCTTATAAACTTCATCCAATAATATTCTATTAATTTGATAATCTCTTTTTTTATCAGTCTCTGCCTGATAAGTCTGGGGAATTTTTAATTCTTCTCCCGCTTTAATGGTTCCCTTTTGTAAATTATTTATCTCTTTTAGCCTATCCACTGAAGTTCCAAACTTTTTAGCCACCTTAACTAAAGCATCGCCTTCCTGCACTTCATAATATAACTTGAATCTCGGAGCTGCCACAGCCCCAGCTGTTATAATCACTAACATAAGTATTAAAATACAGACTACAAAGGCTCCCTTTTTCCAACGCATATCCATCCCCCTATTACCTTGAATCAATTCTAGATTTTAATCCCTAATAGACTCACTTCTTGATTTAATATGTTGAATCCTGTTTTAAGCTTGAATTTTTTCAACTTTTTTAGTTATTTCTTGATGATTATCAGCAATTATTTTACATCCTTGAGGAACAGAACTAATAAATGATTTACCGTAGTTTTTAGTAAGTATTCTTTTATCCAGTACAATTACAGAACCAGAGTCAGACTGAGATCTGATTAACCGTCCAAAACCCTGTTTGAACTTTATTACTGCCCGCGGCAGCATATAGTTATAAAAAGCATTCCTACCTTCTGCTTCTATCTCCTCTACTTTAGCCTCTATTACAGGATCAGTCGGTACCTGAAAAGGTAACTTTACAATAATTACCGAACTCAACTGTTCACCAGGAATATCGATTCCTTCCCAGAAGCTGGCCGTGCCAAAGATTACTGGTGCCAAATCCTGCTTGAAATCCTCAACTAAAAGATGGCGGGATTTCTCTCCCTGTCGGTATAAATTCAGTTTAGTCTCTTCTAACTCTCCCCTCAACTTATAATAGAATTGATTCAACATACCATAGGAGGTAAATAAAACTAGACTACGCCCCTGATTGGCAGTCAATAATTCCTTTAAAACTCTTAAAGCCTCAGTAAGAAAAGTATCATCATACGGTTCAGGTAGATCAGTCGGAATTCCTAGTAATGCCTGTTGGCTATAATCAAATGGATCACCGGTCCTCAGTTCTGCAACTAAGTCTTTCTCTAACCCTAATCTATCTCTAATGTAATCAAAAGATTTATTAACTGTTAAGGTGGCTGAAGTAAAGATAATCGAATCCATCTCCAGCAGTAAGTTATCTTTGAATTCACCAGCAATATTAATCGGCGCAGAATTAAGCCTACAGTTGATCTCTTCTCTGCTGTTTTTAGTTACCTCAATCCAGTCTACTGTGTCATCATCTGTCTGGTTAATGACAGTATCAATCACTCTAACTACTGCTTTAGCCCGATCTACTCTAGCAGTTATATCTACTAACAGACCTTCATAATCATCTATATCAGCAGTGGATAATAGATCGATCTCCACCCTTAATTCATCCAATTTCTTGCTTAACTGATTCAGCGATAATAAAAGATTATCAGCTTCTTCCTTTATAGTCTCCCAGCCTTCATCTTCTCTTATCTCTTCAGTTAACCGCAGCTTATTCTCTCCCTGCTTTTCAGACTGTGCTTTTTGTTTAAACTTCTCTAGAACATTAAAGAAAGTATTTGTCCTATCAGTTACTTTTAGAACTAACGGCTGCAGAATATTATCGATTAAACGCTGCAAATCCAGTCTAGTATCTTCATCAATCTGCTCCCGGGCTTGATTAATCTTAAATCTAGCCTCCATTAAAAAGCCCTGAATTCCTTCCTTGGACTGCTTAACATGTAGATTATTGAGATACTTAATCAGCTGCTGTTTACTAATCTTCTCTCCTAAATAGCTTGTTGCTACCTCTTCTATGTTATGGGCTTCATCACAGATAATATGGCTGTAGCGGGGTAAAACTGCTACCTTCAGATCCATTCCCTCTTCTTTCCGCACGGCAATATCAGAAAATAGCAGATGATGGTTGACTACTAAGAGATCAGCATTGATGCTTTTGGCCCTAGCCCGGGCAAAGAAGCACTGGCTATGGTGAGGACAGTCTGACCGCAGACAGGTATCACTTTCTGAAGCTACACGATTCCAAACTGAAGCCTGAGGTTGAAAGACTAACTCAGACCGACAGCCGGTCTGGGCCTCAGTTGCCCAGTCTAATAATTTAAGATATGACTCTCTTTCTTCATTCTCCAGAGCCTGGTCAGCTATCTGCTGTAAATTATAAAGCTTCCGCAGACAGATATAATTTCGCCTACCTTTAACTAAGACTGCTTTAAAGTCCAAATCCAGCGCCTTCTTAAGCAGTGGAATATCCTTCTTGATCAATTGTTCCTGTAGATTAATTGTATTGGTTGAGATGACTACCCGCTGTTCATTCTTAACAGCCCAATATATACTGGGGATCAGATACGCAAGGGATTTTCCGGTTCCTGTACCTGCCTCGACTAATAAATGGGTGCTCCGGTTGAAGGCCTTAGCAACTACCTCTGCCATAATCTGCTGCTGGCGCCGGTATTCATATTGGCCTAATGTCTTGTCCAAAGCATTCCCGGCAGCAAATAGATCACTGATCTCTTCAACAGCTAATTCCTTCATTTCCGCTGCTAAATCTGGCTCAACAACTACATAAAGATCATCCACCTGATTATTAATAATAATAAATCCTATCTGTTGGGCCCCAAACTTAGCCGCTAAATTAAGATCAGGCTGAGAAGGACTTAAGTTGCCGCTGGGATGATTATGGATCACTACCTCTCCTGGCCTTAATTTAGCAGCTGGCACCGGTACTGCTTGCTTATTCCCCCGGGCTACTACCTCAACTTCAGTAATTATCTCTTCTTCACTGCTTAAACGTCCTATACAGTAAACCTCCTGCTGATCTGCTTCAACAATTACTTTCTTTAATTTTGTTCTTACCTCAGCTGTAAAATAATCATCAATCTTCATCTAATCCCCCCTTCACCTAAGCACTCACCAATCTTTACTTACCTAAATTCCGCAAAGTCTTTAGATTCAACTCATCATCACCATTATCATCAATGGGAGTTTCAATAATTAATACTTTCTCCTTCATCTGTGAATGATTAACTAATCTCGCAAAGCCTTCACTACCTATCTTGCCCTGACCAATATGATAGTGACGGTCCTTATTGCTGCCCACCTCTTCTTTTGAATCATTGACATGGATTACTGGTAAATTCTCTAATCCAAAAGTATCATCAATCTCTGTTAATAATCCATCAAAACCGGCTTCACTCCTTAAATCATAGCCAGCAGTAAAAGCATGGCAGGTATCAAGACAGATCCCTACTCTCTTTAGTGGTATCCCTTCAGTCATAGCCAGTAGATCATCAAAGTTAAAACCTACCTCGGTGCCAGCTCCAGCAACATTCTCCAGCAGTAATTTAGCCTCAGGATTGAATTCATTGATAATCTCCTGCAGTGCCTGATTAACCCGCTTAATCCCTGCCTCAATCCCTGACCCAGTGTGATTACCTGGATGTAGTACAACATAATCAGCTCCTAAACAATCAGCCCTTCTGATATCCTCTGTAAGTGATTCTTTTGATTTCTTATATAATTCATCTTTAGGCGTAGCCAGATTACTGAGATAATTAGCATGAACTACCGATGAAGCTAACTCTATAGATTTACTCTTCTCCTTAAATAGCTCAGCTACTTCTGTAGTTAACTCTTTGCCTGTCCAGCCGCGAGGATTCTTAGCAAAGATCTGAAAAGCATTTATCTCTAACTCTTCTGCTCTATCTACTGCCTTATCAACTCCACCAGCAATCGAAAGATGTGCTCCTAACTTCACTACCATCACCTCATTCTAGAATAAATGTTCGATCGTGAATTTAAAAAAACATAAACTAGAAAGAATCTAGTTTATGTTTAAAGAAAGGATAGATAATATTTATTTATCTATCCTCATTATCTTTTTCTCTTTCTCTCTCGACTAAGGCTTCCTTGCGGGAGAGATTAAGCCGATCCTTATCATCAATTTCTGTTAACTTAACTAAGATCTCATCACCTACAGTTAAGAGATCCTCTACCTCATCGACATGGTAATCGGCTAATTCAGAAATATGAACTAACCCTTCCTTACCAGGAAGAATTTCAACAAAAGCTCCAAAGTGGGTTACTCTCTTAACCTCACCTAAATAGATCTCACCAACTTCTACATCTTCCGTCATCTTGGCAACCATCTGCTGGGCCTGTTTACCGCTCTCCTGATCATCAGCAGCAATAAAGACAGTACCATCATCCTCAATATCAACATTAACACCAGTTTCGTCGATAATCTTCTTAATTGTCTTGCCGCCAGGACCGATTACATCCCGAATCTTTTCTGGGTCAATCTCCATTGTAATAATGCTTGGTGCATACGGCGATAATTCATCACGTGATTCAGGCATAACTTCTAACATCTTATCCAGAATATGAAGTCTACCTTGGCGGGCCTGCTCTAAAGCTTCAGCTAAGATATCTTTAGAGATCCCCTTAATCTTTACATCCATCTGTAAGGCAGTAATACCGTCCTCACTACCGGCAACTTTGAAGTCCATATCGCCGTTAAAGTCTTCAATACCCTGAATATCAGATAGTACTTCTACTTTATCTCCCTTTTTCATCAGTCCCATAGCTATACCAGCTACTGGCTTTCTGATAGGTACTCCAGCATCCATTAATGACAGCGTACTGCCGCAGATACTGGCCTGCGAAGTAGAACCATTGGATTCTAACACTTCAGAGACTAACCGAATAGTATAAGGGAAATCATCATGTTCCGGAATCATCGGACGAAGTGCTCTCTCGCCTAAGGCACCGTGGCCGATCTCTCTACGCCCTGGACCTCTAATCGGGCCTGTCTCACCTACACTGAAGGAAGGAAAATTATAATGATGCATATATCGTTTTGATTCTTTAACTTCAATTCCATCCAATCTCTGTTCATCACCAACAGCACCTAAGGTCGCTACTGTCATAACCTGCGTTTGGCCGCGGGTAAAGATACCGGAACCGTGGGCCCGAGGTAATACATCTACTTCACACCAGATAGGACGAACCTCATCAAGATCACGACCGTCAACCCGTTTGCCTTCATCCAGAACTAAACTGCGGATTGTCTCCTTAGTAATCTTGTCCAGAGTACTGCTAACTACCTTCATCTTCTCTTCTGTTCCCTCATCATCTGCAAATTCATCAGTAAAATGTTCTTTTACTTCTTCTTTAACCTGATCTAGATTCTCACCGCGCTCTGCTTTATCTTTAGTCAGTAATGCCTCTTTGAGATCTTCACCTGCATATTCCCGAACTGCTGCTTCAACTTCTGGATCTTCAACTGTGACTAATTCTAAATCTGCTTCCTCTTTACCGATCTTAGCTACCATTTCTTCCTGCAACTTAATTATACCCTGTAGCTTCTGATGACCATAATCAATAGCTTCAATCATCTTATCTTCAGTAACTTCATTGGCTGCCGATTCTACCATCATAACTCCATCTTTATTACCAGCAACAATTAAATCCAGACTGCTCTCTTCCTGTTCTTCAACTGTTGGGTTGAGAATTAATTCTCCATCTACCAATCCAACATTAACACCGCCGATAGGACCCTCAAAAGGAATATCAGAAATAGATAAAGCAGCTGAAGCTCCAATCATAGCTGCTACTTCAGGGGAATTATCATTATCTACTGATAATACTGTTGCTATGACCTGAACATCATGTCTCATTCCTTCAGGAAATAGAGGTCTTAGCGGTCTATCAATCAATCTAGAGGTCAATGTTGCTGCTTCACTAGGTCTTCCTTCCCGCTTAATAAATCCGCCGGGAATCTTACCGACAGAATAGAGACGCTCCTCATAATTAATCATTAGCGGAAAGTAATCCATTCCTCTAGGATCATCCATAGTAGCTGTTACTAGAATGACTGTTTCTCCATAACGAACTAAAACTGAACCATTAGCCTGTTGGGCCAATTTTCCGGTCTCTAAAGTTAATTCTCTACCACCGAGTTCCATCTTCCATTCTTGGTTTTCCATTTATCAACGCTCCTTTTATTATTTATTATATATTATGTACAGTTTGATAAATTTTAAATATCAAATTCTAAAATATAAGAGCGGGAAATCCCGCCCTTATGTATCAGCTTAACCTCTAATACCTAACTCTTTAATTAACTCTCGATATCTTTCAACATCATTATTCTGTAAGTACTCCAATAATCTCTTTCGCTTACCAACCATCTTTAATAGACCACGGCGAGAATTATGATCCTGGTTATGATCTCTAAGATGCTCAGTTAATTCATCAATCCGAGCAGTTAAAATAGCAATCTGGACTTCCGAAGAACCAGTATCTCCTTCATGGCGTCCATACTTATCAATAATTTCTTCCTTCTTTTCTGGTGCTAACATCTAGGTCACCTCCTTAAAATATAATCGCCACTAGCCAAGACCAACGGCGGAGAAACGCTAGTCCTAGTTAATGGTTCAAACTACTATATAATTTTAACATACAGCATTACAATTGTAAACTCATTTTTAAACTTCTAAAATATCCTTGGCTTCAGCTATATCCTTCATTATCTGCTTTATTAGCCCATCCCGGGAGTTAAATTCCATTTCACTACGCAGCCCCTCAACAAACTCCACTTCAATCTTCTCTTGATAGATATCATCATCAAAATCAAAGATATTCACTTCAATGCTCAATTCATCCTGATTAAAGGTAGGACAAGAACCTACATGGGCAGCTCCAGCCATCTTTGTTCCCTCTAAATAGACATAGACAGCATAAACTCCGGACTTGGGAATAATATAATCAGCTACAGGCTTTAGATTAGCAGTAGGAAAGCCTAATTCTCTTCCGCGCTTATCTCCGTCAATAACCTTGCCCTCTATCGAATAATTACGCGTTAAATAAGTCTTTACTTCCTGCAATCTACCTGCTTCAATTAATTCCCTAATATAAGTACTGCTAACAACTTTATTATCGATAGTAACTGAATCAATTACTTTAACTTCAAAACCAAATTCTGCCCCTAACTTCTTTAATTTAATCGTATCACCTAATCCTTGATAACCAAACCGAAAATCTTCGCCAACTACCACCTTATGAACATTAATTCCAGCTACCAGATAATCCCGAACAAACCCTTTAAAGTCTAACTTAGCAAAGTCAGCTGTAAATTCAACTAAATAGACTTTATCCAGTCCTAACTCTTCTAAAATACGATACTTCTGTTTCCAGCTGGTTATTAAGGGAGGAGCCTTGCTAGGAGCAACTACAGATAAAGGATGTGGTTTAAAACTAAATAAGGCTGCTTTACAGTTTAATCTATCTGCAGTAGTAATTACCTCATCTATTAACTGCTGATGTCCATAATGAATTCCATCAAAAGCACCCAAAGCAGCAACTACAGATTCAGTTTCAGATTTAATTTCTTCTCCGTTAATAATCTCCATAATTAAGCTCCCCTTTAACAGATCAGTCTATTAAAATTAATTATCCCCTTCATTGGTTCTTAACACCCAATTCAGATTCTAATTTAGATATCACTCTCTCTTCTGCTTCAGCCAGCGGAGCCATAACAGTACATCCAGCAGCTCTAGGATGTCCCCCGCCTTCAAATTGATGGGCAAATTCATTAACGGCAAAGTATTCATTTGATCGAAAACTAACTCGAATCTTCTCTTCAGCTACTTCCTTAAACAGAACCCCTACTTCTACTCCTTTAACACCTCTTATGGAATTGACTAACCCTTCTGTATCTTCCCAGTCAACTTCAAATAAATCCAAATCCTGCTGGCTAACGCTAGCCCAAGCGATATTTCGATCTCCAGCCAGCTTAAGATCGGATAATACCTTTCCTTTTAACTTCAATCCGCCATAGCTTTCCCGCTGATAGACTTCCTTAATAATCCTTTTCGTATCAATCCCTAACTCCAGCATATCAGCAATAATACGGTGGGCTTTAGGAGTAGTATTCGAAAACTTAAAGTTACCTGTATCAGTAATAATCGCCGCTGCAATAGCCATTCCAAAATCCTTTTTAAAGTTGGCTCCCAGCTCTACTGCTAAATCATAGACCAATTCTCCAGCTGATGATACTGTAGAATCAACATAATTATAACTACCATATTCCTGATTATCATCATGATGATCTATATTGATTATCTTATTACCCTCAGGAATTAGGTCTGCTACTTTCCCGATCCGCTCCAGATCACCACAATCAACTACAAATACTAAATCATAATCAGTTTTTCTTTCTGTATTGGCCAATTCATCAGATAAATATATATCTTCAGTTCCGGACAGAAAACTTAAATACTCAGGTACAGAATCCTCTACTACAAGATCAATCTCATCAGCATAAGACTGCAGAATATACTTCAAACCTAACAGCGAACCGACTGCATCACCATCAGGATTAACATGAGTAGTTAACAAAAAACTATCATATTTCTCCAGAGAGTTAAGTAAGCTTTGATACTTCCTCATAATTAATCATTCCTTCTTATCTGCCTCTTTTTCATCCTGATCTAGATCCTTCAAAATTTCAAAGATTCGGGCACCTCTTTTAATTGAATCATCATATCTAAATAGGATTTCTGGAGTATGGCGCAGCCTTATTCGCTGGCCTAGCTCTCGCCGGATATATCCAACAGCATTCTCCAAACCTTCCATAGTCTCTTCTTTAGTCTCCTCAGCATCCAAGACACTGACAAATACCTTAGCATGTCGTAAATCCTCGGAAACTTCTACATCAGTTATTGTTACAAATCCAATTCGCGGGTCTTTAATCTCTTGCTGTAACATCTGACTTACTTCTTTTTTTATTAATTCTGCTACTCGTCGAGGGCGGTAGTTACCCATTACAATCAACTCCTATATTTTAAAGAGTTCGTTTAATCTCTTTATAATCATAAATCTCAATTGTATCTCCAACTTTAATATCATTAAAGTTCTCTAAACCTAGCCCGCATTCATATCCTTCATCTACTTCCCGTACATCATCCTCAAACCGCTTCAGAGAAGCAATATCTCCTTCAAAGATAACCACATTATCTCTTAGTAACCTGGCATTTGCATTGCGGTTGACCTTACCGTCAGTTACATAAATTCCAGCTATTGTTCCTACCTTTGGTACACTGAAGGTATCTCTTACATCTGCTCGACCCAGAACTATCTCTTTATAATCAGGTTCTAACATACCCTCCATGGCGGCTCTAATATCCTCTATAGCTTTATAGATCACACGATAGGTCCGAATATCCACCTGCTCTTTTTCAGCTGCCTGACGGGCATTATCATCAGGACGTACATTAAATCCGATCACAATAGCATTAGAGGCAGTAGCTAACATGATATCTGCTTCTCGAACTGCTCCCACGCCGCTGTGGACTACATTAACCTGTACCTCATCAGTACTCAACTGCAGCAGCGCTTCTTTGATTGCTTCTACAGAACCCTGAACATCACCTTTAATAATAATATTTAAATCCTTGATCTCTCCCTCTTGAATCTGATCATATAAATCATCAAGTGTAACTGTCTTTTTCTGGCTTAAATCTTCCTGTCGCTTCTCATCCTGGCGTCTTTCAGCCAGCTTTCTAACTTCTCTTTCATCCTCAAGCACCTGTAATAGATCTCCAGATTGGGGTACAGAATTAAAACCTAAAACCCCTACTGGCATTGCTGGTCCTGCCTTTTTAACTCTTTCACCCTGATCATTAACCAAGGCCTTTACCGTACCATAGGATAAACCGGCAACTATCGGATCTCCAATCTTTAAAGTTCCGTTCTTAATTAAAACTGTAGCTACCGGTCCCCGTCCTTTATCCAGTTCCGCCTCTACAACTACACCATTGGCTGGACGGTCATGATTGGCCTTTAATTCTTCCATTTCTGAAACTAAGATAACCATTTCCAGTAATTCATCTATATTCTGCTTCTGGAGTGCAGAAATCGGAACACAGATAGTATTTCCGCCCCATTCTTCTGGTACCAATTCATACTCAGTTAATTCCTGCTTTACTCTCTCTGGTTGAGCATTATGCTTATCAACCTTATTAATAGCTACAATAATCGGCACATCAGCTGCTTTAGCATGGTTAATAGCCTCTACTGTCTGCGGCATCACTCCATCATCAGCTGCTATAATTAAAATAGCAACATCAGTCACCTGAGCTCCCCTAGCCCTAAGAGAAGTAAAGGCTTCATGACCGGGAGTATCTAAAAAAGTAATCTTTTCACCATCAACATCAACCTGATAGGCACCGATATGCTGTGTAATTCCTCCAGCTTCACTTTCTGTAACATTAGTTTCACGAATAGCATCTAAAAGTGTAGTCTTACCATGGTCGACATGGCCCATAACTGTAACTACCGGTGCTCTTTCTTCTATATCTTCCGGATCATCATCTATATCTTGGACTAATTCATTATAAGAAGTCCCTTCTTCCTCTTCTTCAGTTTTGAATTCAACTTCATAACCGTACTCTGCTAACACAGTCTCAATCGTCTCTTCATCCAGTTCCTGATTAATCGTCGCCATGATTCCTAATCCAACTAATTCTTGCATCAAGGAATTAGGCTCTTCACCCATTTCTTCTGCTAATTCTTTTACTGTTAATGATGTCTCAAGTTCTATCACATCGTCACCGCTTTCAGTTTTTGTATCTTCTGCTGCTTCTTCATTTACCATTTCAGCTACTAAATCAGCTGTTTCATCCTCAACAGTACTCATATGGCTGCTGACCTCTTCACCTAATTCATTTAAAATATCTATTACTTCTGAACTTTCTAATCCTAAATCTTCCGCTAATTTATAAACTCGTATCTTCCCCATATTGCTCACCTCCAACTAATTTATACAAACTATCCTACTTACAGAATAAATCTATTTAAAAGACCTTTTAGTTTAACTGAGGCCATCACTTAAATCAACTTCTGTAAAGTCAAAATTAGAACCTTCTTCTCCATCAGTTTCAACATCATCCATACTCTCCAATATTTCTTCATCTACTTCGGATTCGCTTTTAATATCTATCTTCCATCCGGTTAATTTAGCTGCTAGACGTGCATTCTGTCCTTCTTTACCGATAGCTAAGGATAATTGATAATCAGGGACAACTACTACAGCCACCTGCTCTTCTTCATCAACTTCAACTCCAGTAACTTCAGCCGGGCTTAAAGCATTAGCAATAAACTCCGCTGGATCTTCACTCCAGTTAACAATATCTATCTTTTCTCCATTCAATTCATCAACTACTGCTTGCACCCGCATACCATTAGGTCCAACACAGGAACCGATAGGATCTACCTCAGCTTCAGTAGAATCAACAGCTATCTTAGATCTGAATCCTGCTTCCCGGGCTACTGCCTTAATTTTGACAACTCCATCATGAATCTCCGGCACTTCCAGTTCAAAGAGCCGTTTTAATAGTCCGGGATGAGTCCGCGATACCAAGATATTCGGCCCCTTTGTCGTCTGTTTAACCTCCACAATATAGATTTTAATTCTTTCACTCGGTTCATAATTCTCATTCGGAATCTGTTCTGGAGGAATTAGAATAGCTTCCGTGCGCCCTAGATCTACAATTACATTCTTCTTATGATTCCGCTGAATAATTCCCGTAATAATTTCATCTTCCATATCAGCAAATTCTTCATAAATAATATCCCGTTCTGCTTCTCTAATACGTTGAATCACCACCTGCTTAGCAGTCTGAGCAGCAATTCGCCCAAAATTAGCCGGCGTTACTTCAACAGAAACGACATCTCCTGCTTCATAGTTAGGATCAATTTCTCTAGCTTCTTCCAGCGACATCTCTAAATTAGGATTATCAACTTCCTTTACTACTTCTCTATTAGAATAAACATTTACTTCTCCGTTTTCTTCATCAATCTCAATTTCTACATTCTGCTTCGAACCAAAATTCTTCTTATAGGCCGATTCTAATGCTGCCTTCAGAGCATCAAGCAGCATCTCTTTAGGAATATTCTTATCTTTTTCAATATCCTCTAATGCCTGAATCAATTCTATATTCATCTTTACGCCCCCTTCATAACCCTTAAAACTCCAGAGCTAAATTCGCCTTTGCAATCTTATCTCTAGAAATCTCAACCACATCATCATTATCAAGCTTTAACTTAACTTTATCATCGATTATCTCCAATAATTCTCCAGTAAATGACTTTTCTCCATTGACTGGAGCATATGTAGAAACATCGATTAAATGGCCGGTAAATCTCTTAAAATCCTCCTCATCCTTCAACGGCCGATCCAGACCAGGTGATGAAACTTCCAATATATATGACTTTTCGATAGGATCTTCAATATCCAGCCGATCACTAATCTCCCGGCTAATCTTCTGACAGTCATCTAAAGTAACCCCTTCCGGTTTATCAACAAAGACCCTTACAGTCCAGTCTTGTCCTTCTTTCTGATACTCTGTATCAACTAATTCTAAACCATGGTCTTCAACAATTGGTCGGGCTAAATCAAATATATAATCTGCTATCTTCTGTCCCATATATTATTCCCTCCTTTACTACCTAGTTTTCTACTAACAGACTGCCATTATTCTATAATAACGATCAATTTATTCATCTAAAAATACAAGGAAAGAGTGGGATAGTCGCCCAACCCACTCTTAACTACTAAAAATATACACATTGTATCCAGATAATATTTTAGCACATTATTAAAATTTTTGCAAGTCCTATTCCCTATTACTGAAAGAAGGATAACTGATTTGTCTCTGGTAATCCATCAAGACAGCCGTGTTCTTTCATTACTTCAATTACTGTTTTACTAATGCTAGTTCGATTCTTTAAATCTTCAATCGAACTAAACTCTCCTTCCTCTCGAGCCTGAATAATACTCTCAGCTGCACTCTTACCTAATCCTTGTAAAGTAATCAAGGGAGGTCTTAAGCCATTATTCGTAATTTGAAATTTTTCAGCCTCTGAATCATAAAGATCAACACTTACAAATTCAATCCCTCGAACTAGGGCTTCAATCACTATCTCCAGCACAGTTAAAGTATTCTTGTCCTTCTGAGTAGCATCATTCCCCTTAGCTTTAATTTCTTGGATCTTCTCTTTAATAAAGTCTTTACCCTGAAGAACTATCTGGGCATCAAAATCAGCAGACTTAATTGTAAAGTAAGTGTTATAGAAGGCTTCCGGATAATGAACCTTAAAGAAAGCAATTCTGAAGGCCATCATTACATAGGCTACAGCATGAGCCTTCGGAAACATATACTTAATCTTTTTACAGGACTTAATATACCAATCAGGAACATCATTATCCCGCATTGTCTGTTCTTGTTCTTCCGTTAATCCTTCTCCATGTCGTACATCTTCCATAATCCAGAAAGCCTTACTGGCTTCTACGCCTTTCTGTAATAGATAATTCATGATATCATCCCGCACTGAGATAACTTCTGATAATTCAGCCGTCCCTTCCTCAATCAGATCTTGAGCATTATTCAGCCAGACATCAGTTCCGTGGGAGAGACCGCTGATTCGCACCAATTCAGCAAAAGTAGTCGGGCGCGTATCCTCCAGCATCTGCCGAACAAAGCTAGTCCCAAACTCCGGAATACCTAGGCTACCTACAGTGGTACCTATTTCTTCTTTACTGACCCCTAACGGTTCTACTTTAGAGAAGATGGCCATAGTTTCAGGATTATCCAGCGGAATTGATGTAGGATCAACTCCTGTTAAATCCTGTAACATTCTAATCGTTGTTGGATCATCATGGCCTAAAATATCCAGTTTTAGAATCCGGCCGCTGATTGAATGATAATCAAAATGTGTTGTCAACACATCCGAATCCTGATCATTAGCCGGCCGCTGAATCGGAGTAAAGTCAAAGACCTCCTTATCCTGGGGAACTACCATCTGTCCCCCAGGATGCTGACCGGTAGTTTTGCGGGCACCTGTACAGCCATCCACTAATCGATTAACTTCTGCCTTCCGTAAGGTAAGACTGCGATCATCCATATAGCCCTTCACAAATCCATAAGCCGTCCTGTCAGCAATAGTAGAAATAGTCCCTGCTCTATAGACATGATCCTCACCAAAAAGATCTTCCGTATAGCGGTGAACCTCAGGCTGATACTCTCCCGAGAAGTTAAGATCAATATCAGGTACTTTATCCCCTTCAAAGCCCATAAAGACTTCAAATGGAATATCCGAACCAGACTTGATTAAGTCTGCTCCACATTCCGGACAGACCTCATCCGGCAGGTCAACACCAATCCCGACAGAACCATCAGTAAAGAACTCAGAATATTTACACTTAGGACAGACATAATGCGGCGGCAGTGGATTTACTTCCGTAATATCACACATTGTTGCTACTAAAGAAGAACCAACTGAACCCCGCGATCCAACTAAATATCCATCATCTAATGACTTTTTAACTAACTTATGAGAGATAAGATAGATAACTGCAAAACCATTACCGATAATCGCATCTAATTCTTTCTCCAGCCGGTTGACTACTAACTCCGGCAGCTCATCGCCATAGATTGATCGGGCCTTATTGTAAGTCATCTGTTTTACCTCTTCTACTGCTCCTTCAATTTCAGGAGTAAATAATCCATCCGGTACCGGTTTAACCTCTTCAACCTCTTCTACAATCTGTTTAGGATTATCGATTACTACCTCTTTTGCCACCTCAGGCTCAAAGTAATCAAATTCATCCAACATCTCTTCAGTTGTCCGGTAATAAAGCGGAGCCTGATCTTCAGCATCATCAAAGCCCTGTCCTTCCATCAAAATTTCACGGTAGATCTTATCCTCAGGATCGAGAAAGTGGACATCGCCAGTAGCAACTACCGGTTTATTCAGCTTCTGTCCCAGTTGATAGATCTGATGGTTAATCTCCTTTAGTTTTTCTTTAGAATCAACCTGTTCATTTTCAATTAAGAATTGATTATTGCCTAGTGGTTGAATCTCTAAATAATCATAGAATTCAGCAATTTCTCTGATGGTACTCTCATCCTTACCATTAACAATGGCTTGATAGAGCTGACCAGCCTCACAGGCACTGCCGATAATCAACCCTTCCCTCCGCTTTAAAAGATCACTCTTTAGAATCCGCGGTACCCGGTGAAAGGTTTCAATATGGGCCTTTGAAACCAGTTTATATAGATTCTTCAGTCCTTGCTGATTCTTAACTAAAATAACTGCATGATAAGGGCGGAGACGCTTATAATCAATCTCACTGCTTAATTCATTAACTTCGGTTAGATGAGTAACACCATCTTCTTTTAAAATATCCAATAGTTCCAATAAAATTTCTGCTGTTACTTCGGCATCATCAACAGCCCGATGATGATTATCAAGTGATTTATCAAACTCTTTTGCCAGTCTATTTAACTTAAAGCTCTTTAAATCCAGCAGAGCTCGGGCTAAGTTAAGGGTATCTAAAGCAGAATTATCCAACGCAGACTCGCCGATAGCCTGCAGCTTATTGTTGATAAAGTTACGGTCAAATGATAGATTATGGGCTACAATTGTTGCTTCTCCTACAAAATCCAGAAACTCATTTAATGCTTCCTCTTTTTTTGGCTTTCCGGCTACCATGCTGTTATCGATTCCTGTCAATTCCACTATCCGCTCAGGAATCTCCGTTTCTGGATCGACTAATGTACCAAATCTATCTATAATTCTACCATCTTTAACTTTAGCTGCTCCAATCTCTATTATCTCATTATGATAGGGATTGAAGCCCGTTGTCTCTAGATCGAAGACTATATATTCTGTTTCTTCCAGTTCAACATCAGCCTCATTGATCACGATCGGCTCTCCATCATCAACTAAGTATGCTTCTAGACCATAAACCAGTTTCAAATCAAGATCATCAGCAATATTGTAAGCCTCAGGAAATGACTGAACTACTCCATGGTCAGTAATTGCTAAAGCCTGATGCTCCCAATCTGCTGCCCGCTCAATTACATCTTCTAATTCAACTACTGAATCCATCGCACTCATCTGTGTATGGAGATGGAGTTCAACTCTCTTTTCTTCAGCCTGATCCTCTTTTATTTCCGGCTGAAACCTACTTACATCCCGCGGCATCACTGTCAATTCCTGAGTATATTTATCAATCTGGGCTCTACCTCTAACTCTAAGCCAGTCCCCTTCAGAAATATTCGAAGCTACTTTACCATCCTTATCTTCAAATACTTTAGCCGTAATCGAATCAGTAGTATCAGTAATAGCAAAGATAACTAAGTTTCGACCGCTCTTTAATTCTCTAATCTCTAAATTGATAACCTCTCCCTGAATAGTTACGCTCCGTTCTTCACTCTGTAGATCTTCAATATCCGTTACCTCTGATTTAATCTTTTTCCCCATAATAATCTTAGACTCACTTCTGTTATTAGAATTATTTCCGTCTGACGAACCAGTCTGATTCTCCATCTGTGAATCAACTGCAGCCATTAAATTATTAACATAATCTTCATTTTCCTGCTGCTGCTGTTTGGATAAGGCCTTTACTTCTTTACTAAAATCCCCTAATTCAAACTCTACTGTAACCTCTTGATTTAATCTATCAGCTATCAAATCAGAGATTAAGACATCACACTTTTTAGCCTGGAGTTTTTCTATTCCCATCTTATTCTTAACCTGAACTATTAACTGCTGCTTATCTACTAATTCCCACTTAGCTTCTAACAGCCAGCCTTTGGTCATGGGAAATTCATCTGCTACTGTAGTTACTATTCCAGACCACTTATTTTCCAATCGCTCTTCCAAAGATAGATCAGCCCGAAAATAATTAAAGTAACAGTTCACCTGCTGAATTGGATCTATCTTTCTTTCTATAATCTCAGCAATAGTTCCTGTTAATCCTTCTTCCTTTAAAAATTTTGCAGCCTGACCATAGATCTCCAATCTCTTAGTTTCAGGTTCCAGAACAATCTTTTTAAATTTAATCTGTGCAGATAAATCGACATCAGATGCAGTAAGCAGCTCAGTAGCCAATTCCTGTTGAATAATATTTTCTTTAGCCGCTTCAATATAAACTCTTAACATTGAGACACTCCCTTAACCTGAGTCATCCTTAAGTTCAACCTGAATTACCCCAGTAGTCTGAGTTAGATGCGGAATTACCTGGTTGGCATCAAAATCCGCTGGCAGTCTAACCCGTAAATTAATATATATATTCTGTTCATTGCGGATATGGTCAATACTTAAATCAAGAATATGCACATTATGATCTCCTAATACTGAACCAATCTTGCCAATCTCCCCCGGCTGATCATAAGCTTTAATCCGTAACTTCTTTTCTCTATTCCCGTGAGTAATCTTCTTTTCAATAATACTTAAGATAGTCAGCGTCATAATAATTAATACAGTAGCACTAATAGCACTGAAATAAAAACCGGCTCCAACTGCTAGACCAACGCCTGCAATAGCCCATAATCCAGCTGCTGTTGTTAATCCCTTAACTGCAAAGCCTTCTCTAATAATAGTTCCTGCCCCTAAAAAACCAATCCCGCTAACTACCTGTGCTGCAATTCGTCCCGGATCATTAGAATGTGCAGCTTCAAAAAGACCATAAAATTTAAGCGACACAACCATTATTAATGCTGAACCCAAACAGACTAAAATGTTAGTTCTAAAGCCTGCTGGTCGAGAACTACTTTCTCGTTCCCAACCTACCATCCCCCCTAATAATATAGCTAATACTAGTCTTGATAAGATCTCAACATAGTTCAGAATCAAAACCACTCCTTAAAATCAAATGTTGTTACTTGGCTGCCAAGTAACAACACTACTTATATCATTAAAATTTCAGCTCCACCGAACCCCTTTAAGCATCTCCCAGTACATCTTCAATCGGGCTATAAGCCCCTGCCAGAAGCCCAACTTTTCTTCCTTCATTACATGGGTTAAATCTTCTAATCTAACCTGTTTGGTCTTAATTCCAGCTTCGTTGGCATATCTAGTTAAAGCGACTTCTACTCCAAACTTAGTTAAATCTAAATTGGATATCTGTTGTAGTATCTCCCGTCTAATTCCGCGCTGGCCTGATAGAAAAGGAGCAATTTTATGGGCTAAATCAGTAGTAAATCTTCCTTCTCCAAAGACTCCAACTGTCATTTTAACCTTGTTATTAATAAGCGGTTTTAATAACTTATCAAGATGCTTCTCCTTTAAACCAATTAAATCTGCATCCAAAAAAAGAATGATTTCTGCTTCAGTCTCTTCTATTCCTAACTGCATTGCTCCACCTTTACCAATATTCTCACTCAATTCTAAAACTTCTGCTCCACATCTGTTAGCAATTAAAGCTGTATTATCAGTAGAACCGTCACTGACTACAATAGTTTCTGTAATTAAGTTATGTTGAATAGCTACCTTAGCTACTTCTGCAATTCGCTCTTCTTCGTTATAGGCTGGAATTACTGCAGCTATCTCCATTACTTAACCTCCAATCTACTTCATCTTATCTATTTCAGTCAATAAAGTAGCTATCAACTCATCTTCCGATACTTTTCTGATTACCTCTCCTTCTTTAAATAATAGCCCAACATTTTTACCACCAGCAATTCCAATATCTGCCTCTTTAGCTTCTCCCGGTCCATTGACTACACAGCCCATAATGGCTACTTTGAGATTAAGATCTAAATTCTGTATCTTCTGTTCTACCTCATTGGCTACTTCAATCAAATCAATCTCACATCTTCCGCAGGTGGGACAGGAGATAATCTCCGGCCCCTTCTGGCGCAGATTAAGTGACTTTAAAATCTCATATCCAACTCTAACTTCCTGCACCGGATCTCCTGTCAGGGAAACTCTAATCGTATCACCTAATCCTTTATTGAGGATAATTCCTAAACCGACTGCTGATTTAATTGTTCCCGCCCATTCAGTTCCTGCTTCTGTAATTCCTAAATGAAGCGGATAATTAACCTTCTTTGCTATCAATTCATAAGCTTCTTTGGTCATATCTACATCAGAAGCCTTCAGCGAAATAATAATATCATTAAAACCGTATTTTTCTAATAATCTAATATTCTGTAATGCACTCTCAACCATTGCCTCTGAAGTAGGAGAACCATACTCAGCCAATAACCCTTCTTCTAAGGAACCAGCATTGACTCCTACTCTAATAGGAACTTCTCTTTTTTTAGCTGCTAAAGCTACTGCTTTTATCTTATCCTCACCACCGATATTACCGGGATTAATCCGCAGCCCATCAATTCCTAATTCCAAAACACGTAAAGCCAATCGGTGATTAAAGTGAATATCAGCAATCAACGGAATATCGATAGCAGCCTTAATTTCGTCTACCTTCTCAGCAGCATCCTGGTCAGGAACCGCAACTCTAATCAGTTCACAGCCGGCTTTCTCTAACTTTCTAATCTGTTCTACTGTAGCCGCTACATCTCTGGTATCAGTATTAGTCATTGATTGGACAGAAATAGGAGCATCTCCCCCGATCTTAACATCTCCTATCTCTACCTGTTTAATCTCTTTTCTCAGCATCTGTTTCACCCACTCTACCATTACAGTCTTTACACTGCAGAGCACTACAATTCTGCAAACTCTGATAGACTAACATATCAAGCCGACGTACCCTCTCTAAGGCCTCAGCAAAATCTATCTCTAAATTATGTCGTTCCTTATCCTTTAACTCATCCATATCATCGGCATCAAAGACTAACTGTTGAAGCGGAGTTAACTCAACATTCTCACTGATAGGACTTGAATCACTATGAAAGAGAATAGCTAACGCAACTGTTCTAGCCTTGCTTAAATCTTCACCTTTAAAGATTAATAATTCATGGGCTCTTTCTGCCCCTTTTATAGTATGAATATCATAATAATTATAAGACTCATAATCCCACTCACCTTGATGTTCCCAGGTAGTATGTCCTATATCATGTAGCAGTCCGGCCTTAGTAGCTATATCTACACATAACTGCCGTTCATTTGCTAATTCAAAAGCATTTTCAGCTGTGATTACAGCATGGCGCAGTCCACCCTGGGGCAGATGCTTTTTAGCTACGCTATCAGTAATTAAAGTCTCTAATGTAACATGCTCGGTTAACATTCAAACACCTCTCTATCTTTAGAAGATATCAACTATATCTCTATAAACAATAATTGCCATTAAAATTAATAATAATACCAAACCTATAAAGTGGACAAAGCCTTCCTTTTCTGGATCAACAGCTTTACCTCTAACAACTTCAATCCCTAAAAAGACCAGTCTCCCTCCATCCAAAGCAGGAAAAGGAAGCAAATTTAAGATTCCTAAATTAACACTTAAAATTGCCATTAGATTTAATACTTTCAGAATACTAACCTGGGCTGCATCCCCTACCAGTTGTGCTATCTTTACTGGTCCAGCAACACTAGAGGACATTTGACCAGTAATCATCTGCCAGACACCGCTAATAATTCCTACAGTTACTGCTAAAGTCTGTTGAACCCCTAATTTAATTGACTTAAAGATACCGGCCTGTTCCCGTACCAGCTGAGGCATAATCCCAATCAAGCCTATATCCCTTTCCGAATCCAATTCAGGAGTTACCTGAAAGGACTTAAAATCTCCATTTCTCTTGACTGTAACTTTAATCTCTTGATTCGGATTTTTATTAATTAAAGCCGCTAGTTCTTCCCAGTTATTTACCTGCTGATCATTGACAGCAACAATCTTATCCTGGGCCTGAAGTCCGGCTTCTTTAGCCGGTTTATCAGGCAGAACAGTTCCAATTACTGTCGAAGATGAGCCTGAAACAGGCACTCCAAAAACAGAAAAGATCAAACTGAAGACTACCACTGCTAACAGAAAATTCATTAATGGCCCTGTAAAGATAACTGCCATTCGCTCAAAAACAGATTTTTGGAACAGACATCTTTCATTCCGATAAGCCTGCCGATATTGTTTTACATCCTCTATTTCATCTTCTTCCTCATCAATTGGAAACTCTCCTGTCATCTTACAATAACCGCCTAAAGGAAATAAACGGATTGAATAAAGAGTCTCCCCTTTCTGTTTTCCAACTAACTTTGGTCCCATTCCAATAGCGAATTCTTCCACTAATACTCCTGTCTTCTTGGCAACAATAAAGTGACCAAACTCATGAACAAAGATTAAAATACTAATCACAACTACAAATGATACTACTGTAGTTAACAAAAGGCTTCAACCTCCTTTTCACCTTGAGTCCTAGCCCAGCTATCAGCAGCTAATATTTCTGTTAAATTAGGACTTTCAACTATCTGATGCTGCTCCATAACTCGTTTAATTACCTTCGGGATCTCAATAAATTTAAGTTTTCCCGCTAAAAATCTGGCCACAGCCACTTCATTAGCTGCATTTAAAACTGCAGGCATAGTACCTCCAAGTTCACCCGCCTGATAAGCATAATCAAGACAGGGAAATAATTCGCGGTCCGGCTCTTCAAAATCAAGCCTTCCTACTTCAGCTAAATTCAATCTCTCGAGATTATTTTCCTGCCGCTGCGGATAGGTCAATACATACTGAATCGGAACCTTCATATCAGGCAGTCCTAGCTCGGCTATTATGGAAGTATCCTTAAACTGGACTAGAGAATGAATAATGCTTTGGGGATGAACAACAACCTCAATATCAGTAAACTCAACATCAAACAGCCACCGGGCTTCAATCACTTCTAATCCTTTATTCATCAAAGTAGCTGAATCAATCGTAATCTTTCCGCCCATATCCCAATTAGGATGGTCTAGAGCTTCTTCAACAGTTACATCAGCCAGTTCCTGTTTGGTACTGCCTCTAAATGGCCCTCCTGAGGCTGTAAGAATTATCTTTTCAATAACTTCTCTATCCTCACCGGCCAATGCTTGAAAGACAGCATTATGTTCACTATCTATTGGTAATATTTGAACTCCATTCTCTTTAGCTTTAGCCATGACCAATTCTCCAGCTACTACCAGCGTTTCTTTATTAGCCAATCCAATATCTTTACCTGCTTCTATAGCTTCTAAAGTAGGCATCAACCCTGCTGCTCCTACTACCGAATTAATTACTAAATCTACCTGATCAACAGTTGCTGCTCTAATTAAGCCCTCTTTACCAGTTAAAACTTTAGTTTCCAAATCTGACAATTTATATTTTAACTCACTAGCAGCCTCTTCATTCATTAAAACAGCAAACTTAGGCTTAAATTCCCTAACCTGAGCTGCCAGAACTTCTACATTGCTATTAGCAGTTAAAGCTGTAAGCTCATACTCTAAGTCTAACTTTCTAATTACTTCTAAAGTCTGTTTCCCAATCGAACCTGTAGAACCTAAAATCGTAACTGTCTTCATAATAATTCCTCCAATCAATTATTCAATTAAAACAGAAGCAAATCCGGCTCGAATTATTGCCCGCAGAAGAATTAAGATTGCTGGCCCAATGAAGAATCCTCCAATTCCCAATATCTGAACTCCTAGATACATAGAAATTAAAGTAGCTAACGGATGAATGCCTATATTCTCGCCAATTACCTTTGCTTCTACTAGCTGTCTAATTACTGCTACTGTAATTAAAACTGCTAATAAAGAAACTCCAAAACTAATATCTCCAATAATCATAGAATAACCAGCCCAAGGCAAAATAACTAAACTAGGTCCAATTACTGGAATCAAGTCCAATAAGCCTGCTACTAAACCTAAACTAATAGCATAATCACTACCTAACAATAATAATCCTGTAATCATAAGTACAGTAGTAATCGAAATCAAAATTAATTCTGCTCGAATAAAACCAATTGCAGCACTCATGATTTCTGATTCCAATTTATTAATATTTTTATGCCATGGTCGGGGAAATGCTCTTAGAATTGTTTGATTAATTAATTCTTTATCACGACTGATAAAGAAAGTAGATATTAAACTGACCAACAGAATTGTAATAAATTTCGGCAGCCCTCTCAACAGCTCCAAAAAAGTAGTAATTCCTCTTTGAATCATACTTCTTAACTGCTGATAAAGATGCTCCAAATTCTGAGTGATAACCTCTTTGACTGTTTCCGGCAGTTCCAGTTCCAATAATAATCTACTTAAATTCTGATTCTGCTTGACTACCCATTGGGCTCTTGCCCCTAAAGTCTTGAATTCAGGAATATTATTGGCCAGTTTAGTCAATTCAACAAATAATCTGGATAAGAAGATAGTAATCAGTAATATAATAATAATTAATATAATCCCTAAACAGATGGTAACCGCCAGTCCTCTATTTAATCTCAATTTCGTCTGCAGCAATTCAACAATAGGTTCAATTAAGGAAGCAATTAAAAAGGCAATTATAAAAGGGAGAAAATAAATTAATAAGTATTCGAAAAATATAAGACTTAATAAGGCTATACCTAAAATTCCCAGCCCCAGTTTATAAGTAGGTTTCATCAACCTTCACTCCTAAATATATTTAGCTAAATAATTGGAAATAATAATAGGTTACCGGTAAAACAAATAATAAGCTATCAAACCTATCTAAAACTCCGCCATGGCCCGGAATTAAATTGCCAGAATCCTTTATTTGGGCATCCCGTTTAAAAGCCGACTCTACTAAATCACCAAGTTGTGCAGCTATTCCCACTAAGGTCCCCAGAATAATCCTATTTTTTAGATCTAAAAAACTAAGCGGAAGCCATAATCCCGCCACTGCCACCAACAGAATGCTTCCCACTAAGCCTCCTACTGCTCCTTCAATTGTCTTATTAGGACTTATATTAGGTGCTAATTTATGGCGGCCAAAATTCAGCCCAGTAAAGTAAGCTAAAGTATCAGTTATCCAGGTAGCCAAAATCGGAAGCCAGATTAACCTCTTACCTATATTTACTCCTCCAGAACTAAAATTATAAATCAGAATCAAGTATAAGAATAAACCGCCAACATATATAATTCCTAATAAAGTAACTGCAGTATCCAGAATCGGAGAATCTGTCTGGCGATTCTCTTTAAATAAATTACTTAACAATAATATATATAAGACCAAAACTATTCCTAAATATAGATTAGAATTAATAATTAATCCTTTAAAGTCCAGATACCCCATCACTAATAAAAACAATCCGCTGACTATACCTAATATCTTATTAGGTTTAGCCCCCTTAACAGCAGCTAGTTCATAAAACTCATTTAAACCAATTGCTGCTAATAATAAGACAGCTACTAAAAATAACAGCCCACCTGTATTTAAAATAAAGACTAATAATAGAATTCCAATTAGAGCACTACCGACTCTTCTGTTTAACAATCTAGATCACCTACTGTCCTTTTCCTTTAGTCCACCAAATCTCCGTTCCCGCCTCTGATATTCAGCTATAGCCTCCAATAACTCCTCTTTATCAAACTCAGGCCAATATGTATCCGTAAACCAGAATTCAGCATAAGCAGACTGCCATAACAAGAAGTTACTGATTCTTTTTTCCCCGCTGGGCCTAATCAATAATTCCGGATCCGGTATATCTGCTGTGTAAAGTTCATTACTTAATTCTTCTTCATCTATATCATCTAACTTTACTGTACCATTCTTCACTTTAGCAGCTAAACTCTTGGCAGCATCAATGATTTCAGATCGCCCGCCATAATTTAAAGCAATATTCAAGTTCAAACCTTGATTCTTATTGGTTAAATCCACAACTTCATCGATCTTAGCCTTAATATTCTCCGGTAGACCCTGCCGGCGGCCTAAAACTCTAATTCTGACATCAGAATTATGTAAATCTAAAACTTCATTATCAAAAGTTCGATGGAACAGTCTCATTAAAAAGTCCACTTCTTTTTTAGGCCGCTTCCAATTTTCGGTTGAAAATGCAAATACAGTCAAGTGTTCAATTTCTAATTTATTTACTATTTCTATAATCTTCTTTAATTTCTGCACCCCTTTTTTATGTCCAGCACTGCGGGATAGGCCCTGTTCTTTAGCCCACCGCCCATTCCCATCCATAATAACAGCTATATGTTCCGGCATTTCTTCAGTCTCCATCATCCTACCTCCTATTATTACAACATAACCCCCTCTGTTTTTAAAGAGGGGGTCGTTACATACTACATTAAACTTCTTTCTACTAACCCTAACTTAAGACATTAAAAATTAATTATATAATTCCAAACGGCCAATTAAAAATTTTTATATTGCTAAAATCGCTTCCTCTTTCTTGTCTAATAACTCATCAACCTTAGCAATATATTCATCAGTTAAGTCTTGAATATTCTCCAAACCTCGATGATAATTATCTTCTGAAATCTCTCCCGCAGTTTCTAATTCTTCTAATTCATCATTTGCTTCTCGGCGCAGATTCCGAATTTCTATCCTATGTTCTTCTGCTTTATCATTGGCTAAAGAAACATACTCCTTTCTTTTTTCTTCCGTTAATTTAGGAATATTAATTCTAATTACTTCACCATCATTATTAGGACTTAAATCCAGATCAGACTTCATAATTGCTTTTTCAATATCTTCTAGTACACCATCATCCCAGGGCTGAATTACTAACTGCCGCGGTTCAGGAGCCGAAACTTTAGCCATCTGATTGATTGGAGTCTTCGTTCCATAATAATCAGCAGTAATCCCTTCTATTAAAGAAGGTTTAGCTCGACCAGTTCTAATTTGATCAAAATCATCTTTAACTTCATCAATCACTTCTTCCATCTTCTGTTGGGTTTTCTTTTCTACTTGCTTAATCATCTTTATTCCTCCTTATTAAAAACCCTAATTTAGCGGACAAAAGTACCAATCTCTTTTCCAGTAACTACCTTCTTTATATTCTCCATTTCTTTAAGTCCAAAAACAATAATTGGAATTTCATTATCCATACATAAAGAAACAGCAGTAGAATCCATAACTCCTAAGCCGCGATTAATTACATCAATATAATTCAACTCTTTAAACTTTACAGCATCCGGATTCTCTACAGGATCAGAGTCATAAACTCCATCAACATTCTTAGCCATTAAAATAGCATCTGCATCAATTTCGGCTGCCCGCAGAGCTGCTGTAGTATCAGTAGAAAAGAAGGGATTTCCGGTTCCTGCTCCAAAGATAACTATCCGGCCTTTTTCCAAATGGCGAATGGCCCGACGGCGAATATAAGGTTCTGCTACTTCCCGCATAGCAATGGCAGTCTGTACTCTAGTTTCAATCTCTAACTTCTCTAAAGCATCTTGAAGTGCTAAAGCATTAATTACAGTAGCCAACATTCCCATATAGTCAGCAGTACCGCGATCCATTCCTTTAGCACTACCAGCTACACCTCTAAAGATATTCCCGCCGCCTACTACAATAGCTACTTCTACCTCTGTCTCATTAACTTCTTTTATCTCTTGAGCAACTGAGTTAATAAATTCAGGATCAATACCGTATTCTTGATTACCGCTTAATACTTCTCCACTTAGTTTAATAATTACTCTTGAAAATTCAGCTTCAGCCATTAAAAAACCCCCAGTCTTTCACACAATTCGATACCTATATCTAAAACTCCTTTTAAAAAAGTATTTTATTTAAAAAGAGAACACATTAATGTGTTCTCTTTATTAAATTTACTCTTTACTTTTCAGCTTTACTCTCCTACTTCGCTCTTAACTTCTTCAGCAAAGTCTTCTTCTTCAACTTCAATACCTTCGCCTAACTCATAACGAGTAAATCTTCTAATATTAATATTTTCTCCCAGTTCAGCAATCTTTTCAGTAAGTAATTCCTGAACTGTTTTATCATCATTACGAATATATTCCTGTTCTAGTAAACAGTTCTGGTTAAAGAACTTCTCTAACCGCCCTTCAACTATCTGTTCTACTATATGTTCCGGTTTATCCTCATTAAGAGCCTGCTTTTCAAGCATCTCCTTTTCTTGTTCAATAACATCTTCAGGTACATCTTCCCTCGATAGATATTTCGGATTAGCGGCAGCTATATGCATAGCAATATTATTGACTAATTCTTTAAAGGCATCATTCTTAGCTACAAAGTCAGTCTCACAGTTAACTTCAACCAAAACTCCAATTGTACCATTCATATGTATATAAGAGTGAACTAATCCTTCAGCTGCCGTACGTTCTGACTTTTCTTCTGCTTCACTAATACCTTTTTCCCGCAGATACTTTACTGCTTCTTCCATATCACCATCAGTTTCTTTTAAGGCCTTCTTACAGTCCAATATTCCTGCACTAGTCTTTGCTCTTAATTCTTTAACATCAGCTGCTGAAATTCCCATTTTAAACCCTCCTTCAATTTAGGCTTAAGAAAAGGGCGTTATATAGGAGCTTATCCTCTATAACACCCTTATTTATATCATCATATACTCAATATAATTTATTCAGCTTCTTTAGTTTCTTCAACTTCTGCAGTATCTTCTTGAACTTCTTCTTCGACTTCTGCAACATCTTCTGCTTCAACCTGGGCTTCTTGAACTTCAGCTTCTTGTTCTTGTTTGCCCTGCTTACCTTCTAATACTGCATCAGCCATAATTCCTGTCAAAAGCTTAACAGCTCGAATAGCATCATCATTACCAGGAATTACATAATCTATTAAGTCAGGATCACAATTTGTATCTACAATAGCTACAATTGGAATTCCTAACTTATTAGCTTCAGCCACAGCAATCTCTTCTCTACGTGGGTCAGCAATAAAAATAGCATCAGGAAGACCATCCATATCTCTAATTCCACCTAAGAATCTAACTAGCTTGTCACGCTCACGTTTAAGCTCCATAACTTCTTTCTTAGGTAGAACTTCAAAGAGCCCGTCTTCTTCCATCTGTTCTAGCTCTTCTAAACGATCAATTCGCTTACTGATCGTTTGATAGTTAGTCAGCATACCGCCTAACCATCTTTCTTTAACATACGGCATACCGCATCGTGTTGCTTCCCGCTCAATAGTCTCCTGAGCCTGCTTTTTAGTAGAAGCAAAAAGAATCTGCTTGCCTTCACTAGCTAAGTCACGTACAAAATTATACGCTTCCTCAGCTAACTTTTCAGTCTGTTGAAGGTCAATAATATAGATTCCATTTCTTTCAGTAAAGATATAAGACTCCATTTTAGGATTCCAACGTCTAGTCTTATGTCCAAAATGAACTCCTGACTCTAACATTTCCTTCATAGTTACAACAGACATTACCTACACCTCCTCTCTGGGTTTAATCCTCCACCTTCGTCAGCTCCCTATTAAACCCAGCTAACAATTAGCGGGCACCCTAATAAGGATCAGAAGATGTGTGTGATATATTTTACATACATTAAGTAGTATAACACAAAATACATATAATATCAATCTTTTTCACAAAAAATAAGATCGGTAATTAACTAGTTCATTTAAAAAATAATTAATTACTGATCTCTATTTCCTGTTATATTGAGTAAAATTTTTTCTACAGATATATCAGAATCAAATTCATACTCTCCTGCTAAAATCTTATTTTCTAGATTTGCTTTCTTAATCAATTCTAGAAGTGCTTGTCTATCCTTAATAATTTTACTCTGGTATAATTTCTGTACAACTTGACCTGCTGTTGCTCCACTAGTAATCTCAATCCTGACCGGCTTATTGTCATTACTTTCTTTTTCTGATGTTATATTGTTAGAATTAAGTTTTAATCCTACCCGTTTGGCTTGATGCTTAATTTCTTCCTTTGATAAATCTTCGGGAAACTTCATTCCTAATTCAGTAGCCTCTCTTATTATTCTTTTTTTATCTATTTTCTGCTTCACCTGTTTCTCATCAGTCTCGCCAGGTTGCTGAAGCTCTAAGCTATCAGTTGCAATCAACAATAATCCAACCACTGTTAATAAAATTCCGATTCCTAATAAAACTTTTCTAGCCAATTAAATCTCCCCTCAGTCATTTAACTTATGGATTAATTCTACTTCCCTACGCCCCATATTCAGATGTTGAGCAATCTCAGAATAATTAAATCCTGAATTTAACAATTCATTGATCTGCTTATGTTTTTCGGTCTTTGCAGCATCTTCTCTCTTTCTATCTTCCTTATTTAGGTTCTGGTTTATACTTTCTACCTTTTTGTCCGGGTGATAATCTTCTTTTAACTTAAAATCTAAAGTATCAACAAAATCCGATTTCTGTTCTTCTTCTAGTGTTGAATACTGCTTTTCTAATCTATCTAAAAGATTATTAACCTGCTGTAATAACCGATTCAATCTCACTTCTCTCTTTCTTAGCTCATGTCCAACCTTCTTTTCTTGGCGATAAGCCAGAAATAAGGAAGCTGCTATACAACTAATTCCTAGACTCAAAATTAATATTTTTAACATTTTATCCTCCAACCCTAATCTTTTATGCTTTAATATCGATATAAGTACCCTTAATTCCCTCTTGATCTGAATTCTGTTCTTCATCATCGGCTTCATTAACCTGTTGCTGCTTTTTGATATCCTCTTTCTGCATCTGATTTGCTAGCTCTTGCTGCTGCATCTTGCCGGCTTCAATTGAACGGGGTATCCGGGTATGGGGAGTAATAAACTCTCCCATCTATATCACCCCCTAATTTTTAGGAGTAAGAACCTTTATTTACTTCTCCGTCTTCTATATAATACTGCACATTGGTCAGCTTTTTACTAATCCTTTTCACCTCAGTACCAATAGTTAATTTCACTCCTGAATGGAGTGTATCCTGTACCTTAATTCTGCCGTTTTTCCCTTCATCCAATCTCTTTTCAAGACTCTCTTTATCTTCTTTTAAGTCTTCAATCTCTTTAGCAGTCTGAAATCTAGCTCTAGTCTTCTGCCCCATAACTTCTCTGTCTCGATCAGATAGCTGGCCATCATTCTGCTCCTGTTTCTTCTTAAGATACTTAATTGTCTTTACTGCTTCTTCTAATTCCTGTTGATAATCAGCCAGTTCATCCTTTAACTGATTATATTTGTCCCGCAGTTCAGGAGTAACACCTACATATAACTCCGTTTTAGTACCTAAATTGGAACCTACAACTTTAGCCTCTATCTCTCTACCGGCTCTTATCTTTCCTCCTACAATCAGGCCCTTATTCTCAACTCTAATTATTCTAGCAGCATCTATATCACTATGCATAATTGCTTCTGTAACTATCAAATCATTATCAGTAACTACTCTGCCATTCTCTATAAACTTAACCTTAATATCTCCGTCAGCACTAAGCTCTCCTTTATCCTTACCTATAAATCCATTCTTAACTAAAATTTCTTCTCCGGCTTCTAATTCAGCAGCATGTACACTCCCCTTAACCTGAATATCCTCTTTGGCTTCAACCCTCATCCCATCGATCACATCACCTTCAATAACCACCGTACCAACAAACTTAATATTGCCTGTTGACAGATCAACATCTCCCTGAACTGTATGGACGGGAACTACATCTATCTTATCTCTTTCATAGATTACCTGTCCTTCAATTTCTGATTCCAATGTTAAACTGTCAGAACTAAGTTTAGTATTCTTGCCAGCAGGAATAGATTTATCTTCCACTGGTTCAGGTTCGACCTTATCCCCAGTTACTGTTGTACCAGGACTACCCGATTGGGATGGAGTTTTAGTCGCTAATACATCACCAGGCTTAACATTATTAATCTTATTTAAATTAAGATAGTCAACACTCCCATTCTCTAATTCCCGCACCTGCCGCTCTTCACTCTCAAGATCAAACTTAAAATCAATCTCTGCCGGGCTACCCTTTACTGGTTCAGCTCCTTTAGCAATCAATACTTCTTCTATTTCCTGTTTTAAGACTCCATCTTCATCAACTAAATCCTTTAATTTCTGTTCTTTAATTCCAAATGCAACTCCTGCCTCTGCTAAAGCAGATTTGATTCGTTCTAGAGTTGCTTTCTTTCCTCCTAAAGCAGGCTTAATTGATAAATAAGCTTCCATTCCATCATTCTTGAGATTCACTCCAATCTCAGCATCCCGGTCTAATTCCGGCTTCCTCTGTGCAACCTGTATCGGCTCATTATAGATATCCTCAGTCAAGGCTTCACTGACCTGGTCATAATCCACTTCTGTTATCTCTTTTGCTTCTAATAAATCTTCTATCTGAACAAGGCTAACCTCTTCTCCATTACCCTGTGGCGGAGTTAATTGAATAAAAATTCCTTCTTCATTAACAATTAAGTCAACTTCTCCATCCTGAAATTCAACTTTTTCCTCCACCTCTTCTGAAGCTTTTTCCTCTCCATCTTCAGGAATAGAAACCTGAACTTGATAAATCTTCTTCGCTCCAAAGCCTAAAAATCCTTTCTCCTCTTCTATTAATTCTGCCTTAATATCCAGCTCGTCTCGACTATAATCCTTTTGTAGTTCCAATTCTTCAAGTGCTTTTTGAATTGCTTCAGCTTCATTTGTAGCTTCTAATTTAACTTCCCTCATTGTCGCTCCCCCTTTATCACTCCAGTAACTCTTCTTTTTTTCGACTTAGGTATCCTCTTAATCTATAGATAGCCTTTGTATGGAGCTGAGAGATTCTAGCAGTTGTAACTTCCAGTACTTCACCAATCTCGGTTAGATTTAAGCCTTCATAATAATAGAGAGTAACTACCTTTCTCTCCTGTGGTTTTAACTTTTCAATTGCTTCTCCTAAAATCCTTTTTATTTCTTCATATCTAAAAGTCTGTTCGGGTCTGGCAGCATCTTCATCAGCAATTACTTCAATTAAGGTAACTCCATCTGCCTGACGGCTATTAATAAAGCTATCCAAAGAGGTTTCCTGGGGAATATTGATTTCAGACATCAACTGGCTGTATTCATCAGAATCTAAATCTAATTCTTGTCTTATCTCTTCATCAGTAGGCAGTCTTCCTAATTTATTTGCTAACTCAGAATTAATTTCTGCTACTTGTTTAGCTTTACGCCGAATTGTAGTTGGTACCCAGTCCAATCTTCTTAATTGGTCAATAATGCTACCTCTAATTCGAGAAATAGCATAAGTAGAGAATTTCATACCGCGGCGGTGGTCAAAACGCTCTATAGCATCAATTAAACCAATGATTCCATAATTCTGTAGGTCTTCAAATTCAAATTTATCAGGAAGGTTAATAGCCACTCTATTAGCTACATACTTTACTAAAGGCATAAAGCGAAGCATTAACTCCTCTTTAGCCTGTTGATTATTATGCTCCTTAAATTCAATCCATAACTTCTGCTCGGTTTTATCCTTTGGTCTGGCTATCTTGATCCCTCCTTATTACTCCTCCTGAATATTCTGTACCATCTTGGCTAATTTTTCTGGATCCTGTTCTGCTAGCTCTTCAACTTCCTGCTGTTCATCATAATCTATTTCCTCTAAATCCAAAGGTTGAAATTCATCTTTAGCTGTTTTATCCTCTCCGGTCTCTTGGCTCTGGGCAGCATATTGTTGGGCAGCAGTCTCTTGGGAAACCGCATTTACTTCTTGCTGTTGTTTATTAATTCTGGTCATATTAGTAACTAGATAACCGATAACTCCCCCTAAGACTCCAAATAATAAACTAGATAATAAACTACGCTTAAAAATAATTACCAGTGATAATCCATTTGCAACTGTAATAATAGCAACTAACAAGAACACAGCTGCAGCAAAGATAATAGATAAACTCTTAGTTAACCCATCCAACCTAGTCAGCTCCTTTTTATAAAACCTGGTCCTCGCCCTTAACTGTCTTGATTAATGTTCTACCGTCCTCTGTATAAAATTCCATAGTCCGACCGTAATCTCTACCTACATCAGACCCTAATATTCTAATATTCTCTTCGCGCAGAATTCTTTTAACTGCTTTGACATTCCGCGTTCCAATCTTCATATTGGAATCAGAATTATCAAAGTCAAACATCTGGGCTCCACCAGCAATTTTGGCCTTTAATCTTCTGGTATTGGCTCCAATTTTCTTCATTTCCTCTAACAGAAGCTCCACAGCAGTATCTGCATACTTAGCCGGATTATTATTTTCCCGATTGTCAGGTACTTCTGGTAACATAATATGGGCTAAACCACCGATCTGAGAATGAGAATCATATAGGGCCACTCCTACACATGATCCCAAACCAGAAGTTATCAACACATCATTTTTTTTTCCTACATTTAAATCTGCCATCTTTACTCTGATTTTGCTCATATCTGCCCCACTCCGAGCTTGGACAAAATCTTATTTAGAGATTCAGGAGTAGGAATAAAGAAGAAGTTACCTGAAATCTTATCTTTTCCATCCCAGAATTCAGTTTCAACTACTAAAGCATAATCTCCAATATAACCTACCTGTAAAAAAGCAACTTCTAAAATCGCCCCTGCCATATCCTGTGCTAAACCTGGAACTGAAGGCACCGAAGATAAATTAGTCATTCTGCTTAAAGCATTTAAATAGGAATTAGTCAGAATATTTCCCATCTCTTTTAGAGTAGATTCCTGAATTTCTTCTGTCTGTTCCTCTACATTATTCAATCTTCTATCCACTAATAGAGCAGTCATTCTTTTAGCACTAGCTTCATCCAGAGCAAATAAAATCTTGCCTGGAATCTCCCCCATTACTTCAACTAAAATTCCAGCTATTAATGATTCAGGACCGCCCAAAATCTCCGGTATTTCATTTAACGGCATAATATCTACTTTCGGTACGCTCATATCAATCCTTCGGTCCAGCATCTGTGAAAAAGCAGTAGCAGCATTTCCGGCACCTATATTAGCTATCTCTTTTAGAGCATCTAACTGTATATCGGAAAGTTCAGTTAAATCAGTCTGCACCCCGTCTTCCATATAGCCTCCCCCTTATTTGCTTATTTATTTCATAATTCACGATAAATTACAAAAGACCTTTTTTATGTAATTCTAATTGTTTCTGTAGTACCCACTGGACGATCTCATCCTGTTCTGATTGGGAAATATTGATATATTTAATTGCTAAACCAATCTTTTCATCCTCTTCGGCCAATTGGTCTACCCGCAACACTTCACCTATTACTTTATCAAAACTGAAGTCTTCAATATCAAATTTAAGTTCTACAAATGAATTTGGAGAAATATATTCCTGCACAGCCAACAGTAATCCCCCACCGCTTATATCTCTTGTAAAGGTTAATTTAAAGTCTTCCTGCTTATCTTCTTCATCTTCTAATTCCTGTAAATCATCTAACTCAAGCTGACGATATTCAACTTCTTCTCTTATCGGTACCCGAACAAAATCCCTTCTCTGAATCTTATTTACTTTAGCCGGGAATTCTACCTCACAAACTGCTACATTATTAGCCTTATGACGGGATAAGACTTTAGTCCGAAAACTATATTTAGCACATTCATCACTAAAGGATACCTCTAATCTAGTCCCTACTGATAGCGGAACTACAGCCTCCTTTTTAATCGGTAAAGTAAGCTGGATTATATCTTCAGCTATATCAATAACTTTACAGATATAACTCCCGGTATATGAACCAGATTTAACCTCCACTTCAACTGATTGATCAATCTCTAGACTTAAATTAGCCATTCCATCCCCTCCCCTTGACAGACACTATTTATCTGTTAATCCAAATAATTTAGAAAAGAAGCCCTTTACTCCTGTAGAAGTATTCTCCTCTTTAATATCCAATAGTTGGTTTCTGATCTCTTTAATCGCGTTAGCTGCTTTAGAATTAGGAAATTCTAACCAGAAGGGATGCTGTCTTTTGACAGCCTTAATTACATTCTTATCTTCAGGAATAGTTCCTAACACATTTACTTGAATCTCCAGAAAGTCATTAACAACTTCAGTGACCCGGTTAGAAATCCTCTTTCCTTCTCTATCACTTTCAGTCCGATTAACAACCAGATTAATTTCAGAAATCTGTTGTTGATTAACAATAGTTTTAATTAAGCCATAAGCATCGGTAACTGAAGTCGGCTCTGGCGTCGAGATTATAATTATTTCATCAGCAGCTAAAGCAAAATCAATAACTGATTTAGAAATACCGGCTCCTATATCAATTAATATAATATCATACTTATTTTCTAACACCTGCCAGCTATTAATTAAGTTCTGCAGCTGGTAATCCGTTAAATTAGCCAGTTCTTCTGCACCAGAAGTCCCAGGAATAACCTCTAAATTCTGCGGACCTTCAACAATAATCTCTTCTATCTTTTTCTTTCCTTTAATCACATGGCCTAGGTTATACTGAGGAGTAAGCCCCAAAACTACATCTATATTGGCCATTCCTAAATCAGCATCAATAATTCCTACTCTTCTATCTTTAGCCTGCAGAGCTAAAGATAGATTAACAGTAAAATTAGTCTTGCCTACTCCTCCTTTGCCGCTAGCAACGGAATATATCCGAGCCAATTCTTCCTCTGGCTTCTTTTGGTCTTCCTGGTGTGTAGTACTCTGTTTTTGAACTAATTCTCTGAGTCCATGGGCTTGATCTTTCATTATAAACTACTCCTCCAAAAGAGAATTTACTATCTTTTCTGGTTTAAATACCTCTATATCTTCGGGAACATTCTGACCATTAGTTATATATGATAATTCAGCATCAAATTGATCAATGATATTTACAAGCATTCCTAAATCTTTAGTTTCATCTAATTTAGTAAAGATAAATTTATCAAGTCCTATCTGCTGAAAGCTTAAAATAATATCTAATAAATCTTTAAATTTAGTAATTGCACTCAATACTAAATGTTTTTCTGCCACATCTATTTTAGCCAGTAAAGCATCTAGCTCCGACATATGCATTTCATTATTCTGGCTTCGGCCTGCTGTATCGACCAAGACTAAATCTTTAGCAGCAAATTTATCTAGAGCCTGTTCTAGTTCAGCAGAATTATAGACTACTTCCAAAGGAACATTGATTATTTCACTATAAGTCTTGAGCTGTTCTACAGCAGCAATCCGATAGGTATCAGCTGTAACTAAACCCACATCTTTATTCTTTGTTAAACTAAAATCAGCAGCCAATTTCGCCACAGTAGTTGTTTTCCCTACTCCGGTAGGACCTATAAAAGCAACTACTTTAGATTCTTGATCCGAAAGCGTTATTGGAGATACTGGATTTAATCTAGCCTTTATTTCTTCGGAAAATAAGCTCTTTATTATCTCTTTATCTTCAATTTCTTTAGGGCCTAACTTATCATTAACTGCTATCAAAATTTCAGTTGCTAACTCATCTGTTATTCCTTGGGCTAATAATCTATCTACTACTTCTTTTAAGTTTTCCGGTAAATTAGTATAAGAAGACTGTAGTTTATTCTCTTCTAATTTCTGTAAGACATTCCCCATCATCTGTTTTACCTGATTTAATTCTGACTCTACCTTCTGTTTCTCTTCTTTATCTTTTGTATTATGGACTTCATCCTCTATAGTAGCTACTACTTCTACCATTTCCGTTCCAAACAGCCCTAAAAAACCGCCTTCTTTGAATTTACGAGTATGTAGAATAATAGCATCTGAACCTAAATCAGCCTTTACTTTAAACATTGCTTCCTGCATATTTTCTCCGCGATAGCGTTTAACTTCCATTTATAAACTCACCATCCCTACTGTCTGCACATTTAAGTCAGGCTCTAATTCATTAAAGGATAGAACAGTTAAATCAGAAGCTACCTGTTCTGTCAAATCTTTAAAGTGGTATCTAACTATTGGCGAAGTCAATACTATCGGATCATAGCCCTGCTGCATCATCTCCTGTATTTTCTGAGATAGATTATTAAAGAGCTGCTGGGCAGTTTCAGGGGTTAAGGTTACATAAGCCCCCTGCTCAGTCCGCTCAATTGAATCAGAAATTCTTTCTTCTAACTGTGGGTCCAAGGTTAATACATGAATATTATTCTTATCATCCTTATATAACTCCGAAATCTGCCGCGATAAAGCCTGGCGGGCATACTCTGTCAGGATATCGATATCCTTTGTATTTCTGGCTTCATCAGCTAATGTTTCCAGAATAGTTACTAAATCCCGAACCGGAATACCTTCTTTCAATAAATTCTGAAGCACTTTTTGAATCTCACCAATAGTCATCAGCTCAGGAATCAATTCATCAATTACTGCTGAATAGTCATCTTTTAAATTATCGATCAACTCCTGAACTTCCTGTCTGCCCAATAATTCATGAGCATGATCCTTAATCAGCTCAGTTAAATGTGTAGCAATCACTGAAGGCGGATCCACAATCGTATAACCGGCCAATTCGGCTTCTTCTTTCTGATCTTCACTGATCCATAAGGCCGGTAGATCAAAAGCCGGTTCAGTAGTTTCAATTCCATCTATCTCCTCAGTAACCATTCCTGAATCCATAGCTAAATAATGGTTAACCATTATTTCATGGCTAGCAATCTCAATCCCCCTTAAATTCACCTGATAATGGTCCGGCTCTAACTGCATATTATCCCTAATTCTAATCGGAGGAATAATAATCCCCATCTCTAGGGCACACTGTCGGCGAATCATTGATACTCTATCCAGCAGATCCCCGCCCTGTTCTGGTACTACTAAAGGAATTAAATTATAACCTACCTCAACTTCCATAGGATCTACTTTTAATAATTCATCAATATCTTCCTGTTCTTCATACTGGGCAACCTCTTCCTCTTCTTCGCTTGCTGTCTCTTCTTCAACTATCTCCTGCTGTGTCTGATAGAGGGTATATCCTAATCCTGCCAGCATTACTGCCAGTAATAAGAACGGTATAGTCGGTAAACCACTGACAAAAGCAAATAAAGTAAGTACTCCTGAGACAATCAGTAAACTCTTGGGCTGAGCTAACATCTGATTGGAAAGATCTTCTCCTAAATTTGATTCCGAAGCTGCTCTAGTAACTACAATTCCAGCAGCAGTAGAAATTAAAAGAGCTGGAATCTGGCTCACTAGACCATCACCAATCGTTAACAGAGTATAAGTCTGGAGTGCTTCTGTGACTGCCATTCCCTGCTGTAAGACACCGATTACTAAACCACCGATTACATTTATTAAGGTAATTATAATTCCAGCAATTGCATCACCCTTAACGAATTTACTGGCACCATCCATAGCCCCATAAAAGTCCGATTCATCACGTAATTTCTTCCTCTGAGCTCTGGCTTCAGCTTCTGTAATTAAACCAGCATTTAAATCGGCATCAATACTCATCTGCTTACCGGGTAAAGCATCTAAAGTAAAGCGGGCAGTAACTTCAGCCACTCTTTCTGCTCCCTTAGTAATTACTACATACTGAATTACAATTAGGATAATAAAGATTACAAATCCTACTACATAATTACCTCCGACTACAAATTCTCCAAAACTTAATATCACTTCTCCAGCATAGGCTTCCCCTAAAATCAATCTAGTAGTGGAAACATTTAAAGCTAACCGAAAAAGAGTAGCAATCAACAGTAAAGTCGGAAAGACAGAAAACTCCAGCGGTTCTACAGTATACATTGAAATTAAAAGAATTGTTAAACCAAACGCAATATTAGCCGATAATAATACATCCAATAAGAAAGTAGGCAGCGGTATAATAAACATAACTACGATTGTAACAACTGCTAAAGCAAAAATAATATCACTATATTGAGTAAAGCTTGCTGGAGCTAAATTATCACTAGGAGCGGCCAAATCTAATACCTCCTTTCGTCATTCAACTGATAGACATAAGCTAGTATCTCGGCTACTGCCTGATATAATTCCATTGGTATCTCTTCCTCTATCTCAACTTGACCATATAAAGCTCTGGCTAATGGTTTCTCTTCTACAATCTCTATTCCGCATTCTTCAGCTTTCTTCTTAATCTTGTGGGCTATTTCTCCTTTACCTTTGGCTACTACTATTGGAGCATCCATATTATCAATATCAAACTTAATAGCTACAGCAATATGAGTCGGATTTGTAATCACTACATCAGCTTCAGGAACAGACTCCATCATCCGGTTCATAGCCATCTCCTGCTGTTTTTCTTTCTGTCTCTTCTTTATTTCAGGATTACCCTCAGTCTGCTTCTTCTCTTCTTTTACTTCCTGTTTAGTCATCTTCAGCTGCTGTTCATGCTCCCATTTCTGGTAAATAAAGTCCAAAATGCCTAACAAAATTAAAATTAAACTAACCTTAATTGCCAGTGAATAAATTATACTTCCAATTAAGGAAACAACCTGATTAAGCCCCATCTTACTAAACATAATTAATTGAGGTAGATTATCCTTAATTGTTAAATAGGCTATACCTCCTACAATAGATATCTTTAAAATTGATTTAAAAAATTCTGCTACTGTCTGTTTAGAAAAGATCTGCTTAAAACCAGAAACCGGATCTAATTTGCTAGGGTCAGGCTGTAAGGATGTAGGAGTAAATAGAAATCCTGTCTGCAACAATCCAACAACAACACCTACTAGTGCTACTACAAACATAAGTGGAGCAACCAACCGAAAAATAAACTGCATAAGCTCTAACAGTAAAGTATAAAAGGTCTGCAGATTCAGCGTCATTGTCATGTAGTCAGTAAAATATTTATTCATAAACTCCATACTTTCGTATAGGATATTATCCATCAAGAAAAAAAGCATAATAAAACTGAATAAGAGAGTAAAAGCCATAGATAATTCCTGGCTTTGGGCTACCTGTCCTTCTTCTCTGGCTTCCTGACGCCTTTTTGGAGTAGGATCTTCAGTTTTTTCTTCTGCCGGCATAGCTTCCCCCCTTAATTACCTAAAATACTTATTATTCTATCTATATTGGCAAACAAATCATCAAATAAACCTCTTATTAGTGAAATATATACCGGAACTGTAATCAAAAGTAATAATGAGCCAACCAATAATTTCGTCGGCAGTCCCATAACAAATACATTCATCTGCGGCACTGTTCTAGCTACTAGTCCAAAAGCAACATCGGTCAAAAATAAAGCTGCTATAATAGGTAAAGCAATCTGAAAGGCCAGAGGAAATAAATCCCCGGCCATACGCAATAACTTCATAAATAAAGCATCCGATATCCTTAAACCAGTCAAGGGAATAACATCAAAGCTATGTTTTAGCGCCCGCAGTAACTGATGATGTCCATTGATAACCAGAAATAATAAAGTAGCTAATACATTCTTAAACTGTCCAATCACTGCAATCGAAGATCCATTCATCGGATCCATTATATTAGCCATAGCAAGGCCCATTCTCATGCTTATCATTTGGCCTGCCAATTGAATGCTGGCAAAGATCAAAATAGTTATAAACCCAAAAATAAGTCCAATTGTTAATTCAGATAAAAAGTTAAATAATAATATCAAAATATTTGTTGGTAATTCTAAATTACTACCATCCACTACAGGACTTAAAATCAAAGTTACTAAAAATGCTAAAGCAGCTTTAATCCGCTTAGGAATTACTCTACTGCCGAAGAAAGGAGCAGTAAGAAATAAACCTGTAAGCCTCAGCATAATTAAAGCTCCTTGATAAATTAACTCTATTAATGCTAAATCCATTATTATCCCCTTTTTACCCTACATAATTAGGTATATTTAGAAATAAATTATGTACAAAATCCACTAAAGTATTCAACATCCAGGGCCCAAATATTATAATTGCTACTATAACAGCTAGAATCTTAGGAATAAAGACCAAAGTCTGTTCCTGAATCTGAGTAGTAGCCTGTAGAATACTGATTGCCAAACCAGCCAAAAGCCCTAAACCTAACATAGGAGCTGTAACCATTACTACTTGCAGCAAGGCCCTTCTTCCCAGTTCTATTACTAACTGCTCTGTCATCTATAAAGCTCCCTTCTTTCTAATTAATTAAAAGTCTTAATTAGCGATTTAATTACCAAATACCAGCCGTCAACTAATACAAAGAGTAATATCTTAAAGGGAAGTGAAATCATTACCGGAGGTAACATCATCATTCCCATGGACATTAAAGTACTGGCAACTATCATATCAATCACTATAAAGGGAAGATAGATTATAAATCCGATCTGAAAAGCTATTCTCAATTCGCTAATAATAAAAGCAGGAATCAGGACATAAGTCGGAATCTCCATTTGGTTTTGAGGCCGCTCTATTTCACCTAAATCAACAAATAAAGCAATATCCTTCTCTCGAGTCTGCTTAAACATGAATTTCCTTAACGGCTTAATCCCCTGCTCATAAGCCTGCATCTGATTGATTTCATCATCCAAATAAGGTTGTACTGCAGTATCATAAATCTGGCCCCAGACAGGTGCCATTACAAAGATAGTTAAAAAGATTGCTAACCCAATAATAACCTGATTAGGAGGCATCCTTCTGGTTGCCAAAGCTCGTCTAATTAAAGATAACACCACAGCAATCCGCACAAAAGACGTTAACATAATTAAAATTGCCGGTGCTAATGATAACACGGTCAACAACAGCATAATCTGCAGTGGTAAAGCTAGATTCTGGCTTCCCTCTCCGGTTTCAATACTTAAATTGACATCAGGTATCTCAAAAGTAGGTGCTGCTTCAACTATACCCTGGCTACTAATAATTATTAGTAGTAATAATATTGAAACCTTAAAGATAAATTTCCATCTCTTATTAATCATTATTACAGCCATCCCTATTAAAAAACTTTTTAAAGCTCTGTTTTAAATTATTATCCTCCAGCTCTGCTGTTAATTTCTCTATTTTATCCAAATCAGTCACTTTCGAAAGCAATTCTACTCTTTCTTTACTAATACCTAATACCCAGACTTCATCTATTACTTTTACTAAATACAGAGCTTGATCAGAATTAAAATAAATCTTCTCTAATATCTGTAGATTACGATTAAAACCCTGAAGATGCCTCTGCTTCTTGATGAATTTAATTACTATAAAGAAGAGAATAATAATCAGCGATAAATAAAATACCATCTTAATTAACTGCCAAGAAAAAGACATCTTAACACCTCTATTAACCTAATATTTTATTGACAACATTTAATACTTTAACTCCAACTTTCATAGCTTCCATTACCATTAACTACTGTCCCATAGCACTACAGACCAATGTCTTAGCCTTAGAATCCAGAGTTAAAATTTCTTTTATAGAAGTAATTACATCCTAAAGATTAGTGATTCTCTCCATCGGGCTAACTATATCAGTAACTCTAAAGCCAAAGTTTTCATCAATTACAACCACTTCTCCTTTGGCTATTAATTTTCCATTAACCAATAAATCTACAGATTCACCAGCTAACTTATCAAGCTCAATTACTGAACCATTACCCAATTCCAAAATATCCTTAATCAACATCTTGGTTTTGCCTAATCTAACTGTAACCTCCAGGGGAACATCTTTAATTAGATCTATCTTACTCTGTCCCTGTTCAGTCTGACCTTCACCTAACTGTGAAAACTCTACTGACTGTACATCAACACTCTCTTCTCTACTAACTGCCCCGCTTTTACTATTAGCCAACTGCTGTGCTGCTTGCTGTTGCTGTGGTTGCTGCTGTGCTGTCTGTTGTTGTGGCTGTTGTTCGGCCTCTGCTTTACTTTTGGTAGCTGGTTCATTCTGTGATATATTATCAGCCGCAGTTTCACCACTCTCCTGTGGTTCTTCAGCCCTCTCAGAAGGATCAGGATCGGTCAAATAAGCTACTAATTCTTTAGCAAAATCTAACGGCATTAGCTGTAAAATCTCACTATCTATTACCTCACCAATAGTTAGATCAAAAGACACCTTTACTACTTCATCGTCCGGCTGAAAGCTACGACTCTTAATTTCATCAGTATTCAAAGTTAAAAGTTCAGCATTAGGAGGGGATATATTCACTTTATCTCCCTGCATAATGGTTGACATCGAAGTCGAAGCTGAACCCATCATTTGATTCATAGCTTCACTAACAGCACTCAAATGAAGCTCATTTAATTCCGCATCAGGATTATTGCCATCACCGCCCATCATTAAATCAGAAATAATAGCTGCATCCTGCTGTTCTATAATTAGAAGATTGCTGCCTTCTAACCCTTCTATATATTCAACATCAACAACTACACAAGGACGTTCATATTCCTGAATTAACTTCTGAAAGGTAACCAACTCTACTTCCGGCGCAGTAATCTCTACTGTCTCATCTAACAGACTATATAAAGCGGTAGCAGCAGATCCCATAGAAATATTTCCAATTTCACCAATGGCATCCTTCTCTTTATCTGTTAATTCATTCTCCAATTCAGAATTATTATCATCCTGTTCGTTACTCTCTACTGCTTCAGTTTCATCATTGTTAGAATCATCATTTAGTAAAGCATCAATTTCATCTTGAGACAAAACTTCTTCATTCATCTTCGACTGCCTCCTCTTTATCCAAAACAGAACTAATTTCTATAGCTAATTTACTGCCAACAACTCCCGGCTTACCAATAAATTTCTCTTTATTACCGACTTTAACTACTGCTTCCTTGGTAGCTTTTTGATCCATTCTTATTACATCACCTGGCTGCAGATCTAGTAGATCAGCTACGGTAATATTTGTAGTCCCTAAATTAGCTATAACCGGCAGCTTAGCCTTACTTAATCTATCCTTTAATTTATTCAATTCTTCTGAACTGGCTGAATCACGCGAAGTCGAAAACCAGTATTGGGCATTTAATTTAGATACTATCGGCTCTAAAACAATATAAGGAATACAGACATTGATTAACCCCTCTGCCTCAGCAATCTTGGCATCAAAAGTAGCAAGAATCACCATATCATTCCCCGGTACAATCTGAGTAAATTGAGGATTGGATTCTAAATTCTTAATCCGGGGCTTTAAATCAATAACATTCTCCCAGGCTTCTACAAAAGCACTTAAATTCTGTTTTAATACTTTTTTTAATACCATCTCTTCAATATCAGTAAAATCACGAATATTATTGGGCGGTGTCCCTTGACCGCCAAATAACCTTTCTACAATTGCATATCCCAGCCGGGGATTTATCTCTAAAATGAATTCACCAGCTAAAGGATTGAAATCACAGATGCTCATAATCGTCGGCTGCGGCAGTGAACGAATAAACTCATCATAGGATAACTGCTCAATCGAATTCAGTTCTACATGAATCATTGTTCTCAGCTGAGTAGAAAGACTGGTATTCAATAAACGAGCAAAATTTTCATATATGATTCTTAAAGTTCTTAATTGATCTTTAGAAAGCTTATCAGGATGTTTAAAATCATAAGCTTTAACTGATTTCTCTTCAGTATCCTTTAATTCTTCAGCCTCTACATCTCCCGAATTAAACTCCTGTAGAAGATCATCTATTTCATTCTGGGATAAAACTCTATCACTAGACACTTAACTCCCTCCTACTGAACAACAAACTGGGTAAAGAAAACATTAGTTACCTTCCCTTCAGCAATGAACTTATTCAATTCGTTTCGAATCTGTTCCCGCAGATCTTTAATTCCGGCTTGAGTATTAATATCTTGAGGCTTTTTAGTCCGGACAATTGAAATCACTGCATCCCTAACCTGTGGATTTCTGGTTTCCAGTTTGTTTATAACATCTTTATTACTAACCTCTAATACTAAATTCATTCTCAAATAGCGGCGGTTATCAGATAAATTAACTGTAAATTCTCCCGCTTTATGAGTAGGACCTAACTCAGCTACTGATTCACTTGCTTGACTGCTGCTTTGGCTATTTCCTCCTAGCTGCTGTAACATAAAATAGGAAGTCCCAGCAGCAATTAACAAAGACAACAAAACCATGACTACTAACATCAATTTAAAGTTATGTCCAGAGTCTTCACTCATCCAACTTTCCTCCTTTTTGCCTACTAGCTTCACTAAACTCTCTTTTAAGCAAAATTACATCGACTCGCCTATTTAAAGCTCTATTTTCAGGACTATCATTTGGTTTAACCGGTTTATATTTAGAATAACCTGCAGCTGATAACTTAGCTGGAGTTATACTGTTCTCTTCAATAAAGTACTTTACAACCTCAGTTGCTCTAGCTGTGGATAATTCCCAGTTAGAAGGAAACCTAGAATTACTAATCGGTAGATTATCTGTATGTCCCTCTACCATAATCTGATTAGGCACTTCACTGATTATACCGGAGATTTTATCCAAAATGGAGTATGCATCTTCTTTAATAGTAGCTCTTCCTATATCAAATAATACCTTTCCGGTAAACCGAATAGTTAAACCCCGTTCTGTCATCTCTACCTTTATCTCATCCTCTAATTCTTGCTCCTGCAAATAAGAAGTTATCTTCTGATTAATTCGATTTAACTCCGGCATACCCAGATTCTCATCTCTAACTCCGGCTGTAATCAAATCAGAAGAAGAAATAGTTTTTCCTCCCTTTAAAACACCTAAATTTCCCTGCAGAGCCTCTACAACATTTCTGAACTTCTGTACATCTACTGAGGAGAAAGAATAGAGCAGAACAAAGAAGGCCAACAGCAGCGTCATCATATCACCATATGTAGTTAACCAGTTGCTGTCATCACTTTCATCATTATTCCGCCTCTTTTTACGGCGCGACATTATTCTCCACCGCCATTTCGCCTTCTATCTCTTCTTCTTCTAACACTTCACGGCCGGCACCTGATAAGAATGCCTTTAACTTTTCTTCCACAATCCTAGGGTTCTCTCCTGCCTGAATCGAAAGAATTCCTTCAATCATAACTTCTTTAACCAAGATCTCTTCTTCACTCTTCATCCTTAACTTTTTAGCCAGCGGAATAAAGACTAAATTAGCCATCACAGTACCATAAAAAGTGGTAATTAAGGCAGTAGCTAAACCGCCGCCTACATTCTCTGGATTCTCCAGCTTACTTAACATCTGGATCAATCCTACCAAAGTACCCATCATTCCAAAGGCCGGTGAAAGCTCACCCATAGTTTCAAAGATGCCGCGGCTTGTAGCATGGCGTTCTTCTAAAAAGGCCAGTTCTGTCTCTAAAATACTTCTGACCAATTCTGAATCTGTACCATCTACCACTAACTGAATTCCTTTCTGTAAAAAGTCATCATCCAGTTGATTAGCTTCATCTTCTAGGGCCAACAGTCCTTCTCTCCTTGCTTTTTCAGCAAAGCTAACTAATACTGAAATTATCTCCTGGGGATTGGTCTGCTGTTCATAGAAGGCCACCTTCAAAATACCAATTAAATCCTGAATATGCTTAAAAGAATAACTGACAGTAGCAGCAGCCAGAGTCCCGCCTACTACCATCAAAAAAGAGGTTCCACTAATAAAGATAATCGGACTGCCTCCAAGAACAATTGCTCCTGCAATTAAAAGGGCTCCGACTATAAGTCCGCCCATTGTTGCTAAATCTAAATCCATCTTATCACCTCATTCCTCAAACCTAAACTAGTCTACTACTTTATTTAATTCTCTTTTATAATTGATTACTCTTTCTTTAACTACTTCAACATCTTCGGTAACAACTATCTTCTTACCTGAAACTAATGATAAAACAGTATCCGGTGTTGATTCGATAAATTCTATCATCTCTGCATTCACCACTACTTCACAGCCGCCTAATCTAGTAACTTCAATCAAACTATTTCACCCCTTCTGGGCTCTAAGAAGGGTATTGGAGCAGTTTTTACTCCAATCCCTTAATTTATGTTAGTTATCTCTTCAGATTAACTAAAGTTTGTAACATCTGATCTGAAGTGCTAATTGCCTTTGAATTAGACTGAAAGCCACGCTGAGCAGTAATCATCTCAGTAAACTGCCGGGCTAGATCAACATTAGACATTTCCAGACTACCTGGAGCAATCATACCGCGGCCGCCAATTCCAGCCTGCCCAACCTGCGGATCACCAGAGTTATTGGAAGTATCAAATAAGGTATCCCCCTCTTTAGACAGTCCTGCTGGATTACTGAAAGTAGCTACACCTATTTTGGCTAATGCCTTATTATATCCATTATCATAAGAACCAGTAATTGTTCCTGAACCATCGATAGTAAAGCTTTCTAATGATCCCTGTGGATAGCCATCAGCAGTATCAAAACCGGCTGTCATATCGCCGTCAAACTGAGTTAGACTGGAGAAATCAAGAGTAACTTCCTGACCGTCAGCAGCTCCTGTGGCAGGATCAAAGGTTAATGTGGCTTCTGTTCCGGAATCGATATTTCCATCAGCATCAAACTGAATAGTATGGTCAGAACCACCAAGCCAGTCTAAATCACCATCTCCATTATCATCATTAATATCAGCATCAGTTACATCAATACTGCTTTCTGCTATCTGCCAATCATTGGCACCCACCTTAGTAATATCCATAGTAACAGTATGCTCAGCTCCCTGTGAATCATAGACGTTAGTGGTAATTGTTCGGGTATTGTTGGTTATTGCATCTGCTGTAGTTCCTCCATCATTAGTATTATCAAATAATGTAGAAGCATTAACATGAGGAGTAGAACTACTAAAATCAGGCAATTCTATGTAAGTTGAACCAGCTGTTCCAGCTACCTGATTTACTTCAATATCTGGAGTAGCTAATCCACCACTATCTGTAAAGGAACTACCACTACTATCTACAATATCTGATACTGTACCATCAGAGTTTAATTGTATAGTTCCACTTAAGGTATTACTACCTGAAGAAGCAACAAATTCAGTATCAGGATCATCAGCACTTAAAGTAAAGTTCCACTCATTCTCATTTTCTCCCTCAGATAAAGAAACATTTATATTATCAGTAGCACCATTATCTATCTCAAATACATCAGAACCTTCAGTAAGATTTAGTTCCTCCAAAGTAGGATTCAGATTATCCTTATACTTTGCTTCGGTAGTAGCTGAAGCATCCATTGATTCATCTAAACTTATGTCTTCTAAGTTAGCTGCGTTAGTCTTATCAATTGTTCCATCTTCATCTGCTGTCCAGCCCTGAACTCGATTACCATTAGAAGAATTAGTTAAATAGCCTTCCTCATCAAAGGAGAGATTCCCGGCTCTGGTATATAAGTTCTTAGTCCCATCATTGACAATGAAGAATCCTTCTCCCTGCAGTGCAACATCAGTCATCTTACCTGTAGACTGTAGGTTTCCCGTTTCCATATTATTATCAATACTGCCGAGCGAAACACCTAAACCTATCTGCTGTGGATTGGTACCTCCGCGGCCGTCCTGTGGAGCAGAAGCCCCCTCCATTGTCTGATTTAACATCTCTTTAAAAGTAACTCTACTACCTTTATAACCAGTGGTATTAACATTAGAAATATTATTACCTATTACATCCATCTTGGTCTGATGGGCTTTAAGTCCTGAAACACCAGCATACATTGAACGCATCATAGCTTCATCGACCTCCTGAAAGTTTTAGATTTTAAATATAAACCGCTTCTATCAGTCCGCGGCTTACGGCTTCCTCACTCGAGGTCCAGCCTTTAATCCATTATTACTGCACTATCAATATTCGTAAAGACATTCTCCTTCATATTCTGATCATCAACGGCAGTAATTACCGTTTTATTCTCGACACTGACGATATAAGCCACTTTATCGGTCATGACTAGTGACTCTTTAGCTCCTTTGGTTTCTGCTTTAGTCACAGCTTTCTCTAATTTCTGCATATCCTGTGCTGTTAAATCAATATTTCGCGACTCCAACCTCTTTTTAGCATGGCCGGAAAATTTAATGCCGGCTTCTTCTTGTAACTGCTTCTGTAAAATCTCATTAAATGACTTACGGCTCTTTTTCTGTTCAGTCTTTTCTGTCTTATTTGATTGCTGCAAGGGAGCAATCCGGCGATTAGAATAGATTCGATTGTTCACTTTAATCACCCTTTCCAGGGATTATCCTAAAATCTCATTAACGCTTCCCATCTCATACTCATTACCGTTAATTATCAACTTAGGTCCGCTGTCGGCCATCTTAACCTTCTCTACTTCACCTGTTATCTCTTCTCCGCTATCCGAATCTAAAGCTTTTACTTCTTTACCGATCAGACTACTCACCTGAGTCAACTTCTGCATACCCAAAAATTTCTCTAAATTCTGATTCATATTCTTCATCTGTTCCATAGAAGTAAACTGGGCTGTCTGGGCAATGAATTCTTTATTATCCATCGGTTCTAACGGATTCTGATTCTTCAACTGAGTAACAAACAGCTCAAGAAACTCATCTTTTCCCATCTTATTTGAATCTTCAGTCTGCTTCCCTGTTCCCTCTACATTAGCATTAGAAGCAGAAGCAATTTCACTAATAGCCATCTCTTCACCTCCAGATTAGATTACATAATCAATAGAATCAACCCCTAAACTGCTATCTACTGCAGAATCTATTTCAATCGGCTCTTCTATCTCACCTAACTCCATTAATAGCTCTGGATTTAACTCCTGCTGACTCTGCCTATTCTGCTGCTGGCCAGAGAACTCCTGTTGAGTGAATGATTCCTGTTCCTGGAAAGAACTAAAGTCTTCTTCGCTTCCTACCTCGACTACCATCTCGCCTACTTCAAGATTCTTTTCAGCTAATGCATTCTTCAACTGGTGTAATTGGGCTTCAATTGCTTTCTTCACCTGATAATTTTCGGCCATTACTTTAGTAGTAAGTACCCCATCACTAACAGCCATCTTCAAGTTTACTTTTCCTAAAGAATCCGGCTTTAACTTTAATGTTAATTCATTCTTACCTAGACTCTTTAGCTGCTCTAACTGCTGTAGAACCTGATTAACAACCTTAGTCTGGTCTACTCCCTGTAAATTACTGTTAACATTCATGAATTTACTATTAACTATATTCTGTCTAACATTATTCTTAACCTTCATCTGATCTTCAGCACTGGCTTTAGCAGCATTAAAGCTTTCTGCCTTTAATTTCTGCTTATCACTGCTTAATCTAACCTTAACCTTTTTATCCTTAGTTTCTTTATCTTGTGATTCTAATAATTGCTTTAATGATGATTTATCACTGTTATCTTGAGACTTGCTTTCTTTTTTACCTTTCAACTTCTGATTAGAAGCTGCATTATCTTTAGCATTCTTCCCATCAGAGGACTGTTGATTTTTTACTTTGGCCTGCTGCTTTTTGGTCTCCACTTCAATCTGTTCACCTGCGATACCATACTTCTGTAGTAACTTACTTAATTTACTATCAGAATTAGTAAGCTGCTTAAGCATCTTAGATATCTGCTGTAACTGCTGATTCTGTTGGCCACTTTTAAGTCCAGCAGCTGACCTCTGCTTCTGCATCTTCCCGGCTAACTTCTTTAATTCAGCCAGTTTCTGAAGCAGATTCTCTTTAAACTGCTTAGTAGCTTTAATCTGATGCTGCTCTTTAGTGGACTGCTGCTGTAGTAATTCCAACTGTTTAGCATCAATCTCTTTTAGATTCTTAAGCTGCAATTTAAACTCTTTTATAGCTGCCAATAAATCAGCCTTCAGCTGTTTTAATTCGGACTGTTCTGCTTCTGATAAGGAAGATAACTTATTGATATCTAATTCCATCAACTCTTGATAAATACTACCGATAGAATCCAATAAGTCTTTGAGTTCTTCCTCTGTTATTTCAAATCCATCTTCAGTAAGTAATTTCTTCAGTTTCTGAAGCTCTGTCTGATTCAAATTCAAATCTAAATCCTTATCAAATAGTTTTTTAAGCTTTATTGAATCCAAGTCTGTATCTTCATTAAGCAGTCTCTGAAATTTTTTAAGCTCTTCTTGACTCAAATTCTGTTTCAAATCTTTGACAGAATCAATTCCATTCTGATTAAGTAATTGTCCTGACTGCTGCTTCTGTTTCTGACCTACAGCCGCATTATTTAATTTCTGTAAAAAACTTGATCCAGATTTACTATTTTCTACTGTCTGAAATGATGAATTATTTACAGTCTGAGAGCTACTATTCAATTGTAACAATTGGGCTGCTTCCACTTCTTTCTCACCTCCTTTCCTTTCAAAAGTATAATCTATATTAAAGCTTATGATTCACCTGATAGAATATCTGAATATCTAGCTGCTTCTTCAGGCGGCAGTTGGCTTAAAATATCTCCAGCATGTTCTGCCTCTAACTCCTGTAAGATTCTAATTGCTAAACTATCCTTTAGCTCAGGAATTACCTGGGCCACATTTGCTGCATCCATGGCCTGGTACATATCGACTAACTTCTTAATCCGATTCTTTCTCTCCTGCTGTTGGGTTTCTAAATTAGCCAATTCCTCTTCTAAAGTTTCAATGGTACTCTGCTTATCCTTCAGTTCTGAATTTCTACCCTCTAATCTATTTTTAAGCTCCTGATTCTCCTGAGTTAATTCCGCTACCTTCTCTTCTTCCTGCTCCAGTTCAGCCTCCAGCTCTGTCTGAATTTCTTGACCAGCTATCATCTGTTTAGCTACTGGAATCTTCTTCATCTGATTAATAGCTATCCCTTTAACATCCATAATTCCAAACATCTGTAATCCAATAACTACGACTATGATTGATAAAATTATAGCTAATATACTTAAAAAGAACTTCTTCATTCCAACTCCCCCTGCCTAACTTAAATAACTGCCTGGTTATTATCTGCTTGACGAATAAAGTTATTTGTAGCTAATTCATCAATATTCTTCTGCTCTTCTTTAAGAAACTCCTCTTTATAATTAGCAAACTGTCTTTCTTTCAATTTATTCAGCATCTTACATTCTTTAGTCTTATCCAGCAGACGGCTGCGGCATTTCTCAAACTCTTCCTTAATCTGGGCCACTACTTGCTTCTGTTCTTCAATCTCTGCTGCTAAAACTTCCAGATGATCTCTATACATTACAGCCTGCTGTAGATTAATACCGTTGGATTCCTTTTCTTTAAGCTTAGTCTGAATCTCGCATTTATTAGTTACTAATTTATTCAACTTCTCCTTTTCTTTCTTTAAAACTGACTGAATCTTGGTCAATTCCTGTTGAATCATATCCTCTTCCTGCTGTCGATAATCCAATACCTTCTCCATCTTAAAATCAAACTGTTGAATCCTTATCAGCCCCTTATTTGAAGATGTTTTTCAATTGCTGAAGGGTAGTTTCAAAATCAGACTTTTCCTCAACTCCCTGCTGCAAGAAATCATTTACTTCATCTAACTTACTTAGAGCATAATCCAGTTCCGGATTATTCCCTTCTTCATAGGCACCAATATTGACTAAATCCTTGGACTCTTCATAGGTAGCCAGCACTTCTCTTAACTGTTGGGCTGCAGTCTGATGTTCTTCAGTGACAACATCATCCATCACCCGGCTGACACTCTCTAACACATCAACAGCAGGATAGTGATTCTGAGTAGCTAAGTCCCTACTTAGAGTAATATGGCCGTCAACAATCCCCCGTACAGCATCCGCAATCGGTTCATTCATATCATCGCCTTCAACTAAGACATTATACAGCCCAGTAATTGTTCCTACTTCATTATTTCCTGCCCGTTCTAGTAATTTAGGCAGCATAGCAAATACAGAAGGAGTATAGCCTCTAGTTGCTGGAGGTTCACCTACAGCTAGTCCAACCTCTCTTTGGGCTCTGGCAAATCTTGTGATTGAATCCATCATCAGCATTACATCTTGTCCCTGATCGCGAAAGTATTCAGCAATAGTAGTAGTTACTAAAGCACCTTTCAGTCTGACTAAAGCCGGTTGATCGGAAGTAGCTACTACCACTACTGAACGCTTAAGACCTTCCGTTCCTAAATCATCTTCAATAAATTCTCTAACCTCACGGCCTCGCTCTCCGATCAAACCGATTACATTTACATCTGCAGCTGTATTGCGGGCAATCATACCCAATAATGTACTTTTACCAACTCCGCTACCGGCAAAGATACCTAATCGCTGGCCGCGCCCGCAGGTCAAGAGGCCATCTATACTCCTAATGCCTACTGATAGCGGTTCAGTTATTCTCTGGCGCACTAAAGGATTAGGGGGGGGATTATTTACTGAGTACTCTTTATGTAATTGGTCCAGATCCAGATCTGTCAATGGATTACCTAATCCATCTAAAACATGGCCTAATAACTCATCACCTACTTTAACCTTAAGCGGTTCATTAGTAGCTTCTACTTTACAGCCCGGTCCAATACCGCCCATTTCTCCTAAAGGCATTAGTAAAACTTTATTATCTCTAAAACCTACTACTTCAGCCTGAATCGGTTCAGAATTGGAATCTGATTTAATCAGACAGATCTCCCCTAATGTTACATCAGGACCTTCTGATTCAATAATCAAACCTACAACCTGACTGATCTTACCAAAGTTATTCACCAGCGACCAGGACTCCAGTTCCTTTGCTAACTTATTACCGTCTAATAGCTTATCGCTCATCCTTTTCTCCACCTAATAGTCTATCAGAAATCTCTTCTAGCTGAGAAGTAATCGTAGCATCCAGACCGCCAAATTCAGTCTCCAGAATACAGCCTCCCGGCTGAATATCTTTATCAGAGACTAGTTTAATCTCTTCAAGATTTGAATCCAGCTTTAGAAGTCTATCCTTCTCCTCTTTGAGGAGCTCTAAATCAGAAAAATTAACTCTAATAGTTACTCTCTTTTCTCCATCCAGCAGCTCAAGTGATTCCTGGATTAAGTTCTTGATTATGCTCCTATCCAGGCTAAGCTCCTGTTTGATTATCTTCTCTGAAATTGCAATACTCAATTCTAAAACATCATCCTTAAGACAGAAAATCTTCTCTTCAATCTGGTGATCCAAGTTATCAATCTCTGTCTTTAATCGATCCAGAAGCTGGGAAATTTCTTCCTCTCCTTGAGCCAGAATTTCTTCCCGGCCTTCTTCATATCCCTGTTCCAATCCTTCCTGATAGGCTTCTTCTTTTATCTTTTCTGCCTCCGATTTAGCATTATTCTTGATCTCTTCTGCCTTTTTGTTAGCTTCTTGGATAATCTCTTCTGCCTCATTTTCTGCTTCAATTACTATCTCATCTTTAGCCTGCTTCAGTTCTTCTTCTGGCTGCTTAATTTCGTTTTCAGCCTCTGGAGGCTGCTTCTCATTCTGTTTACTAGTATCCTCGTCTTCGTCCTTAAAGAGCTGAACAGAATTATTCTTATTTACCTGGAAATGTTTAATTACCTTAGACAATTACTTCATCCTCCCCGCCGCGATCTATTACAATCTCACCCATTTCTTCTAATCTTCTAATCTCATTGACTATACTCTGCTGGGCTTCTTCTACGTCCCGAACGCGTACAGGTCCCATAAACTCCATATCTTCTTTAAGCATATCAGCTGCTCTATTGGATAGATTATTAAATATCTTATCACTGACTTCATCATCAACAGTCTTTAAAGCCAAGGCTAAATCCTCCATATCTATATCTCTTAATACTAACTGTACAGCCTGATCGGTAAGAAGGGTAATATCTTCAAAAACAAATAATCTCTTTCTAATATCTTCAGCTAATTCTGGATCATCTTCATCCAAATCCTCTAAAATAGTCTTTTCAGTACCGCGGTCAACTGTATTTATAATATCCACTATAGATTCTAAACCGCCGGCTGTTGAATATTCATTGGTCATCATTGATGATAATTTCTGCTCCAATACCCGCTCTACTTCTTTGATTACCTCCGGAGAAGTTCGATCCATAGTAGCAATTCTTTTTGCTACTTCAGTCTGCTGCTGTGGAGATAAAGCAGATAAAATAGTAGAAGCCTGATTCGGATTCAGATAAGCCATAATAAGTGCTATAGTCTGCGGATGCTCTCCTTGAATAAAGTTTAGAAGCTGAGTAGGATCTGCCTTTCGGAGTTGATCAAAAGGTCTAACCTGTAAAGAAGAGGTCAACCGATCAATTACATTCTCTGCCTGTCTCTCCCCTAAAGCCTTAGTTAAGACTTCACGAGCATAACCGATCCCGCCTTGATTTAAATAGTCATAGGCCACACACATCTGATGGAATTCATCCAATACTTCATCCTTTGTTTCCGCAGGAACTTTATTTAAATTAGCTATTTCTAAAGTTAATTCTTCAATCTCATCTTCATCAAAATGCTTCATTACTTCTGCTGACAGATCAGGTCCCAGTGAAACCAAAAGAATTGCCGCCTTCTGTTTTCCAGATAAATTATCAAGCTGAGCCATATCCAATCCCTCCTTTCGATTACTCTTCAGCTAACCAGGTCTTTAACAGTCTCGCTACTTCTTCTGGCTGCTGTTCTACCAAATCGGAAATTTCTTCTTTCATCTCTTTTCGCTTCCTCTCTTCGGGGGATAACTCTTTTTCTTCGGTAGCTGCTGTTTCTGTCTGTCCCTGATCATCAACAACTACATCTAACTCCTCTGCTCCCTGACCCCCATCTCCTGCTCGACCAGAACCACTGCGTAATCTACGAAGAATCAAGAAACCTATAATTAATACTAATATAGTAATAATGCCAATTATAATCCATCTTCTCTGTTCAGCAGACTTCTGAGCCTCCATTTCAGCTGTCATCTTCTTTTCTAGACTGCGGTCAAACTCAAAGTTAGTAATAGTAATCTGATCTCCTCGCTCTGCACTATAACCAACAGCTGATTCTACTGACTGACGAATCGATTCTGTCTGAGCCGGAGACAGTTCTTTATCAACCATTACTGCTACTGACATTTTTTCCACATCACCAGGAACCTGAGTATACGTTTCAATCTTTTCGTTGATTTCATAATTAGTTGTTGTTTCTTCTTTATCATAGTTAGAACTTTGTTCTTCGCCGCCTTCATATCCAGGAATATTCGACTCTGTTCCCGGTACGCCCGAAGGCGTATCTCCCTGTCCGCTGTAACTTACTTCTGTTGACTGCTCACTTCTAACTACTCCTTGATCATCATTAACAGGTTCATAAGTCCTACTCTCCATCTGGCGTCTATCAAAATTAAGTTTAGCATTCACTCTAACAACTACATTATCTGGACCTAAAACCTTAGATAACATAGTATTTAATTCAGACTCCATATTACTTTCAAAGTCATTTTCTAACTCCAATAATTTAGGACTGAAATCGGTATTATTGAATTTATCCTCTTTATTCAACTCAGCAGTTAACAGATTCCCTCGGTCATCAACTACTGTCACATTCTCGGGCTTCAAATCTTCTACACTGCTGGCAACTAAATTGGTAATTCCTTCAACCTGTTTCAAATCCAACTCGGCATATTCTTTCATTTTGAGCATAACAGAAGCTTTAACTACTTTCTTTTTATCCAGATATAAACTCTCCCGCGGAGCACTTATCTGCACTTTAGCAAATTTAACATTCTGCAGATGCATGATTGATCGGGCTAATTCACCCGATAGAGCACGATAAAAGTTAACCTGCTGTTCAAAGTCAGTACTCCCTAATTGATTCTTATCAAAGATTTCAAAACCAACTGCACCTTTTTGGGGTAAACCTTTACTGGCTAAATCAAGCCTAACCTGATGTACTTTCTGAGCCGGCACTGAAATTTTAGTTCCATCAGCACCAAGTTTATAATCAATTTGTTTTTCATCTAATTGTTTAGTAATTGCCCCTGCATCTTTCATAGTTAAATCATTAAATAACGTTACATAATTAGGCTGGCTAGCCCAATTAGTAACTAATAACAGAACAATAATAGATACTATAGCTGAAGAAGAAATTATTACCTTAGCTTTAGTATCTAGATTATTCCATAATTCTTTTACCTGCTCAATCATCTGTTTTAGATTCTCAATCATATTCACACCTCAATTTTCCACTAAAAATATCAGACCTGCATCCGCATAATTTCTTTATATGATTCAACAGCCTTATTACGAATCTCCAAGGTTAAATCTAAAGCTAGTTTTGCTTTGGTAGCTGTAACCATTACCTGATGAATATTATCTACTTCTCCTGTGGCTAACTTCTTTGCCATTACATCCTGCTGCTTCTGTAAATTATTTACCTTATGTAAAGCATTATTAAACACTTTTTTAAATGAATCTTTACCTTCTACCTTATTATTCTGATTAACTTTCTGCAGGTTAAGTAATTTATCTGTCTGTAACTGGTCTACCTTCATTACTGTTTTCCTCCTTATTTACCTATCTTCAATGCACTTTTAGCCATCTGTTTGGAGGTGTTTAAAGCTGTTACATTGGCTTCATAAGCTCTACTAGCTGAAACCATATCTACCATCTCGGAAGCAATATCTATATTCGGCATCTCTACATAACCTTCTTCATTAGCATCAGGATGCTGAGGATTATAGACTAATTTAGGAGGTTTACTGCTTTCTTTTATAGAGGAAACTTCTACTCCTTGACCCACTTGATTACTCTGTGCATCCGAATTAGGAAGACTAAATCCCTGATCATTCTTAGCTTTAAAGACAGGTGATTTCTTCTTATAGGGTCCGCCGTCATCCGTTCGAGTTGTATTTATATTAGCGATATTATTTGAAATTAAATCCATTCTCAAACGCTGTGCAGTCATACCTGAACTACTGACATTCATTCCGCTAAAAAGTCCCATTTTTGAAACCCTCCCCATTATTAAATCTACTTAACTTTATTAATTACACTACTTAATTGATCAAATTCCATCGATAACATTCTAGTAACAGCTTGATATTCCAAGCCATTCTTAGCTAAAATAGACATCTCTCGATCTATATCTACATTATTTTGATCACTACGCATCTTTGTATTACTATCTGTTTTAATCCTTAAAGATAATTGATCCAGATTAGAGTTGGTAGAAAAATGATTCTTATGAGTAGCTGTCAAGCCTGTACTATCATTATTTAAAGCTGTCTTAAGCTCTGATTTAAAGTTTACATCTTTCCGTTTATAATCAGGAGTATCGACATTGGCAATATTATTTGAAATAGCTTCTTGGCGCTGTTGGAGACCATCTAATGCTTTGGTTAAAACTGATATACTCTGATTACCTGTAATATTATCCATGTTCATCCTCCCTATAACTAAGTCCTATTTTAGGCCTCATTGGACTTTTCTTCAAATCATCAACATTTTCCTGCATAATTTAATAAAAGAATGCTTTTTTATCTATATAAACTAAGATTCGTACAATAAACAATAATTATTTACAAAAAAATCATTTATTTTAAACATAAATTAAGCCCTATTTCTCCAATTTACATGAAGAAATGGGGCTTTTGGATTATCTCTTCCCCTGTGGTAGCCCAACTATCATAGTGCCTTTATACTGCACTGTAGATTTGAAGCTTTGCGGCCTTACCTTTCGATAAGTGTGCCCTTTCTAGTTCTAGAAAGTATTAACAACTTTTTATAGATTAAGCCTTAATCTTCTCTAATTCTTCTAATAACCGCTCATTCAGAATTTTAATATATGTTCCTTTCATTCCTAATGAACGAGTCTCAATAACGCCAGCACTTTCAAACTTACGCAAAGCATTTACAATTACTGAGCGGGTAATACCTACTCTATCAGCAATCTTACTGGCTACTAATAAGCCTTCTTTACCCTCTAATTCTTCAAAAATATGCTCAATAGCTTCTAGCTCCGAGTAAGATAATGTCTCTAAGGCTACATGGACTGCTGCTTTTTTACGTGCCTCTTTTTCTATCTTTTCACTCTGAGCTCTTAAAATTTCCATCCCTACTACTGTTGCTCCATATTCAGCCAAAATTAAATCATCAGCATTAAACTTTCCATCAAAGCGAGCAACAATTAATGTTCCTAATCTTTCTCCTCCGCCGTTAATGGGAATAATTGTAGTTATCTTTTGGGTAAACATACATTCTTCATCTTTCTTAAAGACACAGTTTGCATCTTTCTGCTCAAAATTAGCTTGAGTTTCCGTAATACCCAATACCCAATCATTGTAATCTTCAGGAAAATATCCCTGGTTTACTACTTCATTTATCATTAATTCACATTCAAACTTATTGATTAGTTCATAACCTAAAATTTCTCCGCTTTTATCTACAATATATACATTTGATTCAATTGAGCCACTTACTACTTTAGCAATCTCTGTAAAGTCAACTGAATTAACTGCAGACTTCTTTAATAATCTATTAATTTTTCGTGTCTCTTTTAATAATGATTTCAATACTTCTTCCATCTTATTGTCCTCCTTTAATTTCTGCACTTAACTTTAATAATCTAAAGATAACTTGTCCATCTACTACGTTCGACTAAACTCAACACTGCTACTACTATTAATATTCCCTTCCATATTTAATTCTTACTTACATTATAAAATATATCTACTTAAATCTTTATCTTCTACTATATCACTTAATTTATCCTGTACATATTCAGCATCAATTTCAATAGAGTCTTCAGACATCTCAGGCGCCTCAAAGGAAATATCCTCTAATAATTTTTCTAATACCGTATGGAGTCTGCGGGCACCAATATTTTCAGTCTCTTCATTAATTTGAAAGGCAATACTTGCTAACTCTTCTATAGCCCTTTCTGTAAACTCAATCTCTAAGTCTTCAGTCGTCAATAAAGCTTTATACTGTTTGGTTAAGGCATTTTCAGGCTCTGTCAAAATAGCCTTGAAGTTTTCTTCAGTCAGACTAGAAAGCTCTACTCTAATCGGAAATCTACCCTGCAGCTCGGGAATCAAATCTGTTGGTTTAGAAACATGAAAGGCTCCTGCTGCAATGAAAAAGATATGGTCAGTCTTTACTGGACCGTGCTTTGTCATAACAGTAGATCCTTCTACTATCGGAAGGATATCCCGTTGGACTCCTTCCCGAGAAACCTCTGGGCCAGAAGATGAAGCATTGTCTCCTGCTACCTTATCTATTTCATCTAAAAAGATAATTCCTGATTCTTCTACTCGACTAATTGCTTCCGAAGAAACCTCATCCATATCTATTAACTTCTGGGCTTCCTGCTGTTTCAGAATTTCCCTTGCTTCTTTAATGGATGCTTTCCTTTCTTTAGTCTGATTAGGAAACATCCCTCCTAATACATCTTGAAAATTAACCCCCATCTCTTCAACACCTGAGCCAGAAAAGACTTCAATCATCTGAGAATTATTTTCTTCCACTTCAATTTCAATTACTCTATCCTCTAATTCTCCAGCTCTTAATTTTTCTCTTAATTCTTCTCTTCTCTTCTTTAAGCGCTTAAGATGTTCTTGGTCTTCAACCTCACTGCTATTATTTTCTTCATTCCCAAAGTTACCGAATAAGGCTCCTAAAGGATTGCTATTATTCTCATTTTCCGGCAGAGGTAATAATTTATCTAAAATCCTATCTTCAGCCAGCTTTTCAGCTTTATCCTCAACCTCTTCCATTCTTTCTCTTTTCACCATTCTAATAGCTGTCTGGACTAAATCCCGAATCATCGATTCTACATCACGGCCGACATAACCAACTTCTGTAAATTTAGTCACTTCTACTTTTGCAAATGGCGCTTGTGCTAATTTTGCCAATCTTCTGGCAATCTCAGTCTTACCTACCCCAGTAGGACCAATCATCAATATATTTTTAGGCATAATTTCTTCTTTTAATTCCGTTGATAGCTGGCGCCTACGGTATCTATTTCTTAATGCTACAGCTACTGACTTTTTAGCTTCTTCCTGGCCAACTATATACTTATCCAGCTGTTCAACAATCTTCCGCGGAGTTAACTCTTCCATCGACTCAACCCCCTTTAAGACTAAATTTCTTCCACTGTAATATTGTCATTTGTATAAATACAGATATCAGATGCAATCTTTAAAGCCTGCTTGGCTATATCTGCTGGTTCTAACTCAGAATATTCCAATAAAGCCCTAGTAGCCGCTAAAGCATAGGGACCACCAGAACCAATTGCTGTCACATCATCATCGGGCTCTATCACATCCCCACTACCTGAAATTACCAGTAAATGTTCATCATTAGCAACAATTAATAAAGCCTCTAACTTTCTCAACATCTTATCAGTTCGCCATTCTTTAGCCAGTTCCACTGCTGCCCGCTGCAGATTCCCCTGGAATTCTTCTATCTTGGCTTCAAACTTTTCAAACAGAGTAAAACCGTCAGCAGCTGAACCAGCAAAACCAGCCAAAACCTCACCATTATATAAGCGACGTACTTTTTTAGCTTTATGCTTCATTACTGTATGCTTCATAGTCACCTGTCCATCGCCAGCAATTGCTACCTTCTTTCCCTGCTTAACAGCAACTACCGTGGTAGCTTCAAACATCCTTTTCCTCCTCAATCGCAGTTTGATTCTCTGATAGTTCATATTATCATATACTCTATCTTTATGCAAGATTGTCGAAAAAAATGATAACTAACTCATAATCATTCTTCAGACTCCAACTCTTCAGGAGTTGTTTTGAAATCACAGTCTTCATCGGCACATAAATACTCTGTACCGCGTTTTTTAGTCGTCTTCTCCATTAGAAAAGTACCACATTCAGGACAGTACTCTTGAACCGGTTTATACCAAATCATAAATTCACAGTCAGGATAATTGCTGCATCCATAAAAGGTACGCCCTTTCTTACTTTTGCGCTGTACTACCTCTCCATCTTCACATTCAATACAGTCTACTCCCATCTTAATCAAATAAGGCTTAGTATTCTTACAGTCAGGAAAACCGGGACAGGCTAAGAACTTACCATATTTACCATGTTTAACAATCATATTCTTGCCACATTTTTCACAGACTTCATCTGTAACTTCTTTTTCTAATTCCACTTCTTCCATGTTTTCATAAGCAGAATTCAGCCTCTCTTCAAACGGAAAATAGAACTCCTTTAGAAGTTCTCTCCAGTCTTCTTTTCCTACCTCTACATCATCAAGCTGCTGTTCTAAATTAGCTGTAAACTTAATATCAGTCACATCAGGAAAATGCTTATTCAGCAGATGATTTACTGTCTTACCCAATTCAGTAGGTACAAATCGTTTTCCCTCTTTATTGACATAACCGCGGTCCTGAATCTTTGCTACTGTCGGCGCATAGGTACTCGGCCGCCCAATTCCTTTTTTTTCTAGAGTCTTTACCAGCTTAGCCTCTGTATATCTAGCCGGTGGTTTAGTAAAGTGCTGTTCAGGTTTAAACTCCAATAACTCAACTTCTGTTCCTTCTTCTAAATCCTCAGGCAGATCCTTGTCCTGCTTTCTATTCTTAAATGTATCAACAGCTAAATACCCTTTAAATAGAGTTCTAGAACCTGTAGATCTAAAGAGATATTTACCAGCCTTAATATCAACGCTCAAAGTCTTATAGATAGCCGGAGTCATTTGGCTGGCAACAAACTTCTCCCAAATCAATTTATAAAGCCGATACTGGTCATTATTCAGATAACTCTTAACTTTCTTCGGTGTTCGAAAGACAGAAGTAGGTCTAATGGCCTCATGTGCATCCTGAGCTCCTGACTTTACTTTATATTTCTTAGTATCTTTAGGCCGATATCTAGGACCAAAGTTATCCTCAATAAACTTTCTAGTATCCTGCTGAGCCTCTTTAGAAATTCGGGTAGAGTCAGTTCGAATATAAGTAATTAGGCCAACAGTTCCCTCCGAACCTAAATCCAGACCTTCATATAATTGCTGGGCAATAAACATAGTCTTTTTAGCAGTGAAATTTAGACTGCTGGCTGCTCTCTGTTGGAGGCTACTAGTTGTCAGCGGCGGCGCTGGATTATTCCGCCGCTTACGCTCCTTTATTTTTTCAATTACAAAGTTATTCTTTTCGGCTTCTACAATTACTTTATCTGTTTCTTCCTTATTATTTAACTTGAATTTATCACCATCAATTCGATGTAGCTTGGCTTCAAACTGCTGCTTGCTGTCAGTCTGTAGATCAGCTTCAAGAGACCAGTATTCGTCTGGTTCAAATTCTTCGATCTCCTCTTCTCGCTGACAGATAATCTTAACTGCTACTGATTGGACGCGTCCTGCACTTAAGCCTCTTCTTACTTTCTTCCACAACAACGGACTCAATTTGTAACCTACTAATCTATCTAACAGTCTTCTAGCCTGCTGTGCATCAACTCGGTCTTTATCTATTGAGCGTGGAGCTTCAATAGCCTGTTGGATAGCATTCTCAGTAATCTCATTAAACTCAATTCGGCATTCAGATTCATCATCTAATTTTAAAGCCCGGCTTAAATGCCAGGAGATTGCTTCACCTTCTCGGTCAGGGTCAGTAGCTAAAAATACATTATCACTCTTCTTAACTGCCTTGCGCAGTTTCTTCAATACATCGCCTTTACCTCTGATTGTTATATATTTCGGTTCAAAATTCTCTTCAATATTAATACCCAATTGACTTTTAGGAAGATCTATTACATGCCCCATCGAGGCCTCAACATTAAAACCCTTACCTAAAAATTTATTAATTGTTTTAGCCTTTGCTGGAGATTCTACAATTACTAAATTTTCAGCCATAATCCACCACCTCCGAAAACCGATTCTATATCATTAGTTAATATACTGTTTGTGTTCACTATTAATTGATTCAAATTCTGGAGAATTCTCAATAATCACAGATAATCGAGTCGGTTCATCAATTACTTTCCGCAAAAGATTCCAGAGACTCTTTAATCCTAATTCTTTCTTTTTAATATGAACCGTCTTCTCTAAAACCTCTTCCAGTTCATCATCACTTATCAAACCTAAATTGGTTAATCTAAGTAATGCCCCCTGAACTGGGATAGATAACTTAAACCTCTCTCTTACATCCAATATTCGCTGTGATTTTGTCAACTCAAACTTATGATTATTAGCTTCAACTTCATTCTCTTCATCATATATATTAGAAGAAAAGATTAATTCAAAAGCCATATCTATATCGGCAATTTCATAACCCTGGCTAACTAAATTTTCTACTAATTGCTCTTCATTTTCAATTACATCTTCATTATGCATAATTTGCTTAACCAGATAGCTTACGATTTCAATTACATTTTCATTCATAAGAAGCCTAGGCGATAGCTATAACAGCTTCCCTAGTCCCTCCCCTCTATATAAAATAAGTTTTCTGATACTTATTTTATTATATGCGTTTTTACTTGGTTTGTAAAACATATTATACGAATTTTTAATTAATTTGCAAATCCCTTTAACTACTCCGTTTAAATCTATTCCCTGCCAGTTGAGTAATCAAGCCTTTGATTTCTAACTTTAAAAGAATGGAGTTTAACTGACTAGCTGAAAAATCAACAGTTGCTAAAATCTTATCAAATTCCTGAGGAACAGACTCTATCTTATCATAAACCTTAGCTTCTTGTAAAGATAAATCTGTCTTCTCTTCTTCTTTTAACTCTTGGTCTGTCTTGTCTATTCTTTCCCACCAGTCATCCAGCGGTAATTCAATCAAGATATCATCTATACTCTGTACTAACTTAGCTCCTGTCTGAATTAAATCATTAGTTCCCACACTCTGATCCTTAGTAATATCACCTGGAATTGCAAATACCTCCCGGCCCTGCTGTAAAGCCAGATTGGCTGTAATCAGCGAACCGCTCTTTTTAGCTGCCTCCACTACTATCGTCCCTAAGCTTAAACCGCTGATAATTCTGTTCCGCTTAGGAAAATTATTACCATGGGGAGCTGTACCTAAGGGAAAAGAAGAAATCACAGCCCCGGATTCTTCAATTTCAGTTACTAATTCATCATTCTCCGGAGGATAAATAACATCGATACCGGAACCTAAAACACCAACTGTTCTTCCTTCCTTTAATGCTCCCTGATGAGCAGCAGTATCTATGCCGCGGGCTAAACCACTGATAATAGTAAAGCCTTGATCAGCTAAGCTAGCTGCCAACCTATTAGCTACCTTTCGACCATAGGCAGTACATTTTCTGGAGCCAACAATAGATAGACTGATTAAATCTCGAGAAGTTAATTCTCCTTTATAAAAGATAACTGGCGGGGGATCATAGATATTCTCCAACAAGAAAGGATACTCCTCATCATCAAGAGTTAGATACTCAACTCCCAATTCATTTAATCTTTTTACTTTATAATCTAAATCAATCTCTTCTCTATCCTTAATTATATGTTGACTTCTCTTGGTGCCGATTAATCTAACCTTACATAACTCTTTCTGACTAGCCTTCCAGATAGATTCTGCATCTCCAAAATAATCCAATAAATTCTTAATTATTCTAGAACCTAATCCCTGTAAATTAATTAATCCTAGCCAATACTTTCTCGTATCCATAATTAATACCACCATCTAATTAATTATATACTTTCTTCTCTAGCTGTCTGAAGAACCCTTCTTTTTTATTTAACTAGCAAATAATTTTCTATCGAGGTCACGGTACTGAATTGCTTCCCCAATATGATCTACTTCAATCTTAGTTTTCTGATCTAAATCTGCTATAGTCCGCCCTAACTTTAAAATTCTATCATAGGCTCTTGCACTTAAGTTCAACCGTTCAATAGCCTGCTGTAATAGTTCTTTACTATCTGAAGTCAGAATACAGTACTCTTCTAATAACTTACCGTTCATTTCAGCATTACAGATAATAGACTGCTTATGAAAGCGGTCATACTGAATCTTCCGGGCCTGATTGACCCGCTGTCTGATCTCAGCTGAAGTCTCCCCAGTAGGAGAACTGGAAATAACCTCAGCTTCTAACCTAGGTACTTCAATATGAATATCAATTCTATCCAGCAAAGGACCAGAAACCTTATTGCGATATCTCTCTATCTGCCTGTGGCTACAGCTGCAGTCCTGTTTAGAATCACCATGAAAGCCGCAGGGACAAGGATTCATAGCAGCTATTAACATTATATTAGCTGGATAGGTCAAAGTAGTCAGTGACCGTGAAATAGTTACCTCTCTTTCTTCTAGCGGCTGGCGTAAAACCTCAAGAACATTGCGGTTAAACTCAGGTAATTCATCTAAAAATAAAACTCCATGATGGGCTAAACTAACTTCTCCCGGCTGCGGAACCCTGCCTCCACCTATCATACCTGCATTGGAAGTAGTATGGTGAGGATCTCTAAAAGGACGCCTGTTGATTAAGGATTCATTCTCAGACAACAGGCCAACTATACTATATATTTTGGTTAATTCTACTGCTTCCTTTAAGGTTAAATCAGGCAGAATAGTCGGAAATCTTTTGGCTAACATGGTTTTACCGGAACCAGGAGGACCGATCATAATTATATTATGGCCTCCAGCTGCTGCCACTTCTAGAGCACGCTTGGCTGCCTGTTGGCCCTTTACTTCCGCAAAATCAATCTTATACTCCGGATTTAAATCCAGTTGATAGTCCTGATCAACTTCAAAATTTAAATCTTCATCATTCAAAAACTCTATTGTTTCCTCCAATGAAGTTACAGGAATAACATCGATTCCATCAACCACTGCTGCTTCGTTAGCATTAGCTTCAGGCAAGATAATCCCTTCTTTCCCTTCTTCTTTAACATTGAGGGCCATCGGCAGCGCTCCATTAATCTCTCTTACTTCACCATTAAGGGATAACTCACCGACTAAAACATATTCAGATAATTTAGCTGCATCTACTATCTCCTGGGCTGCCAGAATTCCAATAGCCAACGGCAGATCATAGATTGCTCCTTCTTTTTTGATATCAGCCGGAGCTAAATTAACTGTAATCCTCTTAACCGGAAAGTTAAAGCCGGAATTCTTGATTGCTGCCCTAACCCTTTCGCGCGACTCTTTAACTACTGTGTTAGGTAGACCAACTAAATTGAAACTGGGCAGCCCCTGGGCTAAATCTATCTCGACATCAACTAAATAAGCCTCTATTCCCAATACTGCACTGCTAATTACTTTAGAAATCATCGTTAAACTTCCTTTCTAAGCTGGTCTCTAAGTCAAAAAAGCATTCTTAATATGTGAAACCTGATAATCATCTTCACTCTGATATAGAATTCCAATTACATCGAATCTATAATTTGCTTCCTTCTTTGGATGTTGGCTAATATAATATTGGGCCACCTGCTGTAACTTCTGCTGCTTATGATAATTAACCTCTTCTCTAGGAGTACCAAATTTGAAGTTTTGCTTAGTCTTAACTTCTACAAAGACCAAATAATTATCTTTAGCTGCTATGATATCCAATTCGCCAATCCGACAGCTGTAATTTCTGTTAATAATACTATATCCTAACTCCTTTAAGTATTCAGCAGCCAATTCTTCTCCTAGCTGTCCTAATTTTTTCTTATTGACCATTACTGCCACCTCTTTATGAGATATAATTCTATTAAATCAATTTTTTTCCTGCAACTTGTAAAAAAAGATTAAAAAATGTTATTTAGGTAAGCAGTGGATTTGATAAATATTGAAATTTAAGTTATAATTTAGGATAATAATATTATATTTAAGTGGAGGAAAAACTATGGTTGAACCAGCAGAGTTAGATAAAGAAGTATTCATCGTATTAACACTTGACTATGATGACTTAACACCTGCTTTAAAGATCCAAGAAAGTATAGCTGAATATTATAATTTATATGAAGATGGTCAGTATCCGGAACTCCATATAACTTTAGACCGGATTAATAAAGACTCAATTCAACAGGCGAAGAAAATTTTAGAGAAAATAGCTAAAGATACTCAACCAGTTCCGATTGCTATCAGTAATTTTGAATGCTTTAAACTCAGTAACTCATTAGTATTGAAAGTAGATGAGACCCAAGCACTAGTTAAACTAGCTAACAAGATCCATAACCAGCTTTCGACTAATGGACTTTCAACTATAGATGATTATGTAGACTGGAATTTTCATATTACTTTAGTAAACAATCACTTTACAGATAATAAAATTTCTGATTTTGAATTTAATACACTCTGTTCTGTTTTAGATGGGCTTGAATCTCCTATCTCCACTACGGCTAAAAGTATTGAAATCTGGCAGCCTACGCTTAATCCGGAGGAGAAACAGGTGGCTTCTTTTAAATTGTAATCACGTGCATAAACTTAATGTATATTTTGCTAGTTAATTTATTCTTTATTAGATATAATACTGCACTTTAAAGTTGATATATTTCAAACGCTGCCAAAATCAGCCCTCATCAATTAGCAATAAATTATGTCTAGAACTATAGAGTGAAAATTCTACTTTTTATATGCTAATAACTTATTTATTTGGGGCTGCTTTAAGTTGCTTTTTGAAATATATCAACAATTTATCACAATTTAGTTTAAGTTAACGTCTATGGAATTATGATTAAAAATCAACTATTGAAAGGATGAATAAAATGATCATTACTACTACTGATAAGATAGCTTATAGAAAGATTAAAGAAACTCTAGGAGTTGTTAGAGGTAATACGATTAGAGCCCGCCACATTGGAAATGATATTTTAGCTATGCTAAGAAATCTTATAGGCGGTGAAGTCAAAGAATATACCGGAATGATCAGTGAGGCTAGAGAGGAAGCTTTTGAGCGTATGAATCAGGAAGCTGAAGAGTTAGAAGCAGATGCTATTCTTAATGTACGGTTTACTACTTCTCAGGTGATGGGCGGAGCAGCAGAAATTTTGGCTTATGGAACGGCGGTAAAGTTGGAGAGAAGGGAGTAAAAAAGTTATATCCATCCCTATCAGAACAGATATAACTTCAGACTCGTACATCTATTGAATTGTCACCGATCTCTCCATCATAATGCCGGTTTAATACTTTTAAAACAACAGTATTCTTATACTTACCTTTAACCTGGACCTTAACCTTCTCACCTACTTCCAGTTCCGTTAAGACTCTGGCCTCTAAAGCATAATGGCCGAAGTTAATCACCGCCGTCTTCGCCTTCACCTCCAGCACCATTCCGCTCAGAATATCTCCCTGCTTTAATTTCATCTACTTTCACCTTAACTCCTGTCTTCGCTGTGAAAAGATATTACGCAGCTCTTTTAGTTCAAACTCCGATAATAAATCAACACATTCTTTTACGCTGGCAGCAATTGATTCTAATTCATCAATCGAGTCCGCTTGCTTTAATCCTTCTTCAAAGAGATAATAGTCCTCACCTAATGCTGCTTCCCTCACCTTACTAAAGGAATACCTATGTATCGGACAGGGACCGTGTTCTTCTAGGGCAGCAATATGGTCAGCTGTTCCATAGCCTTTATGCTGGACAAAGTTATACTCTGGATACTCCTGATCATACTCTACTAACATGCGGTCTCTGGTTACTTTCGCAATAATCGATGCTGCAGCTATCGAAACACTCCGCTGATCGCCGTCGACTAGCCTCCGCTGCTCAATCCCGATTTCTGGAATCTCCTCGCCGTCAACCAACAGATAATCAGGAGTCTGCTCTAAATTAGAAATTGCTTCCCGCATGGCCTGGTAATTGGCATTCCGAATATTAACCTCATCTATGCGGTCAGAATCAACAAGACCGACTCCAATATCCACAGCTTCCTCCTGTAACTTCGCAAAGAACTCTTCTCTCTTAGCTTCCGATAACTGTTTAGAATCATTCAACCCAGGCATCCAGATATCCTCCGGCAGAATAACTACTGCTGCTGCTACTGGACCGGCTAAAGGACCCCGTCCTGCTTCATCTACACCGCCGATTAACTGATAACCTCTATTAGCTAAATCATCTTCAAACTGCTTCATTTCCCGAAACTTCTCTTTCTTTTGAGCTACCCGCTGCTTCTTACGCTGGTAACGTTTAGCCAACTGCTGAACACCTTTGCGGGAATCAGCTGTTAGTTCAGCTAGTAATTCTTCAGAAACTGCCGTCAGTTCCATCTTCTCTAATTCAGCTTTTAGCTCTTTAATCGTCATTTCTGATACTTGCATATTTGTTTCACTCCAGATGTATATCAACTTGATATACTTTTTTAATTAACTTACTCTTTATTGATATATTGTTGCAGTTTCAAGATATTGCAGTGATAGTCAATATGTATCCGCCGCTTGTCGTTCGCTCAACATCCTGTTTCGCTCACTGTCAAAAACTGGCCCTCCATCGTCCATGATTCCGGGCCAGTTTTAAAAGTCGCTCTGGACACATATTGACTATTGATAATAAAACACATTGCTGTGATTATTTCTAATGAGAGTTGCTGTAAACATATACGGAGAAATTTCCAGGCTGTGGTTACAGCACAGAAATTTCATTGGGTTGGTTTTTAACGCTTCCTCAGATTATTTTGCACAATTTTATTGTTGATATCTTGCAACAAGCGACTTTAAAGCAGCCCCATAAGAGAAAATAATTAACATATAAAGTAGGGATTCAAACTGTAGCTATAAGATTAATTTATTGCTAATTAATCAGGGCTGATTTTCGGAGCGTTTGCAAGATATCAACTCTAAACTGCAACAATATATCAATTATACTTTATTCTATTTAACTTTTCTTTAGCTTTAGCCATATGACCGGGATACCAGTTTATCATCTCTGCCACCTGCTTTTAATTAATTGTTCCTATTCTAGTAATCGGCCAGAATCTAAACAAAGCCTTGCCTACTATATTCTCGCGGGGTACAAAGCCCCAGAATCGACTATCCTCACTATTATTGCGGTTATCACCTAAAACAAAATAGTTATTAGGCGGAACTTTAATCTTATGATAATCGCTATAGCCTTGATTTAAAGTATAATCTTCTTTAAGTGGCTCTCCATTAACATAGACTGTACCCTCAAGAATCTTTACTGTATCACCAGGTAAACCAATTACCCGCTTAATGAATTTTTTATGAGGGTCAACAGGATACTTAAAGACAATGATATCAAAACGCTGAGGAGCTTGGAAATGATAGATGAATTTATTAACAAAGATTCGATCACCAGGTTTTAATGTAGGCTGCATCGAACCTGAAGGAATAAAAAATGCCTGAACAATAAAGGTAATAATCAAAAAAGATAAGATAATAGCAATAACTACTGCTTCTAAGTACTCCTTAAAATCTGCCTTTGAAATTCCCATCGGCTATTTTCATCCTTTCAAAATATAAAGATATATAAAAGAGGACAGGCCTGCAGCCGGTCCTCTCCCTTATAATCATTATTATACTTCTTCTTTGGCTTCACGCTTCTCTTTAACTCGAGCATTCTTACCGCGCCGCTGGCGAAGATAAAACAGCTTAGAACGATTAACATCTCCCCGCTTAACAATTTCAATCTTATCAATCTTAGGCGAATGAACCGGGAAGATTCGTTCAATACCAACACCGTGAGAAATCTTACGTACAGTAAAAGTTTCTCTAACTCCTCCACCTTTACGTTGAATAACAATTCCTTCAAACAACTGGATTCTTTCAGCTCCGCCTTCTTCAACCTTTACGTGGACAGATACTGTATCTCCAGATTGAAAATCAGGAATATTATCTTTCATATTATCTTCTTCTACAGCTTTAAGTAGTTCTTCCATCAAACTCCCTCCTTCCATTGGACGTTCATATTTTATAATAAAATAGAGGACCGCCTCTATTCATACAGAGCATATTATAACACAGACGTCGGTTAATTACAAGCAATAGCTAAAATTTATCTCCACCATTCTTCACCAACTAATCTATCCAGAATAATCGAAGCAGCACTGCGGACTGATAAATGGTTATAATCACCTCTGCCATAAATCGGTTCTAAAATATAATCAGCTTCTTCAATTACCTCTTGTGTTAAACCCCAGCCAGTACCTAAAAGAATTAAATAAGGACGCTGATCTGTAGCAATATCATCTCTCAAATCTTTATAACCAATAGTATTCTCATACTTACGGGCATCAGTAGCAATCACTACAGGCTCTTTTCCCGTTTCAGCTTCTATCTCATTGAGTACTGCTTCTAGATCCGGCTTAATTTCAACTACTTTAAAAGCCTCCTGCCGGTCAGAATTATATTCAGCACCAAAGTCACTACTCCAGTAATTCTGCATCTTTTTGACAAATTCCTGCTGGGAATCAAGATGATTAACAATATAATATTTATCTAAGTTATAAGTTCGACTAACCCGGGCAATATCATGCAGATCAAAATTCGTCACTGTAGTAGTGATAACTTCCATATTCTTATTATAAACAGGATTATGTATGAGACTTAAATAGATTTCTGAAATTACTGCCACCTCCTACTTGTCCAACTCTTTTTTTATATTACTTAATAACTCTCTTTCTTCATCTGATAACTCGACTTCCTCCAAAAGATCCGGACGGCGCAGCAAGGTCCGCTTCAATGCCTGCTTCTTACGCCAATCAGCTATTTTCTGATGATCACCGCTTAAAAGAACTTCCGGTACTTCCAGACTGCGGTATTTACGGGGGCGAGTATAATGAGGATAATCCAAAATACCATGGTAGAATGAATCCTCTACAGCTGACTGGTGGGTTCCTAATACTCCAGGTATCATGCGAGCTACAGCATCGATCACTACCATAGCCGATAATTCTCCACCGGTTAAGACATAATCACCGATAGATATTTCTTCATCAACCACCTCTTTTCTCACTCGTTCATCTACTCCTTCATATCTACCACAGAGTAGAACTAAATGCTCCTCCTCAGCTAATTCTTTAGCTATCTTTTGATCAAAAGTCTTCCCCTGAGGAGAGAGAAAGATTACCTTACTTTCATCACTTTCAACATCCTCAACAGCTCTAAAGATCGGCTCCGGCTTCATTACCATGCCGGCACCACCGCCGTAAGGAGCATCATCAACATTATTATGTTTATTCTGGGCAAAACTGCGGATATCAGTAATATCTATCTTGATTAATTCCTCATTCTGGGCCCGCTTTAAAATGCTTTCATTCAACGGCCCAGTAAACATCTCCGGAAAAATAGTCAAAATATGAAACTTAAGCATTTAAATCAATCCTTTAATCGGCTTAATTACCATTTCTTTAGCTTCAAGATCAATCTGTTTGATAACTTCTTTAGTCCCAGGAATCAAATGTTCCTTACTTCCTGACTGTACTACATAGACATCATTACTGCCTGTCTCCAGAATATCCGTCACTTTTCCTAGATTTTGGCCGTCAACAGTAACTACCTTTAAATCTATAATCTCATGCAAATAATAGTGGCCTTCAGGTAATTCAATCGCTTCCGATTCAGGAATCTTAACCATAAAGTCTTTATGTTCAATAGCAGTTCCGATATCATCAAATTCTGCAAACTTAAGTACAATAAACTGCTTGTGATACCTCATATCCTCAACAATTACTTCTTCTTTCTTATTATCTTTAACTAAAATAGCCCGTTCTAAAAACTCAAACCGCTCCGGATAATCAGTTAATGGAAGCACTCTTACTTCTCCTTTATTGCCCTGATGTCTAGTAATCTTTCCAATATCGATCAATTCCTCGTCCACTCTAACCACCTCTTTTTCATTGTCTTCTATAATAGAGAAGAGCTAGAGTTAAACTCTAGCCCTTTTAGACAGCACTCAATTCTATTGAATAATCTCTACAATAACTCGTTTGCCTTCTTTAGTAGCTGCTGCTTTGACTACTGTTCGAATTGCTTTAGCAATCCTTCCTTGCTTACCGATTACCTTACCCATATCTTCCTCGGCAACCTGCAGTTCAAGGATGACAGATTTAGAACCTTCAACCTGGTTAACATTTACTTCTTCTGGGTTATCAACTATGTTACGGGCAATTAGTTCTACTAATTCCTTCATTCTCCCAGCCACCTCCTCAAGCAGTGAGGTTACTTATTCTTTAGCTCATCAAACTTCTCCATAATACCTTGATCTTTAAACAAGTTCTTAACAGTACTAGAAGGCTTAGCTCCATTCTGCAGCCATTCTAATGCTTTCTCCTGTTTAATATCAACAGTTTCAGGTTCTGTAGTTGGATCATAATGGCCTAATTCCTCAATAAACCTGCCATCACGTGAATCACGAGAATCAGCAACTACTAATCTATAAGAAGCATCTCTATTAGCTCCCATTCTTCTCAATCTAATCTTAACTGCCATCTTCATCACCTCCTCTAATTAATGAAAAATATCTATTTACATGAAAGGAAACTTATTACCAAGACCGCCGAGGCCACCGCCTCCACCGCCCATGCCTTGCTGCATATCATTAAGCTGCTTCATCATCTTTTGGGCCTGCTTAAACTGTTTTAAAAGACGGTTTACATCCTGCACTTCAGTTCCGCTGCCATTAGCAATTCTACGGCGGCGGCTGCCGTTGATGATGCTTGGATCTCTTTTTTCCTCAGTCGTCATAGAGCTTATAATTGCTTCAATCTGGTCTAGATGCTCTTCACCCATATCCAGGTTATCCAACTGCTTGATCTTACCCATACCCGGAATCATATCCATTATCTGATCCAAGGGGCCCATATTCCGAATCTGACTCATCTGGTCTAAAAAGTCATCCAGAGTAAACTCCTCTTTCCTCAGCTTCTCCTCCAACTCTTTAGCCTTTTCGGCATCAATATTCTCTTCAGCCTTCTCAATCAGGCTCAGCATATCACCCATGCCCAGAATTCTTGATGCCATTCGGTCCGGATGGAATGGCTCCAGATCATCTAACTTTTCACCGGTACCGACAAACTTAATCGGCCGTCCGGTTACTTTTCGGATTGAAAGCGCCGCTCCACCGCGGGCATCACCGTCTAACTTAGTTAAAGTAATACCATCAACTCCTAAGGCATCATCGAAACTTTCTGCTACATTAACAGCATCCTGTCCTGTCATAGCATCAACAACTAACAGAATCTCCTGCGGATTAACAGCTGCTTTAATATCTTTTAGCTCACCCATCAATTCTTCATCTATATGGAGCCGTCCGGCTGTATCTATAATAACTACATCCCGACCATTGGACTCAGCATGACTGACTCCTGCTTTAGCAATATCGACAGGATCCTGCTTATCACCCATAGAGAAGACCGGTTGATCCAGCCTCTCACCTAAAACCTGCAACTGCTTAATTGCTGCCGGACGATAGACATCGCCTGCTACCAATAAAGGTCTACGGCCATTCTTATGAAGATGTTTAGCTAACTTACCAACAGTAGTTGTCTTACCAGCACCCTGCAGTCCAACTAACATAATTACCGTCGGAGGATCAGAAGCTATACTTAATTTACTCTGGGTCCCCCCCATCAAATCAGTCAATTCCTCATTAACAATCTTAATTACCTGTTGGGCCGGCGTTAAGCTATCCATTACTTCCTTGCCTACTGCCCGCTCCTCTATATCACTGATGAAATTCTTAACTACTTTGAAGTTAACATCAGCTTCTAATAAAGCCAGTTTAACTTCTCTCAGAGCAGACTTCACATCTTTTTCAGATAACTTCCCTTTCCCGCGCAGCTTATCAAAGGTATCCTGTAATTTATCAGCTAAACCTTCAAAGATCACATTAGTCCCTCCTAATTTTCAGCACTTAAATTATCAATAATCTGCTGTAATTTCTCTAAACTCTCATCACCAATTTCTTGAGCAATCCGGTCTACTACTTCCGTTAAATCATCAACCTGTTGCTGAATATATTTATATCTGGCTACCAACCCTAACTTCTTTTCATAATCTTCCAGTATCTTTTCTGCCCGCTGGAGATTATCATAAACAGCCTGCCGGCTGATTTCACACTCCTCAGCCACTTCTCCTAAAGATAGATCATGATAGAAATAAAGTCTGACCATTTCCTGCTGTCTATCAGTCAACAGCTCACCATAAAAATCAAATAGAATTCCTACTCTAACTGTACGTTCTAACAACTAAATCACCTACACTACCTGTCAAGTAAAAAAACTTTACAGATGATAGTATAACGTAATCCTCTTTCTTTGTCAAGGATAATTTTCACTCTGCAAATAACGCATCAATGAATGCATCAGGCTCAAAGTCCTGTAGGTCTTCCACATCTTCTCCCACGCCGATTAATTTAACCGGAATCCCTAACTCTTCCTTAACAGCCAGAATAATGCCGCCCTTTGCTGTTCCATCTAACTTAGTAAGAGCAATACCATCTACATCAACAGCCTTATCAAACATCTCAGCCTGAGAGATAGCATTCTGGCCAGTAGTTGCATCAAGTACCAATAATACTTCTACTCGAGCATCCTCAGCCTCACGGTCGATAATTCGGTGCACCTTCTTTAATTCTTCCATTAAATTATCCTGCGTATGGAGCCGGCCGGCTGTATCTACCACTAAAAGATCCTTATCCCGGGCCTTAGCTGCCTGAACAGCATCATAGGCTACAGCTGCCGAATCAGCCCCTGCTTCATGGGAAATAATATCAACTCCTACTTCAGTTCCCCAGGCCTCCAACTGCTCAATTGCTCCAGCTCTAAAGGTATCACCGGCTGCCAGCAGAACATCCTGGCTGTTCTGTTTAGCCCTGAGAGCAATCTTACCGATAGTTGTTGTTTTACCGACGCCGTTAACTCCCACTACCATCAATATTGTTAACCGATGGTTATCATAAACGTCATCTGCACCTCTATCTAAAATATCTTCTAGCTGCTCTTTAAAGACATTATGTAATTTAGACGGATCTTTAATTCCTTCTTCTTCAGCTATAGTCCGTAACTCATCTACTAGTCCCATCGTAGTATGGACACCAACATCAGCCTGAATTAAGATTTCTTCTAATTCTTCATAAAGTTCTTCATCAATACTACTTCGTCCGGTAAACAAATTCTGCACTTGCGAAACAAAAGAATTTCTAGTCTTCGAAAGTCCATCCTTAAGCCGAGAGAAGAACCCCCCTTCATCTTCAGTCTCACTCGTGTCTTCATCTTCTAGCTCATCAGGATTATGAGTCTCTAATCTATTAAATACACCGCCAGTATCTGTATTATTCTCTTCCTTCTCTACCTCTTCATCCTCAGCTTCTGCTTGATTCTGAGGCTGTTTTTGGTCTTCATCTTCCCCTTTTTTGCTTCTGCCGAATAACTTTTTGAACATAAAGCTCTCCTCCTTATCCTCTATTCTATTTCAATTGGTTTACATAGGTCAGTATACTCCTGGACAATACCAAATCTCCTCTTTCTAATCTCTGCTTCTTCCTCAGGTGTCTGGGCTTCATAATACTTCTGGCCTACCTTTTCAGCTTCCTCAGCTAGATCTGTTACTTCACTCTGCATCTCAATTACAGTAGCTCCTTTTACTTCACCAGCTTTATCATGGCCAATAGCAATTACCGGACGTCCCCACATACCGGGACCAGCCATAGCATCACCGCGGTGCATTACTCCTGTACCTCCGGGATGAGTATGGACTACAACAGCATTATGCGGAACCTCTTTATTATAAGCCTGACGCAGTGAAATCCCACTAATATCAGTATATCCGCTGGCTAACAGTCGGGAAGGAATATATCCCATTCCACCGACTACTAAGTCTCCGCTTTGAACTACAGTTCCATCTTCTATCACACCCATAGCAGCAACTTCCCGTCCCTGTTCTATTGATGTGGATTTATCGACTAACTCAGCTACGAAGTCTTTATCTATAGAATCCACTTCAAGCCGCGGCAGATGCCACTCTTCATCTGATTTAATCGAAATAGAAAATGGTCTTTCTTCTATCTCTATTACTTCCAGTTCTTCACTGATATCAAGAAAATTCAGCTTTAATTTTGAAGATTCCTTAAGTATCTCTCGCTCTTCATCCATATCTCTAGCTGCTAACTTCTTAAGTTCAATCTTTTCCGACTCAGTGGCCAGATCAAAATATTCACTTTTGGGATAAAGAATCCCTACTCCCGCTAGAGATAACTGCTTAACACCGATACTAACAACCGGTAGATTAAGAGTGTTAATTCCGCTTGTACTGGTAATTAAACCCGTCTTTCCTGGATTAGTAGAAATTAAGACTGCATTATCCGGCAGCTGATTCACCACTTCTATTAATGACTTTCCTGCAGTTGTAACTACCTTGCTTAATAATTGGCGATAAGGCAGACCTGAAAGTCCCCCATTTACAATTTCAGACAGAGCATCTATATAACCATCCTGATTTATAAGTCCTAAAGCTCCTGCTGACCTTCCTTGGCTTAATTCAATACTTCTGTTCACTAACTTATCTACTATACTTTTAGCTATTCCTTTAACCTGCAAACTTACTCCTCCTTTAGCATTATTCTTTCCTAATTCTACCTAATTATAAGCTGTCTCTAACTAGCCAGTTCAGTTAACTTAAGTGATACTAACTCAGATACGCCTGACTCCTGCATTGTAACGCCATATAAAGCATCTGCTGCTTTCATTGTCCCCTTGCGGTGGGTAATAACGATGAACTGAGATAATGAGGATAGATTCTGCAGAAAATCAGTAAACCGATCTACATTGGCTTCATCTAGTGGAGCATCTATCTCATCCAGAATATAAAAAGGACTAGGCCTTACCTTCAATAAAGCAAATAATAAAGCAATAGCTGTAAGTGCCTTTTCACCACCCGACATTAAGGATAATTTCTGCAGTTTTTTACCAGGAGGTTGGGCATTAATCTCGATTCCCGTCTCCAGCAGATTATCAGGATCTTCTAACTTTAATTCAGCCTGTCCGCCGCCGAATAATTCAGTAAACACCTCTTCAAACTTCATCTTTATCTCATCAAAAGTCTCTTTAAATTTCTTCTCCATTCTGCTCTCTATCTTATTAATGACCTCTGTAAGTGAATTGCGGGCTTCAATTAAATCAGCATGCTGTTCTTTCATAAAGCTAAACCTCTCTTTTAAGGTTTCATACTCTTCAATAGCACCTAAATTTACATGGCCTAGCTCATCAATAGCCGACTTTAATTCTTCGATTCTCTCCTCCACTACTTCATAATCTTCAATCGGCTCTCTATCATCTATCTCAGCTTCTATTTCTACTTCATAACTGTCAACTAATTTCTCTTCTATACTTTCTAACTCCATCTCCAACTGGGCTTCTTTTACTTCATATTCATTATGTTCTGTCTGGATTTCCTCTAATTCCTTCCTAATCCCTTGTGACTTCTCTTTAATCTCTTTAATTTCAGCTGTAAGGCCTTCCTTCTTTTCTTTTAAATCAGCCAGTTTGGCTTCTAATTCTTTCTTCTGCTGCTTTAATTCATTCTGGTCTTCCCTAAAATCTATCTTCTGATCAGCTAACTTTTCCTTTCTTTTTCTTAATTCTTCAATTTCACTCTTTTTATTGCTAATTCCCGATTCAGCTTTCTGAATCTGGTCCTGTAACCGATCAGCTTCCTGTTTTAAGTTATTCTTCTCCTGTTCAATGGAAGCTATCTTAACCTTTATGTCAGTAATCTCTTCATTATACTCTTCCTTTTTAGCTTCAATTCTTTCAATTTCTTCTTCAATAGAAGTAATTATTCCTTCAATATCCTGATTACCATCAGTCAAATCAGCAAGTTGACTGCTTATATCCTCTTTTTCATTCTTTAGAGAACTTAATTCTTTATCTAGAACGTTGAGATAATTATTCAGCTGCTTCCTGTCAGTCTCTAATCGTTCAATCTCCTCTTTAAGCTGCTGATAATCTTTGCGCTTGCTGGTTAAATCCAAATCCAGTTGATGAACTGCTTCCTGTTGTTCTTCTTTCCTTTCAGTAAGCGAAACTAATCTATCTTTAACTGAAATCCCTTCTTCTTTTAAAGTCTCTAACTTCTGATTTAACCCATCTATCCTATCAGATAACTCCTCAATCTGTCGGCTGCGCCCTAATAAATCAGCATTTTTATTCTGTGAACTTCCGCCTGTCATTGAACCGCCGGGATTAACAACTTCTCCTTCTAAAGTAACTACTTTTACTCTCTGTCCCGTCTTTTTGGAAATAGTAACTGCCGCATCTATATTATCAGCTATTATTATTCTACCTAATAAGTTTTTAACCACCGGACTGAATTTATCTTGATAATCAATCAAGTCAGCCGCTATTCCCAAAGCTCCTTTAACTTCTAGCGCTTCTTCTTCCCTCTGGCGCAGACTGCGGGGATCAACTAAATTAAGTGGCAGAAAGGTAGCCCGTCCAGCCTTCTCTCTTTTTAAATAATTAATTGCTTCTTTAGCATCCTCTTCGGTAGCCACTACAACATTCTGGAGCCTACTTCCTAAAGCAGTCTCAATTGCTATTTCAAACTCTTTGGGCACTTCCAATAATTCCGCTACTACTCCATATAGCTGAGCAAACTCAGGATTATCCTGATGATACTGCAAAACATTCTTAACTCCGCGATAGTATCCCTGATACTTCTGCTGCATATTCTCCAATACATCCAGTTTAGATTGGTAATTATTCCGCTTCGAGTCAAGTTGATTATATTCATCCTGCAGTTTCTGCAACCTAGTTTCTAATTCTTCCTCTTGCTCTTTCTTTGCTGTTACTGCTTCCTCTTCAGTTTCTAAATCATCCTCTATAGCTGATATTTCCGCAGTTAATTCATCCAATTCAGTCTTGGCTGCAGCAATATTTGCTTCTATCTCTGTTATCTCTTCCTGCTTTTCTTTCTTCTCTTCTTTAATATCTTTAATCTGACGTGTAAGATTTGTTACCTGATTCTGCTTCTTATTAATACGGTTTAGATACTCCAGCTTGTCCTCCTCAGCCGAATCCTTACTTCCTTCCTTTTCCTCTAATCTATCAGTTACAGCTGCTAACTCTTCCTCAGCCGTCTTCAACTCTTCTTGCTTTTCCTGTAATCTGTTCTCTGTTGTCTTTAATTTCTTTTGATTTTCCTTTTCAGTTCTTTTCAAATCTTTTATTTCATCTCTTAAATCTTTGATTTCATTCTCCAGTTGGTTTATTCTATAATCAGCATTATTTCTCTTTTCTTTAATAATCTCTAATTTATTGTTAATCCGCTCAATATCGCTTTCTGTCTGATAAATCTCATCTTTATTCAGACTAATTGCTTCAATAGCCTTGTCCAATTCCAAGTTTAATTCTTCTTCTTTAGAGTCAAATTCAGCTACCTGAGCCTTAACCTGACTTATTTTATCTTCAAATCTGGTTCGAGTTTCGATTACTTCCGTTAATTCAGCTTCTATTTCGCTATATTTATTTAATAAGAGATTTACTTCTAATCCCTTTAGTTCTTCATAATATTTTTTATACTTTCGAGCCTTCTTAGCTTCTTTTTCCAGCGGTCCTACCCGCTTTTCTAATTCCCCTATAATATCATTAACCCGGTTAAGATCCTGTTCTGTCTTTTCTAATTTGCGGCTAGCTTCCTTCTTCCTCTGTTTATGTTTAGTAATTCCAGCTGCTTCTTCAAAGATTAATCGCCGCTCAGTAGCCTTGCTACTTAAAATTTCATCAACTTTACCTTGACCTATAATAGAATAAGCTTCCGTTCCTAAGCCTGTACCCATAATTAATTCTTCAATATCCTTTAGCCGACAGACAGAATTATTAATTAAGTATTCACTCTTTCCAGACCGGGTAACTCTTCTACCCAATGTTACTTCATTATAATCTATCGGCAGCTGGCCATTGCTATTATCCAAAGTCAATGTTACTTCTGCAATTCCCATCGGTTTCCGCTGACTGCTGCCGGCAAAGATAACATCTTCCATCTTACTACCGCGCAGTGACTTAGCACTCTGTTCTCCTAATACCCATCTAATAGCATCAGCAATATTGCTTTTACCGCTGCCGTTAGGACCTAAAACAGCCGTGATATTCGGTTCAAACTCCACCTTTACCTCTTCAGCAAAGGACTTAAAACCATGCATCTCGATCTTCTTTAAATGCAAAACCAAAACCTCCCTGCCAACTAACAACTCAAATTACATTACACTGAATATTATTGTATCATAGATTTATCCAAAAAGAAATGCTACTATTTAAATAAGCAAAGCCTACCTATTATTTATATAGATATCTATATAAATAATAGGTAGGCTATTAAAAGCTTTAAAATTCAATCCTAGTCTTCAAACTCTATCTTGGCTCTACTATAAATTTAATCGCCGTCCGCTCTTCGCCATCGATCTCTATCTCAGCAAATGCCGGAATAGATACCAGATCTACTCCACTAGGTGCTACAAATCCTCGTGCAATAGCAATTGCTTTAACCGCCTGATTAACTGCTCCTGCTCCTATAGCCTGAAGTTCAGCCTTACCTTCGTCTCTTAAAACTGCTGCTAGTGCCCCAGCAACTGATTTAGGTTTTGAATCGGATGCTATCTTTAATACTTCCATATTTTCTCCTCCTTTATCTTTTTGATTTGAATTAGATTTTAGTTATCCTATATTATATGTATAATAATTCCGGCACTTATAATATTCATCAAAAGTAAAAAAAATCCTTCTTTAGCAACGTTTTTTATTTAAAATAATATTTATGCATTAAATTATCTGTTTTCTTTCAGCAATCAGGATCTCTCTATAGTCTAAATCATTATCCACTTCTACTTCTATTTTAATTCCATACTCTTCCTGTAAAGCCTTAAGATTATTATTCTTCTGTCCTCTCAATACTGAATTGAATCTAGAATTTACTCTAAAAGTTAACTGAGGCTCATCTACTTTAGCACCTAAATAAGCCTTAATCCTATCCAGTACCAAATTTGATTCAACTAATTGCCTAAAAGCCGGATGGAAAGGTCCGGCTATCACTGCCTCTTTATTGACACCAGAAGAAGGCTGCAGACCGATTCTGACTACAGGAATTCCCCTGCTCCTAAATAATTTCAACTCCTCTTTACAGATTTCTACTGCTTCCTGTAAAGTTAAAGGAGTAAATTCACCTTCAGAATATGACTCAGCTAATTTAGTCCCGCCAATTACTAATGTAGGATAGATTCTAACCAAATCAGGTGTTAAACCAATAGCCTGTTGGACACTATAGAACATACTTTCCTGAGTTGATTTAGGCAGTCCAGGCATTAATTGGATTCCAAGCTCAAAGCCAAACTTTTTAATCAACCGGCTTGCCTTGAATACATCTTCTGGCGTATGGCCCCGGCAGGAAGCCTGCAGAACCTTATCAGCCAGTGATTGAACTCCTAGTTCTATTATCTGCACATTATATTTAGCTAAATTATTTAGAATTTCCCGATCAATATAATCCGGTCGGGTAGAAAGACGCAGATTATCAACTATACCTTCTTGGCAGTATTTATAGGCTACTTCCAGTAATTGAGTCTGCTCCTTAATTTCTAATCCGGTAAAGCTGCCGCCGTAGAAGGCAATTTCTATTTTACTATTCTCCTTATTCATAGTGCTTAAGTATTCTTCAATTATTCTTGCTGCCTTCTTAGGAGTCATATCTTCTTGGAAACCAGTAATCTCCCGCTGATTACAGAAAACACAGTCATGGGGACAGCCTTGATGGGGCACAAAGATAGGAATTATATAATGTCTCTTCTTCATTACTCCAGCCCCTTTCTAATTTTCTGCTGCAGTTACTCTATCTTCGACTGCTTTTAATTCTTTTATCTCTGAATTGGTTAGGTGTCTATATTCTCCAGGTGATAATCCGGTTAAATCCAATGGACCAAATTTAATCCGCTTCAACTCTTCTACCGGATGACCTACTGACTTTAACATTCTCTTCACCTGATGCTTTCTACCTTCATGAATCGTCAGTGAAACAACTGCTCTCTCGGCTAACTCAGCTACTAATTTTGCCTCTGCTGGAGCAGTCCAGCCGTCCTTTAGCTTTATTCCTTTCTCTAAAGCCTCTATTTTACTCTGATTAGGAACTCCTTTTACTGTAGCCATATAAGTTTTATCAATTCCATGGCTAGGATGGGTTAGAGCATAAGTTAAATCTCCATCATTAGTAAGCAGTAATAATCCTTCCGTATCTTTATCCAGTCTACCAACAGGATGGACAGCTTGGCTTACATCTTGGATTAAATCAATGACTGTCCTACGATTATGAGGATCATCAACAGTAGTTATATAGCCTTGGGGTTTATTCAACAGCAGATATACTAACTTCTCCCGCTTTATTTGTTGACCATCAACCTTGATAGTATCCTGCTCAGGATCAACCTTCGTACCTAACTCAGTAACCACTTCTCCATTAACTTCAACTCGACCAGCAGTAATGATATCTTCACTCTTTCTTCTAGAAGCTACTCCTGCTTGCGACATTACTTTCTGTAACCGTTCCATATTTATCACTCCAGTCTTTAATTATTGATTCATCTCCTATTCTATTTCCTTAATAATTTTAAAATCCCTTTCTTTAATCAATACTAACTACTGTACAGACTCATTAAAGTCATTTTTAAGAACATAATAGACTATCAACTACTCTTCTGTGAATTTAAATCTACTACTTTTAAAAAATATTGATATATTGTGTCACTTTAATGATATTGCAGATTATAGTCAACAAATCTCTTACGCTTGCCATTCGTTCGACGTCCTGTCTCACTCACTCTCAAAAACTGGTCCTCCGCCGTCCATAGCTCCGGACCAGTTTTAAGAGTCGCTCCAGAGAAATGTTGACTATTTGTAATAGATATATCGCTATGGCTATCACCAATGAAAGTTGCTGTAAGCACATATTGACTATTTGCGGTATTACAGCACAGAAATTTCATTGATCTGGTTTTAAACGCTTCCTCAGATAATTTTGCATAATTAGTTGATATCTTGCAACAAGCGACTTTAAAGCAGCCCTAAAAAGAAGGTAAGTATCATATAAAGTAGGATCTTTAAACCGTAGCTATAAAGTTAATTTATTACTAATTGATTGAGCTGATTTTCGGAGCGTTTGCAAGATATCAACTCTAAACTGCAACAATATATCAATTTAATTTTATGATAAAACTAAAGAAAATTAGAAGTCATCTCCAATAGACTAGCAGTCAGCTTCTGAAAAAAATTATTAATCTTTGAATCGGCAGTAACTCGACGTTTGGTTAATAGAGGCACTATGCCTTTCTTTTCCCCTGCAACGTAGAAGGTTAACTTACCTACCTGTTCTCCTTTTTCAATCGGTAGCTTCAAATCATTCTGAACTCTAACCTCTTTTTTAATTTCTACATCTTCATCCTGAGGAATTACAATCCCGAATTCTTTAGCAGCAATTAAGTCTACTTCTTCTTTTTTAGCTTCATTTATACGTATAGTATGGGCTGTTTCATCTTTAGAGATTAATTCTATCTGTTTAAAATTATCCAGACCGTAATTTAATAATTTTATAGAATCATGCCACATCTGCCCGCTCTTTAATACAACAGATACAACCTGTCTGTTGTCTGCACTGGCTGCTGAAACCAAACAGCGTCCAGCTGCATCAGTATAACCGGTCTTTACTCCATCTACTTTATCAAATTTACGCAGCAGTCGGTTAGTATTAAGCAGCGATCTACCATACTCATGTCCTTCCCAGGAAATAGTCTTACGTACCGTCCTAACTATTTTAGCAAAAGTATCATTCTGGAGAGCATAACGAGTAATCAACGCTAAATCATAAGCAGTAGTTAAATGTCCATTCTGAGGTAAACCGTTCGGATTCTGAAAAGTAGTATTTAAAGCACCAATCTCCCGAGCCTTTCGATTCATCATCCAGGCAAATCCTTCTACACTACCTCCTATATGTTCAGCAATAGCTACTGCTGCATCATTACCTGAATTTAATAACAAACCATACAATAACTCTTCTAATTTTAAAGTTTCTCCACTAGTCAGCCAGATAGATGAACCGCCAGTATAAGCAGCTCGATCACTAACTGTCACTTCAGTATCTAAATTACCATTTTCAATTGCTAATATTCCGGTCATAATCTTAGTTGTACTGGCTGGAGGACGTCTTTCATGATGGTTTTTAGCATATAATACCTCTCCAGTCTTCACATCGACAACAATTGCTGACCGGGCAGTAATATCAGGTTTAGCCGAAACAATATCAGCATTAAAACTAATAATAATTAAACCAATTAAAATAAATAACAATTTATTCCTCTTTGTCAGCCACATCCTTCTTCCTTCCCTCCATCATCTAAAACTTATCCTAATTTATCATCTATATTCTATTTAATTAGATTGGAATTTAGAATCATCTTCAGTAATTGACTTCAATTCCTTCATCAATTCCGGAGCAGCATTAATCAATTTCTCAATTCCATTATTGTCATCTACTGACATTAAACGTACCTGGTCCTGTCCAACTACCAAAAAGGCTATCGGTTGTAACATTACTCCAGCTCCAGTCCCCCCGCCAAACTCATTTCCATCTTTATCCTTCTTATTCTCTTTACCTTTTGAAGTAACATATTCACTACCTCCAGCAGCAAATCCAAAACTTACTTTAGAAACCGGAATAATCACACTGCCTTCAACAGTTTCTACTGGATCACCAACGATTGTATTAACATCTACCATAGATTTAATATTCTCCATTGTTGTATCCATTACTGATTCAATTGGATGTTCTCCCATTTTTCAAAAAACCTCCTCTTATATCTAGTCCAGATTATCTTCAATCCTCTACTTATAATGTTTCCTAACCGGAGACTAAATATACTCTCAAATTCAACTTCTAATTCATTAACCTGATTAAAATTAGGTATTACTTCAAATTCAGGCTCCACCACTTTTTCAGCTTTAAAGGATAAAAAGGAATAAAGATTATTCTTAACTGCCCATAATAATCCTGTTGCTACTCCTGTAGCAGCTGGATTTTCAATTCCAAATTCTGTTCTCCACTTTAATCGTTTACACTGTCCCTCAATTCCCAATACTAAGGTACCAATAATTCGCAATAAAATAGGATTTCGCAGAGTTAATTCATTCAATCTATGTAGCTCATCCTTGAAAGTATCAAGTCCCCTCTCTAAGGCTTCAAACTGGTCTGTCATTCCTTTAATGAATTTTAATTGTTCAATAATTTCTTCCCAGTCCAAATCCTTTATGGATTTATTACGTTCAAATTCTATATTCGGCGATCCTATTGCCTCTATTTCAGCTTTGAATTTAAGTAGTGACTCAGCAAATAATCCTTTCAATTCTAAATAAGAGATCTGTAATCGATAAATTACTATGCCCGGCCAGACTTCTACCCACATTCTTAAATCATCGCTACCATCATTTCTTTTATATTTTACTATAGCATTGATTGGTAGAAAGTAACCTGCTAAAAGAATAACTACCAATAAAAAAAAGAATAAAATAAAGTTCATAAATCTCACCTTTTATCTACTATCACTTTAATAGTTATTTTTTCCATAATTAAGATTAATATTCATCATCAGCGTTAATTTAAGGTTGATTTTGATAAAGTAAAACTATATTGATATATTGTGTCACTTTCTATTTGCAGCTAATATGGTCTCTTTCATGATATTGCAGATTATAGTCAACAAATCTCTTACGCTTGCCATTCGTTCGACGTCCTGTCTCACTCATTCTCAAAGATTAGTCCTCCACCGTCCATGGTTCCGGACTAATCTTAAGAGTCGCTTCAGAGAAATGTTGACTATTTATAGCACAGGATTTTCATTAATCTGGTTTTAAACGCTTCCTCAGATAATTTTGCACAATTAGTTGATATCTTGCAACAAGCGACTTTAAAGCAGTCCCACAAGAGAGAATGGTTAATATATAAAGCGAAATCTTTAAATCGTAACACTAAGGTTGATTTACTGCTGAGTGACTAGGACTGATTTTCGGAGCGTTTGCAAGATATCAACTCTAAACTGCAACATTATATCAATTAAATGTAAGTTAACGTACATAATTTAATATTAAAAAAATTAAATGGATGGGAATTATCACTCCCCATCCATCAATAATTAATATTAAATTTAAGTTGATTACTCATTACCTGTCGCTGTAACATGTATATTAGCTCTATACTCAGTTTCATCCCAATAGATATGATCAGCTACTTCTGCTTTAGGATTTAGTTCAACTCCTTCTAAAATCTTATCCCGAAAATTATAATAGCCAGCCATATCAATTAAATGTCCGCCGTGCAGATAAATTGGTTCATAATTAAGCACTTCAGCAGAAAATTCTTCCCAATTATCAATAATACCGAGTACAACATCTTCAGTTACCCAATTCAAGAACATCTTACCCAGGCGCGGATACTGCTTACCAGCTCGCCCGCCAATTGTAACTCGATAATAATCTGTTGGATTTCGCTCCCAAGCTCCAGTAGGACAGGCAACAACACATTCACCACAGCCTACACAACAGCAGTCATCCTTTTCAATTTTACCTTCTACTTTTTCTAATACCCCTGTAGCATGGCTTGCGCAGGCTTCTACACATTCTCCACAGCCAATACAGCGGTCATACTGATATTCTGGATCAACTAATCCAATAATTCCAAAATCATTAAAATGGCCTTTTCCACAGTCATTCGGACAGCCTGAAATACCAATCTTGATATGATAAGGACTCGGATAAATTCTTCTTTCTAATTTACGAGCCAACTCAGTAGTATTAATATTAGCTTTTATACAGTGGCTATTCCCAATACAGGCCATAATATTACGAGCCCCTAAGTTAGGAAATCCTTCTTCATTAACTTCCATATCAACTCCACAGAGTTCTACTTCTACTCCTTGAATATAGCCTTTTATATATTCATTAACTTCATCTATATCTTCATAATTAATTCCCGGCAAAGAAAGTGTCTGCCGCGTACCTATATGAAATTCTCCGTTTCCCCAAGTCTCTGCTACATGTTGAGCATAAGATAAGTATTTAGCATCAATTACTGCGCCGGGAACTCGCATCTGCAGCATAAATTCGCCATCTACTTTGGACTGGCGATAACAGTTTGAAGTTAACTTCCCTACATCAATATCGTGGTTCATGATTACCCTCCTTATAAAATTGGCAGTTCTGTTTAATCAATTAAGTTCTTCGCTTTTGTGTAGTTAAATACCGGCCCATCTAAACAGACATAAGTATCATCTATTTTACAGTGACCGCACTTACCTACACCACAGGACATATTCCGTTCCATGGAAACCCAGATTCTATCTTCTGCTACTCCTTGCTCTAAACATTCAGCTGCTGCTGCATCCATCATCGGCTGCGGACCGACAATCACTACTTGATAATCCGCGAAGTCAGCAAAAGGAACCTGATCAATATATTCTGTTACAAATCCTGTTTCAAAGCCATCAATCTCTTCATTATCTAAGGAATAAATAGTATTGGAAAACTTTTCACGGTATTTTTCTAACTCCTCACTGTATAAAATACTTGCTTTATCTTTAAAACCGGTTAAGAAATGAACAGAATTTACATCAGCATAATTTTTATAAAAATACTGCAGCAGACTTTTAACAGCACAAACCCCTGTTCCACCAGCAATCACTACTATATCTTCACCTTTATACTTATCTACAGGAAAGGAATTACCATAAGGTCCGCGCATAAATAAATTATCTCCTGGTTTAAGTTTGAAAGCTTCACTAGTAACCTTACCTACTTTTCTAATCGTAAATTCAAGCCAATTTTCACCAATGCCGCTGACAGAAAAAGGAGCCTCCCCAACTTTAGGCAGCGAAAGCTGGAAAAACTGTCCCGGCTTAGGCATTATATCAGCTTTTACTCTAAAGGTATATTCAATTTCTGTTTCGCGGATAATATCTGTTATCAAATAAGGTTCTGGCTGCAATTCATTTTTACAATCACAATTATCCCCCATCTACTTAACCTCCTTATTTTTTAATTTAGCTACTTCTTCACTTAATCGATTGATAGTTGCAGAAAAGGAAATTAGCTCATTACATCTATCGGTACAACGTCCACAACCAACACACATATGTTCTTCTCCAAATCGCTTCTGGTAATCATAAATTTTATGCAGTGTTCTGAATCTCATTCTTTCTCCGGGAGTATTTCTAAAGCTATCTCCTCCAGCCATTTCCGTAAAGTCCTCATGAAGACAGCTAGCCCATACTCTTCTTCGTTCGCCTGCATCTCCATTTTCAGTATAAGTAACATCAGAAGTAGTAAAGCAGCTGCAGGTTATACAAGCAGCAGTACAAGCACCACAGCTTTCACACCGATCATTATAATCCTTCCACATTTCAAGTTCATAAACTTCTGCTAGTAATTCTTCACTATTAATTTCGGGAATATCTACTGTCGTTTGATTAGAGATAGGAAATTGAGGAGTGAATTCAGTTTCTTCTTGAGTAGAAAATAGATGTTCAAATTCATCATCTTTAACTTCAATTAACAACTCATCTTCCTCGAATCTAATGGCTAAACTATAATTATCCGTTTTATTAGCCTCCATAGAAGTACAAAAACAGGTATCCCAGCCTTCTTTACACTCCATTAAAACAAATTTCACCTTATCCCTTAAGCGTTTATAGTACTTATCTTCATTATCTCCATTCTCCAAAAAAATAGTATCCAATCTTTCAATGCCATTAATGTCACATGGTCGAGCAAAAATCAGAATTTCTTTATCATACACCTTACTTTCTTTATACTCATGCTCCGTAAAATAGAATAATCTTTGCGTAATTGGATGAATTATTTCTTTGGGCGAAATATCAGATTTTTCATCATAAACTACATCTTTAACTGAATTAATCTCTTCATAGCGAATTACATCAGTGCCAGAATAACGCCCTCGCCCTTCAAAACGTACTGGAGCATATACTTTGTAATCACTTTGTAATTCTAGTAAGATTTCATCCATTCTTTCCGTGTTTACACGATAACTCATACCATCCCTCCTGGATTTTTATTATTAATCTCTATTTTTCTTATCTGTACTTTAATTTTACTACTTTTTTGGCTTATTATAAAATAAAAATTACTTATGTAATCAATAACTCATTAATTATTATCACTTATTCATAAATTTCACAAAATAAAATCATCTCTACAAAGAATATAATTGCCTGATAATATTAAAAGGAGCTACAGTAATAACTACTGCAGCTCCTCATCTTCTAAAATATCTTCTTCATCTAAATTCGAAAAATCCTCTGGTTCTGGCAGTTCATTTAAATCACTTAATCCAAAGTACTCTAAAAATTTATCACTCGTACCATAAATAATTGGATTCCCAATTGTATCTTTTCGTCCTAACTCTGCAATTAATCCCCTCTGTTGTAACGTCTTTAAAGCTTTACTGACATTAACTCCGCGAATATCCTCGATTTCAGCTCGGGTTACTGGCTGTTTATAGGCAATAATCGTCAGTGTTTCTAATGATGCTTGAGTAAGCTGTTTGTTAACCTCCGGCTGATGTAGCTGATTTATATAGGATTGATAAGCCGGTTTAGTCCTCAATTGATAGCCTTGATTTATTTCTAATAATTCAACTCCCCGGCTTGGGTTATCATATTCAGCTGCCAAATTATCAATAGCAGCTTCAATCTCAGACAGGCTTAACTCAGTTACCTTCTTAATTTCCTTAGGCTTAAGAGGTTCAACAGCGGTAAAGAGCAGAGCTTCAATCAAAGCTTCAGGATTATTCTTCATATCTACCACCTCACTTATCAAGCAGGTGAATCTCAATCTCACCAAAGACCTGCTCCTGCCTAATACCTACTTTATGCTGCTTCATCAGCTCTAATAAAGCCATAAAAGTAACTACTACTTCCAATCTAGTATAATCGCCAGCAAATAATTCAGCAAAATCAATCTCTCTTTTCTGCTGTAACTGCTGGTCTAATTGATCCATTCTCTCCTGAATAGTAATCTCTTCTCTATTTAAATGGGACAGCTTATCATCCGTTTCTTTCTCTTTCTGTTCCTGTTCTTCTTCTAACATTTCACTTACTAGCTCTTCAAAGGTAGTAACAAACTCCTCTAATGAAATATTTTCTAAGGGATTTACTTCAGTTTCCTCAGCATCAATCTCAGTTAAGACAGATTCTAAATTTCTAGTATAGCTCTTTCTATACCTCTTTTCTTGATTTCTCAGCCGATCTGCTAAATCTTTATACTTCTTATATTCTAGCAACCGGTTGATTAACTGCTGTCTTGGATCAACCTTCTCTTCCTCACTTTCTTCACTGGAGTCATCAGGAAGTAGCGTATTGATCTTAATCTCAATTAAATCAGCTGCCATTACCAGAAATTCACTGGCTATCTCCAGATTTAATTCCTGCATTGCTTCTATATAGTCTAAGTACTGGGCTGTGATTTCAGCAATGGAAATATCATAAATTTCAACCTCTTCCTGCTTAATTAAGTGGAGCAAAAGAGGAATAGGCCCCTCAAAAGCATCAATCTTTACCTCATAACTCATCATTCCACTCCCATAAAGTTAACTTAGATTCATTGCTGCCCGTACTTCTTTAATTGTTTCTTTAGTTCTTTTGCGTGCTTCCTGGGCACCTTCAGCTAAAATTTCATCGATCATCTCCGGATTTTCTTCCAATTCTGCTCGCTTTTTATGAATATCCGCCAGATAATCAGTCAACACTTCCGTTAATCTTACTTTACAGTCCCTACAGCCTAAATCAGCATTCTTACAGTTCACCTTAATCTCATCTACTTCTTCTGAATTAAAGATACCGTGATAATCATAGACAGAACAGACTTCTGGATGCCCGGGATCATCCAATCTAATTCGTTCTGGATCAGTTACCATCTGATTAACCTTATCTCCTATTTCTTCTTTCTCGTCTGCTAGATAGATAGCATTACCATAGCTTTTGCTCATCTTACGCCCATCTAATCCCAATAGCTTCGGTACCTCACCTAATTTAGGCTCTGGCTCAGGAAAAGTTTCTCCATAAAGATGATTAAACCGTCTAGCAATCTCTCTAGTGATCTCAATATGAGGCAGTTGATCCTCTCCAACGGGTATTGTATCTGCTTTATGGATTAAGATATCTGCTGCCATCAAAATTGGATACTCCAGTAGTCCAAAAGGAACTGAGTCTTTCACCTCTAACTCCCGTACCTGATCTTTGTAGGTCGGCAGTCTTTCTAACCGAGAAACTGATACCAACATTGATAATAATAAATGTAATTCTGCAATCTCTGGAATATCAGACTGAACATAGATAATGCTTTTATCAGGATCAATTCCCGCACTAATCCAATCAATAACCATCTCTCTGCGGTTCTGTTTTATATCTTCCGTCTGGTCATACTTAGTTGTTAAAGCATGCCAGTCAACTACTCCAAAAGTACAGTCATAATCATCTTGTAGATCCTTCCAGTTATTCAATACTCCAATTAAATGTCCTAGATGCAGCTTACCTGTAGGACGCATCCCACTGAAGATTCTTCCTTTAGTTGCCATATTCTTGTCCTCCTATTTATATGATTTATTCTAATTACTATCATAATAATATATTATAAAAGAAAGCCCAGATAGGTCCAATAATATTATGTAACAGACCGGTAAAAACTAAAAATAATAAAATAAATGGGCCATAACCTTCAATCTGTTGTAGAGTACTATCATACTTTCGAGGCAGCAATCCCCGCAGTATTTTTGATCCATCTAACGGCGGCAGCGGAAGTAAATTAAAGATCGCTAAACCTAAATTCAGCGCCACTCCTATCTGCAGAAACATTCCAATTACCCTAGGTAGACCAAAAGGTATAGCAAAGAATTTAAGGAATAAAGAAAATAATACAGCTAATAATATATTAGCTCCTGGTCCTGCCAAACCAACATACATCATTCCCTGTCTGGGATTCGAAAAATAGCGCGGATTCACCTGCACCGGTTTAGCCCAACCAAACCGGCGTGTAATAAGTAGTACTAAAGCCCCCATTAAATCCAGATGGGCCAGTGGATTTAAGGTTAGCCGTCCTGTCATTTTGGGAGTAGGATCTCCCAAAAAATCAGCCATCTTTCCATGAGAATACTCATGAATAGATAAAGAAAATAATAATATTGGAACTAAAAGTATAAATTGGGCAATCTCCATTTATTAATTATCCTCCTCTTTTAAACAAATCAAATACTTTTCAAGATAATTTCTTTCAGCCTCATAAGTTTCTAACTCTCCATTTAACTTTTTAGTTTTAACTGCCTGTAATGCCTTCTCAAAACAAGGACCAGGCTCATATCCTAGTTCAATAATATCTTTACCTGTTACCTGCAGTTCTATCCTTCTTAATTCCAGAAGATAAAATTCAATCCAGTCCTTGACCTCTGTATTTTCACTAACTATTACTAAATAGACTAATTCTTCTAAACTTAAAGATTTCAGACTATTATAAACTTCACTTGGCTGTACATTAAACTCTCTAAGTAATTCTAATTTCTCTTTATCACTTTCTTTTATGAATTCAACTTTGGCGATGATATCATTGGATATCTTTAACTCAGTCAACAAACTTTTAGCTTCAGCCACAGATAAAGGATTAACTAAAAGCAGTAAATAAAGCTGCCAGACAGCCAATTCCTCTTCAATCTCTAATTCTTCTACCCATCTTTCAGCCCAGGGGATCTCAGAAGCTAATTTAGATTGCTTAGCCGTCCAGCTAAGCTGCGGATGAAAGAATTTCAATAAATCAAACTCTTCTAAATCAGATAGTATTTCAGCTGCTGTCTCTTCTTTAAGAATTAACTCCAGCTCATTACTCAACCTTCCCAAAGATACTCCTTCTACTACTTTCTGATCAATAGCATGCTCCATTAACTCTCTGGTTATCTGCCCTAATTCAAAATCATACCGATTAACAAATCTTAAAGCTCTAAAGATACGGGTAGGATCATCAATAAAACTAAAGTTATGCAGAATCCGGATTAAACCTGCCTCCAAATCCTCTTTACCGCCGAAGAAATCAATCAACTTACCAAATCTTTCAGAATTCAATTTAATAGCCAAAGCATTTAGAGTAAAGTCACGCCTGAATAAGTCCTGCTTTAAGTCACTTGCTTCTACTTCAGGTAAAGCCCCAGGAGATTGATAATACTCCACTCTGCAGCTGGCAACATCCAGTTTCAATCCCAGCCTCGTAGCTACACAAGCTGTACCAAACTCCTGATGTTCTTCAATAACTTCTCCTTCCAACTCTTCTGCTAACTCTCTGGCAAACTTAATTCCGTTACCCTCTACTACAATATCAAAATCAAAATTCTCTACTCCTAGAATTAAATCCCGAACAAAACCGCCTACAATGTAAACATCAAGTTCTAGATTATCAGCAATTTTTCCGATCTCTGATAATAATTTATATTCTTCAGACTCCATCTTCTTAAGTATATTCTTAACATTGAATGTCTGCTGAGAAACTTCAACCATACTACAGCCGTACCGATTCTGCATCCCCTTAATATAATCTGCTTCTCCGTATAATACCCGCAAAACATCACTGCGGGTAACAATTCCAACCAATTCATTATTTCTATTCAACACCGGCAGACGTCCAATATCATACTCTACTAATTTCTGCTGAATATCTTTAAAGGTGGTATCTTCTCTAATCGTTACTACCTGCCGCGACATATATCCTTTAACTGGAGCATGCATCAAATCATGCTGTTTTACTTTATCTACATCCCTACGCGAAATAACTCCAACTAAGTCTTCATCTTCTGTAACTATCAATCCTGAATGACCATAACAGAGCATCTTTTCTTCTGCTTCTTCCATAGATTTATCCGGAGTAATAGTTTGTACCGGACTGGACATAATATCCCCGGCTAATACTAAAGGCTCCATCTTCTCTTCTACCATGGTAATTATTTCTTCTTCAAGCTGGCTTAAGGCAAGCTTTTTATCCCTAACCATAGCTGATGCTGCCCGCCTATGGCCCCCTCCACCGTATTCAGTCACAATTGTAGATACATCTAAAGTATCTACATTACTCCTGGCTACAATTAATATTTTATTATCTAACCGTACTAAAGTAAAGAGTACATCAGCCTGATTTAAATCATCCAATTTCTGAGTTAAGTAAGCAATACCTCCGATATATTCATCCAGTTCTGCTTTATAGACATCTACTTCTAAACCATCCAACTCATAAGCCTGTAGAGAATCAAGCAGCTGAGTAAATAAATCTTGTTGAATTGAACTCAATGGACGTTCAATAAACTGGTTTACTACTGATAAATTAGCATCATTTTCAAGTAAAAAGGAAACAGCTGCCGCATCAGTGGAAGTAGTCGAATTAAACATTAAGCTTCCGGTATCTTCATAGATTCCTAACATAAATAATGTAGCTTCAAAAGAAGTAATTTCTAATCCTCGCCTTTCAATCTGCTGACAGAGAAGACTGGTAACTGCTCCTACTGGCTCTATTAACTCCCAAGCTCCTGTTAATTCTTCATCAAGCTCTGGATGGTGGTCATAAATTATCAACTCTACTTCAGAATCAAAGGCTAAATACTTTAATTCTCCTAATCTATTAGCAAGTCTGGTATCAACAATAATTAAGCTATCTATTAAATTCTGCTCCAGTTCAGTCTGTAATTGATTAGGCCGTTTAACGGAAATCCGATCTTTATAAAGAGACATAAAATCCTTAACATTCTGGCTTAACCTACCGGGAAAGACCATAGTAGCTTCAGGATATAATTTACTTGCTGCTACCATAGCAGCCAGAGAATCAAAATCAGTACCTTTATGACCAGTTATTAACTGCACTATACCACTCCTACATTTGATCATCTTAAACATTGCCCTTAATTATACCATAGATATAATTATTTAAAAAGGTGAAAAACAAAAAACTAAGCCTTACCCACAACAAGTAAGGCTTAGTTAGTTCCAGGCTCGGTACTTTAATCCGTCTTTGGACCGTCTTACTTTAATCGAGCAGGAATCTCTTCTTTTGCTACCAGATCTTCATATCTTTCTCCCCGGATAATCTCCTCTACCTGACCGTTATTAATCAGTACGACTCCCGGTTTAGGTAGACTATTATAATTATTGGCCATTGCATAGCCGTAGGCACCGGTACAAGGAGTTAATAGAACATCTCCCGGCTCCATTTCAGGCAATTCAATATCCCAGATTAACATATCTCCTGATTCGCAACATTTACCGGTAATCGAAACTACTTCCTCAGGCTTCCGGTTGGCTTTATTAGCTACAATGGCTTCATACTCTGCTTCATAAAGAGCCGGCCGAATATTATCAGGCATTCCGCCGTCAACTGCTACATACTTTCGAACATCAGGAATATTCTTAATGGAACCTACTGTATAAATAGTTGATCCTGCTGTTCCGATAATTGACCGTCCCGGTTCGTTGATTATCTTAGGTAGGGGAATATTAATCTCTTCACACTTCTGTTTAATAGCTTTAGCTACTAACTCAGCATACTGATCAATACTTACTGATTGATCCTTATCAGTATACTTAATTCCAATACCGCCGCCTATATTCAATTCTTCCATTACTAATCCGGTTTCGATCTTAACTTCTTCTACAAAATCAAGCATTACATCAACTGCTACCTCAAAAGACTCCAGATTAAAGATCTGGGAACCAATATGGCAGTGAATTCCCTTGACATCTATATTTTCTAATTCAACAGCCTTCTTAACTGTTTCTAAGGCCAATCCATTCTGAATACCAACTCCGAACTTGGAATCCGTCTGGCCTGTTTGGATATAACTATGAGTATGGGCCTCAACACCCGGAGTAACTCTAATTAATATATCTGCTCTTTTTCCCTGCTGGTCTGCTAATTCATTCAACAGTTCCAGTTCATAATTATTATCGACTACGATTCGACCTATTTCTTCATTTAAGACCATCTCTAACTCCTCAGGAGTCTTATTATTGCCGTGAAAGTAGATCTTATCTGTCGGAAAGTCTGCTTCCAAAGCAGTATATAATTCACCGCCTGATACAACATCTAAACCTAATCCTTCTTCTTCAACAATTTTACAGATTGTAAGCGACATAAAAGCCTTACTAGCATAAATAGTTTCTGAGTTGGGATACCATTCTTCAAAAGCCTGGCGATATGCCCGACAGTTATCTCTAAGCTCCTCTTCATCAAGAATATATAGCGGCGTCCCATATTCTGTAGCTATGTTAGTTACATCACATCCTCCAACTTCTAAATTTCCTTTTTCATTTACTTCCATTGTTCCATGTAATACCATATTCTCACTACTCCCTTCTTATATTCTTTTTAAAATACTATTCGAAACTTATCAAATTCGTCCACATACTCCTCCTGTTTAGAATCTACATTATCCACCCGGGCCAAGCTTGGTCCTGTTTGAACCGCTGCAGAGATTTCTTTTACCTTATTCTCTCTACCAGCAAAAACTGCTTCTACTCGGCCATCTTCTAAATTCTTTATCCAACCGGTAAGATTCAATTCCTCCGCTTTAGTGCGGATAAAGTTTCTAAAACCAACCCCCTGTACTCGACCAGAAATAAAGATATGTAGTCTTAACATCTCAGAATCTCTATTCATTTAATCCCTCCAGCTACATTTATTATCTTCCTTCCACAAGCACTCTCGAACTGACTCCATTAGTCTGCTCCTTTTTAAGTATTAACATGTCAGGTGAAAACCAGCAGCTGCTTTTTGATCATCAGTATCATATCTACGATTAAATATTTCCACAGCATCATCAGTAGTTGCTATTACAACTTCAATCCCTAATTCTTGTAGTTTCGTTTGTAACCTCTGCGGCACTTTCATTATCCCACTTTTCCCAGTACCAAGAATTAATAACCATTTTACCAAACCTATAACTATCTATCAACTTAATTCCCATTATAATTAAAACATACTTCCTCTGCTTTAACAAGTGAAATTAGAAAAGAACCTCCATAAAAAATGGAGGTTCTTTTCTATGAAAATTATAAACTACCTAATTTAAATAATAATCCCATCAAAGTAAAGAGAAATCAAATTTTCCTTTATCTTTTCAACCGGAAAGCTTTCGTGAAACATAAACCAATGCAGAGCAGTAATGTTAATCATTCCACTTAAAGAAACTGCACCCAATTCAGCATTTATTCCTTTTAGTTTTCCCTCTTCAATTCCCTGGCTAATAATGTCTTCAATAATAACAGTATTATTGGTTCTAATCTCTTTAATATGCTCCTCAAATTTACTTTGAGGACCCCAGATTTCTCGAGTCAAAAACTTACAGAAGCCACGGTATTGATTATAAAATTCTAATTGGACCTCAATCACTATCTCCAGCTTCTTAACTGGATCTTGGACATTCTCTACAGCCTCTTTAACTTTACTTGCCATTTCATCAATACCGTACTTGATCAATGAAAATATAAGATCCTCTTTATTCTTAAAATAGCGGTATAGAGTTCCTTTACCTACTCCAGCTGTTTCGGCTATCTCCTGCATCGTAGTATTGGTTGATCCTTTCTGCGAAAACTTCTCAATGGCAGCAGTAAATATCTTCTCCTGTTTAGAATTCATGATGCCAACTCCTTATTTTAGAATTCTATATTTAACCTGGTATAGAGCCTATCCTGAGCCAGAGCAGATACCATACCTCCAGCATCATCTTCATTATGGGCATAAGTAGCACCCACTTGAAGTTCAATTGAATCATCAATAGAATAATTAAACTGCGGTTCTAGAAGATATGCATCACTCTCTGTATCATATAAAGCAGTAAACTCTAATTCATGAAAGTTCCAGACTGGCTTAGAAGCATAGAAGTTAAATGCATTAATCTTCGGTTCAGATGATAGCCTGCCTTCCTTATTATACCACTGGCCGACTAAATAGAGATCGCTATCGAATTTATAATCAATACCTACTGCCGTCTCAAATATATCATCATACTGGCTGTCATCATAATCACTGTAAGCAGTCTCCAGCCAGATACCCATATCATCGATATCGCCGATGATATCAAATCCGGATTTAGTAACCTCAGGATATTTAATAAAAGCTTTAGGAGCAGTTGGATCTAAATTATTTTTAGTCTTCTTTTTATCTAATATTGGTAAATTATCCCGACCATGATAAGCGCTGAAGGATAGATCAAAGTTATTAACGCGCCGCTTGGTAACCTTCACTCCCAGTTGAAGATCATCTGCATCTTGAACTGTATAATCAGAAATTGTAGGCCTTTCTTCTGTAGCGGCCTTAAACACCTCTGCTTCCCGGCCGTCCTCTACTTCATCAGCTTCAAAATCCGGTATAGCTATGCCTGTAACCTCCAGACCATTCGGTGCATAATAGATTCCTTTGACGCCAGTAACGCCAAACTTCTCATCCAGCGGATGCATATCACTTACATCATTGGGACTGAAGTAATCCGTCGGCTTAATTTTGTAGGCACTTCCCCAGCTTACCTCCTGCTTTCCTAACCGCCAGTCTATATCGCGAGTATAATAATTAATATAGGCTTCATGGATGCCAATATCAGTATCATCCTCATAGTCCGATTCTATCTCCAGATCAAGATATCCATCTGTAGTAAAATTAAACTGCTCCTCCAAAGTTAGATTGATCTTCTCGCGATCATCTGTCTTATTCTCATCAGTATCACGCTCTAAATCAAGCTTTATATCAGTAGAAATCTCCAATCCCTGGACTACAGCCGTAGAGCTAAGGATCAACACTAAAACTAAGATAACTGTTAAACATCTTAACCGCTTCATTGATACCCCACCTTTCAGCTTAAATAGATTACCGTCTTAAGTATCTAACTGTAAAGATACGGTCATTCAGCTCTAAATCATAAGTAATTTCATCCAGATAGATTACTGTTTTGGAACCTTCATCTAGATCCTTCATAGTCATCTTCTCCGCTGTCCAGTAACCGGATCTCTCTTTTATATCTTCACTGATTAATTCTTTATAGAGTTCCTTATCTTTATCATAAAACTCTAGTTTAGTTGGAAACCAATTACTTTTCTGGACCCACATCTTAACAAACTTATATTCTATATCCTCATCAGTAGGTACCAATCTCAATAAATATTCTTTATCATCCTCATCTAAAATTGTAGCTTGATAATCTTCTTTATACTTCCCCCCACCCAAAATTGATAGATCATTATAACTAAAATCTGTTCCTACAAAGCTACCGTTCTTCTGGCTACCGGCTATCTTTCTGACATTACCCAGCGCCGGCATATAGAGATACATATCCTCATCATCACTCTTCTTTTCCTGGGATAAAAATGCAGTATCCTTAACGCTGGCTGGAGCTAAAAAGCAGATCAAAGCCTTATCATACTCGCCATCCTTAGTATAAGCTTCAAGCTCTCTAGTCCGCTTACTGCCTGACTCATTATACAGCTCCATTCTTAACTTAACCTGGGATGATTGAGCATCGATTGACTCCTCTACCTTATCTAATACATCATCGCCGCTTAACTCCTGTGCTGACACTAACCCACTCATACTCAAGACTAAAACCATAATTAATGTTACTATCATTATTCTCTTCATCATAAATACCTCCTTAATTATTTAACGTTACATCATCATCGCCGCTTAATGCTTCAGTTATCCGCTGACCGACAATAACAAGCGACGGCAATAAAACCATGGCCCCTAAAAAAGAAACCACCATTGTAATTGAAGTCAATAATCCAAAGGTCCTCAGCGGAGGAAAAGAAGAAAATAGTAAAACCAAGAATCCGGCGGTTACCGCCGTAGCATTGAAGTAATTAGCCCGGCCTATAGTCCTGATTGCCACCTGCAGTGATTCCATGATTGATACGCCTTTCTCTCTTTCCTCCTGATAGCGCGTATAACAGTGAATACTATAGTCAACTCCTACTCCTACAGCAATGCTGGCAATCATGCTGGTAGCTACATTAAGCGGAATCGCTGTCCAACCCATCAAGCCAAAATTCAATAAGACTGTCACTGCTATAGGAAAGCTGCAGACAAACCCCTTTACAGGAGACTTCAATAAGATACTGGTAATAATGAAAGCAAAAACAATTGAAGCAAGCAGACTCCGAATCTGACTGCTAACTATCATATCCGTCAGAGTATTACGCAGAACCGGAATTCCAGTAATTGTTACCTTATACTCATCACTGCTGAATTGATTATTAACCAATTCTGTTACTTTAGTTAATGTTCGTTCAGTCTTTTTACTACCGGCATTAGCAGTCATAGTCCTAATTCTAACCTCGCGGTGATCAAAGTCTATATAATCCTCTAGAAGATCATCATCATCCGATGATAATAAGAGTAAGTATTGAGCAATTCCCCGTTTTGGCAGCCGGTTATACTCTTCTTTACCCTCATTTAAAGCCTGATTCTCCTCTTCTAACAGATCAACAACAGACATTGTATTGCTAAGCAACTCTAATTCTTCTAACTGCGCCTGTAATTTATCTACCTTCTGTAGAAACTCAGGATCCTCAATTCCATCAGTTTCTTCTGTATCAATTATAATCTCTAATGAATCTGAACCGCCAAATTTACTATTGACCAATCTATTAGCCTGCCTGATCTCACTATTCTGCTGAAAGAAAGTAATATAATTAGTCTCTGGTTGAATCTGTGGTGCTACCCAAAGTGATAAAGTTGAAATAACAATTACTACTATAATCACTAAACTATTATGCTTCTTTACAGTTTTAAATAATAAGCTGAATATTCGATCCAGCAGCGGTCTCTTTTCAGCTGCTTGAAACCGTTTAGGACTTCTCATCAGTTCCAAAACCGCAGGTAAGAAGGTTATAGACATCACCAGTGCAACAAAGACACCAACAGCAGTAAAGAGTCCAAAATCCTTAATAATCGTCAACTCAGATAAACCTAATGAAGAAAAACCAACAATGGTGGTTACTCCAGCCATAATAATAGCAATTCCCACTTTAAGAATGCTTTCGGTAATTGCTTCAGACTTGCTTAAGCCTTCTAGCTGATCTTCATAGAAGCGGGCCAAGAAATGAATAGCATAAGCACTACCGACACTGACCAATAATACCGGCAGCACAGTACTGACTATCGACAGTGTCTTTCCCAGCCAGGCTACAAATCCAACTGTCCAGATAACACTTAACAATACAACTATAATCGGTAATAATATCCCTCTTAAACTACGAAAACTGGTAAAGAGAATCCCCATCACTACTACTGAAACAAAAGGAAATAATTTCAGAATATCACTCTTCATATTATCAGCCATTGTTTTAGTTAATACAGGATTACCGGTAAGATAACTCTCTTCAGTTAGATCAGCTTCTGTTCTAATCTCCTTTACTTTCGAAACAACATGCTGTTGGTCTGAATCAGGCTTAAGCTGGGCAATAATTGTTGCTGCCTTAAGGTCTTTAGAAATTAAGGTACCAAGATAGCGCTCTTTAGTCAAAGCCTTATCAGCTAACTGCTTAGCCTCCTCTCCTGTAGCTGGTAAGTCCTTGATAAAGTCTCCTACTTCTACCGTAAAGCCCTGCCCGCGGATTTCTTCGATATTAGTGATACTCTGTGCTTTATTAACTCCCTCAATCTCTTCCATCTTAGTTGTTATTTCATCTATATGTCCTAGAGACTCGCGATCCATAATATTTTCATCCTGGAGCATCAAAACTACATATTCTGCTCCGCCATATCTTTCACTAACTCGATCAAAGGTATCTACAACCGGATCCCCTTCCGGGAACATCTTCTTGATATCAGTATTAATCTGAATATCTGCTGCCTGATAAGCAAAGAAGATAGTAATTAAAATAGTTATTGCTATGATTCCTTTGGGATACTTATGTACAATATCCTTTATAAACTTCATTTAACTCCCTCCTTTCGAGACTGACTGGTCAGTTCTACTTATATTATACTCTACAGTCTAATAATTGTCAAGGAGGGAAACTTTTTATCTAATTATTATACCGCTTCCCACTTAGGACATTTAGAACCCCAGCGGGCTACTAATTCATCATCCTGGTGGATATTAATGATTTCACAGCTGTTAGGACAGCCGTCACAGTTAAAGCTGGAGACTTCGTAATCAAAATCAGAAGCATCGAATCCTTTAAATGAAGTTTCATCCTTATCCTGAACTCTTTCTTGGGCCAGAATCCCTGCTCCTATTGCTCCCATAACATCATGATGCTTGGGAACAATTATTTCCGCATCTAAAGATCTAGCAAAAGCATCTTTAATCCCATCATTAGCAGCTACTCCGCCCTGAAAGACAATCGGTTCCTTAATCTCTTTACCCTGACCGACATTATTTAAATAATTCCGCACTAACGCTTCACAGAGTCCAGCAATAATATCCTCCGTAGAATGGCCTAACTGCTGTTTATGAATCATATCTGACTCAGCAAAAACAGAACAGCGGCCAGCAATTCTAACAGGATTATCAGCTTGTAGCGCATACTGTCCAAATTCTTCAATAGGAATATTCAACCGACTGGCCTGCTGATCTAAAAAGGAACCGGTTCCGGCAGCACAGACAGTATTCATACCAAAATCAACTACAACTCCATTCCGCAGAATAGTAATCTTTGAATCCTGACCGCCAATCTCCAATACAGTCTTTACTTCTGGTACTATATTAGAAGCAGCTACTGCATGGGCTGTAATCTCATTTTTAACTATATCAGCCCCAACAATTACTCCAGCCAAATCCCGGGCACTTCCAGTAGTTCCCACAGCTCTAATTTCTAAATCATCTACCTTTGAACCTAATTCCTCCAAACCCGACTGAACGATATCAATCGGTCGGCCTTGAGTCCGCAAGTATAACTTCTCTTTTACTTCCCTATTCTCATCCAGTAATACTAAATTAGTACTTACTGATCCTACATCTATTCCTAAATATCCTTTCATATTACCTGACCTCCTGTTGTTATCTGCTGCTTTCTTTCCAATAAATCAACAAAGGCTTCCAATCTAGTAATATATCCTGCTTCACCAGTATGTTCATCTAAAGTCAAAGACAGCACCGGCAGATCAAGATCACGACTAACTTCCGGTAGAATACTCTCAGCTACTATCTCCGGCATACAGGTAAAAGGAGCCAACTGGACTACTCCATTATATCCCTCTTGATTATATAACACTGTGCGGCCAATTGTCTCCAGACCGTGGCCGCCGACAAAATGTTTTAAATAAGGCTCAGCTGCCTCTTCTATTCTCCGATGCTCCTCACTATCAACTGAACTGCTGAATAAATGTTCACTAATCCAGTCACTGAGATAAATAGAACGGTCAACTATAACTCCCATCTCTCCTAGTTTCTTTTCTAAATTCAGATTTGTAAACGGCTCTAATACAACATAGATCTCACCTACTATTCCTACTTTAAGCGGCTCTTTCTGCCAGTCAATCTCTAGATCTAAAATCTGATTCTTCATTTCAATTACAGCTGATTGAAGCCTTTCTCTATCATGAAGATCCTCTATCTCCATTAGAAAGTCTTCGTAAACTTCAGTTACTAATTCAGGGTTAACTGCATATCCTCTCAGCTTATTTGTATATTCTGCTGCTTCATCAATTAACTGACATTTAGTCCAGGCTAACTTCCAGGCACTCCAAAGTTTCCACCAGGAAAGATGTTTAAAGATAAACTTAAACTGCTGTAAGAAGTTCTGCCAGGAGCCCTGAAATGGTTCAAAAATCACCATCTCAAAATCATAATCGAGATCCTTTAATATCTCGCGCTGTACTTCACCATAATAGCCAAAGCGGCAGGGACCACATCCCCCAGCCATAATAATTGTATCTGCTCCTTTTTCTAAGGCTTCAATATAATTACCAATATTTATTTTTAGCGGTAAACAAGCAAATTCCGGAGCATGCTTAACACCTAAATCCAATGTTCGGTCTGTAATCGGAGGCGGTTCTACTACCTCTAAATCCAATTCTCTTAACAATGTTTTAACTGATAGATTCATCTGTCCCATATGGGGAAAAGTTACCTTCATGCTCCTTTAACCTCCCATCTAATCATATCTACAAATGCTTCCAGCCTAGTCTCTAATCCTGCTTCGCCGGTATGTTCATCGAGATTAAGCGACATAAAGTGAATATCACTACGGCGTTTGGCCTTCCTCTCTATTAATTCACCGATTAAAGCATCGGGGCCGCAGCCAAAAGCAGCCAGTTGAATAAAACCATCCACTTCTTGGTGTTCAAAAAGATAATAGGCAGTGCCAATTATCTCCCGATTGAAAGTCCAAAATAGAGACTTAGATAATTTATTGGCTCCTTTATCAATCTGTCTTTCAGTTAAATTCTGAGGAGTAATCACCTCGACCCCTAACTCTTCCAATTTCTCTTTTAATCCTAGACTCAAATATTCATCATTTAACAGATAAGCATGGCCCAGCAGTGCAATTGTTAATCTATTCTGTTTAGGTTCTTTAATTAAGTTCTCTTGATATCGTCGAAGAGCCTTTCTGGCCTGCCAGTGGGCTTTCATAATCTGAAATCTGTCATCTGTAAATTCAGCCCCCAATTTCAAATTTGACTCCAATAAATCAAGCCAGCCTTGATTATGATTTATTGTAGGAGTTAATAACTTAGGTAAATTTGATATATTATTTTTGATCATATCAGCCAGGCCCATTAATTTAGGACAGACATACTCATCCTTAACTACACTGATAATTCGCGGTAGAAAGATATAATCAGCTTTATTACGGAGATTAACTATATGCCCATGACAGACTTTGACCGGAAAACAGGCTTCATCAACAGATAATTTAATACCTCTATCGATAATTGATTGATTTGAATCATCAGATTCTACTACTTTTGCTCCTAACTGCTGAAAGAAGGTCTTCCAGGCTGGATAGTAATGGAAGTATAATAATGATTTGGGAATCCCTACTTTAACTGTCATCTATTTTCTCCTTTCTTAATAAAATAATACCTTAAAAACTGAGCGGTGTAGACATAAAGGTTTCTCCTAATAAAAAACTGACCAAGAATCCAAGCAGAATTCCGAGCACTTCAACTTTGCTCCCTACTTTAACAGCTCTAGGAATCATCTCATCAACAATCATATACAGAATTGCTCCTCCAGCAAATGCCATTATTGATCCTAACCAGAACTCTGATAAACCAACCAAGAATTCAAAACCAATTATAGCTCCCATAGGATTAATTAACGCAATACTGCCGGCAATTAAATAAGCAAACTTTTTATCTATCTGTCCTACATTCACCATCTCTTCAGTAGTCAAAAATCCTTCCGGAATATTATGCAGAAAGATTGAAATCGCCAATACTATTCCTAACCCACCGCTTTTAGTAGCAAAACCGACTCCCATACTGATAGCTTCAGGAAGATCATCTAATGCAGTACCTATGGCAATTCCAAAACCTGAATTAAGTCTATACTCTATATAGCTATCAATTATTAAAAAGAAGATTCCGCCTAATAAAAAACTAACCGAACTGCCTAAGACTCCAGCTTCTCGATAAGCTTCTGGAATCAACGAAAAAGAGATAACTGAAATTAAGATTCCGGCTCCAAAAGAAAGCATGGCCGATAACAGTCGATCTGATATATCCTTAGTACCTAAATAACCGCCAATTAAAATAGCACTACCAGCTAAAGAACTATAAATAATTACTTTAACTAAACTACTCATCTATCTCCCTCATTCCTGATTATCTTCTGGATATCTATCTGAATCCTTGGGACTATGAATATTAGGTCTTCTATGGGATAAATCAAGGATCGACTGTCTGATAATATGGGACTTTAAAGCATTCCAATCGAAAGGAATTAACGGCCATAAATAGGAGATTCCAAAGGATTTACTGAAGACAAATAAGGCTACGATAGCTACTGTTCCAATAATGAAGCCATAAAGCTTAAAACTGGTAACCAGAATTAATAATATAAATCGCAATAACTTAATTGTTAAGGCCAATTCAAAACCTGAAATGGCAAAATTGCCAATCGCTCCTATAGCCATATAGATAATTGTTTCGGGAACAAATAATCCAACTTTAGCCGCAAAATCCCCCAGTAATAATGCTCCAATAATACCCAACGAGGTCGCTAAAGCACTGGGAACCTGGAATGATGCCATACGGACAAAATCAATTCCCAAACTAGCTATAATAAACTGGATTCCAAGAGGTATCTGTCCGGTCTCCTTAGGTCCGATAAAACTCAAGGTTTCTGGTAATAATTCAGGCTGTAGAGCAACCAACAACCAAATTACCGGTAAAAAGAGTGAAACTCCAGTAGCAAATAAACGCAGTAATTTTAAATAAGTTCCCGGCAGCGGTGGCTGGCGGTAATCCTCTAGACTCTGTACCTGATCAAAAAAAGTAGCCGGTAAAATTAAGGCAGTAGGTGAATTATCAACTATAATACAGATCTTTCCTTCTAGTAAATGAGCCGATACAATATCCGGCCGTTCTGTATAGCGAACTTTAGGCAGTGGATTCAAATTATCACCGGTTAAAAAATCTTCAATTGTCTTATCAGCCATCGGTAGACCGTCTACTTTAATCTTTTTAATCTTATTCTTTATCTTCTTAACCAAACCAGGATCGACTATATCATCTATATAAAGCATAGCAACATCATTTTTAGATCTAGCCCCTACTTGCTGGACTTCAGTAACCAGCTCTGGATCACGCAGTCTTCTTCTTACCATCTGTACATTGAATAACATCGTCTCTACAAAGCCGTCGCCAGGACCGCGGGTTGATTTTTCCAGTTCCGGTTCATCAGGAGAAGTACCCATCCAGGTACGACCATCAATAACTATAGCCTCTGTTTCGCCATCAATCAGTAGTACCTGCGGTCCAGACAGAATCTCATCAACCGCATCATCTAAAGTAGTTACAGTACTAACCTCATAGTAAGGCAGATGCTTATCAAGTACCTTTTGAATCGCATCTACACTTAAGTCTTTACGCTCTACATCCAATAAACGATTCAAAATATATATCAATTGATCTTTAATAAATCCATCTAAATAGATCAAACCAGCTTTTCTATTACCTACATCAAAAGTACGGGTCAAGACATCAAAACTCAGATCAGCATGTAATTCATCCTGTAAATAATCTAAATTATGATCAAGATTCTTAGTTAACTCTTTCATAGCTTTTCCCACTCCTACTTAAAATCTCCTCAATTGCTTTAGTAGTTATTGGACAGCCTTTGTTATGATCATCCTGATGATCCATCTTGCCGATATCACCAATACCTATTACCAATTGAGGACTGAATTCATTAATTATATCAACAGTATCACCTTCTAAATAAAGATGATCTGCTGATTCTGGACTACCGTCCTTAGTAACTGGAGCATCTATAACTTCTGCTTGATTAGTTACAGAAAAATCAGGCTTAATTCCTACTACATCTTTGGTATCTGAAGCTACAGCTAAAATACCAAGTATCTCTATTTCATCTGCTGCTAAAACTCTTTCCATTGCCTGCTCTCCACTACCTTTATTTTTATCCCCTTCATCATCAAACATGACTAAAGCAGTGTCTGACTCGGCTTCTTTGATTAACTTAATTATCTCTTCCCCACTATGATCAGTAGGAGTACCAGCCGATTTAGAAATTGTTCTTACACCTAATTTCTGACCTGCATTTTCTACTGCTCTACAGGCTGTATTATCTCCATCAGTAATGATAATTGCTTGATCAGCGACGTTATACATCCTCCCTTCTAGATTACTCTTTTGGCCTAAAGATAGCAGCCATTAAGAATCCAATCACTATCGAAGCACTGATTCCAACACTGCCTAATTCTAAAATTCCAGCAAAGAGGCCGAGAAATCCATTTCTATTAACTTCATTTAATACTCCTTTAGTTACTACATGTCCAAAATTAATAACTAACGCTGTCACTCCGGCTCCAGCGAAATCAATTAAAGGCTGGAATAGACCTAATCCGGTTAGAATAGCTCCTACTGTCACCATCGTCACTAGTAAATGGGCTGGCGTATAATTAGTATAATCTAGAAATAGCTGGCCTAGGCCACAGATTAAACCGCCAACTAAAAAGGCAGTCAAATAATTCATCTATTTGCCCTCACTTTTTACTTTAGATTCTATACTTCCAACTGCATTACTTTTTGAATTATTCTCAATCACCACTCCATGAGCAATACAGGGAATAGAATCGCCCTGTAGAGAAGTTACAGAACTTAACAATGATCCTGTAGCTACTACAAAGATTCGATTAAAGTTGCCGTTGTTAATGTATGGTAAAAGATAGGATGCAGTTACCACTGCCGAACAAGCACAACCGCTGCCGCCGGCACCGACTCCCTGGTCCGAATTATAGAGCATCAAGCCGCAGTCATCATGGCTATCTGCTATATCTACTCCTTTTTCTTTCAGTAATTCTGCCAATATTTCACTTCCCACTTCACCCAGATCACCGGTTACAATTAAATCATAATCATTTGGAGTACGTCCAGTATCCTCTAGATGCTGCAAAATAGTATCAGCAGCTGCTGGAGCCATAGCTGAACCCATATCCTGAGGATCCTTAATGCCTAAATCTACTACCTGACCAGGTGTTGCTTCTGTAATTACTGGGCCTGATCCATCTCTAGATGTTATCATAGCTCCTGCTCCAGTAGCCGTCCACTGCTTATAAGGCGGATACTTATCACCATACTCATTGGGAGTTCTATACTGGCGTTCAGCACTCTGATAATGGCTCGAGGTAAAGTTTATAACTCGATTACCAAATCCACCATCGATTAAAACAGCTCCTAGAATCAATCCTTCAGCTAATGTAGAACAGGCCCCATAAATGCCAAAGTACGGCACTGGAAATTTAACAGCAGAAAAATTAGAAGTTACTACCTGGTTTAATAAATCGCCGCCGACTAAGTAATCTATTTTATCAGGGCTTAGTTTAGCTTTTGTAAGCAGAAGATCAATATTCTCCTTAGTCATCTTCCGTTCTGCCTTCTCCCAAGTATCCTGTTGATAATAGGAGTCGTCTAATACTTTATCAAAATATTCTCCTAACGGCCCATCTCCTTCTTTAGGACCTACAATAGCAGAAGAAGAGATAATTTTAGGCTGTGATTCAAAACTAATTGTCTGTTGGCCGATTGATTTATTCATTCTATTTCCTCCAATAGGATAATTAAGCAAAAATTAATTTAATAATTCCGATTGTAAAACCGGACAGCATAGCATAAGTCAATACCGGGCCAGCAATATTATACATCTTAGCCCCCAACCCCAGGACATATCCATCCTGTTTATATTCCATAGCCGGTGCCACTATAGCATTAGCAAAACCAGTAATCGGTACAATTGTTCCTGCTCCAGCATATTGAGCAATCCTATCATAAACACCAAGCCCGGTTAATAATCCTCCAATAAAGATCATACTTACACTCATTAGTGGTCCTGCTTCATTCAATGGTAGCCCTTGAGCAGTTAAAGACATAGTAATCAACTCACCAATAACAGCGATTAGTCCTCCGATTAGATAAGCCAAAAGAAAGTTTTTAAACTTTGACTGAGAAGGATGAACCTTTTTAACTAATTTCTTATATTCCTTTGAATTCTTGTTGATATCAGCCACAGCTTCTCACCTCATACTTAATTTTAACCTAAACCGATCATTACTATTCAAATTAGCTTCTTCAAGCTTATACTCATTAAAAACTTTTTTAGCTCCCGGTGATAGTTCTGGATCAAAAAGACTGCTGTTTACTAACATCCAAGACAGAACTGCTAAAGTAAGCAGAATTATAATAGTTAAAATGATAAATAAATTCTTTTCTCTTAACATTAAACCACTCTCCTTGGCTGTTTAATTCACCTCTAAAAATATTATGTTCGGTATAATAAATTTTAATTCAATAACAAAATAAAAAAGCTACAGGAAAATCCTGTAGCTTAAATGATATATTATGTCACTTTTAAGATATTGCAGATTATAGTCAATATGTATCCGCCGCTTGTCGTTCGCTCAACGTCATGTTTCGCTCACTGTCAAAAACTGGCCCTCCATCGTCCGTGATTCCAGGCCAGTTTTAAGAGTCGCTCTGGACACATATTGACTATTGATAATAGATATATCACTATAGTTATCATTAATTAGAGTTGCTATAGGCGCATATTGACCATTTGCAGTATGACATTGTCATGGTATTACATTGCAATCACAGCCTGGGTTGTTTCGGAGAAAAAAGATCTGGAACGGAGAAACTTCCCAGGCTATAGTTACAGCACAAAAATTTCATTAAGCTGGTTTTAAACGCTTCCTCAGATAATTTTGTACAATTAGTTGATATCTTGCAACAAGCGACTTTAAAGCAGTCCCAAAAGAGAGAATGGTTAATATATAAAGCAAAATCTTTAAATCGTAACGCTAAGGTTGATTTACTGCTGAGTGACTAGGACTGATTTTCGAAGCGTTTGCAAGATATCAACTATAAACTGCAACAATATATCAATATAATTTTCAGTCCAACTCTTCCCTTACTTTATCTATAATCTTCCTTTCCAATCTTGATACCTGTACCTGAGAAACACCTATTCTGTCTGCTACTTCCTGTTGGGTCTTTTCATCAAAAAAACGCAGCTTTAGAATTAGCCTTTCTCGTGTCTTGAGCTCATCGATTACTTCACGCAAAGCCAATCTATCTATTTCCTGTTCCTGATTTTCACTACTAGCAGCTAATTGATCCACTAATTCTATTGAATTACCTTCATTTTCATAAACTGGCGAATAGATTGAAGTAGGTTCTCGAACAGCTTCTAAAGCATTAACTATTTCTTCCTTATCTACTTCCATTTCCTCAGCAATCTCTTGTATAGTTGGCTCTCGATTCAATTCAGCAGTTAGACTCTCTTTAACTTCATTTATTCTATGTGCTCTTCGCTTTAGTGACCGACTAACTTTAACAGCATCATCATCCCGTAAAAATCGCTTAATTTCACCAATAATTAACGGAACTGCATATGTAGAAAACTTAACATCACGTTCTAAATCAAACCGCTCGATTGCTTTTAATAAACCGATACTACCAATCTGAAATAATTCCTCATAATCATAATTTTTATTAGCAAATCGATGGGCTACTTTCAAGACTAGCTTTACATTGTGATTAACTAACTTATCCTTAGCCTTCTGGTCGCCAGCCTGAGCCTTCTTTAATAACTCTTTGGTTTCAGCTTCAGATAACAGCTCTTTTTGGGGAATATTGAGACTATTATTATTCATAAGATTCCGCCCCTAATTAACTTTCTTTTCTGTCTTCTCTGGACTTGTGATCATTCTTATTTTGGTACCCTGCTCTAATTCTGAATCGATACTTAACTCATCCATAAAAGAATCAATAAATACTAATCCTAATCCCATTCTATCAGCCGTAGTATAAGAAGGTTCACAGGCTTGTTCAATATTTGAGATTCCCCGACCTGAATCTTCAACTTCAATAATTAATTTATCACCGTCAATCTCTAAATTAATTCCAATAATACCTGTCTCATCTTTATAGCCGTGGATAATTGCATTTGATACTGCTTCAGAAACTGCTACTTTAATCTCCTCAATCTCTGAAATAGTAAAATCCAGCTGGGCTGCAAATGAAGCTACTGTTACTCTAGCTAAGCCAATATTATCGGAAATACTCTTTAACTCCAACCTGGCATTATTCTTACTCAATCTAATTACCTCCTTAATTTTTTTATACTGCTTGTAGAGCTTCTTGCTCATCAGTAAATACATCAACTATCTTTAAAATTCCTGATAATTCAAATACCTGTTTGATGGAGTTATTAACATTGATAATCTTTAATTTTCCTCCATGATTATTTATCTGCTTATATCTACCAATGATAAATCCTAAACCAGAACTATCAATAAAATCAACATTCTTTAAATTAAGAATCATATTCTGAATTCCCACTTCTCCTGTCAGTTTCTCATCAATCCGTTTGCGCAGTGTATCAACTGTATGTAAATCCAGACTTCCATCAATTCTGACTATTAAATTGACTCCTACTCTCTCTATTTCTAGTTCCACTAGCCAAACCTCCTTAATAAAAAAACTCCCCTGTCATTTATTAGAATAATTTCAAGGCTAATCTATATTCTCCTGCATTTTTTCCATTTTTTTCAATTGATTTTGTTATTTGTAATTAACTATTGAATTAATTAAAGACATTAACAATATTTAATAAAAATTTCTTAAGCAACTGGATTATTACCTGAATAATATTCCCTTTCTGTACCTCTCGATTGGCCACTAAATCTACGCTGGCTATCTTTTGTCCATCGGATAATACTCTCAATTCTCCAATCTTTTCCCCTCTCTTCAGCGGAGCAGTTAAATCTTCTTTAACTAAAATCTGCCGCTTTAAATTACCCTCATTTCCTTTAATTACAGCAGCAGTTAGATCCTTTCTAGCAACTGCTTTAACCTTGGGATTCTTCCCTTTATAGATCTCTACTTCATCAATTGCTACTTCTCCTTTCTGAATTACCGGAACTGAACGATAGATACTAAAACCATAAGACAACAATTCTCCTGCTTCTTTAAATCGAGTATCCGAAGTCTCTTCTTTCATCACCACAGCTATAAACCTCAAGCCTTTTCGTTCAGCAGTCGCAACAACTCCAAAACCTGCTTGGCTAGTATGACCTGTCTTTAAACCGTCAGCTCCTTTATAGAATCTAACTAGATTATTCGTATTCCGCAGAAAGGAATCTCCATCCCGCAAATGGTCAATCCAGATTTTAGTATAATCAAGCACCTGAGGATATTTAGTTACTAATTCCCTTGACATAACACCTACATCATGAGCACTGGTATAATTTCCTCGTTTATCAGAATCTTCAACCGGAAGGCCGTTAGTATTAACAAAATGAGTATCATCCAGGCCTAATTCGTCAGCCTTCTCATTCATAGCATTGACAAAGACCTCTTCTGTACCATAAAGATGTTCAGCTACTGCTACACAGGCATCATTGGCCGAAACAATAGCAATTGCCTTAATCATCTCTTCTAGTTTCATCTCTTCGCCTGGCTCCAGCCAAATCTGTGAACCACCCATTCCTGCCGCATATTCACTAGTAGTTACAGCTTCATCCAAGTTTGCTTTACCTTCATCAATTGCTTCCATAGTCAACAGTAAAGTCATTGTTTTCGTAATGCTGGCTGGAGGTAATTCTTCGTGTGCATTCTTTTCATAAATAACTTTCCCCGATTTGGCCTCCATCAATACTGCTGACTTGGCTTCCAAATCAAACTCAGGATCAGGTAATTCTTCGGCAGATAAAGTAAGAGAAAATGATAAACAGAGAAGAAAGACTAACAAAATGATAGATATTATACGTTTTACCAATTTACTTTCCCCCTTTTCGAATATTTGGGATATTATGTTAAATTATTATTAATAGTTATCTGAAAGTATTCTTGGTAAAAGGAGGAAACAGGCCTAAAAAAGGCCAGATTAAGAAGGTTAACTCTTAAAATATATTTTATTCTATAATTTTATAAATCAATTTGCTCTTATCTGATTGCTCATCAGTAATAGTATAGGCACTCTGCAGCTGCTCTTTAACAGCCATCAAATTCGCATCATCATTTATATGTAAAGTAGCCAGGGTATCTCCGTAATTAACCTGATCCCCTACTTTAGCTTGTAATACCACACCTACTGAGGGATCAATAATATCATCCTTAGTTTCTCTGCCTGCTCCTAATGACATAGCAGCTAGTCCAACCTCTTCAGCATCAATCCCCGCTATATAGCCTTCCTTCTGCGCCTTTAACTCTATCTGTTTTTTAGCAGCCGGCAGTAGGGTCAAATCATCTACTACACTGCTGTTACCACCTTGAGCAGCTATTAAGTCTTTAAACTTTCTTAAAGCAGCTCCACTGTTTAAAACCTCTTTAAGCTGTTCTCTACCTTCAGATTCTGTCTCAACCATTCCGGCTACCTTCAGCATCTGAGCACCTAATGTAAGACATAACTTAATTAAATCTTCAGGGCCTTCACCGTAGAGAGTCTTAACTGCTTCTTTAACCTCCAGGGCATTACCAACTGCCTGGCCAAGCGGCTGGTCCATATTAGAAAGAACAGCAACTGTCTGGCGATTAACCTGACGGCCTATCTCTACCATAGATTCAGCTAACTTAACTGCCTGTTCATAAGTCTTCATAAAGGCCCCACTGCCGACTTTAACATCTAAAACAATCTTTTCCGCTCCGGCAGCTATCTTCTTACTCATGATGCTACTAGCAATTAAGGAAATAGAATCCACAGTAGCCGTTACATCCCGCAGAGCATAAAGCTGTTTATCAGCAGGAGCCAAGTTACTGGTTTGACCAGCTACAGCTACCTGCCTATGATTTACATTAGCTATAAATTCTTCTAAGGAAAGAGAGGTATTAAAGCCGGGAATTGCCTCCAGCTTATCTATAGTTCCCCCAGTATGGCCTAAACCCCTCCCCGACATTTTAGCTACTGGTACTCCTGCTGCTGCTACCAATGGTGCTAAGACTAATGTTGTTGTATCACCAACGCCTCCAGTACTATGTTTATCAACCTTAACTCCCTGAATTGGACTTAAATCAATCCGGTCCCCTGAATCAGCCATAGCCATAGTCAGATCTGCTGTTTCCCGCTTGCTCATTCCAGTAAAGAAGACAGCCATTGCCCAGGCTGCTAACTGATAATCAGGCAGTCTACCTGCTGTATATTCTCCAATTAAAAATTCTATTTCAGCCGTCGCTAATTCTTTGCCGTTACGCTTCTTTAAAATAATATCATATGCTCTCACTCTATTACCTCCAGAACTTTAGTAACTAAATTAATAAAGTCTTCCTTAACCCGTTTAGTAGTCTCAATTACTTCCATATGGTCGAGGGGTTCAGAAAGGATTCCAGCTGCCATATTGGCAATACAGGAAATCCCTAATACTTCACAATTCATATGATTAGCTACAATCACCTCTGGTACTGTTGACATTCCTACAGCATCAGCACCTAGACGGGACATACAGCGCACCTCAGCCGGAGTTTCATAATTTGGTCCTGTAGTTGCTAAATAAACCCCTTTGCGGGTATTAACTCCAATCTTGCTAGCTGCTCTTTCTGCTGCAGTAATCAACTCTGGACTGTAAGCCTGGGACATATCGAGAAAACGAGGCCCAAATTCTTCTTCATTAGGACCAACTAGAGGATTGGTCCCCATAAAATTGATGTGATCATTAATAATCATTAAGTCACCTACATTATAATTTCTATTTACTCCCCCAGCTGAATTAGTAATAATTAATTTATCTGCTCCCAGAAGCTCCATCACCCGCACCGGAAAGGTTATTTCTGCCATATCATATCCTTCATAATAATGAAACCTTCCCTGCATAGCTATAACTTTCTTGCGTCTTAATCTACCGCTAACTAGCTGTCCAGCATGTCCTTTAACAGTAGAGACGGGAAAATTAGGAATCTCACTATATGGTATTGATGTAGCTTCTTTAATTTCATCAGCCAACTCTCCTAGACCTGAACCTAAAATTAAAGCAATCTCCGGTTTAATATCAATTAGATCAGCTAAATATTCTACAGTCTCTTCTACTTTAAGTAGTTCCATACTTCTTCTCCTTTCTTTTTAACGAAACAGTTTTTCTTTAAAGCTCGTCCCAGCTGGGGGCTTAGTAACCTCCAGTAAATCAGCAATAGTAGCAGCCAGATCTGCAAAAGTATCTCTAGTTCCTAGATTAACATCTCTTTTAATCCGTTCTCCAGAAACCAATAATGGAACATATTCTCTAGTATGGTCGGTCCCTTCATAAATTGGATCACAACCGTGATCAGCTGTAATAATTAATATATCTTTCTCAGTTAATAACTCAATAATTTCAGGCAGACTGGCATCAAACTTTTCTAAAGCCTGAGCATAGCCTTGTGGATCATTTCGGTGGCCGTACTCCTGATCAAAATCAATTAAATTAGCAAAAATCAAGCCTTCCTTATCCCTAGTTAAGAACTTACATATATCCTGGACTGCTTCCTGATTATTGGTACTATGTATTGAATCAGTAATTCCCCGCTCAGAAAAGATATCTTCAATCTTTCCTACAGCCATGACTGATTTTCCTGCTTGGCTAACAGAGTCCAACAGCGTCTCCTCTGGCGGCTGTAAGGAAAAATCCTCTCGCCTTTCAGTCCGTTCAAAACTACCCAACTCACCAACAAAGGGCCTGGCTATTACTCTACCTACTGCATGAGGACCAGTCAATATCTTGCGAGCAGTTCTACAAATTTCATAAAGTTCCTCTACTGGAATAACCTCTTCATGGGCCGCTATCTGAAAAACGCTGTCAGCCGAGGTATAGACAATCGGTTTTCCTGTCTCTAAATGTTCAGCCCCCAGTTCTTCAATAATTACTGTTCCAGAAGCCGGTTTATTCCCCAACACTTCCCTACCAATCTGCTCTTCAAATTCTTCAATCACTTCTGCAGGAAATCCTTCGGAATAAGTAGGAAATGGTTCAGACGAAACTAAACCGGCCAGCTCCCAGTGGCCTGTAATCGTATCCTTACCCTGTGAGGCCTCCTTCATCCGCCCGAAAACTCCTGCAGGATTATCAGTTTGAGCTATACCTGAAATCTCAGTAATATTTCCTAACCCTAACTCTTCTAAATTAGGCAGTTCAATATCGCCTACTGCTTCAGCTACATGTACTAAAGTATTAGCACCTTCATCACCAAAGTCAGCAGCATCCGGCAAAGCACCAATACCTACGCTATCTAGAACGATTAATACTACTCTATCGATCTCCATTCTTTACCTCCTAATCAGTAAATTACCGTCTTAGTAATGAAACTCATCAATATAGGTGTTAAAAATGATTCAATTAATCCGGCCGTAACTAAAATAACAGCTAATATGATCATTAAGGTAGAATAACCAAAAAAATATTGAGCAAAATTAATCGGCATTCTTTTAAAACGGCTTTTAAATAGATTAAGTGCAAAAGCTATTCCGGCTGTTCCTGCTATAATTAAACTGGGAATGGCAAATAGATTATGTGGTACAATAGAAACAACAGCAAACAGAAAACCTTTAACTGCCAACTCATCAACTAAAAACCCAACAGCAAACCCTAAAATAAAACCACGTAAAAAGACAAGAATAGGAATTATCGGCATTCCGACTATGGAAATCCCCAGTATCCAGACTAAAAGAATTAACTTTAAATTATAAAAAACTGCTTCTTGGGCTAAAATTTCCTGTTGGAGAACCAATTTTCCCTTGAAATTTTGAAAAAAATTGGCTAAATAATTCACTAATTGATTCTTTTCTGCATAACTTAACATCTTAACTGCAATAGCCCCAAAAGTAACCCCGCTGATAAAAATAATAATTAAGAACAAAAGAATAGAAAGATTACGGCGCATAAACTGAATACTGCTAGTTCCAAGCTGTCTTAAACTAAACATTATCTTTCCCCCTAATTTACTCCAACTTATTAAATCATACTCAAACTTAGAGGGAAATATAACACTTTAAATCTGGAGAAAACCTTCTTCAATAATTAATTTACCTATCTGCTCAGCAGCCAGTACATCTTCATGAGAATTAGAACTAGCTGCTACTAAGGTAATACCTGTTTTAAACTTTTGGGCTGCTATAATTGCCCGCTGGGCTGATTCTTTAGCTGGCATAACTCCACTCTTTTTAAAAGTTCGAGCTACAGTTCCGGTTATTACCTCTGGAGCTCCATGATTATAGGCAGCATCATAAGCTGTCCCTCCAGTATCAGTAATGACTAACACTACTTTACCTTCAAAATCAACTAATTTCACTATCTCAGCCCCTAAATTAGGGATTATCGTATCAATTTCTACTCCTGCCCTCTTTATTCCTGTTAAAGCCAATTGAATATTATCCTTACGTTCCTCATTAGAAGCCAGGCGAGGCTCAGTAGCAATTATCAATTCTGTATCATTCTTCAATGCTTTCTTGCCAGCAAAGTAGCCAATCTTTTCGGGATTAACTGTAACTGGAGTTGAAACACAGTCAGGACTGGCCCCAAAAACATCAATAGCCCCCGCATCTAAAGCAGTTTCTACTGTTGTTGACATACTGATCAGATCAACAATCATAACTACATCACCTTTTCTGGCTGCTTCTGCTGCTCCCGAAGCATTAGAAGTAATATTTAAAGTAGGTATCCACTCCTGATTACTGGTTAATGTGGCCACTGTATATACCGCCTCCTTAACATAGTCTTATCTTCCACTAATCTATATTATTCTGTTGTAGATGATTTAATAAATACTGAAGACCAATTACTGTTTTAGCATCAGAAATCTCTGGAGTATATAACTTCTGTTTTATCTTTTTTAGCGGCATTTTAACTAATTCAATAAATTCGTCACCATCAGTCTTTTGACTATACTTCGATAAATCCTGAGCTAAGTAAAGATGGATCTCTTCATTACAAAAACCAGGTGAAGTATAGAAACTTCCAATCTGTTGTAAATCTTCAGTTCTATAGCCTGTCTCCTCCTCTAATTCTCGGCGAGCACAGCTTTTAGGATCCTCATTAATTTCAAGAAGACCAGCAGGAAGTTCCAGTAATACCTTCTCAATAGGATTCCTAAATTGACGTACCAGTATCACTTCCTTATCTTCGAACAAATAAGGAATAACCGCTACTCCACCGGCATGTTCTACTATCTCTCGTTTAGCCTTATTATTATCCGGCAGCTTTACATCATCCAGTCTTAGATTAACTATTCTTCCTTCATAGATAGATGTACTATTTAACTGCTCTTCAATCAGTGATTCATTCATCCTCTTCTCCTCCTTAAGTTAAAGACTAACCCCTAATTCTTCCAAAGCCAAAACTCCAGTTATACCGGCTGTCATAAAGAATTCCGGATCCTCTGTTTCATCACGCCCCATAGTATTAACTCCAATATCTGAGTTGCTTATTAATTCTAAAACATCACTCCCATCCCTATATCTAATATCATGTTTATAATTAAGATTGGACTCTATTAACTGACTGTTTAATCTTTTCTGCTTATTAGCTGCTGATAATTTAGGGACTCCAACTACTGCTTCTCTTAAAGCAATCTCCTCTAGAACAGTCAATGTATGATGGCTGAAGCCGTAATGCCGCTTTCTTTCATCACTAAAGCTAATTCGGGGAATAGCCAATGGAATACCACCTAAATTAGAAACTGCATTGATAATCTCTCCCTGCTCTATACCGCTAAAACCATATTTAGTCCCGGTCCCTACTACTCCAGGACCCATAGCTACAATGATGACATCAGCTTCAGCTACTTCTTTAGCTGCTGCCAGACCTGAATAAATATTAACCGCTTCCAGGTCTCCACCAAAAGCATGACCAATGGTAATTGTAGTATCTAAAAGTTCTTTCTGCTGCAGTTCAGCTACTGTATTACTTAATTTCAGCGGTAAAGCAGCAGCATCAGTCATAATGTAAGCTATTTGTAAAGAAAAATTACTTAGTCTATTCAACACTATAACAGTCGGAGCCAACATACTATGCAGTGAACCGATAATTACAGGATTTCCCTCGAGAGAAGTAAAGTTCTTAATCTCTTGCTGCCAGGAACTTGCTTCTTCTTCTACACTAAGAGTCTTAAGTTGAAAGGGAGAATACCTAAGCTTCATGATATGGCCTAAACCATCTAGATCCCTGGGTTCATTACCCTCAATATAGATAATAAAATCATAACCGCCGGTGCCTAAATCTAATTCAACAGCAGTCGTATTTAAAATCACTTCATCTCCTAGGCTAACCTCTCCCGTCAGATCATCATAATTGATTGCCCGTCTTTTCTCTCCAGTCTTTAATTCTACTTCTACTTCAGTCAAACCTGGTCGTTGCTTGATGATTTTAGCAATCTTTCCTCTTTTAATTGCTAGCAAAATAGCAACCTCCAGACTATTGATAATTATTCAGTATTATCTATTCTTCTCCTGCTTCTATAGAATATTTTTCTGAACTCCGATATAAAAATAACCAAGATTATTATTTGCTACTTTCTCTTTAATCATACAGTTAAAGACTAACAGATAATACAATATTAATTAAGAGAGGCCCCCAAGGCCTCTCCGCAAATAAACTTTATTTTCATTATGCATAATTCTTCTTCAAATCTTCCATAATAGCCAAATTATATTCTACAGTCTGAATTAAATCATCTGCTCTGATGTTCTCTTTAGGAGTATGATTATCCTTAACTCCAATCCCCATGTTAATAGCAGGAATTCCTCGATTATTAAAAATGTTAGTATCACTCCCGCCTCCAGTAGCAACTAACTTCGGTTCAATTCCTAAACGTTTAGCACCACTGACGGCTGCCTGAACAACTGGAAGATTACTATTTAGGTAGAAAGCTGAAAATAATCTATTATTCTCAATATTTACTTCAGCTCCAACCTTCTCTGCTGATCTTTTAAAGATATTGATCATATGTTCCATCTGAATATCCAGCTTCTCCTCATCTCTACTTCTGGCTTCTCCTTTAAGCTCTACTCTATCCGGAACAATATTAGTAGCCTTTCCGCCTTTAATAACTCCGATATTGGCCGTAGTCTCTTCATCAATCTCTCCTAATTTCATATTTGATAGAGCAATACTAGCCACCTTGATAGCATTGATCCCTTTTTGTGGATTCTTCCCAGCATGAGCAGATCTTCCTCTAACAACTACCCTAATCTTCTCTTGAGCCGGACCTTCAGTAATTATAGTACCTATCTCTCCATCAGAATCATAAACAATTCCCATATCGGCTTCCAATCTATTAAAGTCTAAATTCTTAGCTCCTAGTAATCCTGCTTCCTCACAGACAGTAAATACTACCTCTATATCCCCATATTCGTAGTCATTTTCAATTAACTGCTCCAAAGTAGCCAAAATAATTGTAATTCCTGCCTTATCATCAGCACCTAAAATAGTCTGTCCCTGACTGAAGATAACCCCATTTTTAATAATCGGCTTAATATTCTGGCCGGGCACTACAGTATCCAAATGGGCTATTAAGCATATAGTAGGCAGTTCAGGATTTGTTCCCTCCAATTTCCCAATTATATTACCGGTATAGCTTCCAATTCGGGCCCCGGTATCATCCTCCCACACCTCTAGACCTAAGTCTGATAACTCAGATTTCATTCGATTGGCCATCTGCCGCTCAAATCTGGACTCACTATCTATCTGGACTAACTCCATAAATTTATCAATAATCTCGGTCCGGTCAAGCATCAAAAAATTCCCCTCTCTCTAGAATATTTACTACTTTATTAAATATTATGATTCTAGATATGATTCCGTTATCCTGCTTGAATATGAATATTTAACCTATTTAATAAATTAAGTTCTTTTATCTTTTAATTAGATGATATATATGATATATCTACATACTGAGAAGTAGCAGCATTCAATAATGCTCCATAATTAAGCTTAAACTTCAGAATATCTCCTACTTCTATTCCTGCTTCATAATCTGTAACATCGATTATTAAATGATCGCTACTTGCCTCTTCTATCTCTATATCTTCAGCCAATGGAGTTAATCCCTTCATCTTTATATCCTGACGGCCAATACCTAAGATAGCCCTTCTTCTAACTCCGGTTTTAGTAATCTTCCTTCTTTCTCCAAAAGCATTCTGACCCCGCCTTCCTTCTGGCTGCACAGGCTTCTTCTTTACTTCAATTACTTCCGCTGCTAAGAGAAAAGTTTCCTGATAAGTATCAGGAAACGGACTGCGGTCAATTACATTGCTGCCGAGTAGAATTGTCTCTCCTACCCGCAGTTGAGTAATTTCATCAGGTAAGCCTTTATTTCTTAATCGAGGCAGTGAACTACTATTACCGCCTGAGATCTGTTGGATATTCACCCCAAACTTATTATTAATCTCATTCTTTAAATCGATCAATAACTGCATATTATTTTCTGAAGGTAAAACCCCGCCAAAACAGGCTAAATTAGTACCTAATCCAGTTAGTTCAATATTCTCCAGATCCAATATCTCTGCGGCTATATCAATTACATCTTCAGGCATAACTCCTTCTCTGCGGTCGCCTACATCTACCATCAAGATAATCCGATGCTTCTGATTCATTTCTTTAGCTACCTGGTCCAAAGCTTTAATTACTTCCAGCTCTGAATTAAGGCTGATATCTGCATACTCTACTACTCTATCAACCTCACTTATCATCGGTATTCTAAGCAGCATTAAAGGAATATCAGGCGAGACTAAGTTCTCCTGCATATACTTCAAATTTTTAATTCTGGAATCAGCTAACCCATCGACTCCTCCGGCTAACATAGCCTCAGCAATCTTTATGTCAGCACAGACTGATTTAGTAACCCCTATAATCTCTATATCTTCACTGTCAGCTAGATTTACTATTCTTTCTGCATTGGCTGTTACTTTATCTAAATCTACTTCCAGTCTTGGATAACTCATATCTTTTCCTCCAGAGTTTTATCTTTATACTCCTTAAAAAGAAGTTCTAATGCTTCATCAAATTTGAGTATATCATTTCATTAATATACTTGCAAGCGACATAATAATATGGAAAAGTTAATTAAGCTCTATGCTAGTAATTTCAATCTTCATTCTCAAAATAAAATAGATAGTCATCGGCTATAAATTTCACCTTTTCTAGTGAATGTATAGCCGATACTATCTATCTTTCAAATAAATAAGTTTTTAATAAATAATTATCCTACTAAATCATAAACAACCTTAACAGCTTGGTTAGCTGTTTCTCCATAACCATCAGCTTCGATTTCTTCAGCCCATTCTTCTGTAACTGGAGCTCCACCAACCAGTACATCAAATTGTTCCCGTAAATTCTCTTCTTTCAAAGTATTAATTAATTTTTCATTTTCTGCCATTGTTGTAGTTAATAAAGAACTAGTACTAATTACATCAGCATCAACCTCTTTTGCTTTAGAAATGAAATCATCTACAGAAACTTCGGTACCGAGATCATAAACATCCATTCCGTTAGCTTCTAATAAGGTTTTAACAATACCTTTTCCTATATCATGAACATCTCCTGCTACTGATCCTATTACAACAGTAATATTTTCTTCTTGGTCTTTTCCTTGCTCAACTGCAGCTTCCTTTAAAATATCAGAAGCTGCTTTCATAGCCTCAGAACAAGACATTAATTGTGGTAAAAATACTTCTCCTTGATCAAATAAATCACCTACTTCAGTAATTCCCACTGTAAAACCTTTCTCAATCATTTTTAAAGGATCAATATTTTCTTCCACAGCGGTTTCAGCTAATTCAACAGCTTTATCTACATTGCCATCACAAACTGCTTCAGCAGCCTTTTCAAACAACTCTTCACTCACTCTGAATCCCTCCAGACAAATTTTATTAATTGAACAATTATTCAGAAGGGGAATCCCCCTCTGAATAATTATTTAATAATCTTTAATATCCAAGCCAATTTCTTTTAATGTTTTAGCAGCCTTTTCATAAACTTCCAGATACTCATCATTAGGATCAAGGGTAACTACATCATAACATTCTTGAAACTTCTTACCCTTAGGAGCATCATTATAATTGTTTTCATAAGTTGCTACTAATTCGTCCAATATTTTATTTACTTTATTAAGTTCCATTCCTGCTACTGAATAAGCAGCTTCTCCCATAAAGCGAGCTTCCATACCAGTAGTATAATCAGTTTCTACTCCTTTAGCTGATGCTACGCCTGACAATAACCCACGCCCACTGGCAGTATCAGTAATTGACTGGGCAGCTGTTTCTAATAAGCACATCTCAGTACATGGACCAGCTAAAGTGTAATATTGATTTGAAGTTATCAGGTCAGTATTGGCTGCAATAGCTCTGGCACAGTGTCCTGCTACCTGTAAAGTCTCCCTAGCTGTAGTTATTCCCCAACGTACATGAACGGGGCCATCTAGGTGATAATCAGCGTCAGTCATTAAAAAGGAATTTAGATGAGTAGCCACATCTACAATAGTAGTTTCCTCTAAACCTCCAGCATAACCACCAAAGATCGGCATCTGTTCGCACATGATGACATCCCCATTTAAGACATAATGAGCAGTGAAGGTCAATGCACCTACATCGATCTTCAGCTCATTTAACTGGGATACCTCATGGCTATCAGATTCTTTCATCCCGCCGTCATGGTCTGCAGCAATACATCCGGCAGGACTCAATGCTGTTTCGCAGCCCTACAACCCTGTACCAGGATAGCCAGCTCTCTTACAAGCATGACGAATCAACTTACCTTCAGATTTAGAAGCTTTTATTTCCCATGGACTACCTGGAGCTGGTTGATTACCATTTATTGTCTCAAAAACCCCATTTACAATCGTATCAACCAATGGCTCCTGAGCAAATGCCTCATGCATCTCCACAAATAAATCTTCTGAAACCGGTGCCCCTGTTGGCCCACCTTGTATAATAGGAGGCTCAGTATCCTTATGCGTTCTACTGACTAACTCTACAGCATCCTTACCCTCACCCAAAGTTACACTCTTAGGAGCAGCCTTAATCGCTTCTAAGACTTCTTCTTCAGTATACTCTATCACTCGACCTGTTTCTTTACAGTAAGCTCCAGTTTCAACTAACATTTCAAGTCCAGCCTGAAAAAGTCTATCTATCAAATCCTCATCTGTAGGAATAAATTCTCCTTCTTCAAATTCAATATCATACTTTTCTTTCATCTTCTTCGCATTTTCAGGAATAACTTCATAATCCCATTCGTCTTTATCCACTTTTGGACCTGTTAAAGCACGATTATAAGCTTCAAAAACATCTACTTTTTTCTTGGTAGTCATATTGCTCCCCCTTTTTTAATTTTGCTCTTTTTAAAAAATTCTAATAATTAAATATTTAATCTATTAAGAAACTATCCCTCCTCCTAAGTAATCTTTAGGGGTATCATAATTAACTTCCCCATTAATAAATTATATCTTTATTATATCTTTATTATATCTTTATTAACTTACTACATGAATTATTAAAGTTATTTTTGATATATTAAGAAACATTCTCTTAATCAATACTAAAAAACAAAAATCCCTATCAAGAATATTCTTGATAGGGATAAATTAAATTATTGATTCTTAAATGCAATATTAAGACAGATGCCTAATCCACCACCTAACACAACTATAGCAAATAGCAACATCATAACTGCACTGTTGGACATAACTACATTACCTCCCTATTAGAAATAAGCTCATCGGATTTTTTACCTTTCCAGGGTCGAAGACTCATAATTATTCCTAATACGATAACTCCAGCTGCTACTGACCAGCCATACTTAAGTATAGCATTCATTGGATAACCACCATAGGGAGCAGCCAATTCTTTCATTGTATTCTGTACAAAAGCAACACCTAAACAGATCGGTGTTATTACTCTAATCATAATATCCCACCAGGAACCGATAGCAAAATCGGATAATCTGTTAGCATGCTCTCTGATAATACTGACCTTATAGAACCAGCCGATAATTATACATTCAACTAACCCAGCAAGAGCAATTCCAAACTGATTAATAAAGTGGTCCACAATATCTAAAAAGTAGAGGCCTGCTCCAGTAGTATAAAGTAAACTAATTACTGCACCAACTGAACAGACATAATTAACAGCTGCCTTACGGCCGATATCGAATTTATCCCTAACAGCTGCTATTACCGCTTCCAGAATAGAAACACAGGAAGAAAAACCGGCAATAGCTAAGGCTAAAAAGAAGATTACTCCAAACAAAGATCTAAAGGCCGGCAACATATTAATTGCCTTTGGAAATGCTACAAAAGCCAACCCGATACCACTGGTTACTACTTTAGAAATCGGCTCTCCAGTCTGAGCAGCCATATAACCTAAGATACCAAAAACTCCAATTCCAACAATAAAACTGAACGCACTATTGGATAAAGCAGTAATAAAAGCATTATTTACTATATCTGAATCTTCCGGCAAATAACTTGAATAAGTTATCATAATTGCAAAACCAACACTTAAAGTAAAGAAGATCTGTCCATAGGCTGCCAACCAGACTTTAACATCAGTTAAAGCACTGAAATCCGGCTCTAAAAATTTATTAATTCCAGCCATAGCCCCAGGAAGTGTAACACCCCGAATAGTAATGATAATCATAAATAAAGCTAATAAAGGCATAAAGATTTTAGATGCCTTCTCAATTCCTTCTTCAATTCCATTATATAGAATGATATAACTGACTCCCCAAACGATTAATAAACTAATTAAAACACTAAAATTAATCCCGCCTATCTGAGAAATACCATCAGTTATCTGTAAAAAGTCGCCAAAAAAGTAAGCTTCGGGATTCTCTCCCCAAACTCTATTGAAAGAAAATGTAACATAATTCAAACTCCAGCTAATAACTACTACATAATAAGTGGCAATCACAAATGAAACTAAAACCTGCCACCAACCTAGCCATTCCCACTTTTTCCCCATCTTAGCAAAGGAGAACGGTGCCGAACCGCGCATTTTATGGCCGAAACCGAATTCCATAATTAAAATAGGAATCCCTGCTGTTAATAGCGCAAAGAAGTAAGGAATTAAGAAGGCGCCCCCTCCATTATCGTAAGCCATGTAGCTGAATCGCCAGATATTACCTAAACCAACTGCCGAACCGATTGCTGCTAGAATAAAGCCTATTCTAGAACCCCATTGTCCATCATCACTGCTTTCTACTGACATTATTACTCTCCTCCTTCATAATCATGATTCATTATTAATTATTGTTGCTACTTTGTAATTACTACTACCTTCTAACTAAGACCGTTTTCTGCTCCTCCCTTCTTTCACATTTACTAATATAATATATTATGTTCTTAAAGATTGTCAACTTATAATCTCAAAAAACAAAAAAAATGAGTAGGAGACGTATTTTCTCCGCCGTCCTCTCATATAACCACTCATACTATTATATCCTGCCCCTACCTAATTGATCAATATAATTCAAAACTCTATTCCGAGCAATTAATTCTGTCAGTGAAGACTTTTCAGTATAAATATGAATCAGTACTAATCCAACCACTAACATAACCTTATAGATAAATCCTAAAGAAAAAAGAAGGCCTAATCCTAAACAAGCACCTAATAAGTTTGAACCAACATCACCTAACATTGCCTCTGCCCGCAGATCAATTGGCAATAAAATAATAACCATCACTAAAAGCGGTAATAGTAATTTAATAAATAAAATATCTGTTGCTAATAAGGAACTAAAAGTTATAATTATAAATCCCTTCAAGGCCCGTCCAGGCCGTAAGTCAAGCAGATTAATAAAATTAGTCATCAACACTACCAATGAAAAATTAACTAGCCTAACTACAAAATTATCCATAATAACTCTATTCACAATTAAAAATGTAAAGATTCCTATTAAAGCCGCCTTCAAGAAACCTGTTGTGACTTGATATTCCTGCCACAGCTTGCGTAAATGTCCGCTAAAACCACTGCTCTGTTCATAACCTAAGTAATCATCTGCTAATCCCGTTGCTCCTGCAACCATAATTAAGAATACAAAGGAAGTAACAACCTCTCCTGGATAAATTCGCAGTCCCTTGCCAACCAGCAAAATTATTACAGCATTGACTCCTAGCAACAAACCATAACCTACTGGAATCTCACAACCAGAAAAATTTTCTGTAACTAAGCTGTACCTAATTAATAACCTTTTGATTAATGGATAACCAAGATAGGTCAAAATTAGAGTTATTCCAGTTAATATAGCCATTACCTTCCACTCCTTAACTGATCTAGAAGCACCTTCAATACATCTTTAAACTGTCTACCCCGATGTCTAAACCCCTTCCAGTCCCTGCCGGTTTCGCGGTGGCTCATCTCTACCGGTATCTCTGCTACTTCAAAACCTCCGTTAATAACTTCAATTGTTAATCCTACCTCTACCCCAAAACCTGATTTAAAACCGTTTAAATAATCAATTACTTCTCTTGTCAAAACCCGCTGTCCGGAAAGAGGCGATCCAAACTCCTCTCCTGTAAAGAACTTCAACCCCAATTGGGCCAGATTGGTCACCAGTCCAAAGCCTCCTTTCTTCTCTGGAGAAGGGAAATCAGCTATCGACATATCAACTTGCTGATGTACTACTGGCTCTAACAACTTCTCCAATTCTACAGCAGTTTCTTCCAGGTCAGCATCTACTAAAGAAATTATTTTTCCCTGCGCAGCTTCTAACCCTTTATTTAAAGCAGCACCTTTACCCTGATTGGTCTCTAAATCTATTAATTTAGCCGGGGTTTTATTACTTACAATCTCAGCTGTATTATCAGTTGAACCGTCATTAATGGCTATAATCTCATCTATCTTTGGTACCTGATCTAAAGCACGAATAGTAAATTTAATTTTATCGGCTTCATTATAAGCAGGAACTAAGACAGTAACTTCACTCAATCTGAACACTCCCAGTCTGAGATAAATTACCGCTTAATTTCAGAAAATATTTCATCAATTTCTGTTTAGAGCCCAGTATATCATCAGAGAGATACTTTATCTTTTTAAAATTATTATTATACTCTTTTTGCAGTTCCTTATCAGCAAATTTCTCTTTTGAACCTAAATAGATTAAGTAATTATATGAATCCAGTGTGACTTTTTTAGGTAAAGAATCTATCGGTTTGATTGTTATACGTTTACTTCCGGCCAACTTAAAAATACTATTTAATTTATCAACCTTATCACCTAAATTAGATTTATTATGGACTACTAAAACAGTCTCATCATTGATGATGCCATCAACCACTACAGGAAATAATTCTTGTTGAAACTGCTGATTATCCTCTATCTTCTCCTGCAGGGATATAATTTTCTGTTGAAAGCGGTTGTTTTTGCGGCGTAAATGGTCAAAATCATTCTCCAAACGATTAATCATCTTCTGCTGTTCGGTAACTATTCCTTGTTTGCCAACCATAGAACTTCCGATTAAGATTCCAATCCCTAAAGTTAAAAAGATAATTACTGTAGTTACTATCTGATATCTGAGATCAATTACCACTCCTATCGTCTCCTTTCTTAATTAAAAACCTAAGCTAAACCGCAGCTTAATTAGCAATAAGCGCATCATCTGCTGCATGGGGGGAGCAACAACTAAAATAATTATTACTGGAATCATTGCTGCTGCTATAATCTGCAGAATATGTTTCGGCCTTAATCGGTTATTATAGAGTTTATTAACCCCCTTAGCATCTACTAATCTAGCCCCAATCTTTAATCTAGTCAAAAAAGTGCTGGACATACCTGCTCTACCCTTCTCCAAAAAATCAATCATATTCGAATGGGTTCCTACCGCTGTAATTAACTCTGACCCCTTCTCATAAGCCAGCTGCATAGCTATATCTTCACTAGTACCAGGAGCTGGAAACTTCTGAGCCGTTAAGTTTAAATCATGTATCCGCTCCATTCCAGGAGCATCTCCATTAGGATAAGCATGGACAATTAATTCTGCTCCTAGCTGTAGGGCATAATCACTGATACTATCCATATCACCGATAATAATATCAGGTTCAAACCCAAACTCTAGCAAAGCATCTGCTCCACCGTCAACACCAATCAAGACCGGTTCAATCTCTCTGATATAAGAAGTGATAGCCTCCAAGTCATCCTTATAATCCTGACCCCTAACTACAATTAAAACATGCTCTCCTTCAATCTGAGTCTCAATTTCAGGTGGATGCAAATCCAAAATTAAATCTTTCTCCTCTTTAGCATACTCTAAAGTATTTTCAACAAACTTATCTAATTCTTCTTCTAGATTCTCTCTACTTATTTTGAGTTTTTCTTCGAGAGTTGCTCTATCCAATACCCTACCCTCAGCAATCTTACTCCCAGCTTTAAATATTTCATTATCAACTATCCGAATTTTATCACCGTCTTCTAATTTTTGAAAGATTTCTGTTCCCACCTCATCTATAATAAATATATTATTAGTAAGTAATTCCTCCGGACCTAAATTCGGATACTTGCCAGTAATTGAGGAGCTGGCATTAACAACTGCTTTAATCCCAGTATCAATTAAAGAAGTAGCTGCTAACTGATCTATATCTGTATGGTCAATAACTGCTATTTCTCTTCCGGTTAACTGTTTAACTAATTTTTTAGTTTTTTTACCTAATTTTACTTCTGCATTTATTTCCATGTTAGTACCTCCAGCTTAAATTCAGTTTTAGTATATACTTCTCTATCTTTTCTAATACCGAATTAAAAAACTACATTCTAATGTAAAAAGTGGTGTTAAATAACCAAGTGTCCAGATAATCATATTCTGCAACAGATATAAGATAAAATATTGTGAAAATTATCTTTATTTTAAATTTTTGCATTTATTGCAGGAATATAATAATAAATATCGTAATAGTTATAAAAGAAAAAATATTATGAATAAGGAGGAGTTCAATGCCAAAGGAAACCAAAGAAGTATCAGAATCTGTTATTAAACGGATGTCTTTTTACTCACAAATTTTAGAAAAATTAAAAACAAAAGATGTTGAGTTTATTTCAATTCAGCAGTTAGAAGAAAAGTTTGGACTTAATGTAATCCGATTTCGTAAGGATCTAGCCTGTTTTGGAGAATTCAACATGCAAGAGTTAGTTATGAATCAGTGGGAAGTAGATAAACTATTATCTAAACTAAAGAAAATTTTAGGATTAAATAAAAAACAAAAAGCAATTCTGATTGGAGGAGGACGTATAGGGACAGCACTGACTGATTTTAACCAAAAAGAAAAAAATTCTGAAGTTAAAATTAAATCTGTGTTTGATAATGATCCAGAAAAAATTGGTACAAAAATTGGAGAACTAGAAATTAAACCGGTTAGTAAAGTACCACAAGTAGTCAAAGAAATCAATCCTGAAATAGGTATTATTACAGTTTCTAACCAAACTGCACAACAAGTTGCAGATTTATTAATCGAAAATGGAATTAAAGTTTTACTTAACTTTGCTTCTATTCATGTGGAAGTCCCAGAAGAGGTATATCTCCAAAATATTGATTTAACTTTAGAAATGAGAAAATTAATGTACTATTCTAATTCATAAAATCTGCTTATATAATAAAAAAGAACTAAGTCAATTGACTTAGTTCTTTTTTATTATTTGATTTTTCACTACTTTAAAATTACTTTTGTCAACTAGCCTTTATCTCTAATCTTAATTTATCAGCAATTTTGGCAATAAACTGCGAATTAGTCGGTTTGCCGCTTTCGGTACTTACAGAGTGACCAAATAATTTATTAATAGCCTCAGTATTACCACGCTCCCAAGCTACCTCTATAGCATGGCGAATTGCACGTTCCACTCTACTAGGCGTTGTATTAAACTTGCGGGCAACCAAGGGATATAATTCTTTAGTAATAGCACCCAATAATTCAACTTCTTCTACTACCATCCCTATTGCTTCCCGTAGATATAGATAACCTTTAATATGAGCAGGAACTCCAATTTCATGCATGATATCAGTAATTCTTACATCCAGATTCTGACTCTTATCTGTAGTAGCATTAGCAGTAGCAGTTACACCACCCTGTTGTCCAACAGGAGTCATCAACTGTTCAATTCGATCTACTAATTTCTCTAAGTCAAACGGCTTCAGAATATAATAATTTGCTCCTAACTCTACTACTTTCTGTGTCAATTCTTCTTGACCAAAAGCAGTCAACATAATAACCTTTAAATCATTGATTTTACCGTCTTCCTTTAATTCTTCCAATACTCCAATACCGTCAAGATGAGGCATAATAATGTCAAGAATTACAACATCTGGGTCTTTTTCTTCAATTAAATCTAAAGCTTCCAATCCATTATTTCCAACACCAATTACTTCCATATTTTCTTGTTCTTCAATAAATTCTCTAACTAGCTGGCAAAACTCTTTATTATCATCTACTAACAATACTTTAGTATTATCCTTCTCCATATTACACTCCCCCTTATGAATATAATTATTAATTGTAAAATTTATGTATTCTTAACTATTTGTTTCTACATCAATTACCAATTTCCTCCTTTCAAATAAAAAAACTAGAGAATTAATTTAAATTAATTCTCTAGTTTTGAGCCATTTTATCTTGTATTAAGCCTGCCTTTTCTATCATCCATTCTGCTAAAACACCATAGCCTTTAGTAGAATCATTGATAAACACATGGGTTACTGCGCCTACTAGTTTACCATTTTGAACGATAGGACTTCCGCTCATCCCCTGAATTATGCCTCCAGTTTTATTTAGAAGCTCATGATCCGTAATCTTAACTACAAGACCTTTTTCATGGGGACTCTGCTGCTTCATAACCTCTACAATTTGAATCTGAAACTCTTCAATTTCATCATCCTCAACTACAGTATAAATCTTTGCTGGTCCCCGCTTAACCTGCAATGCTGTAGCAACAGGAATCGGGTCTGGAAAGAACTTATTTGAAACAGTATGATTTAATTTTCCATAGATACCAAATCTATCATTCTTATTAATCTTACCCATTATCTGCTGGTTATCAAAGAAAGTTCCTAACTTTTCACCTGGTAAAGTATCATTTCCCCGCTGAATACCTGAAATATCTGCTTTTACTATCTTACCTTCACTAATAGGCATCCGCGATCTACTATTAGGTTCAGTAATCATATGGCCTAATGCTCCATACATTTTAGTCTGCGGATCATAGAAAGTCATCGTTCCTACTCCTGTAGCTCCATCATCAATATATAAGCCAATCATATACCGACCTGAATGATTCTTTTTAGGTTCTAGATTCTTAGTAATTAAACTTCCATTTCTCCTTATTTTCAACTTTAATACTTCCTGACGCTGACCATAATAATTAATCAGCTTAGATAAAGATTTCTTTCCTTCTACCCGCTGGCCATTAACAGCCAAGATTCTGTCTCCAACCTTAATTCCTGCTGAATTAGCCAGATAATATTTTTCATTATCAGTTCCTAAAACATAGGACTTCTTAACTACTAATACTCCTTTTGATTCGAGTATAATTCCAACTGATTGGCCGCCAGGATAGACTTTAACCTGAGGAATAACGTTAACTGTTGCCTGCCGAATTGGAATAACACCGAATAGATTAAACTCTAAATCAATTTCACCTAAAACAGCAGACTTAATAGCCAAAGGATTACTGAGATCAACTTTAAAATAATTATCATTTACCTGCTGACCATTAATCTTTAACTCTTCACTTTTATCGACACGGATATAGACAGGGAAAGGAAAGTCAATCTCTAGTAACTGCTTGTGGCCTTTAACTATCTGTAACTCTTCTGGAAAGCCAATTGTCGTAAGAAACATGGGAATTAATAAGGTAAGCACCAATAGACTAATGCCAAGATACAGGGAGGATCTCTTCCATCTCTGCTTCACAGATTTAATCACACTCCTACACAGCCTCCCCATCTCTGTGTAGAACTCCTCCGGTAAAAAATTTCAGATTCAAAATACCTCTATATTTAAAGATGCCCTCTTTTATTTTTATTTATTCAATTTTACTCTCTAAAATAGTTTCCTTCTTCTTCCTAGCCAGCTTGATCATTTCATCAGCATGTTCTAAAGTAGCATCAGTCAACTGGCTTCCAGCTAACATTCGCGATAATTCTTCGATACGTTTCTTATCTTCTAGCTGAACTACTTCTGTTTTTGTTTGCCCATCAGTCATATTTTTGGAAATATGGTAATGAGTATCTCCCATACTGGCAATCTGAGGTAAGTGAGTAATAGAGATAACCTGCTGATTTTGAGCAATAATGGCCAACTTTTCTGCTACTAGATCAGCAACCCTACCACCTATTCCAGTATCAACTTCATCGAAGATAAGCGTCTGAACTTCATCATTTTCAGCTATAATCTTCTTTATAGCCAGCATAGTCCTGGATAATTCACCACCAGAAGCTATCTCAGCCAGTGGTTTTAAGTCCTCGCCAGGATTGGGAGAAATTAAAAACTCTACTTGATCTATACCATAAGAAGTAATCCGGTTTAATTCTACCTCTTGAAAAGAATCAATCATCGGCGTTACTTCTAGTTCAAATTTGCTTTTTTCCATTGCAAGATCTTCTAATTCAGAAATAATCTTTTCTGCAAAATCTTCAGCCACTTTACAGCGTAGACCTGATAATTTACTGGCTACTGTAAAGTAATCTTCTTTTAACTTTACAATCTCTTCTTCTAACTCTTCTAATCTTGCTTCACTGGTCAATAAATCATCTAATTCTGATTGAATCTCAGCTTGATAATCAAGGATTTCATTCACATTATCACCATATTTACGCTTCAATTTATTAATTAACTGTAAACGCTGTTCAATTTTATTTAACCGCTGAGGATTAAACTCTAATTGATGTTGATAATCATCCAATTGATAAGCTGCTTCCTGTAATTTATAAACAGCTTCCTCTAACATTTCTATTATCGATTCCAATTCATCATCAAAACTACTGATATAATTTAATTCTTTAACAAACTGATTCAATTGATCAATTATTACAGTTTCCTCAAATCCGCTCTCATAAAGCCCAGCATATATCCTGCCTGTTATTTCAGCTATCTCCTCTATATTGCTTAAACGTCTCTTTTCAGCTAATAATTCCTCATCTTCACCGGCAGTTAAATCTGCTTCTTCGATTTCATCCAATTGAAACTGTAATAAATCTATTCTTCTTGCTTTCTCTTTTTCATTCTGATTCAGGGCAGTATATTCTTCTTGCTTTTTCTTTAAACGCTGATAAATCATCTCTGTCTTCTTTAATAATTCACTAATCTCTTTTCCTCCAAAATCATCCAATAAAGTCAACTGCTTTTGGGACTTGAATAATGCCTGATGTTCATGTTGACTATGAATCTCAATTAAATACTGACTAAGCTCCCTAGTTACTTTTAAAGTAACTATTCTACCATTAATCCTGCTGCAGTTATTGCCGTTATGAGTTATTTCCCGCGTTAAAATAATACCCTCGGTTGGATCATAGTCGATTCCTAGCTGCTCTAATTTATTCTTTACCGGTTGATCATTCTTTATACTACAATTTGCTTCAATGACGGCCTTTTTCTGACCGCTGCGGATATAATCAGTAGAAGCTCTACCACCTAATAACATTTGTAATGCTTTTACAATTATTGATTTTCCAGCACCAGTTTCACCAGTAATTATATTTAAATTACCAGTAAAATCAATCTGTAATTCTTCAATTAGAGCAAAATTATAGATACTTAAGTTAAGTAACACCTTCAGACTCACTCCTTAGATGGTTAACTGATGTAATTTTTCTAAAATTTCTTCTACCATCTCTTTCGGCTTAACAATAATTAAGATTGTATCATCTCCAGCAAGTGTAGATAAGACTCCTTCCCAATCAGCATTATCAATTAAAGATGCTACTCCATTGGCTGTTCCGGGTAGAGTATTAATCACAATTAAATTTTCACTATGATCAAAATCAACTACCGAATCCTTAAACATTCTTTCCATTCGGCCTTGTAGATCACTATGTTCACGTTCAGGAGGTAAAGCATACTTATATCCTTTATCTTTTGTTGGTACTTTAATTAATCCTAATTCCTTAATATCTCTAGAAACAGTAGCCTGAGTTACTGCTATACCGTCTTCTCTTAATCTAGCCGCCAATTCCTGTTGGGTACTGATTTCTTCTTGCTGAATATACTTCATAATCTTTAAATGGCGCTTGCTTTTCATTAATCAATCCTCCTAAAAATCACTAAACTGGATTCTATTCTTTAAAATTTTATAAAAATTATAGTCTTCTAATTTAACCAACTTTGTAACTAAATCTGAATGTTTAATCTTTATTTTATCACCAGAAGCTAACTTTAAACCGGTCTGTCCATCCACGGTCAACATTATATCTTCATGGTCCGCTTTAACTTCTACTTCCACCACTTCATCACCAGCAGTAACAATCGATCGGGAACTTAAAGTATGAGGACAGATAGGAGTAACTACCAGCGATTTTAATTTAGGATTAACTATCGGTCCGCCAGCCGATAAAGAATAGGCTGTAGAACCGGTAGGAGAAGCAACTATCAACCCATCAGCTGGATAAGTCGTTACATATTCTCCCTCAATATAGGTCTTTAACTCTATTATTCGAGAGAAAGAACCTTTAGTTATTACTACATCATTAACAGCAACTACTTGATTAATCTTTTCTCCTTCACGAATAACTTTAGCCTCTAGCATCATCCTTTCTTCAATCTCAAACTTACCGGCTATTAAATCTTCTAACGCTGAACCAAGTTTACTCAATTCTATATCAGTTAAGAAACCCAATCCTCCTAAATTAACACCTAAAATAGGCATCTCGACAGCAGCAAAATGACGGGCAGTGTTTAAAAAGGTTCCATCACCGCCAAAGACAATAACTAAATCAACCTCGACTGCCATTTCCTGGTAAGAAGAACCCTTATTCTGCTCACCTACTAAGCCAGCTGATTCTTCTTCTACTAGATACTCAATCCCTCTTTTTTCTAACCAGTCTATTATCCCTTTTACTGTTTCAATTGCCTGCTCTTTAGTAGGATTAGGTATTAAACCGATCTTTTCCACTCCAACCACTCCCAGCTTATACTTTACTAAATTACAATAATTCCTGTTCTGCTTGATCGATTACTCTTTGAATCTTCTTACTACAATCACTATTTATAGCTTTAGACTTGTCCAAACTAAAGTAAGCTAAATATTCAACATTATGTCCCTGAGCTCCAGTGATAGGAGAAAAAGAAAGATCTACCAGAGATAAATTTCTGTCTTGAGCAAAATTAATAATTCTTTCAATAACCTGATAATGAATTTCAAAATCCTTTACTACTCCGTTATTATCTACATTTTCAGGACCTGCTTCAAACTGCGGTTTGATTAAAGCTAAGATATCACCGTTAGGTATTAATAATTCTATTACTGCCGGTAATATCTTCGTTAAAGAAATAAAAGCTACATCAATAGTAGCTAACTCAAACTCAGTATCAAAATCATTTGGAGTTAAATACCGAGCATTAGTACGCTCCCGATTAATTACCCGTTCATCCTGACGCAGCTTCCAGGCTAGCTGGCCGTAACCAACATCTACAGCATATACTTTAGATGCCCCATGCTGCAGAGCACAGTCAGTAAAGCCTCCTGTCGAAGCTCCAATATCAATAATTACTTTATCCTCAACATCAACATCAAAAACTTTTAGACTCTTTTCTAACTTCAATCCACCGCGGCTAACATAGGGATGTACTTTTCCTTTAATCTCAATATCTGCCTCTACATCAACCTGAGTTCCGGCTTTATCTACTAACTCTCCATCAACTAAGACCAATCCGGCCATAATTGCCCGTTTGGCCTTCGAGCGACTAGGATATAGCTCTCGTTGAGTAACTAACTTATCTAACCTCTCTTTAACCACTTCTATCAACTCCATTATCTACTAGCTTAGATACTTTCTCTTTTATTCCAGCTTTATTTAAACCATAGTGATCCAGAAGTATATCTTGACTACCCTGCTGAACAAATTCATCAGGAATTCCCATCCGCTCTATTCCAATATCAGTAACATTACTATCAGCTAAAAGCTCTAAGACAGCACTTCCAAAGCCGCCTTGGAGTACATGTTCTTCTATTGTCAAGATCTGATCATGTTCTTTAGCTACATCAAGAATCAAGTCTTCATCCAACGGCTTTACAAACCGACTATTTACCACAGTAGCCTCTATACCCTGCTTAGCTAACTCCTTACTGGCTTCCAAAGCAGGCATTACCATAGAACCGATGGCTAAAATAGCCAAATCAGAGCCTTCACGCAGCACTTCCGCTTTACCAATTTCTAACTCCTCTAGCTTCGAATCCAGCGGAACACCTGCTCCCATTCCCCGCGGATACCGTAATGAAACCGGTCCTGGATAATTAATTGCTGTCTTCAACATATGCTGTAGTTCATTCTCATTCTTAGGAGCCATTACTGTAAAGCCAGGAATCCCCCGCAGATAAGCATAATCAAAGACTCCCTGATGTGTCTCTCCATCTCTACCAACTAGCCCCCCTCTATCAATAGCCAATGTAACCGGGGCTTCATTTAAAGCCACATCATGAATCAACTGGTCATAAGCTCGCTGTAGAAAGGTAGAATAGAGGGTTATTACCGGTTTAGATCCCTCTAAAGCTAATCCAGTACCAAAGGTTACAGCATGCTGTTCAGCAATTCCTACATCATAGAATCGATCAGGAAATTCAGTTTTAAACTTATCCAGTCCTGTTCCGCTAGGCATTGCTGCTGTAATTGCTACAATATCTTTATCATCTTCAGCCAGATCTACCAAAGTTCTGCTAAATATCGTACTATAAGTCGGTAATTCTCGTTCTCTTTTACTTTCTCCAGTTTTTATCTTAAAGGCACTTATTCCATGAAAGTTTTTAGGAGCATTTTCGGCCGGAGTATATCCTTTCCCTTTGGTAGTAATTGCATGCACCAAAGCTGGACCGTCTAAATTCTTGGCGTACTCTAAACTTTTCTGCATCTCTTTTATATCATGTCCATCTACAGGACCTAAATAGCTAAATCCCATCTCTTCAAATAATACTCCCGAAACTACTAAATACTTAAGCCCTTCTTTAACCCTATCTACAGTCTTTATCACTCTACTGCCAATAGCAGGTATCTTATTGACTAACTCCTCAATATCTTCCTTAATGCGATGCAGCATAGGTTCTGTTCTCAATTTAGTTAAATAACTGGAGACAGCACCTACATTCTCTGCTATCGACATTTCATTATCATTTAAAACTACAGTCAGATCTGTCCCTAAATGGCCAGCATGATTTAAGGCTTCAAAGGCCATACCACCTGTCAAAGCACCGTCACCGATTAATGCTGCTACATCATTATCCTGCCCTTTAATATCACGGCTGCAGGCCATACCTAAAGCTGCTGAGATTGAAGTACTGCTGTGGCCTGTATTTAAAGCATCATGTCTACTCTCACTCCGTTTAGGAAAACCGCTTAACCCTTGATACTGACGCAGAGATGAAAACTCATCATACCGACCAGTAACTAATTTATGAGCATAAGCCTGATGGCCGACATCCCAGATAATCTTATCCTTAGGAGTTTTAAAAACAGTATGTAAAGCTAAAGTCAACTCCACAACTCCTAAACTGGAAGCCAGATGTCCCCCAGTCTTAGATAGAGTAACAATTATCTTTCTTCTAATCTCTTCAGCTACTTCATCCAGCTCTTTTGTGGATAGGTTATCTAACTCCCGAGGGGAAGTAATATCCTGTAAATATTCTCCCATAATAAATATCACCTTCTTAATTAATAATTATAATTTCTCCAATAACAGATTAATAATCCCGCTCAATAATATAATCAGCTAATTGAATCAATAGCTCAGCATCTTCCTCAAATCTCTCAATAGCCTCTTTGGCAGCCTGAACCTTCTTTTGGGCCATTGCCCGCGACTCTTCTAACCCATAAACACTGGGAAAAGTAGCCTTATCCTGTCCTTCATCACTACCTACTTCTTTGCCGAGCTTTTCTTCATCACCAACTATATCTAAGATATCATCAATAATCTGAAAACTCAAACCGATATTTTCAGCATAGATAGTTAAAGCTGCTAATTCCTCTTTATCAGCTCCGCCTAAGATAGCCCCAGTTCTAACTGCTGCCTGCAGTAAAGCACCGGTCTTATATCTGTGAATAAATTCTAAATCTATATCTTCAACGGCTTTACCTTCAGCCAGCATATCCGCAGCCTGTCCACCGACCATACCTCTAAAACCAGCACCCTGAGCTACTTCTTTACTTACTTTAAGTATCTGCTCTGCAGTAAAATCCCCTTCCAACTTAGTCAGTAATTCAAAAGCATAAGTCAGCAGGGCATCACCTGATAGTACAGCAATAGCATCACCGAATACTTTGTGATTAGCCAGTTCACCCCGCCGGTAATCATCATCATCCATACAGGGTAAATCATCATGAATCAAAGAATAATTATGGACTAACTCAACAGCTGCTGCTGCCGGCATAATCCTCTCTTCTTCTACTCCAAAAAGAGAATTAGCCACTATCAAAGTCAAAACTGGCCGCAGGCGTTTCCCTCCCATTAAAGTACTATATCTCATAGACTGATGTAACTTAGCTGGTTTTTTATCTTCAGCCGGCAGATAATCATCCAGTGCTTTATTTACTGCTTCAGCTTTAGCAACAAGAAAGTCATTGATCTCCATTAATCTGCCCCTTTCTGCTCCAGATCATAAGAACCAATCTGTAATTCACCTGCTTCATCCTTAATAATCTCCACTTTAGATTCAGCTTCCTCTAAAGTCTGAGAACAGAATTTAGATAGCTTGATTCCCCTCTCAAATTCAGCCAGAGAATCTTCTAAGCTCAATTCTTCTCCTTCTAGCTTATTAACAATTTTTTCTAACTGATCCAGTGCCGTTCCAAATGATAGCTCTTCTGTATCAATATCAGCCATATATTAAGCTCCCCTTTTTTCAATATCACATAATTTTATTCTAGATCAAATATTTATTCCCTGCACAAAAATGGAGTTTAATATTAGTATAACACAATTTAATGGAGTAATAAGCGTAAATTTAGAATTTTATATAAAAAAGTCTCTATCTTAAGATAGAGACTTGAAATATACATAATAATTACTTTGTGAACTGGTCTATATTAACCTTTCCCTTTTTTATATTCATTACTTCTATTTCCAACTTACCATCCGACAAGAAAATTTCTAATTTATCTCCAGGTTTAATCTCGCTTACTGAACTTAAACTTTCTTTTTTATCTCTTTTACGACAGTAACTATAACCTCTAGATAATATATTCAAAGGAGAGAGAGTATCCAATTTTCCTGCCTTTGACTGCAGTCTCTCCTGGGCTAAATTCAGCCGCCGCTCCATCAAGTTTATTAACCTTTCTTCTAATTCATCAATCCGCTGTTTTCGGTCTTTAAGCTGCCGCTTAGGCTGTAAAAAAACGCGACGCTCCATTAAATTAACCAACTGATTACGACAGTCACTTAATTTCTGTTCAATATTCTGGACTAAACTATCAGTTAATCCTTTCACATAACGGTTCACTTCTTTCTGATTAGAGACTACTAATTCGCCAGCAGCCGAAGGAGTGGGAGCCCTCACATCAGCCACAAAATCAGAAATAGTATAATCAGTTTCATGGCCTACAGCAGAAACCACAGGTGTTTGAGAAGAAAAGATGGCTCTTGCTACCTCTTCCTCATTAAAAGGCCACAGATCCTCTATAGAACCCCCACCCCGGCCAATAATGATCACATCCACATCACTCTGTTGATTCAAAATCTCCAGTGCCCCAACTAAGGTGGAAGCAGCCTTATCCCCCTGAACAGTAGCCGGTGCAACCAGAACAGATACTCCCCTAAATCTCCGCTGAATAACCGATAATATATCACGGATAGCAGCACCAGTAGGCGAAGTAATTACGCCTACCTTCTGCGGAAATTGAGGAAGCTCCTGTTTATGTTCAACAGCAAAGAGTCCTTTCTTCTGTAACTCTTCTTTTAACTGCTCAAAAGCAATATGTAAAGCACCAATCCCCTCCGGCTGCAGGTCCTGCACATACAACTGGTACTGCCCGCGGGATTCATAAAGGCTAACATAGCCGGAAGCTATAACTTCCATTCCATCTTCCGGTTGAAACTTCAGATTCTGATTGGCACTGCGAAACATAACGGACTTCAACCGGCTATTATCATCCTTTAGCGTAAAGTACATATGGCCTGAGCTGTGGTGGTGAAAGTTGGATATCTCTCCGGTAATTAATAGATTATTTAATAAATCATCAGTTTCTAATCTTCTTTTAATATATTTAGTTAATTCAGTGACTGTCATTATTTCCTGCTGCATATTTACCCTTCCTAATTCTACTTATTTATTCAACATCTCTTTATAGGACTTAAGTGTATCCTTAAGCAGCATAGCTATTGTCATCGGTCCTGCTCCGCCAGGTACTGGAGTAATAGCGCCAGCCTTCTCTTTAACCTTCTCAAAATCAACATCTCCAACAATCTCACCATCAACTTCGTTGATGCCGACATCAATCACAATAGCGCCTTCCTTAACCATATCAGCAGTAATTAAGTTAGGTACACCAGCAGCCACAATTACGATATCTGATTCTTTAGTGTAGCTTGCTGTATCTTCAGTATCGATATGACAGACAGAGACTGTAGCATTCTCATTTAACAATAACAGCGCCATCGGCTTACCTACTATATTGCTGTGGCCGACTACTGTTACATCCTTACCGCGCAGTTCAATATCATATCTATCAAATAACTCCATTACTCCCTCTGGAGTACAAGGAACATATGCATCGCCATCGATTACTAATTCACCGATATTATAAGGATGGAAAGCATCTATATCCTTATCAGGATTAATAGCTCTAATTACCTTATCATCATCAATATGATCCGGTAGAGGCATTTGGATTAAAATTCCGTTCACTTCATCATCATTATTTAATTTATCTAACTCATCCAACAAATCTTCTTGAGAAATCTCTTCCGGCAGGTCAACTACTTCAGATTCAATTCCTACTTTATTACAGATTCTTTGCTGAAGCTTAATATAGGATGCTGAAGCCGGATTATCACCAACAAAGATAATAGATAATTTAGGTACGACTCCTTCCTCTTCTTTTAACTCCTCAACTTCTGCGCTAATTTCATCTTGAATTTCTTTAGATTTAGCACTCCCGTCTAAAATCATAGCTTCTTCTGACATCTTTTTAATCCCCCTAATAATATTGTATTTTAATGAAACATAAAATAAATCTTTGCTATATTAATATATTCAGCAATTGATAGAAAATCCCTTTTTTGATTGTGAAAAAATTCATGAAGTCACTTTGCATCTCTTAAACCTAAAGCCGCTACACCTACTGCATTATCACTGCTGAATTCAGGAGCAGCAAAGAATAATCTCCCTCCTACTGCTGGATGCTCTAACTTATCTTTTAACCTCTGACGCAAATAGAGATTAGCAGCTACACCACCAACAATTAAAATCTGGTCCAAGCCCTGCTCATCCAAAGCTAGTCGCAACACCTTCTCTAAAGCCTTTGCAATACAGCTTTGAACTGCCAGAGCAATATCAGCCGGTCGCTTATTATCAGCTACTGCCCGCATAGCAGCAGAATTAGGGCCGGAAAAGCTAATATCATATCTATCTACTGCTGAAGGAATTATAACTGCTCCTTTCTCTCCCTTCTGAGCCAGCTTCTCCAACTGAGGACCAGCAGGAAAATCAAGTCCCAGTTCAACACCTACCCGATCTATAAACTGACCTGCATGGAGATCAGAAGCCGATCCTAATCTTTCAATCTCAAAACTACCATCAAGAGAAGCTACCCGCATAATCTCTGTAGTTCCGCCCGAAATATGTACAGCTAAAAACTCTCTGGTTTGAGGGCCGCCGGCCGACCAGATTCCAGCCTGCAGATGCCCAGCTTGATGAGAAACCTCTTTGAGGGGAATTCCTAATACTTCGGCCAGACTATGAGCATGTCCTTCCCCTACTCTAAAAACTGGCATATAAGACTTATCAGTCGGTCTTGGTTTAGTACTGACAGCTATCTTATATATTTGTTCTTCAAGAGCTTTTACCCCTAATTCTTTTATCACCTTTGGAAACTGCTCTACATGCTTAAAAACTGCCTCTGACTGGCGCAGACCTCGCTGACCTTTATTTACCTCCAACAGTTTTCTGGCTTCTGTTACTAACTCACCTTTCTGGTTCAATAGAGCTGCTGAAGTAGTGTAATTGCTAGTATCAATTCCCATAATTAAACCCATAAATTATTCCTCCTGCTTAGAAACTACTCTCCCCAAGACTCCATTAATAAATTTAGGAGATTTATCGGCTATAAACTCCTTAGCCAGTTCCACTGCTTCATCAATCGAAACCTCTATTGGAATATCATCAACATAGAGAATCTCATAAATAGCTAACCGGAGAATATTGCGGTCTACCTTTCCCATTCTGCTCACTTTCCAACCTTCCGCACTTTCATTCAACTCTTTATCTATCTCAGATAAATTCTGATAAGTTCCAGTAATAATCTCTTCTAAGAACGTATCCTCTAATTCTAACCCTTCAATTCTATTAGTCAGCATCTCTAAATTCTTCTCTAATCCTTCATCGTTGATATCTATCTGATATAAAGTCTGTACCGCTATCTTACGAGCTTCATGTCTGCTATATCTATCAGTCATTTCAGCTGCCTCCTTATAAATAAACTTAAAATCAAAAAACCACCCTAAATTCGGTAAATAAATCACTTACCTATTAGGTGGTAGAATATCATCAATTATATCACGAAGATTATCTTCTCGGTCATACCTACTACCGACCTGATAACCAATAAATATACAGATAAAAATAAAGACTGTTAAGATAAAACCAAAATAGATAAAGAAGAGGCTGAATAATAAACCTAAAAAAGAACCAATTATTCTACCTTTATAGAGATAGAAGACTTCCAAAGCCTTATCAAACAGATCATTTTTCATCTCCAAACACCTCTTATTCTACTCTTAAATTAGAGTCCTGAGCAACCTTATCAACTAATACTTCTATCTGTCCAACTACTACTCCAGTAGTCCGTTTAAGATATTCTTTGATACTTTCCTGTAATTCTTCACTGATTTCAGGAATATTGATATCAGGAGTTACAACAACTTCTAGAAAAATATTCAATCCTTCTTCTCCTACTTTTAGTTTGGACTCTACTTCTTTAATTCCCCGTGTTTGATTTACCGCCTCATTAACCAAAGCATCAATAGCAGACAGAGAAAGCCGAATTTCCCCTAAACTATTCTCTCTTACTATAGTATTTCTGCTCTTATCCTTCCTTCTGAATAAGGGATAAAGAATCCGAACTGCTACTACTAATAATACAGCTCCAATAACTCCTATCACTGCCTGTCCATAATATTGGTTAATAAAAGCTGATATGTAAGTCAGAGGAATTAACTCCACTGCAGAACCGATCATAATCAGAGAAATAAAGATTAATAGAATCGTAAAGACAAAAATAATGATCCGATCTAAAAGCTGCATCTGAAATCTCCTTTCTAGGCAAAGATATAACTAACCCTCATTTATCAACCAAGGGTTAGTTATTGTTTCCTTACCTTACTCTATGTGTTGTTTCCTCTTTTTCCTCTTCTTCCGCTTCTTCCTCTTGTTCGTCACCAAAATCTACACCCTGAACATGTACATTAACCTCGACTACTGAAAGCCCAGTCATATCTTCAATTGCCTGCTTAACATTATCCTGAATCTCCCAGGCAACATCCGGAATTCTAATTCCGTATTCAGTAATCACATACAGATCAATAGCTGCTTCCTTTTCACCAACTTCTACTTTTACTCCTTTAGAAAGGTTCTTCTTACCCAGTATTTCTGCAATTCCGCCGGCAAATCCACCGCTCATACCTGCTACTCCTTCTACCTCAGTAGCAGCCAAACCGGCTATAATCCCGACTACTTCATTGGCAATTCTAACAGTTCCTACATCATTTTCAACCTTTTTCATTGCTTCCATATCATCCATATTATTCACAATTTCCACCCCCTGAAACTTTCCAGCCCCTCTTTCTAATTATTATAAACAGCAAGTAAATATTTTACTCTAACTCACCTATAATTCTACGTTGAATAAAGTTAGTATAGAATTCTCCTTGCTGAAAGAAAGCATTATTAAGAACCAGTTTATGGAACGGAATCGTTGTCTTAATTCCTGATATTTCAAACTCATCTAAGGCTCTTAGCATTCTCCGGCGGGCTTCTTCCCGGTCATTACCATGAGTAATTAATTTAGCTACCATAGAATCATAATGAGGTGGAATTAGATAACCGGGATAGGCACAACTGTCAATTCTGACTCCAAATCCACCAGGAATTATATATTCTTCTAACTGACCCGGAGACGGTCTAAAGTCCTTATCAGGATCTTCAGCATTGATTCTACACTCAATTGCTGCTCCATTAATCTCAATATCTTCCTGAGTGTATCCCAGTTCTTTTCCACTGGCTATTCTAATCTGTTCTTTAATTAGGTCAATTCCTGTAACAAGTTCTGTGACTGGATGTTCTACCTGAATTCTAGTATTCATCTCAATAAAGTAATAGTTATTATGTTTATCAAGTAAAAACTCAACAGTTCCTGCATTAGCATAGTTAACAGCTTCAGCCGCTTTAACAGCTGCCTGCCCCATTTCCTCTCGTAAATCAACATCTAAAGCAGGAGAAGGGGCTTCCTCAATTACTTTCTGGTGGCGCCTCTGAATAGAACAGTCTCTCTCTCCTAAATGGACTACATTCCCATGTTCATCAGCAATAATCTGAAATTCAATATGGCGCGGTTCCTCAATATACTTTTCCAAATAGACCTCTGCATTTCCAAAAGCAGCTTCTGCTTCTGAACTGGCGGTCTGAATAGCCTGTTTCAAATCATCTTCATTCTGAGCAGTTCTCATTCCCCGGCCGCCTCCGCCAAATGCAGCCTTAACAATTACTGGATAGCCTATCTCATCTGCAGTCTCAACTGCTTCTTCAAGACCACTTAACCCTCCTTCAGTTCCTGGTACTACAGGAACACCAGCCTCAATCATAGTCTCTCGGGCTATAGACTTATCTCCCATCTGTTCCATACTTTCTGCTGAAGGACCAATAAACTTAATCCCGCAGGTCTCACATACCTCAGCAAAGTAAGCATTTTCAGATAAGAAACCATATCCAGGATGAATAGCATCTACGCCAGCCATATCAGCTACTGAAATAATACTGGGAATATTTAGATAACTCTTATTAGAAGATGGGGGGCCTAGACAATAAGTTTCATCAGCATGCTTCACATGTAAGGTTTCTTTGTCAGCTTCCGAATAAACAGCCACCGTTTTAATCCCTAGTTCTTTACAGGCACGAATAATACGTAATGCTATTTCTCCGCGATTAGCAACTAATATTTTATCAAACATTGATTACAACCTCCATTATCTTACGTCCATTACCAAATCAATTTCAATTTATAATTTTTCTACTAAAAATAACGGCTGCCCATATTCAATTGGTTCTGCATCTTCTACTAAGATATCCAGTATCTTTACTTTATCATCAGCTTCAATTTCATTCATTAATTTCATTGCTTCAATGATACAGAGTGTTTCTCCTTCTTCAACTACATCCCCTACCTCTACAAAAGGATCAGCATCAGGAGCTGGAGCCCGATAGAATGTTCCTACCATCGGTGCTTCAATAGTTTCACCCTCTTCAGCCTCAACTTCTTGGTCACTTGCAGTTGATTCGTCTGTTTTGACTGTTTGAGTATCATTATTCTGCGTCTGTGCTTCTTGCTGCACCTCAGCTGTATCTGCAGCTTCCTTAACTACAGTGCCGCCTTTCTTAATATTTACCTTAGTATCATCACTTTCTAAGTTAATCTCAGAAACATCAGTTTCATTCAAAATCTTAACTAATTCTTTAATTTCACCTAAATTCATTTCTTCTTCCTCCTCCTTAACTTCTTTATCTTCATCATCAACACCGAATATATCTTTCTCCTGTTTTCTTTCTTTCAAAAATTTCAGACCTACCTGTGGAAAGAGAGCATAGGACAGATAATCCTCTTCCTTCTCTGCATAGTGTTCTACCTCATCCTTGATATTATCCAGCATCGGATCCAATAAATCAGCCGGGCGACAGGTGATCGGCTCTTCATCTCCAATTGCTAATTCTTTAATCTCAGGATCTATCTCGGCTGGCGGCCTTCCATAGTAACCTCTGATATAGGATTTAACTTCATCAGGAATCACCTTATATCGCTCTTCTAATAAAACATTAAATACTGCTTGAACGCCTACTACCTGACTGGTAGGTGTTACTAATGGTGGATATCCTAATTCTTCTCTTACTTTTGGAATTTCATTTAATACATCATGAATTCTATCCAAAGAATTCTGATCCTCTAACTGCGAAACCAGATTAGAGATCATACCGCCTGGTACCTGATGAGAGAAAGTCTGCATATCAGTAATTCTAGTAACTCCTCTTTCAAATCCTCTCTCCCGTCTAACCTGTTCAAAGTAACGGTCGATATCAAATAAAGAATCAAGATCAAATTTATTATCATACTCAGTTTCACTAAAGATAGCTGTTATCGTCTCAACCGGTGGTTGAGAAGAACCAAAAGCCAGTGAAGCAGTAGCAGTGTCAACTACATCTGCTCCAGCCTCGATCGCCTTCAAATATGTTGATATCGCTAAACCACCAATATAATGACTATGTATCTGAATCGGAAGATCGACCTCTTCTTTAATTGCCGTTACTAAATCATAGGCCCTATATGGCTTTAGCAAGCCTGCCATATCCTTAATACATATTGAATCTGCTCCCATCTCCTGTAGAGTAACGGCAGTCTCTACATAATGTTCAATAGTATGAACCGGACTGACAGTATATACTACTGTCGCCTGAGCATGGGCTTCAGTCTCTTTTACCGCTTCTAAAGCCGTCCGCATATTCCGTACATCATTTAAAGCATCAAAGATACGGAAGATGTCTATCCCGTTCTCCTCTGCTTTCTGTACAAACTTCCTTACTACATCATCAGGATAATGCTTATAGCCTACTACATTCTGAGCTCTGAGCAGCATCTGTAAAGGAGTATTCTGGATATATTCATTCAGTAATCTCAATCTCTCCCAGGGATCTTCCTTTAGATACCGCATACAGACATCAAAGGTTGCCCCACCCCATACTTCCATCGAATGATAACCAACTTCATCTAATTTACTAACTATCGGCAGCATATCTTCTGTTCTCATTCTGGTAGCCCACAACGACTGATGGGCATCACGCAAAGTAGTATCTGTAACTCCAACTTTTTTTGTCACACTACTCCCTCCTCACAATCTTCTAAATATTAATTTCTTTAAATTAAATATAAATCCCTCTTTTTCAATTAATTTTTTACCAAAAATTAGATCTATAGAAAAACTCAGGTTATACCCACCTGAGTTTTATAATCTTATTTTATAATTATACATGCTTCATATTCATTTGTCAATTATATTAATACTTCTTCTCGATAATTGTTACATCTTCTATTTCTAATCCGGTAGTTTTAGCTACTATATCTCCAATTTTAGCTACATCCTTCTTTTCAAGCCCGCTATTGGAAGCAATAATTACATCTACCGAGTTCTGATGAAGAAATGAAATTGCATCCTGATAGTCACGAGCTCTAATAAGGCTTTCTATCTCCATTTCTTTTTCTAAATTATTAGTTATTTCTAATAATCTATTCTGTGCTTTGTTCTTCAACTCTTTATTGGAATTAGGATTATTGATCATCTCCCGCAGTAGATTTACCTGTTCACTTCTTATTTTATCTCTCTCTAATCGATACTCTATAAAGAAGTTTTCATCTTTCTTCTTGGTATCCTGGTCTGTTTTAGCTACATTAATTGCTTTCTGTTCTACTTTTTGCAGTTTCTTATCTAATTCCTCTGGTGTTTCAATCTCCATATTACTGACTTCTTTAGCTTGAGGCTTCTCTTCTTTGCTGATTGATGCCGAATCATCTACATTATAAACTACAATTGCCGATACCATCCCTACCCATAACATCAGAACCAACAACCAGATTAACTTCTTTCTAATAAAGATTGACATACTTCCACCTACCTTTTCATTGGTAATACAACTATTCTATGTGCTCTAACGCCTAATCCTACCTTAACTGCCGAAATTAACTCTGCCTTAACCTGAGAAACTTCTGCTCCCTCAGCTACTACCATTACCCCTCTAACCTTTGGTTTAGTTTCTTTTTTAATTACAGCCTCTTCCTTGCCAGTATCAGTCCGAACAATGACTAGTTCCCGTTGTTTATCCACCTGCTCTGTCTTTTGCTGTCCGCCATTACTATCCTGTTGATCAGTAGTCTTTTGTGAAGTATTATAATCTCTGGCATATTCATATTCAGAACCTGTATCTAATGTTATATCAACTCTTACTCTGCCTACACCTGAAATATCAGATAAAATTTTAGCTAATTTTCTTTCCATCTCTGCTTCTGTATCTAACTGCTGAGAAGAAATTGTCTGCTTAGCTTCAGTTTCTGATTCATTTTGGGATATCATCTGGGATGGATTTGAATCGATTAATTTTCCTGAAACCAACAGCAAAAATCCAATTACTCCTAAAATAGTTATCCTCCAGACTAATTTACGATTATTTTCATTTACCATCCCCGCAAATAACTGCTTAATTCTTTCCTTCCATCCATTATTAGCCACTATTGATCCCTCCAGATTAGTCAGTCTCTTTTTATTATAATCTGTTCATGACTGAGGTTATAAAAATTAGCTAACTGCTTCTTTATCTGCTGGTTAACTTCCAAGGACTGTTTCTGATTGGCTTCTCTGCTTTCCTGTTGAGATTCATTATTTATCTCTATATCATCAACCTTAATTTCCTGTTCAATTTCAGGCTGATCTCTATTTTCATTCTGCTGTAACTTGATTATTATCTTTTCAATCTTATTATCCGGCCTCAACTTAACCTTCACAGAACTTTTCGGTAGCTCATTATTAAAGGATAATAAAGCAGCAATTTGTTTAGATAATTGACGTTTATAATCACTGCGTGCCTTCTGCTGACTAATATTTCTAAGCTCTTTACCTTGCTCCATTATCTCTGATTTATTCATTTGGCTTTCTTCTTCTACTGTCAATAAGTCTGTAATCTGTTGGAAGTTGTAATTGTTATTGAATAGATTTAGAATTGGATTCAAGATTGCTATTACTATAAAAAGTCCTAATACTACCCGGGTATACTTCTCTAATTCACTCTCCGGAAGTAATAATTCTATAAATGACGTTAAAAGCAGAATAACTACTATATTCCTAATCCAGGCTACAAGATAGGCTATCATCTACTTCACCTCAACATAACTGACATATTTGCAACTCCAACTATGATTGTGACCATAATGAAGAACATCATAGCCACTGATAATACTGATGCAAAGACTAAGATCAAACTACTGCTTAAATCATTTAAACAGGCCACTATCTTTGAATCACTGATCGGCTGAATAACTGCCCGGGCAAATTTATAAACGAAGATTAAAGCTGCAATCTTAATTACTGAAAAAGCACAGAAAAGAAAGATAATAATTACTCCTAAAATGCCTATTGCATTCTTAATTAAAAGTGAACCGCCGATGATCATATCTAATGCATCAGCAAACATACCGCCGATTACCGGAATAAAGGCTCCGCTTAAGTACTTTGCTGTTCTAATTGTTATACCATCGCCAACAGCTCCGGCTGCTCCCTGTACTACCATAACTCCAATAAAGATAGTTAAAAAACTACCTAATAGACTAATATTTACCTCTCGAATTAAATCTGCCAATCCTGATACATCGAAGTTATCAGAGATATTATTGACTATTGATAGAATAACTCCCAACAGAAGCAAAGGAAAAATAATATTCTTAATTAAAACACTTAATAGATTAACTGTTAAAAAAGTAATCGGTTGAAATAATGAAGCCGAAGTAACATTGCCTACAGCAACTAACAATGTCAATAGTGTCGGTAGAAGAGCCTGCATAAAGCTTACCATATTATCTATCGTCTCTTGTCCAATATTGAGTGCTACTTTAAAAGAATTGAGAGCAACAATTACTAATACAAGATAAATTATACTATTTACTAACCGGCTGATATTCTCTTCAGCAAATGAATTCTGAAAGCTTTTTAATACAGCTGAAATTACAGCTAAGATAATTAATTTACCCAATAGCTCTAGATTAACCACTATCTCTTTGAATAAGTACTCCAGCAATCCAGTAATAATACCTTTAAATTTAAAATCCATCTCTCCATTAGTAAATAAACTAATCATATCATCCAGGGTCAGTTTAGGCAGATATTCCCCAGCGTCGCGATTTAACTTCTCAATCTGTTTCTTTATTCGGCTGATATCCAAACGGTTCAACTGCTGCTTTACCAACTCTTCTTTTTTATTCTCAAGATTTTCTCGAATTTCACCTTGAGATTCAGCCTGAAGAGGTAAAATCAATATCTGACTAATTAATATTAGGACTATAAAAATTAAAATTATCTTCTTTCTGTTATTCATTTTCGCTCAATCACACCTTTATTTCCTATACTTCTAGGGCATTAACTGCATAATAGACTCCATGATGGCCAACATAATCGGAATTCCTAATACCATAATTAATACCTTGCCGGCAAACTCAATTTTAGAGGCAATAATCCCTTCGCCGGCATCACGACTGATAGCAGCACCAAATTCGGCAATATACGCAATCCCAATTACTTTTAGAATAGTATCCAGATAGACTAAATCAATTTCAGCTTTAAGAGCTAAATCACGTAATAGATCAATAATTGCCACGACTTTACTTAACATTAAAGCAAAGATTAAAATTCCTACTACTAAGCTCAACTGGAGAGCAATCTCCGGCTCTTCTCCCCGAATCAGAATAGCTAAAATAGTTGCTACCAGCCCAAGACCCACTATTTTAATTATTTCCATTACATGCCCCTCCGTTAGAAACCAAATATCTGTCTTACATTGGTAAATAAATCATTGATTAAACGAATCACCATCATTAAGACGATAATTACTCCTACTAAAGTCAGCATTTCTGCCTGTTCTTCTTTATTAGCCTGTTCTAAAACTATATTAAAGATTGAAATTAAGATCCCTAACCCAGCAATCTTAAATACTAAATCTACATTCATTGCTTCCGCTCCTTCCGGCTGAATCAATACAACAGAATTACAATCAACAGTCCTCCTAGAATTCCAAAGTACCTCCACTTCTTAACTCCACTTTTTTTAGCAGTTACTGAAGCCTCTTTGGCCTGTTTTAACTCCTTTTGTACCAACTGCAAATTCTTTTCCTGATGGGTACGGTCAGAATTGCCAAGATTATTACCGAAGTTCAGTAGAAATTCCTTATCCTCTATCATTAAGGCTGTATTCGGAAACACCTCCTCAACTGCTTCTTGCCAGGCCTGCCGGGCAGTAATTCCTATTTCAGATTTTAACTTCTCTTTACTAACTAAAAAAAAGTCTGCTGCTGGCGAATCAACTTTATTACCTACCTTTCCCATTGCTTCCGGCAGTGGAACAGCAGCATACATAATCTCTGCTTCCAATGCTTGAAAGGCTATCTGCAGCTGTTGTAGCTGTTTAGTCCGCTGAATTAACTGATCTGCTTTAAGAAATCCTAACCAGCTAGTAGCTCCAACTATCAGCAGGCTACCTGCTAATTTAATCATAGAATCTTCCTTTTTTCTGTCAGCCTACTTTTACTATCTTCTGCTTTGATTATCTCTTCGACTGTTCCTGGCCCCTGTCTGCGGCTTAAAATAATAAATTTCTTAAAGAAATTTTGGCCTAACAGCTTCTCTAAATTAGGCCGCTGTTTTATCTCTTTTAGATCACGACCGTGGACTGAAGTGACAATCTTAACTCCAGCATTAACAGCTTCACAGATAGCTTGGACATCTTGTCTACTACCTATTTCATCAGTCACAATCACTTCCGGAGACATGGCCCGAATTAATAGAATCATCCCCTGGGACTTAGGACAGTTAGCCAACAGATCTGTTCTAATTCCCAACTGATTTTGGACCACTCCTTGATAGCTTCCACCCAACTCTCCTCTTTCATCTACAACGCCGACTTTCAAGCCGGAAAAGTTTTGTTCCGGCAGTCCAGTACTCAACTGCCTAATTAAATCGCGCAGCAATGTGGTCTTACCACATTGAGGAGGTGATATAATCAATGTATTATATATGCTCTGGCTCTGGTCATTGGAAATTACTTCCCCAATTACCTCATCAGCAGCTCCAATTATTTCCTGAGAGATCCTAATATTTAAACCGGAAAAGTTTTTGATTAACTCAATCTCATCTAAATCGGAAACTACCTGACCTACAAAACCAACGCGGTGGCCGCCGGCTAATGTCAAATAGCCCTGCTGTAACTCTTCTTCTAGTGCATAAAGAGAATGCTGTGTCATTAGATTCATTGTTTCTTCAATATCCTGTTTAGTAGTATAGTAAGCACGTTTAAAATCTTTAGTAATTCGGCCGTTCTTAGTTATAATTGCTTCTTTATGATGTAAATTCAGTATTAAAGGCTGATCTGTTCTTAATCTAATCTCTTCTGTTTTACTTAAGATATCAGTATCAACCTGTCTTAATATCCTTCTTAATGTAGTAGCTAAAACTGGAAAGATCTCTTCTTTGATTCGTTCAATCATTACCTAATCACCTCTCAATAATACATATTAGGTTTCTGGTAAAAATATGAATAATAAATAAAATAAGGATACACTGGAAGATTCCAATGTATCCTTATAGCCTAAGCTGATATTTGCTTTTATTGAATTTTACTGCAGTGCATTATCCAGCCGGGGAAGTTTCACCTTTCTGAAACAACCCCGTTAGATATTGTTGATATATTTCAAAAAGCAACTTAAAGCAGCCCCAGATAAACGAATTATTAGCATATAAAGTAGAAGGACTAAGCTTACAGCTCTAAGTATAGCTTATTGCTGACTAATGAGGGCTGATTTTGGCAGCGTTTGAAATATATCAACTCTAAACTGTTTGATTAATTCACTCGCTCTATATATTCACCACTGCGAGTATCAATCTTGAGAATATCCCCCTCTTCAATAAACAGCGGCACCTTAACTTTAGCTCCTGTCTCTAACTCAACCTGCTTAGTACCACCGGAGACAGTATCTCCTTTAATTGCCGGCGGAGCAGAAGCAACAACCAATTCTACGGAGTTAGGTACCTGGACGCCAATAATTTTTTCTTCATAGACTTCAAGCTTAATCTCCTGATTCTCCTTTAAGTATTTAGTAGCAGCTCCTAATTTATCTTTCGTCAGGTCAACCTGTTCATAAGTATCATTATCCATAAAGACATATTTGTCACCATCACGGTAGAGATATTGATACGTTCTCGTTTCGATATAAGCCTGTTTTACCTTCTCCCCGGACTTAAATCGTTTAGTAGTAGTAGAACCTGTATCGACATTCTTTAACTCTGTCTGAATATAAGCTCCACCTTTACCCGGCTTAGTATGTTCGTAATCGATTACTTTATAGAGCTCTCCATCCAGTTCAATAGTTATTCCGGTACTGAAATCATTAGTTGAAATCAAAATTCTTTTACCTCCTTAAATAATTTTAAATCATTTTATGCTTTTCTAGACTATACTTATATTTCCCTTCATTTCTACTCGAATTAGACTCTAATTAGCTCTTTAGGAGCTTCTGTTATAACATTACATCCTTCCTCGGTAACTACTACTATATCCTCAATTCTGATTCCGCCCCAGCCGGAAAGATAGATCCCCGGCTCAACAGTAACGACCATTCCCGGTCTTAATTCTTCATCTTTCCCCTGGGCTAACCTTGGGCCTTCATGGACCTCAAGTCCTACTCCATGTCCCAAACCGTGGCCGAAGTTATCGCCATAACCAGCTTTAGTGATAACATCTCTAGCTACCTTATCTATTTCTGTTCCTGTCTTACCGGGTTCAATCGCCTTTATAGCTGCCAGTTGGGCCTCCAAGACTGTCTCATAGACTTCCTGCTGTTTTTCTGTCGGCTCGGATCCAACAATAATATTCCTAGTTAAATCAGAGTTATACTGTTGATAAACAGAGCCTAAATCAAAGGTTACTAACTCACCTGCTGCTATCTCTTTATCAGTAGCTACCCCATGGGGCATAGCTCCACGCTTACCGGAAGCAACAATAAAATCAAAGGCCTTTGCTGAAGCCCCCTTCTGTTTCATAAAGTATTCTAACTCCAGACTTACTTCCTTCTCGGTCATTTCCGGTTCAATATACTCGGTAATATGTAGAAAAGCATCATCAGCAATCTTAACTGCTTCTTGAATAGTATTTAACTCAGACTCATCTTTGATTATTCTAAGCTCTTTAACTACATCTTTAGTAGGTACTAATTCCAAAGAACCTAATTTCTTTTGATATTGCTGATACTGTTGATAACTCTCTTGCTGGGCTTCAAACCCCAGCCGTTCTACCTCTAATCTCTGTAATTCTTCTCTGATTGTCTCTATCTTAGGATTACCATGTTCAATTATTTTAAAATCAATAGCCTGATTTTCAGCCTGTTCTATGTATCTAAAATCAGTAATTAAGACTGCTTCTTGATCTGTAATTATAACTGTACCAGCTGTTCCTGTAAAACCGCTGAGATAATATTTGTTTTGTAGGTTATTGATCATTATTCCATCTAGGTCTAACTCAGTTAACTTCTCTCTCAATGCTGTAATCCGCTCTTCCATCTAATTAGCTCCTCCCTATAGATTAACCAAGGCCCGCAGTCCCAGGAGATAGCTGTCTATCCCTAAACCAGAGATCTGTCCCGCTGCCACTGAAGCAGTAACTGACTGCTGGCGAAACTCCTCCCGGGCATGGATATTACTTAAATGGACTTCTACTGTAGGTAACTCAACTCCGGCCAATGCATCGCGAATAGCAATACTGTAGTGAGTATAGGCAGCTGGATTAATTAAAATCCCATCAGCCTCTTCTTCTAGCGCCTGGTGAATGCGTTCTACTATCTCGCCTTCGCCGTTTAACTGCTCAATTATTAACTCCACTTCCAATTCAGCTGCCAGTTCCTCCAGCTGTTGATTGATATCAGCCAGAGTTAATCTTCCATAGACTTCCGGTTCCCGTTTCCCTAATAGATTTAAATTGGGACCATGTAATACTAAATACATACTATCCCTCCTGCTGGTCTTCGAGCACTTCTGTTATTAAGTCTTTTGCTATTCCGCTGACTATCTCTACTTCACCGATTTGATTAGGCAGTATATACCTCACCTGACCATCCTGCACCTTTTTATCCTGTCTGGTTTTAGCAATTATATTATCTATCTTGAAATTATCAAAAGTAGTCGGTAATCCTAAACTAGAAATTAATTTCTGCTGTTTTTGAACCTCAGTTTCAGTTACCATCTCTAATTTATGGGCTAACTTAACAGCACTAACCATTCCAACAGCTACTGCTTCGCCGTGGCGGTACTTGCCATAACCGGCCAAGGCCTCTACAGCATGGCCGATTGTATGGCCGTAATTCAGAATAGCCCTTAAGCCCTTCTCTTTCTCATCCTCACCAACTATCTCAGCCTTAATTTGGCAGGATCGCTGAATTACTTTAGTCAATACTTCAAAATCTAAGTCTCTAATTGCTTTCGAATTAACCTGTAGATAATTAAAGAAGTTATTATCCCAGATAACTCCATACTTAATTACTTCTGCTAAACCTGACTTGACATCCCGCTCCTCTAGAGTAGTCAGAACCTCTAAATCAATGATTACTCCCTCCGGCTGATAGAAGGCACCGATTAAATTCTTGCCTGCTTCATGATTGACAGCTACTTTGCCGCCGACACTGCTGTCTACCTGGGCCAATAAGGTAGTCGGCACCTGTACTAAAGGAATTCCGCGCATATAGGTAGCTGCAATAAAGCCGGCTAAATCACCGACTACCCCGCCGCCAAAAGCAACAACGGCTGAACTACGTTCCAGTCCAAAGTCTACTGCTTCATCATAAAGCTCTTTTGCCCTATCTAAGCTCTTGGAAGTCTCTCCTTCAGGCACTGCTGTCAGGCGAAATTCAAAATTAGACTGTTGTAAATTAGCTTCGATATCTGCTCCGTAGAGCTCCTTTACCCGTTCATCAGTAATAACTAACAGCTTCGTTCCGGTTTTAATGCCGGCTTCAGCCAAATGTTGATCTAAGCTTGATAAGAGTCCTGTTCCAATCTTGATCCTATAACTCCGCTCTCCTAAGTCTACTCCTACTTGCTCCATACTGATCTACCCACCTTCATTGCTTATAATCTTTTCAATTTCAGCTACTACTTCTGCAACTGACATCTGAGAAGTATCAATCTTATACTCCGTAATATCATAATACTCTCTTCTATCCGCCAGCATCTCTTTGATCTTTTCTAGCGGCTCTGGCACTTCAAGCAGCGGCCGATCGCTATCCTTTACCCGGTCGAGAATCACTTCTGGCTCTGCCGTTAAAAGAATAATAGTTCCTTTCTTCCGCAGCTGCTCTATATTTTCTTGCCTCAGTACTACTCCGCCGCCAGTTGAGATAACCAATCTCTGCTGTCGGCTCAGATCTGTAATTACTTCTGTTTCTAAATCACGAAAATACTCCTCGCCGTACTCAGCAAAGATACTGCTTATCTCCCGGCCGGCTCTCTCTTCGATAACCTCATCAGAATCAACAAATTCTAACTCCAATCTCTCTGATAAATGCTGACCTACTGTACTCTTGCCCGTACCCATAAAACCGATTAAGACTATATTATCCATTTTAATTACCTTTCTTTTAAAGAGTGAATATAATTTTTATAGTTCCGCTTTATTTCAGCCATGCTGTCGCCGCCGAACTTCTCCAGCCAGGCTTTGGCTAATTCAATAGCCACTACTGCTTCTCCAACTACTCCTGCCGCCGGCACAGCAGTAACATCAGAGCGCTCTACGCTGGCTTTAAACTCCTCTTTTGTCTCTAAATCGACTGACTCTAACGGTTTATAGAGAGTAGGTATCGGCTTCATAGCTGCTTTTAATCTTAAAGACTCTCCATTGGTCATTCCACCTTCTATACCGCCGGCATTATTGCTCTGATGCTGAAACCGACCGTCCTGATAATAGATTTCATCATGGACTTTAGACCCTGGCTTATCAGCAGCTGCAAAGCCTAAACCGACTTCTACTCCTTTGATGGCCTGAATACTCATTAAGGCCTGAGCTAAACGGCCGTCCAATTTACGATCCCACTGAACATGGCTGCCTAAACCGACAGGTAATGGCGTTGTTACTACTTCAAAGACACCACCTAAAGAATCGCCGGCCTTCTTAGCCTGCTTAATCTCTTCAATCATCTCTTCCTCTGCCTGCTCATCAAGCGTCCTAACTGGAGAATTATCTACCTGATTCTCTATTTCTAAAAAGCTCAGCCCCTGCTTCTCTGCTTCAATCGGGCCTAACTGGACTACATGACTGATAACTTTAATCCCAAACTCTTTAAGCAGTTTCTTAGCTACTGCCCCTACAGCTACACGGGCTGCTGTCTCCCGGGCACTGGCTCTTTCTAAGATATTTCTGATATCTCCCTGATCATACTTTAAGCTACCTGCCAGGTCAGCATGGCCCGGGCGGGGTTTTGTTACTTTAGGAGTAACCTCCTTTACTTTCTCATCCTTCTCAATAACTACTTTCTCTTTCTCATAACCGCCGTCACCTGCAGGCGACATTATCTCCTGCCAGTTAATCCAGTCCTTATTCTTGATCTGAAATGTAACCGGACTACCCAGCGTCTGATTGGCCCTAATACCGGATAGAATGTCAACCGTATCATTCTCCAGTTCCATTCTACCGCCGCGGCCATAACCGCCCTGCCGGCGGGCCAATTCGCGGTTTATATCTTCAGGCTCAATCTCCAAATTAGCCGGTAGCCCTTCAATTACTGCTGTTACTGCTTTACCATGTGATTCACCAGCAGTTAAATATCTTAACATCTTATCAACTCCTCATAAGTGAAATTTGTATTATACCTTCTTCCAATCTATCCATTATCCTGCATTCAGACAAAAATAAGCCTTTCACATTCAATCAGGGCTCTCTACAGGACTATTATTGATCTTTTTTGTCTTTACTATGAATCGAGGCCGAAAAATCCTTCTCTTCCTCATCAGCCTGTCCATTATCCTCGATAATTCGAGGGGTAATAAAGATAACCAATTCTCGTTTTTCTTTTGTGGTCCTTCTACTTTTAAATAATTCACCAAAAATTGGAACATCCCCAAATAAGGGTACTTTAGATAATTGATTAATTTCTTTTTCTGAAATCAAACCACCAATAACTATAGTTTCGCCATTTTTAACTATAATATTAGTTTCAACCTTTTTAGTATTAATAACTGGATATGACCCTTCCCAATGATCAACTTCACTAACTTCTGGTTTAATATTCATTCTTATCTGATTATTATTAATTCTAGGAGTTATTTTTAACACTGTTCCTACATCTCTAAAACTAATATTAGTACTGGTTTGCCCATCATCATCTTTTTCAGATTTTAATATTGGAACTTCTTGTCCCATATTAATTACTGCTTCTTTACCATCAATTGTAGCTATACGTGGATTAGCCAGAGTCGTTGAATCATCTGTCGACTTTAAAGCTCTTATAATAGCAGTATAATTCATAGATACGTCACCAATTTCTAAAATACCAGATCCGCCATTTTCTATATCAGTATCACTTATCTGTTCTCCTTTATTATCACCTCTATTCTTAGCAAAACTCCAATTTATTCCTAAATCCTTTAATTTATCATAAGATACATCTTCTATTCTAGCTTCTATAATAACTTGTTTTTGTAGATGGTCAAGTTGTTCAATTATATTGCCTATTTCTTTTAACTTGTTAGGATAAGCAGTAACTATTAAACTCTTCGTTCTTTCATTAATTCCAATTGCTTTATTTTTTATCAACAAACTTAGATTTTCTTTAACTTTTTCAGGATCAGAATTTTCAAGTTTAAAAATTTTAGTTTTTTTCTTTTCAAAGTTTGATTTCAATTTTTCTGACGAACCTACTATTACAACCCCATCCAAAACTCGATAAGACAAACTATTAGTTTTAGTTATAAGGTTCATAGCTTTTAGAAAAGAAACATCCTTTAACTTAACTGTAACCTTACCTTCAACAGAGCTATCAGCAATTATATTAACCCCCGATACATCAGCTAAAGCTCGAAATGCATCCTTGAGATCAACATCCCTGAGATTTAAATCTATCTGTTGATCACTTTCAGGCATCTTCTCGGCAACAGCTGCCGAAGACAGAAGTACTATAACAAGAATCAAGTAGATAATAATAGCTACTTTTGATGGATTATTATATCTTAAGTTCATGATTTAACCTCCAAATTCATAACTAAAGTCCCGGTTCTGCTTAGTGATGATTACTTTATTATCTGTGATTGATTTTATCTTTAATTCTTGAATTTCTTCTTTAACTCGAACAATATATACTTCTGTTTCTGAGCTTCCCAACCTGATAATAGCCCGTTTAACTTTTTGATTACCGAGAATGCCTAAAACTGTAATATCCGGTTTTATAATTTCAGGCTTATCTACTGTAGAGCTATCCTGTTTACTAGCAACTGATTTATCAACTACCTTTTTAGTCAGCAGCGATCGAAATGGATTAGTATTACTCTGATTATTATAAGAAAATAATACATTAGATTGATTACTGCCATTAGTTATCTCCTGTAGATCTTCATCCAGACCTGCCTCTATATCTTGAACCTTAACTATCCTGGCTATTTCCTCTTTAAAGTTCTCTATATCCTGTTTAGTATTGATTAAATCAAGGGCTTGATAGGTTATAAAACCGCTACATCCTACTGATAATAAAATACTAGCAAAAATCAATACCAGCTTAGTTTTGATAAAGGAAGAGCTAAATAAGTTATTAAACTGCACTATCTATCACCACTTTTCTGTTCCAGAGCATAACCAATTATTCTCATTTCAACTTGAATCCTATCAGTAGGAGCTAATTTAGATGAAATATTTAAATTCTGAATTCGAATTAGATAATCCAGTTCTACTATTTTATTTACAAAATCTATGATGTTATTATAAGTTCCCTCTAGATTAACCTTAACCGGATACTGAATATAGATATCATCTTTAATCGATTCTGCTGGACCAGTAGATAACAGCTCAACTCCTGTCTGATCAGCTAAATTGCCTAAATCTACAATTAATCTTGAATCATCTCCTATCTCCAGAAAATTACCTTCTTTTTCTTGCAGCTGCTGTTGAAGTAATTCATACTTCTGTTTTAGTTCCTTCTTTTTCTCCAATACCTTGCTTTCAACCCGCAACTCATTAAGCTTCTGTTCTACTTGCTGTTTGACTTCAGCCAATCTTTTGACCTGCGGCTGATAAATATAATAATAATATCCGACACTCAAAATCACTATTAATCCAATCAGTATTAATTTCTGTTCTCTCGAACTTAAGTTACTCCATTCCATTATTATCACCAACATTCGCTCTTAACTTACCGCTTATCTGATAATGAATGGTGTTCTGATCTTCATAACCGTTTAAGACAAGCTTCTTTTGGGTTGAAGAATCAATCGAAACATCATTAAAGTAACTGGAAGTCTTTAATTTCTCAATCATTATCTCCAGTTGTTGATTATTCAAAGTATATCCGGTGATCTTAAATGACTGATGACTGACTACTTTAAATTCTTTAATCCAGCTTTCATCAGAAATTACCTGCTGTAATTCTCTTAAAACAGCACTCCAATCTACCTTTTCTCCTACTATCTTTTTCCGGTTATGGAGCCTAGTCTTTAAGCTTTGGTATTCCTTCTGTAACTTATTCAGTCCCTGACTCTTATCTTTAAGCTTATCTAACTCTCTATCAATCAACTCTAATTTTGCTTCTGCTCTTTTAATCTCCAGACTTAATTTAATATAATAAGAAAGCGGTATTAATAATAAAGTAAAGATTAGGACTCCGATCAAGATCTTATCTATATTCAATTTTCTTTTTTCTTTATATTCGGAAGGCAACAGATTAATCATTTCCCTTTACCTCCCTTAATCCCAGTCCAATTCCAACACTTAAAAACGGCATCACTTCTAATAATTCACTGCGGGAAAGTCCCTCTACTTTTGATTCTATACTTGAAATTAAATCTAACTTTTCTGTTGTTACTTCAAATTCATTCTCCAGATGAGAAATAAATCCGGTTAATTTGCTCTCGCCGCCGGTTAAGACTAATTGGTCCACATTATAATCCTTATACTGTACCTGAAAGTAATCAAGCGATCTATAGATAGCTGTCGTTAAATTTCTGATCAAGACATTTAGTTTTGCATCTTCAAACAAATTATTATTTCGTTTGTACTCTTCGGCTTCTTCGAAACTTAAATCATAATTTTCCATTATCTCTTCAGTAATCTCATCTCCGGCCATTCTTATAGTTCTAGTAAAGATTAATTCACCATTCCCAAAAATCGAAACATCAGTGGTACCAGCACCGATATCTATTAAACCGATAGTTTGAGTAGGGTATAGCTGGTGTACTACTCTAGCAGCTGCTGTAGGTTCTATCTCAATAGCTGCTAGCTTAAGCCCTAAATTCGCAAAGAGATCTATGTATCTATCGATTAAATCCTTAGCTACAGCCACTAACATCAATTCATAACCGCCGTTAGGCTTTCTAGTAACAATTTCATAATCTAAAATGGCTTCATCTACTGAAATCGGAATCTGTTCCTGGGCCTCCCATCTGATTACTTCATCCAGCTCATCTTCCGGCATATTGGGCACTTCAACAGTTCTAATAATTACCTCTTCACCGCTAACAGCTGTCACTGCTTGATCTACTTGGAATTCATTATCTTCAAGTAAAGACTTTATCTGCTCCGACAGTGCATCTATATCTTTTAATTTACCTTCTTCTACAGCTTCAGAAGGTGTAGGCGTAATAGCTAGATTATTAAGCTGAATCTTATCTTGTTTAGACTCGACTTCTACTAACTTAATTAAGCTATCTCCGATATCCAGACCGATTATGTTATTGTTGAAGAAACTACTGAATTTATTTTTAAGCTTGTCCAATACTTTCATTGGTTCACCTCTTTCAATTCACTTCCTGCCAGCTTGTTATTTTTATACCAGATATATCACTAGGTACACCATTCTCTCTAGGAGATAAATAATTTATAGTTTGGTTCTTTTTATTTGTACTTATCTTAAATTTCACATTGCTTTCTGCTA